>NZ_JAENHV010000036.1:0-998216 GCF_016620375.1 Pseudomonas sp. LAM2023 | reverse complement strand
AGGTGGCCGATCAGTACCTGGATCAGCGAATCGCCCAGCAGCATCTTGGCGCTGTTGCGCAGCTCCTGGCGCACCAGGAACAGGGTCGGGCGCAGGCTCATGCGCGCCGCGGCCATGGTCGGTGGTGCCGGCAACACGCCGATCAGGTTGATGCCCAGGCTGACCCAGTCGAGCAGCTGGCGGTTCTTGCTCTTGACCAGGGTCACCACGTCGCCCAGGGCATCGACCAGGGCCATGATGTTGCCCACCACCGGCAACGCGCCGGCCACGGTCTTGATCCGTTCGAGGGTGACGTAGCCGCCGCTGACCGACTGCAGCCAGGCATCGAAGGCGGCGGCGCCACGGCCGACGTCCTTGGCGTCGATGGTGTTGAGCGGGGCGACGGCGACCTGGGGTTCGCGTTGTTTGGCGTCGGTCATGCCAGCACCGCACTGTTCGGCAGACCGTAGCAGGCGTCGCCGGACTGGAGCGCAGTAAGTTGCAGCAGCAGGTGCTTCGGGTGCAGCGACCGGCGTTCACTGGCCAGCCTGCGACCAGCGGCATGGACGAGGCCCTGGACATCATGCTCCAGGCGGCTGAGGTGCAAGCTGAAAGGGGTCTGGTTCGCGCGGACAAACATCCCTGTCCTCCTTTAATAAAAAACTGTGCCTGTAATACGCGCTCTTCCTAGCGCGTGTAGATGCGGCTTCCGACTATTTATTAATCAGCCACCGAATACCTATCGGAAACCAATTTGATTTGCTTTTATTGGGGCAACCGAACTTCACCTGCGGTAAATCGCATATCTAATTTAGCCCATAAATAATTTAGGCATTGAATACCCTCTACGCGAGCATAGCGGCATAAACCCAGGCGTCTTGCATACCCAGAATGTACCGACCAAACCCTCCAAAGGCAACTCCCTCAGCTTCAGCGACCTCTGCGCAATGTTCAATGTGGGAATCAACTTACAGCCAAAGAGAATCACTAAACATGAAACCCACCTCCACACTTAAATTCGGAACGAAGATTTCACAAAATATTTCGACACTTGCATTCTTGCCTGCTGGGCGCTAACACTAGCCTCATCACGCAATGGAGGAATCCCATGTCTCGCCTCGCAGAGTTCCGTGCACTCGAATACTTGCTCGCCGCCAAGAAAACCGATCTGTCCTTCATAAAGGTCGACCCTCATTTAAAACGAGAATTCGAGTTCGAAGGCAAACTCCACGACTTGCTCGCCGAGTACCAATTCGACCTGTCGGATATATTGGCGATCAGTGGAATCGAATACGAAGACACCCGACACTCATGGTCGCCCCCTCCGCCACGCCACCGCTTCAAGGCACGACAAAGCAAGTACTACAGAAACCCGTACACCGGTGAGATGATCGAAGCGAAGAGCACGTTAAACAAAACGCTGCAACTGTGGATTCAACAATACGGCCGCGAGGTGGTGAAACGCTGGACAACTGTGTGGTACTGACACTCTGGCGCAACGCCTACTCTGCCAGGAAAACAAATGCCCTGTAGCTTTCCGGCCGGCGCTGGCGAGTTACGAGGCGCCGCCAACACCAGTGGCCTGTGGGTCGCGGTGGCCGCCATCGCGCTGGCGGTAGGCGCGCACCAGGCGTGGACGGCCAATAACGATAGGGACTTTACAAAATCTCAGCCTCCGAGGGCCGCGATTGGGTTTCTCGGGATCTCGTACAGAGCCTAAGGCGCCAGGCTGACGCCGTTACAGCGCCCTTTGGTAGAGAAGTCGCTGATCAGCCGTGCCTTGTTCACCTTCATCAGGATCGTGCAACCACCAGCATGCGTCACGTCATCCCAGTAATTGGTATGGACCATCACGTTGCCTTGCATTTCAGCGGTGCTGCCGACTACTTCCTTACGCACGTAGGTGGTGTCGCGGTACCAGCCCAACTGCACCCCACCTCCACCCGGCAACGGCTCCATGTGCCCAGGCGGGCCGAAGAAGTCAATCGCCTGTTTGGCGTCACGCCCCTGCCATTGGTGGCCAGCGCACAGTTCCGGCAGGGTCGGGATACAACCAGGCAGAGTCAACAGCATCAGGCCGAGTGGCAGAAAACGTATGTACATCACGGGCTGTTGCTCAGCATGTCGTCCAGTTTTTGTACCGCCTGGCTGTTTGCCTGGACACCGACCAACTGACTGAACATGGCCTGGACGGTGGCAACCATCTGCGTGGCCGGCATCTTACCGATCGACAACATCTGGTTGCGTGCTCGATTATCAGGGGCACAAACGAAGGCAAAGGTACGCTGTAGCCAATAGTCCTTCGGTGCGACCCAATCGCGGGCATTGGTTTTCACATCCTTCACCGCGCCGTCGAAGCGTCGTATCGCCCGGGCGCTGTCCAGGCGGATCTGGCGCTGTTTACATTTGACCTGTACTTCATAGGCGACGAGGGTTGGATAGGCAGGGTCTTCAAACAACTGCATGATCTGCGCCGACTGCACACCACCCGGCTTTTGCAGGATGCCGGCACTATCGGCAACGTACACTTCGTTGTGCAAACGTTCCCCTTTGCCGTAGATGATCCAGTAATCGCCTGGCGCTTGTGCGGCCATGGCCATGCCACTACAAGTCATGGACACGATGGCCAGCCATCGCTTAAGTGGTAGAAGTCTGTAGCTCATGGATGTCCTATCCCGATTTCACTAATCCTGCACGGACTATACGAAACCGGCGAAGACAGGGTCAATTAGCACGTTCGTACTAGGCTCTGTATGAAATCCCGAGAAACCCAACCGCGGCCCCTCGGAGATTTTGTCGAGTCCCCGGCCATCGACGAAGAATTCCGTGCTGGCAAAGCGTTACGAACCCCATCATCAATCAGCTGACCAGGGCTTCGCCGAAAACACCGTCTGGCGCGCTTGCTGAAACGTTTTTGTAGGTCTATAAAATGGGCACAATTCCAAGAAAGGCATGTTGCCCATGTTTCGCCTCAAACGCTTCGTTGCGCTTAGCGCCCTGTGCGCGACCTCCCACGCCATGGCCTGGGATTACGTCCTGCTCGACACCGACAAGGCCGCCCAGGACTGGCAGATCACCAGCCAGCAACTGGGCGTCAAGACCGACAAGCCCTTCAGCGTGACCCTGCGCACCTTGCACGGGGGGCGGCAGGAGGGTGTCAGCATCGTCGACATCGATAACGGCAGGATGAAACTGTCGGTCGTGCCGACGCGCGGCATGAACATCCTGCAGGCCTCGGTCGGCACGGTGCGGCTGGGCTGGGATTCACCGGTCAAGGAGGTGGTCAACCCGTCCTTCATCGAACTCAACGGGCGCAATGGCCTGGGCTGGCTGGAAGGCTTCAACGAGCTGGTCACCCGCTGCGGTTACGAATGGGTCGGCCACCCCGGCATCGACAATGGCGAGCTGCTGACCCTGCACGGCCGCGCCGCCAACATCCCTGCGAACAGAGTCACCCTGCACATCGACGAGAAACCACCGTACGCCATCAGCTTGCGTGGCGAACTGAAAGAACAGGCGTTCAAGAAGGTCGACTTCGCCGTCGCTACCGAACTGGTCACCGAGCCCGGCAGCGTGGCGTTCACCGTCAACGACACGCTGACCAACAATGGCGACTATGCGAAGGAATACCAGGCGCTGTACCACAGCAACTTCAGCACGCCGTTCCTCGAGCAAGGCGCGCGTTTCGCCGCGCCGGTGAAACAGGTGTCGCCGTTCAACGACAAGGCCAAGGGCGACCTGCCCAACTGGCAGACCTACCGCGCGCCGACCCGGGACTATGACGAGACGGTCTATAACGTGGTGCCGTATGCCGATGCCAAGGGCGATACCTTGACCGTGCTGCACAACAAGGCTGGCAACCTGGGCGTTGCGGTCGGTTTCAATACCGGCACGCTGCCGGTGTTCTCGCTGTGGAAGAATACCGACACCCAAGGCCAGGGCTATGTCACGGGGCTGGAGCCGGGGACAAGTTTTTCCTACAACCGCCGTTACCAGCGGCCACTGAACCTGGTGCCGACCATCGGCCCCAAGGAACACCGGCAGTTCCATATCCGCTACAGCTTGTTGGCGGACAAGGCAGCGGTGGACAAGGCCTTGCAGCAGGTGGAAGAGATCCAGGGCGGGCGCGAAACCGAGGTGCGGCAGACGCCATTGGTTGATCTGAGCAAGGGCTGATGTCGGTTGAGGCCAGCCAGCCGATGGCTGGCCTCAGGTCATCTGTTGAGCGGGTAAGCAGTCATCAAGCGGTGGGATTCGCGAGGCTCGGACAAGCGCTCAGTAATGAGCGAAAGCCAGTAACGCCCCCGTTAGCACGGCTATCCAGATCAGTACGATGAACACCGCTGCGGTAACGCTGACCGGTCGCTTCACCTGGCTCTGTTCCCACGCCAGGGCTTGCTCCTGGCACTGCGCGAGCACGGCCGGCGGCATCAGGCGAATTGCCAACAGGATGCCAAGGGGCAAGATGATCACATCGTCCAGATAGCCCAGCACGGGTATGAAGTCTGGAATGAGATCGATCGGGCTCAGCGCGTAGGCCACCACGAACACCGCTATCCACTTGGGCAGCCACGGCGTATCGGAGTGCTGGTAACAGAACCAGAGCACCATGGTTTGCCGCTTGAGCGACTTGGCCCATTGGCGTGCACGGTCCAGCAAAGCTTTCATGTACCAAATGTCCTCGCAGTCAGTTGATGTGTGCCTTTCGCAGCCAACCGCCTGGCAAACGGTTCTCGGCAATGGTCAATCCAGCGCATTATCCATGCTTCTGGGAGATAAACGCGTGGCATTTGTTCAGTGCCAGCCTCAGACCCAGCTGCTCAGGCGTCCGGAACCGGCTTGGCCCATTGCCCAAGAAATTCGCCAACTCTGCGCTCGATATCACTCTCAACCGTCCGCAGCCGCAAAATGGGAATGCCACTTCCAGCCAGGATTTCGTTCTTCATGGCATCCCGCGCCGCCTGCACGGGGTGGTCGTGATAGCCGCCATCGACCTCAATCACCCCTACCGGTGTCTTGCCCACTTTGTAATAGATCACGAAATCGCAACTGGCGCGCCTCATGAACGCCCGCTGGGCTGCCGTCCAGGCGGGATTACTGGGCGATGCGAGCTTATCCAGACGGATCTGCGTGTGGTACTTCAGCGCCTGGCACGCCGGGGCCGACAGCGCCTCGCGCAGCAACTGTGCCACGATCTGCTCGGACTTGTAGCGTGAATCCTCCGGCCGCAGACGAGCGTTCAGGCGTGCCAGGGACTGGTCATACTCGCGGTACAACAAGTCGAATGCCGACACCACCGGCGCACGGACGATCTGCTCATCCTGCGCGTAATAGCTGATGTAGCGGATCAAGGCGGCGAGGTGGCCATTATTGCTGGTGAATACATCATCACCGGTCACCAGGGTGAAGCGATGCTTGGCCCGCGACACTGCCACGTTGATCATGCAAGGGTCGTCGACGAAGTCCAGGCGTCCTTGCGCCTGGTTGTAGCGCTTTTTGTCCAGCACGGTCGAGAAGACGATTTCGTCGCACTCGCGGCCCTGGAACTTGTGCACAGTGTCATTGACGAAGTCCGTCGGCAGGTGCTTGTCGGAAAGGCTGACCTGGGCCCGGAACGGGGCGATATAACCGCGGCCTCCAGGGTCCACGACGACAGGCTGCCCTTCGTCCTCGAGCACCTTCAGCAACGACTCCAACTCGCGAAGGTTGGTATTCTTGCGTGCGTGGTTGCCCTTGGCGGTGACCACCAGGCGCAGGGGCTGTTCGCCGTTATCCACGGTCATGGGCACCAGCGCATTGTCGTAGAACTGCTGGTTGCAGAACTGGATGATCCTCGGGTGGCATCGGTAATGCTCCTTCAGCAACGTCCTTGGCAGTGCGTCCCGGAACACGGCAATGCACGAATCCAGCAGGCTGTAGCGCTCGCAATCGTAGGCCTCGGCCGGCGCCTGAAGCCCCAGTTTCACCGGGATGTAGGGCAACTGGCGGTTATCACCGACAACGATCAGGTTGTTGGCGCAGCCCAGTGGCAGGATGCCCGGCACGATGTCCTGCAAAGACGCTTCGTCGATGATCACGTAGTCGAGGATCGCCCCCGCCGCGATCGAGTTGACGATGGAATGCGTGCCGCTGCCTAGAATAGGGAAACGCTGCACGAAGGCATCGAAATCGCTGCGGTAGATTTTGCCATCGAAGCTGCCTCGCGGCGCTGCCCGGCTTTGCAGATGCTGCTTCAGATGCTGCATCGATGCCGTTGTCAGCGCTTCCAGCAGCGCCGTGAAGTTGGCCCGCGCCAACGACTCACGGCACGCCCGCAGCTCGGCTTCCTTGGCCTGTTGCGACTTGTCATAGTAATGCATCTGCAGGGCATGGAACGCAGCCATGCGCGCCTCGCCCGCGGCGAATGGTGTGGTGCGAAAGATTCTGAATTTGAACAGCAGCTCGATGCGGTCCTTGAGCTGCACGCGCTGCTCGCCAAGGTGCGCCAGGTAGGCCATAAGGTCGGCCGTCTTGCGCGGGGTCAGGCCGTATTTGTCCAACGAGCCCGTGGCCTGCACACCGTTTTCTGCCTGCCACTGCTGCAGGTAGCGCCGCTCGATGACCAGCTCGTCCAGTTCGATTTGCAGTTGTGCCGCCCGGTTGTGGTCTTGCAGGTGCTGTTTCAAGCGGGCCAGCAAGGTCTGTATGTCTTCCAGGGACGGTGCCGGTCCGGGCGTGCTGGAGGGCCACGCAGGCAGGTTGGCGAAAAAGGCCTCGCGGTTTTCCTTTTTACCAAGCTTGGCTACCAGGTAGCCCAGGCCGCATTTTTCCAACTTCTCGTAGACGTTTGCCACAGCCGCATTGTTGTTGGACAGCACCGCCACCGTCTGCCCGCGCAACAGGATGTTGGCGAGGATGTTGAGGATAGTCTGGGTCTTGCCGGTGCCCGGTGGGCCTTCGATCACGCTGATCTGCGCGCTGAACGCCCGCTCGACAGCCTGGTACTGGCTTTCGTTCAGCCCGAACGGATAAATGAGCCCCTGGCCTGGCGCCAGCGTGCCGTTACGCCCGGTGCAATAGGCTTGCAAGGCCGTGCTGGCACTGGCAGGCAGTTTGCCCAGTTGCGCCACGACATTGCTGGCTATTTCACGATCGGACTCTGACTGCGCTTGAGCCTGCCGGGCACTCGCAACGGCCTTGAAATAAGCGAACACCGGCGTATCCCTGATCGAGGTAGGCGCGGTGAAGACGATGCCGTCCAGCTTGTGGACATAGGGCATGTCGGTACCCGGATAATGCACCACGGCATATCGCTCGCCGTAGATCACGGCCTTTTCGATAGGTTTGACGATCGTGCTGCCGGGCCTGGACAGCAGCACATTGCTCAATTCGCGGGAGGGTGAAACCCTGCAGTTACTGAGCGGGCGGATGTATTTTTTCCCAGACGGAAAATGACAGGTCAGTGCCAGAGCTGCGTACTTGTCGCTCCAGCGAATCGTCCAGTCGCTGATCGTTGCGGTCTTGTCCTCACCGTCCACCTGAATCGAAACCATATTCCCTTGGTCCTGTGCGCATGACATCCGGTTACGTGCACCGGACTCTCTTCCTGTGAGGCGCCATAGTGCCACTACTGTGCGCAGGGTCGATAGCGGGCTGTGCGTTTCGCTGTATGCCGACGATGACTCCCGAACGCCTGTTGCTGCCACCTCTGCGGCGTCATGCCTTCGGTCTTGAAGAAGGTCCGGCAGAAGTGGGACTGATCGTAGAAGCCGCACGTCAGTGCAATGTCCACGAGCAGCATGGTGGACGTTTCCAGCAATGCCTTGCTCTTCATCACCCGCTGCTCGCGCAGCCATTGCTGCGGGGGCATACGGGTACGTTGCTTGAACATGCGCGAAAAGTGGCTGCGGGACAATGCGCATGCTTCGGCGACTTCGGCTACCGAAATGCCGGTGTCGAGCTTTTCCAGCATGAGTTGTTTGGCGGCTTCTACCTGCCAGGCGCCGAACGGCGCCGTTGGAACCGGCGCAACGGCCGGCACGGTGGATTTATCCATGTTCTCACCCATTCACACAGTAACCGGGTGCGCCTGCTGCGGCGCACCCTTGCATCCACCACCAGCCCCGTTACAGGGGCTACCGGTGACGGTTCAGACAGCTGCCACCACCGGTGCCAGAGTCGGGCCATGCTGAACGCGCTCAGGCGCCTTGTGCACCATGGTGTAGGCGTAGTCGACGCCCATGCCGTAAGCGCCGGAATGTTCCTTCACCAGCGCCATCACGGCATCGTAGGTGGCCCGGTTCTTCCAGTCGCGCTGCCATTCCAGCAGCACCTGTTGCCAGGTCACCGGCACCACGCCGGCCTGGATCATGCGCTGCATGGCGTAGTCGTGGGCGTCCTTGCTGGTGCCACCGGAGGCGTCCGCCACCATGTAGATCTCATAACCGGCGTCGTGCATCGCCGACAGGGCGAAGGTGGTGTTGCACACCTCAGTCCACAGGCCGGAAACGATCACCTTGTTGCGGCCGTTGCGCTTGAGCGCGTCACGCACCTTCTGGTCATCCCAGGAGTTCATCGAAGTGCGCTCCAGCAGCGGAGCGTCCGGGAACACCGCGAGCAGCTCCGGGTAGGTGTGCCCGGAAAAACTCTCGGTCTCGACCGTGGTGATGGTGGTGGGCACGTCGAAAATCTTCGCCGCCTTGGCCAGGGCCACGGTGTTGTTCTTCAGCGTCTGGCGGTCGATGCTCTGCACGCCGAAGGCCATCTGCGGCTGCTGGTCGATGAAGATCAGCTGGCTGTTGAATGGGGTCAGAACTTCGGTTTTAGGGTTGCGCATGGTTGTTTCCTCTCCGCTGGATGATGGTCAGTCGCACCGTTCGTGGTGCATGCCTCGGCGTCGTCGCCGCTTGAGGTCGAGCACAAGATAGCGAAACCCGGCAGGCATCGGTGGCGCACTTTTGCGCTCATGGAAGCTCTTTTTTGCGCCATCAGGCGTGGCGATGTGCTGCTAGCATTCGCCTGTCCATGCGGGTCAATCCGGCCCGCTCACCTGCAGGGGAATGCACATGGCAGCTTCACAACCACTCAACAAAGACACCGCTTACTGGGGCGTTCCCTGGGAGGATGCCTATGGCTATCCGCAGGCACGCCGGGTCGGTAACGAGATCCATGTGTCGGGCCAGTTCAACCATGACGAGGACGGCAACCTGGTCGCCCCGGCGCCGCTCGATACCGACGGCAGGCCCAGTGACTTCTCGGCGATGGGCGAGCAGATGCGGGCCTCCTACGCCAACATTGCCAAGCTGCTCGCCCTGTATGGCGCAACCTTGCAGGATGTGGTCGAGGAGACGCTCTACGTGCTGGACATGGACGCGGCCTTCGCCGTCGTCGGCAAGGTACGCAAGGCGGCATACGGCACTGAGCGACCTCAGTGCGCAAGCAACATCATTGGTGTCTCCAGGCTTGCCCAGCGCCCGCAATTGATCGAGATCGCCTGCAAGGCCGTGATTGGCGCCGGCGCATCCGGGCGCTAGCTCGCCCGGGCTGGCCTCAGCTGGCTGGGAGGTGCCCTTCGACCAAGGGCTTCTGCTCGGCCACGGCGGCGGCACAGAAGGTCATGAAGGCTTTGACTCGCCACGACTTGCGAATGTCCTGGTGAGTCAACAGCCACAGTTCATCCTGCAGCTCGGGCACCACCGGGCCGGCACGGACCAACCCCGGGGTGATGTCGCCCAGCATGCAGGGGAGAAAACCGAACCCGAGCCCTGCCGCGATGGCCGCGCTCGCTGCAGCGACGGAATCAGTGCGGTACACGATGCGCTCGGGGGCGACTCGGTTCTCGACGTAACTCGTTGCCCGCAAACCGCACAGCGCGGCAGCATACGAGACCCATGGCTGCTCCCCTTCGAAAAGGGCGACAGCGCCTGCCTGGCCGGCACAGCAGTACGGCGCCCAGGCGATGTTGGCCAGCTTGCGGCCGACCAGGCTGTCGGCAGGTTTGCGCGTCGCCCGGATGGCGATATCCGACTCGTCCCGGGCCAGGCTCAAGGTCTGGTTGCCGACCAGTACTTCCAGGGTGATGCCCTCATTCAGCGCCTTGAATTCGGCGATGATCGGGGTGAGGAAATACAGCAGCAGCGAGTCGCTGGTGGTGATCCGCAGCTTGCCGAGGGGGCCCTGGCCGGCACGGGAAACACGCCGCGTGACGCTGACGATGTCCAGCTCCACACGCTCGGCCAGCGCGCGCAGCTCGGCACCTTCGGCCGTGAGCAGGTAGCCCGACTTGCGGTGATCGAACAGGGCGATACCCAGGGTGCGCTCGACCTGGGCAATGCGCCGCGAAACGGTGGACACGTTCACCCCGAGCTTCTTGGCCGTAGCGGCACGATTGCCACACTCACTGAGGGTCTTGATGATGCGCAAGTCGTCCCACGACAACTGGCTGACGGCCTCGCCTGCGTCCCACTTCGCAGGGGTTGCCGAAGCAGGCTGAAGTTTTCCAGTGAGTGATTGCACAGGTTCCGATCCACAGGCGAATGCGCCGATGATACGAGAAGCGACCGGGTTGAACCAAGTCGTCTGCACGGTCGCGGTAGCTAGTCGCTGGACAAGCGGATCACTGTCTTGCCCGTACCACGCCCTTGCGCGACCTGGCGAAACGCTTCGTTGACATCTGCCAGGGCGAACTGCCGCGGGTCCACCCGCACTTGCAACTGCCCGGCATCTGCCAGCGCAGCCGCCTCGCGCAGGATAGCCCCGTGGTGTTCACGCCCCTGGCCGGTGAGCAACGGGGCCAGGGTGAACACGCCCGAGTAGGTGGCGCTTCGGAACGATAACGGCGCGAGGCTGTGCTGGCCCCAACCGAGGCAACTGAGCACGTGGCCGGTATAAGGCTTGACCGCCAGGAAGGCAGCATCCAGGGTGCTGCCGCCTACGGTGTCATAGACGATATCGAACCCCTCCCCGGCCGTGTACTGCTGCACATAGGCTTCCACGCTCTGCGCCCGGTAATCGATTGCCGTGGCGCCCAGGGCGCGAATGAAATCGAGACTGGCCGCCGAACCGGTGGCATAGACGTCGGCGCCGCGTGCCTTGGCCAACTGCACCGCCACCTGGCCGACCCCACCTGCCCCACCGTGAATCAGCACGCGCTGGCCAGGGCGGACATTGGCGCGATCGACCAGCCCTTCCCACGCCGTGATGAATACCAGCGGCAACGCAGCCGCCTCGCTCATGGCGAGTGCATGCGGCTTGGCTGCGACCAGCCGGGCATCCACCGCAATGTACTCGGCCATGGTGCCCTGGGCCCCACCGATGCCACCGGCCATGCCGAACACTGCCTGACCGACGACAAACCCTTCGACCGCCTCGCCCAGTTCGACGACCGTGCCGGCGAGGTCCAGGCCGAGTACCGCCGGCAGCGGCTGGCGAGCATGCGCGCCTGCGCCGGTGGCGATCTTGGTATCGAGCGGATTGACGCCTGCGGCGTGGACCCGCACCAGCACCTGGCCCTTCCCGGGTATCGGGCGGGCAATGTGGCGCACAGCCAGCGGGGCTTGGGCGGATTCTGCGATAGCGGCGAGCATGGTCGGTTTCATGATGGCAACCTCGATTGAGTGGACGCTTACAGGTTGCGCCGCCACGTTCATTCCGATAAGACACTAGATTGGCATAGGACTTATTCCGCAGAGAGGCCAGATGGCAATGGATCTGTTCGACAGCATGCGCGTCTTCGTACGCGTGGTGGAGCGTGGGTCGTTTTCAGCGGTCGCTCGCGAACTGAACATCGGACAACCTGCGGTGAGCAAACAGGTCCGCGCCTTGGAGCGCTACCTGGGCGGGCCGGTATTTGCCCGCAGTACCCGTCAGCTGGCCCTGACCGACCAAGGGCAGCGGTTCTACCATCACTGCCACGAGATTCTCGGCCAGCTGGAATCCGCCACGCGCAGCTTTGCCAGTGGCCAGGAGCAGATTGCAGGGCCGCTGCGGATCGCCGCGCCGGTGAGCTACGGGCGGTTGTGCATAGCACCGCTGATTGGCAGCTTTCTGCAGCGCTACCCTGAAGTGCGGATCGACCTGCGGCTGAACGATCACAACGAAGACCTGCTAACGGAAAACATCGACGTCGCCATCCGCATCGGGGTGCTGAAAAACGACGGCCTGGTGGCCGTGCCCCTGGGCAGCAGCGTGCGCCGGGTCTACGCTGCGCCGGCTTACCTGGAGCGCTACGGGCAGCCACGCCAGCCCGCCGCACTGGCCGGCCACAACTGCATCGGCTTCACCCTACTGACGCACTATGACAATTGGCAGTTCAGCCGCGGGGAGCAGGCGCTCGAGGTTGCCATCAAAGGCAATGTCACCAGCAACAGTAGCGAGGCCATCCGCGAAATGGTGCTCGGCGGCCTGGGCCTTTCCCTGTCGCCCGAATGGTTGTTCGCAGCCGATGCCGCGCAAGGCCGCGTGCGTAGCGTGCTTGACGATTACCAGGCCACCGCACTGCCGGTCAGCGCCGTATTCAGCCCCGAGCGACGGCGTTCCGCCCGCACCAAGGCGTTCGTCGACTTTCTCCGGGAGCACCTGTAGGCGCCCCTGGCCCTATGCCGAACCCTGCTTCAGCCAGGCCTTCGGGCTAGCGCCAACCTTGCGCCGGAAAGTCCGGGCCAAGGCCGACGGGCTTTCGTAGCCCACCTCATCGGCAATCAGCGCGATCGGGCGGCCCTCGCGCAGGCGCTTCTGGGCCAGGCTGATGCGCCAGTTGGCCAGGTAGTCGGCCGGGGTCATGCCCACGGTGTGGCGAAAATGCGCGGCAAAGCTGGCCCGCGACATGCCTGAACGATCAGCCATCTGCGCCACCGACCAGTTGTGCTGTGGTTCGCTGTGGATGGCGACCAGTGCGCGCGAGAGCTGGGCGTCGGCCAGCCCGGCCATCATCCCCGAGGTAATGCTGCGGCTGGCGATGAGGTGGCGAAGCAGCTGGACCACCATCAGCTCGAACAGGCGATTGAGCATGACATCGCGGCCACATTCGTCGCCGGAGGCTTCGGCAAACAGCCAGTCGAGGGTACCGGTCAGCATTGGCAGTTCGCGCAGTGGCTTGATGATGAAATCCGGCAAGGCCAAGGTCAGTGGGTTGTTGGCACCGCCCTCGAACTGCAAGGTGGCACAGACCAGCTCCGCCTCATCGGCTTCGGTCGCCACCAAACGGTGTGCCTGCGGGCGCACCGCCAGGATCAGGCTCGGTTCGTTCAGTTCCACAACCTGCCCGTGCTTGTCCCTGAAGGCCAGGCGGCCGGCACGCAGCAGGTGGGCGTACCCCACCCGCTGTTGCCCATCAAGGTCGGTGGTGCCGCAGAAGGCGCCCTGGTGAAAGGTGGCGGCATGCAGGTTGAAGTGTTTGAGCAACGTCGACAATCGGTCCATGGCACACTCGGGTTTAGACGATCTGTTGCATAATTTCGATGATCTGCAGCCGAAAGGAAAGCCCAGCTCCCTAACATTGACTCCAAGCTTGATCGACAAGCCCGTTAATCAACCCTTGGAGAATGACCATGACTCGTATCGCAGCCCTCTCGCTGGACCAGGCACCTGCTGCCTCGCGCACCGCTCTGGAAGGTATTCAGAAAGGCCTCGGCTTCATCCCCAACGCCTTCCGCACCCTGGCCCACTCCCCTGCTGTATTGAACGGTTACCTGGGCCTGGCCCAAGCCCTGGGCAAAACCTCGCTGAGCGCCGCTGAACGTGAAGTGGTCGCCCTCGCCGCTTCGCAGGTGAACGGTTGCGACTACTGCCTGGCCGCGCACGCTTTCTTTGCAGGCAAAGCGGGCCTGAGCGAAGAGGCAATCAGCCAGGCCCGCAGCGGCACGCTCAGCGCCGTTGCCGCACTGGCGCGCCAGGTCACCGAAAGCCGCGGCCAGCTGAGCGACCAGCAGATTGCAGCAGCCCGTGAGTCGGGTATCGACGATGGCAAGATCGTCGAGGTGGTGGCGCAGGTGACGCTGTTAACCCTCACAAACTACCTGAACAACATCGCCATTACCGATATCGATTTCCCGCCGGCAGCACGCTAGCCAAACCACCCGACGTCGCCGCTCAGCGGCGATGCCCGGGGCTGATGCAGCGTTTCAATCAGGACCATTACGGAAATATATTTTGCGCACTAACTATTATCGCGCAACATACCAATCAACCAGCAAGCAGATGCTGATTCCACTATCCCAGCTAACGGAGCATGACCATGAACTTCAGCAAAGCAATCGCCATCGCCACCTTGACCTTCGGTGCCAGCTTCGGTGCCTTCGCCCAGACCGCCTCGCCGTACCAGTACGGCACGCACCTGGACATCGCTCAAGTCATCGCCATAGATGCCCCGGCCAACGCCAGCGGGCACACCAGCACCGCCACCCTGACCTACCGCGACAGTGACGGCAAGGTGCAGAAGGTCAGCTACCTGCGCCCGACCACCTCCGCCAACCAGAACTGATCACCTTACCCAGCGCCCCAGGAGCTTGACCATGAAACTCTCCCGCCCCCTCGCCGTCGGCCTGCTTGCGCTCGCCGTCAACAGTGCCTTCGCCGCCGGTAGCCCCGGTGTGGAAAGCACTACCCAGGCTTTCCTTCAGGCCCTTGAAGCCGGTGGCGGCAAACCGCTGGAAACCCTGGCGCCGAAAGACGCGCGTGCCGTGCTCACTGGCGCCCAGGCCAGCGTGAAGGTCGACGTTGCCGGCACCCAGGTCGAGCGCCGCACTATTGCGGTCGACGGCCAGGCCCTGGAGATCCGCGTGGTACGCCCACAGGGGGCGCAAGGCGAGTTGCCGGTGTTCATGTTCTTCCATGGCGGTGGCTGGGTGCTGGGTGACTACCCGACCCACGAACGCCTGATCCACGACCTGGTGCTCGGCTCCGGTGCGGCGGCGGTGTACGTCGACTACACCCCGTCACCGGAAGCGAAGTTCCCCACCGCCATCAACCAGGCCTACGCCGCCACCCGCTGGGTTGCCGAAAACGGCAAGCAGATTGGCGTCGATGGCAGCCGTCTGGCGGTGGTAGGCAACAGCGTTGGTGGCAATATGGCAGCGGTTGTCGCGCTCAAGGCCAAGGAGGCCGGCACGCCGAAGCTGCGCTTCCAGGCCCTGCTGTGGCCGGTGACCGACGCCAACTTCAACAACGGCTCGTACAACCAGTTCGCCGACGGCCATTTCCTGACGCGCAACATGATGCAGTGGTTCTGGGACAGCTATACCAGCGACCCCAGGCAGCGTGACGACATCCATGCCTCGCCGCTGCGCGCCAGCCTGGAGCAGTTGAAAGGCCTGCCGCCCGCGCTGGTCCAGACTGCCGAGATGGATGTGCTGCGCGACGAAGGCGAAGCCTACGCGCGCAAGCTGGGCGCTGCCGGTGTCCCGGTGACCGCCGTGCGCTACAACGGCATGATCCATGACTTCGGCCTGCTCAACGTGCTCGGCCAGGTGCCCGGTACGCGCAGTGCGATGGACCAGGCGGCCCAGGCGATCAGACAGCACCTGCAGTGATCGGGGTTGCGGCTTACTGACATCTTCCTGGGATCGTAGCGCGGCGTGGATTCGGATGTGTTCGCCTAACGGTATGTAGCGCCTATGAGATCGAGCGCCGCCCGCGCGGCGCATCGCGGATAAATCCGCTCCTACATTTTGTTGCAACGTGCCGAACCTGTTACGCCATGGTTGCCTGCCTTGGTGCATGTCTCAAGGCATGCGAGGCGGCATCGATGCCCCCCAAACATCCCGTCGTGCCAACAAGGCTGACAACCGTGGCCTCACAGGCATGGCCACGTTGCAACAAAATGTAGGAGCGGATTTATCCGCGATGCGCCGCGCGGGCGGCGCTCGATCTCATAGGCAACGAAGATCTTCAGGCAAACACATCATCCACCACGCAAGCCCCAAGGCAGGACAGTCCGCTACGGGTCGTAAGCAGCCTTCCGCGACTGGCCGCTTTCGACCCATTGCGGCCATTCGCGGAGGCCAATAAACGGCCTATTGCCCCCCTTCGACCCTATCGCTCGATAGGTGATCATGGCGCACTTCGATACAGATATGGCCTAGTTCGAAGCTACCATTTTGGCCCTGTGGGGCTATTCCAAGCGTTGCTACAGTGGGCTCCAACAACCATCCACCCACTACGAGCAACTACCCCATGAACAACCGCCTTGATTACTTCAAACTGTCTCCCCAAGCGTCCAATAAACTGGTGGAGCTCACCCTGCAACTGAGCAAGAAGCCGCTACTGGCCGATCTTGCCCACCTGATCATGTTGCGCGCTTCGCAGCTCAACGGCTGTTCGTTCTGCGTGGATATGCATGTGAAAGAGGCCAAGATCCATGGCGAGCGCGAGCTGCGTCTTCACCACGTGGCCGTCTGGCGTGAGTCACAGCTGTTTTCGCCAGCAGAGCGGGCGGCGCTGGAGTGGACTGAAGCCCTGACCCAACTGCCGCCTCATGGTATCTCCAACAGCCTGTATGCGAGGGCGCGTGAGCAGTTTTCCGAGCAGGAGCTGTCGGATTTGTCGTTCCTAATCGTCGCCATCAATGGCTGGAATCGCCTCAATGTGGCTTTCCAGGCGATCCCGGGCTCGTCCGATGAACTCTTCGGCCTGAACAAGGCCAACCTCAACTGAGTAACTTGCTGATCAACGCGCCAAGCTGCTCGCCTGGAGCAGTCGTGGCGCAGTTGGTAAAACTCAGGAGCAGACCTGACTGACGCTGCGATGAGGCAGCCCAGCGCGACAACGCTTGTACCGACATGCCCCTCGCCAGCACCTGCTCGGCCAGGGCGGTGTCGCTTACGTCCTCCGGTAAACGCAGTACCAGGTGCATACCGCCTGGCGAGCGTTCCACCTGCATACCCTTCGGCAAACTCCGCTCCAGTGCTTCGATGGTCAATGCCCGTCGCTCGTTGTAGAGGCGGCGCATGCGTTGGATATGCCGAGCGAAGTGTCCCTCGGCAACGAACTCCGCCACCAAAGCCTGGGTAATTGACGGTGACCCGGCAGCAAACAAGGCCCGTCCGACGCGCTCGAACGCTGCCACCTGCGCCTGCGGCACCACCAGATAAGCCAGGCGAATACCGGGAAACAGCACCTTGCTGAAGGTGCCGGCATACAGCACGCGCCCATGGCGATCCAAGCTGGCCAGCGCTGGAAGTGGACGGCTGACGTAGCGGTACTCGCCGTCGTAATCGTCCTCGACAATCCAGCCACCGGTGCGGGCAGCCCAATCGAGTAGCAGTTGTCGGCGTGGCAGCGACAGTGCCATCGACAGCGGGCTCTGATGCCCTGGTGTCACCATGACAACCTGAGCAGCCCGAGAACCCGCGATGGCGTGTTCTACGTTCATGCCTTCTGCATCAACCGGCACCGCTTCCAGGTCCAGGCCGAACTGGCGAAGCACCTGGCGCGTAGTGGGATAGCCCGGGTCTTCCACCCAGGCGCACTCGCCTGGCTGCAACAGGGTATGTGCGACTAAGGACAGGCTATTGCGCCAACCGCTGGTGATAAACACCTGATGGGCACCACAATCGATACCTCGGGACACCTGCAGATACGAAGCAATGGCGCTGCGCAACGCTGCCAGGCCGTGGGGTGCTGGATAGTCCAGATCTCCCAGACGCATCCCACGGAGATACCGAGCACCGAGACGCGCCCAAATCTTGCGCGGAAATGCATCCAGCGCCGGTACCCCCATCTGGAACGGCAACAGCTGCGGTGGACGCCAGAGCGAATCAGGCGCGTCTTCGATCACTTGGCTGCTGACTGGCAATACGGTGGCCGCTGACACAGGCTTCTGCAGTTCAGGATTGATTACGGTGCCTTTCTGCCCGAGCGCCAGGAGGTACCCTTCGCTGGCCATCAGCGAATAGGCCAGTTCGACGGTGCCACGTGCCACCCCCAGCTCCTTAGCCATGGCGCGCGCCGACGGCAAGCGGTCACCGGGGGACAACGTGCCAGCGGCAACGGCGGCCAGCACGCGGTCGTACAGTTGACGATAAAGGGGCAAGGCGGACTGCTCTTCCAAGGGAGCAAAAGGCGGCTTGGGGGAGGTCATCATGGCCTAGTTCATATCCCATTTCTTGGATCAATCAAGTGGGTCAATGGTAGTCCAATATAGCTCCATCACCTACTGATGAGGGCACCTCCCATGAAATTCCCTTTGCTTAACTTCATACCCAGCGTGCTCGACCTGGCCGATACCGCCCTGCGTCCCTTGGACAGCACCCATGACCTGTGCAGCGCATTCCCGGTAATGCAGCAATTGCGCCCTCATCTGACGAGCGAAGCCGACTTCGTCAGCCGCATCGAGCGTATGCGCCTTGAAGGCTATCGCCTGATTGGCGCTTATGACGCAGGCGTTCTTGTAGCACTGGCTAGTTACCGCTTTCAGGAAAACCTGGTCTACGGCGCATTCCTGTATGTCGATGACCTTGTAACCGCCGAGGCTCAGCGGGGTGGCCAGTGGGGATCGCGCTTATTGCAAGCTTTGGAACGACTGGCGCGCGCCAGCGGTTGTGCACGCCTGGTGCTCGACACGGGTTTGGCCAACGCCCGCGCGCAACGTTTCTACTTCCGTGAAGGCCTGTTGACGGGTGCACTGCGCTTTCAAAAACAGTTCGATACGCCATAACCCGCATGCACATCCAAGAAGGCAGACCTCATGACATCGTCCCAACAGCCACTTGCTCCTTTGCGCATTCTTCGACTGGTCACCAGCCCCAATGCAGAGGCTTCGGAAAGTCTGAAGCTGTCCCAGCAGATCCTGTTCGCCTTGGCCACCGAGGCCGGCAGAAGGGGTATCCAGTTGACCGATTTAGACCTCAACACCGTGGCCCCAGTCGATGCCCCTTACGCCCAGGCATTAGCGAATCAACGCGTAGTCACGGCAAGTGGGCGGGACAGTACGTTGAGCCGTTCCAACGAATTGATCGACCAACTGCAAGCATGCGACGTACTGGTGATTGCCACGCCGATGCACAACTACAGCGTGCCCGCTCCACTCAAGATGTGGATCGACCACGTGGTACGCGTGGGCAAAACGTTTGTGGGCACCGCCAAAGGCAAAGTCGGAAATCTGACGGATCGTCCGGTTTACGTCGCAATCGCTAGCGGGGGCTACATCAACGGCCCACAGGCCCGTCAACCGGACTTTCTGCGCCCCTACCTGTCCGCCGTCCTTGCCACCATCGGTCTCACTCAGGTGCATTACTTCACCGTTGAGGGTACCGCCAAGGGGGGGGAGTCACTGAATACTGGAAGGGCAACAGGGTACGGTGATGTGCGGGCGTACTTTGTTAGGCATAGCCGTCGAGTGGATCAAGTCTAAAGTCCGCTTCAGGCCCGACATCTACTCCAAGTGTTTAGGTTTGCATCTCAACTGGGCCGTATGCCAACAAGCGGCCACGCTCTTCATCGCTCATACAAAGGAAAAGAAATCATGAATCGTCTCAATTGGTTTGAAGCTTCGCCTGGTGCAGCTAAGGCCCTCGGCGGCGTGCATCATTTCGTGACCACCGCGACAAATTTGCCAGCCTCGTTGATCCACCTCGTGTTTCTCAGGGTGTCTCAAATCAACGGCTGCGCTCATTGCATTGATCTTCACTCACGCGATCTGATCAAAGCAGGTATGTCAGTGGACAAGGTGCTGTTAGTGCCGGTATGGCATGAAGCGCAATATTTGTTCTCGGATCAGGAGCGCTCAGCACTGGCTTGGGCGGAAGAAGTCACCAGGGTAAGCGAGACACAGGTATCCGACCAAGCTTATGCAGCCGCATCGGCGATGTTTGTTGAAAAGGATCTTGTTGACCTGACAGCGGCGATTGCCGCAATGAATGCGTTCAACCGTATGGGCGTCAGCTTCCGACTCAAACCTGCGGCTAGGGCTTGATGACCTAGTGACTCGGCCTGGAGAGGTAATACTTCGGAGACGGCACCTCGCTCCTATCGCGTACCGTCTGCTTCAGGCCAATTGCTGCCCTTTCCGAACGACCGCTATGGGTCGAAAGCGGCCAGTCGCAAAGAAACGGCCAGCGATTTTACGGCTTCGCTATCCATTGCCGACTAATTGCTGCAGCCTACCTCCAGATGCTGAACATCCGCCCCAGGAGCTGTGGTAAATGGAAGAAATGGAAAAAATCGTCGCTCCAGGCGGCAGATTCGAAGTCAGGGTCGCCGCCTGGGAAGCGCGCAACAGCCAATGGGTGTATGTGCCCTCCCTCTTTGATACGCACACCCAGGCGGTCATTTTTGCATTCACCAACCCGCATTGGTCCATGGATCAGGCCACCTGGCGCAGTGATGCGACGGTTCATTTCGTGCTCCGGAAATTTCCGGGCGATCACCTCCCGGCGACACTGGAGCTCTTGGTGAATTGCGCCAATCAGACTGCGGCCGTGGGGGCAGGCGCCGAATACAGGCTTGCCGAGATCGAGCAGGCACTGGAGGCCGCATTCGAGAAAAAACCCAGTGCGTCCTGAGGATCGATCGGTCATCCCATCGGCCTTGCTCGCGCGCCCCCTGTAAGGCGATTGAACACCCGTGGGAAAGCCACGGGGGTTGAACACGCGCCCCTTGCCTACAACCTAAACGATTGCCGCATCGCCCGCGCCAGCAAAGTCACGGCGGCATCCCCGCCCGATGCCGGGCTGCGCACGAACAGGATGTCGTGGTCGGGAATGGCCGGCAGCCCCTCGAGGATCTGCATACGCTCGGTGACCTTGGCCCGGTCGATCACACTGATGGCCAACCCGGCCTCCACACAGGCTTTGACGGCCTGGTTGGAGTGGCTTTCAAGGATGATGCGCGAGCGGCGTCCCGAGGCCTTGAGTGATTCGACCATGGCCTCACGATAGGGGCATTGCAAGGCATGGGCAGCCAGCGGCAACGGGTCGTGAAGTACCGCTGCTGCGTTCATCGGCCCGACCCAGACCGGCGTGGTCGACAGCAGTCGCTCGGCATCGGGCCCGAGCGTGCCTTCGACCTGGGCGATGACCGCTGCCTGCAATTTGCCGCGCCGGACCAGCTCCCTCAGGGCATGGCTCGGCCCGGTCCTGAGTTCGAGCACCACATTCGGCCAGGCAGCGCTGAACATCGGCAGGATATCGCGAATCACATGAGCCGCGTATTCGTCAGGGACACCGAGCGTGATACGCCCGGCCAGATCCGGCCCGTGCAGCTCTGCCAGCACCTGATCGTGGGTGCGTAACAGCTCGGCGGTCGAATTCAGCAGCCGCCGGCCCAGGGCCGTCAACGATATGGACTGGTTGTCGCGATTGAGCAACCTGCCGCCGGCGACGGCCTCCAGGCGTTGAATGTGAACGCTGACAGCTGCCGGGCTTTTATGCAGCTGCTCGGCCGCAGCGCTGAATTTGCCGATGCGCACCACGGCATGGAAGGTACGCAGGAGGTCGATATCGAGCGTGGTCGCCATGATTCAATATCCGTAAAGAACTGCTGCACATATTTTTGATTTATCAGATTACGCCGATTTCGTAGTGTCGGGGTATGAACCAGCACCTGCCGATCCCGCTCCCCACGCCGACCCGTCGTCCCTGGCAGCGGGCCCTGCCGCTGCCCTTGCTTGAAGCCGGGCTGCTGCTGACCTGGAGTTCCGGGTTTATCGGCGCACGCTTTTCCATCGACCATGCCCCCGCCCTGCTGGTGGTGTTCTGGCGCTGCCTCGTGGTGAGCCTGCTGTTGTTGCCGTTCGTCTGGCGTGCCCTGTGTCATACGCCATTTGCCGTGTTGCTGGGCCACGCCGGCATCGGCCTGCTGGCCATGGCGGGCTACCTGACCGGCGTGACGCAGGGCATTGCCCTGGGTGTGCCCGCCGGTCTGGCCGCGTTATGTGCCGACCTGTTGCCGCTGGGCATGGCGCTTCTCGCAGCGCTGGTGCTGGGCGAGCGCCTGCCGCTGCAGGTGTGGGTCGGCCTGATCGTCGGGCTGTTGGGGGTGCTGTGGGTGACCCACGATGCGCTGATGCTGGGCACTGCACCGATGTGGGCCTATGGCCTGCCCGTGGCCGGCATGTGCTCGCTGGCGGTCGCCACGTTGTGGCAACAACGCATCGAGGTACAGCCGATGGGCCTGTTGCCCAACCTCTGGCTGCAGTGTTTCGTTTCCAGCTTCGCCTTCGCCGCCATCGAAGGCAGCCAACGCAGCCTGGCACCGGTTGCCAGCGCAGACTTTGCACTGAGCGTGTCGTGGACCGCAGTCCTGTCGACGCTTGGCGGCTATGGGTTGTACTGGGCCTGCCTGCGCAGGTCCTCGGCCACCCGTGTCGCCAGCGTGCTGTACCTCAGCCCGCCGATCACCCTGCTCTGGGCCTGGGCAATGTTCGATGAGCCGTTGTCCTGGCCGATGGCAGCGGGGATGGCGCTATCGGCGGTCGGCATCTGCCTGGTGGTACGCGCCGAGGCCCGGCAAGCCAGCCGCGATGAGCGCAAGCCCAACCACCCTACCCCTCGCTGAGGTGTCGGTGAGACTGACAGTAATGAACGTTGCCCGTGCAGTTTCGTAAGGCGCGTGCCGGGATGTGATTCTCTAGAGTGTGGCCCATCGGCCAGGCATGAGCGGGCAATAGCCCAGCTCCAGGAAACCTGGTCTGCCCGCGTATCGAACCGGAGTTGCCACACAGGATGCCCGTCATGTCTCGGATCGAAAGTGAAGCCACCGAACCCCGGCGCTGGTCGATGTTCGCCATCTTGCTGGTCGGCGCGTTTCTACCGCCGCTGGATTTCTTCATCGTCAACGTTGCGCTGCCCTCGATACAGGCCGACCTGGGTACAGATGCCTCTGCCGAGCAGTTGGTGATCGCGTCCTACGCGACCCTCTATGCCGTGACGCTGATCACCGGCGGCCGACTCGGCGACCTGTACGGTCGCGGCCGGATGTTTTTCATCGG
Source organism: Pseudomonas sp. LAM2023 (assembly GCF_016620375.1). NCBI lineage: Bacteria > Pseudomonadati > Pseudomonadota > Gammaproteobacteria > Pseudomonadales > Pseudomonadaceae > Pseudomonas > Pseudomonas sp. LAM2023. The sequence continues at coordinate 975,334 of NZ_JAENHV010000036.1, read as the reverse complement.
CCTGCTGGGCTTCGCCGCTGCTTCGCTGCTGTGCGGCGTGGCGGCCACGCCATGGGTACTGGTGCTCGGGCGCGCCTTGCAAGGCGTGAGCGCCGCCGTGATGGCGCCGCAGGCACTTGCCTCGGTGCAGGCGATTTTCCCTGCAGCGGAAAGATCATTGGCCCTGAGCCTGTACGGCGCCGTGTTTGGCCTGGCGTCAGTGATCGGCCAGGCGCTGGGTGGCGTGCTGATCGCGCTCGACCTGTTCGGCATGGGCTGGCGCGCGATATTCCTGGTCAACCTGCCGATCGCATCGCTGGTGATTGCATTCGGTATCCCCCTGCTCAAGGACACCCGTGCGCTGCAAGCGAGCAAGCTGGACCTGGTGGGCACGGCGTTGTCGATGCTGGCCCTTGGCGCCCTGGTCGTGCCGCTGATCGAGGGCCGCGAAGCGGGATGGCCGTGGTGGGCGTGGCTGTCGCTCGCCGCTGCGCCTGTACTGGGGGCGTTGTTCTGGCGCTACGAGGCGCGCCTGCACCGCGCCGGCGGAACCCCTTTGCTGGCACCGGCCGCGCTGCAAGCCCCCGGGCTGGGCCGGGCGTTATCCATAGCGCTGTGCTTCTACGCCATTGGCGTGTTCTTCCTGCTGTTTTCCATCTACCTGCAAGGCGCACTGCATATGACCGCACTGCATGCCGGCCTGGTCTTCCTGCCGTTCGGCGCCGGCTTCCTGATCGGACCGCTCTCGGTTCCCCTGCTCAGGCGCGTGCTTGGCGGTTACGTGAACCCGCTAGGCATGGCGCTGGAGGTCATCGGCTTGCTCTGGCTGGGTTGGCTGATGTCAGTGACTCCCCCTGGCCTTGCCCCGCCTTTCACGTCCCTGGCGGTCATCCTGTTCCTGATCGGGCTGGGACAGGGCTTGGCCCTGCCGACGTTGATGCGCCTGGTCACGGGCCGGGTCGCACCGGCGTATGCCGGGATGATCGCAGGCATCACCAGCGCGACCTTGCAGATCAGCACCTCGCTGAGCGTGGCCGTCATCGGCGGCGTGTTCTACACCGTGCTGGGGGACCAGGTAACGGCAGCTCGTATCAGCCACGCCTTCATGGTCGCCGTGCTATGCATGGCCGCCTGCCTGGCTGTAGGGGTTGCGCTGAGCCTGACGTTGGCGCGGCAGCCGGCACCGCTGGCAGAGGCAGCGGCGATGCGCCCGAGCTGAGCGCCGGCAACCTGCTACCCCGCGCCGATCATGCTGGAGGCAAGGTCGGCCAGGGCGCGCAGCCGGTCCAGCTGACGCATGTCGCGGTGATAGCCCATCCAGATGTCCCGCCCCGGCGGTGGCTGATGCTCGTCCAGCAGCCGCAGGCCGGGTACCGAGTCGCCGAGCACACGTGGCAACACGGCAACCCCAAGCCCTTGTGCGCACATCTGTGCCTGAACCGTCCGGCTGCTGCTGGTGAACACGGTGCGGGCCTGCGGGTAACGCTGTTGTACCCAGTGCACATCCGGGTAATGAGCCTGGGCAACGTTCATCAGGATGAGCCCCAGCCCCTCGCCGTCCGGGTGTGGCGCCGGGGCACGCAATGCGGTGTAGAGCCCGTATGGCAAGGTCGTGAGCTTGCGCTGGACGATGTCAGGCTCGGTGAAGGGCACGATCCGGAAAGCGATGTCGGCATCGCGACGGGCAAGGTCGAACAGACGATGCCCGGCAATGACTTCGGGCACGATCAATGGATACCGTCGTGCCAGTTCGGCCAGCACCGGCGACAGCACGAGGCAGGCGAACCAGTCGGCCGAGGAGATGCGCAACAGCCCCTCCGGCTGATCGCCATGCCCCGCCAGGCGACGTTCGATGGCCAGCGCATTGTGCTCCATGGCGAGTGCCAGGTCGAGAATCCGCTCGCCATTGTCGGTGAGCACCAGCCCCTGGGCGGTACGCAGAAAGAACGCTTGCCCACTGGCCTGTTCGAGCACCTGCAAACGCCGACCGACCGTCGGGTGACTGACCCCCAACGCCTTGGCGGCCCCTCCCAACGAGCCACTGCGGGCAATCGCCAGGAAGATCCGCATGTCACTCCAGTCCATGCAGCCCTCTCGTGCCAGAATGCGTGATGGCAAGCCGCACCTCACCCGAGAGACCGAAACTTCGCGATATCGCGGCTTGGCGGCGCCCCGAACATCCGGCTGTACTCCCTGCTGAACTGTGACGGGCTTTCATAGCCCACCTTGAACCCGGCCGTAGATACATCAAGCCCCTCCGACATCATCAACCGGCGCGCATGCTGCAGGCGCAGTTGTTTCTGGTACTGCAAGGGGCTCATGGCGGTAACCGCCTTGAACCGATGATGTAGCGTGGAGTTGCTCAAATTGACGTAGCTGGCGAGCTCATCGATGCGCAACGGCTGCGTATAGTTAATGTTCAGCCATTCGATAGCCCGGGTGACGCGGTGGGTCTGGCTGTCGGCAATGGCTATCTCGTGCAAACGCTGGCCCTGCTGGCCTTTGAGCAGCCGGTAGAAGATTTCCCTAAGGGCCAAAGGTGCCAATGCCGGGATGTCCGATGGCGTATCCAGCAGACGCACCAGTCGCAACATGGCCTCCAGCAACGAGGCATCGATCCTGTCCAGGTACAGCCCGCGGTGGGGCGGTTGCCCTGGCACGCCGATCGGGCTGACGTCTGCGATCAGCTGAGCGATTTCCGCCGGGTCGATATCCAGGCGGATACAGAAATAGGGCAGCTCCGCCGATGCCTCAGTCACTTGCCCGGCCAGAGGCAGCGTCACAGAGACGACCAGGTAGTTCAATGGATCGTAGGTATAGCTCTCATCCCACAGCTGGACCTGTTTGCGGCCCTGCACGATTACGCATAACCCAGGTTTATGAACCGTGTGGATGACATCGGTTGGCGAGTCGCTGCGGATGAAGTGCAGCGGATCGATCGCTGTCGGGTACACGCCATAGGTCGGTGCGAAACGCTGCATGGTCGATGCCAGCTCGGCCCTGAGGCGGGTCAGCTCTTCATCCCGTTCAATCACCACCATTACCTCCCGTCAGGCTGTGCCGATTGCAGAGGATAGGTGGGTTTGCAGTAGTTTGGGTAGAGGCTCCAGCGAACACATTCAAATGCAAAAGCCCGGCGTCGCCGGGCTTCGTGGGAGGATAGCTCATGGGCATCAGACATAGCGGGAATGAACCGCATCATTTTCAGCCATTTGGCCAGCTTTGAGACGGTCCGAACCGTCCTCAGCCACCCGACGATCAATGAGGCGATCGGCACCTCCCTCCGCCACACGACGATCATTGAGACGATCAGCACCTCCCTCCGCCACCCGACGATCATCGAGGCGATCAGCACCTCCCTCCGCCACCCGACGATCATTGAGGCGATCAGCACCTCCCTCCGCCACCCGACGATCGTTGAGGCGATCAGCACCTCCCTCCGCCACCCGACGATCATTGAGGCGATCGGCACCTCCCTCCGCCACCCGACGATCATTGAGGCGATCGGCACCTCCCTCCGCCACCCGACGATCATTGAGGCGATCGGCACCATCCTCAGCCACCAGTGGCGCCATGGTGTGTTTGCAAGACTGCTTCCAAATGCCGATCTCCTTGGCGGGCAGCGCCATCGAACTTGCGCTCAGTACAGACAAGGCGATTCCAATCATCATGTGGTTGACTTGGTTCATGACAGCGTCTCCGTAATTGGCGATGGATTCGTTGCCGGTTTGTCAGTGCAAAGCGTGACGTTGATTCCTGAATACTGCAGGCGCGGTCGCTCTGATGGCCGGCGGCAGAAGCGGGTTCGCTTGCTGCATGGGCTCAGATTAAGGCCGCGGTGATACGGTCGTTATTTGTTTCCTGCGCGGAATTTGCTCATTCCTGCGCCGCGCGCTCCTGCAGGCACTTTGACTCGAGCACAGGGCATGGTTGGTGCGGGTCAACGATGCACATCCAAAACCAGTTTGCCGCGGGTATGTCCCCTCCGGCTCAGCGCCAGAGCTTGCGCCGCGTTGGAGAGCGGAACGACCTCAACTTCGATCTGAAGCTTCTCCTCAGCGAACAATTTCGCGATCTGCGCTAACTGGTGCCCGTCCGAGCGGGTAGCGAAATGCTTGCCAGCGACGCCGTGTTCGGCAGCTATCTGGGGGTCGGGTGCGCTGACGGGTGACACAAGTACCCCGCCTCGTTTGATAACTGTCCAGGACCGGGCTTGGGTTTCTCCGCCAACCAGGTCGAGCACCACGTCGACATCTGTGGCCAGTTCTTCGAACTGTTGCGCGGTGTAGTCAATGAATTGCTGGGCACCGAGTGACTCTAGATATTCTCGATTTCTGGCCGAACCCGTTGCCAATACGTAAGCGCCGGCCAGGCGTGCCAGCTGGACGGCGAAGCTGCCGACTCCCCCCGCAGCACCATGAATCAGTATTTTCTGGCCGGGTTGAAGGTTGGCCTGTTCATGCAGTGCTTGCCATGCCGTGAGCGCTGCGGCAGGAACACCACCGGCATGGAGGCGCGGTAGACTGGCGGGCTTATGTGCAAGCCTGTCGGCGGTTGTCAGAACCTGGGTCGCATAGCCGCCAACTATCCCTATGAAGCCGAACACCTCATCACCCACCCTGTATTCGCGAACGTTCTTTCCAATTGCTGCAACGGTGCCGGCAACCTCGACTCCGGGTGTATAAGGCAATGGCAGCGGGATGAACTGCTGCATGGCCCCGGAGACGATCTTCCAGTCGATCGGATTGATTCCGCTGCCGGCTACGTTGATCAGAACCTGATCATCGCTGGGCAGCAGATCTGGAAATTCCCGAAGCGCCAGCCCTTCAACCTGGCCGTACTGTGCAACCTGGATAGCTTTCATAAGTAGTTCCGCCTGTAGGTAATGATGTGTCTGGGCGTGTGGCGCCGCGCTTCGGTTACTGGCGACGCGCGTCGAAGCTGAAGCGGCCTGCGCCATAGGCGACGATCTGCAGCAAGCCACCGGCCATCGCGATGTTCTTGAAGAAGTGAATGAACTGATTCTGGTCGGCCAGGGCACCGTGGAAGATCGCTGCAGTAAGCACACTGAAAAGTGCCAACCCTGCAGCGACAATGCGGGTGCGATAGCCGGCAATCAGCGCTACGCCACCCGCCAGTTCCACCAGCACGGCCAGAGCCAACGCCAAAGTGGGAAACGGCAAACCGACAGCGTTGATGTAGCCGATCGTCATGGCCGGCGCACTTAGTTTGGATACGCCAGAAAGAATGAAAATCGCGCTGAGAAAAATGCGTCCTGCGAGTGCGGCAGCGCTGGCCGTTGCAAGCGAGGAGTGCGAGGCAGAACTGCTGGGAGTGGCGCTATCGGGCATGGCTTGTATTCCTTCAATGCAGCATTTCGAAATGAAACGCGGGTTGAAGGGAAGTGTGGGCCAGCGCGCCTTGGCTTAATAGCCGTTTAATTTCTGTGTTTATGTTCGAAAAAATAGAAAAGCTGCGTTCAAGCTGATGCCATCGATCCCTCATGCAGAATCGTGCATACCATCCGCAGGATCTGCATAACCCGGCCCAGCCCAGGCTTCTTACTCTTGCTTCACCACCTGCCTGTCGGCGGGGGTTTCTTCAGCCAGGAACAGGAGTGAGAAAATGCACGGCATTGAACAAAAAGTCATCGTGATCACCGGCGCCAGCAGTGGTATCGGCGAAGCAACCGCACGCTTGCTTGCCAGCAAAGGCGCGCGTGTGGTGCTGGGTGCCCGCCGCACCGATCGCCTGGAAGCACTGGCCAGGGAGATTCGTTCAGCAGGCGGCATTGCTGATGTCCTGGCGCTGGATGTCACCCGCCTGGATGACATGCAATCGTTCATCGACTTCGCCGTCGAACTGCATGGCCGCGTCGATGTGCTGATCAACAACGCCGGCGTCATGCCGCTTTCCAAGCTCGAAGCGCTCAAGGTCGAGGAGTGGAACCGGATGATCGATGTCAACATTCGCGGCGTACTGCACGGCATTGCCGCAACGCTGCCGCTCATGCAACAACAGCGTGACGGGCAGATCATCAACATTGCCTCGATCGGTGCCTACGCCGTGAGCCCTACCGCTGCGGTGTACTGCGCCACCAAATATGCCGTACGGGCTATTTCCGAAGGCTTGCGCCAGGAGGTGGGCGGTGACATCCGGGTCACCGTCATTGCCCCGGGCGTCACCGAGTCCGAACTGGCCGACAGCATTTCCGATGAGGGCGGGCGTGCCGAGATGCGCGAGTTCCGCAAGATCGCGATTCCAGCCTCAGCCATTGCCCGGGCGATCGCCTACGCCGTAGAACAGCCTGCGGATGTCGATGTCAGCGAACTGATCGTGCGCCCAACCGCAAGTCCATTCTGAATGCCCTGCCGACAGCGAGGAAAAGCCATGGCTGAACCATTTGGAGATCAGGACAAATACGTTGGCATGTGGGTGACGGCTGATGGCCATATTCGCCATGAACTATTGCCTGGCGGCCGCTACGACGAAGCCCGCGGAAGGCAACAAAGCGCCTATCAAGGTCGTTATTGGCTGGAGGGTGACCACATCGAGTATGTGGATGACACCGGGTTCACTGCTGACGGGGAGTTTCGCAGCAACGTGTTGTATCACGCGGGGATGATCCTTTATCCCGAGCGTTGAAGCGCAGGCCGGAATGGAGACATTCCGGCTTTTTTTATCGGCGTCGCTAAACTGGCGTTTTCCAGGCGACTATCAGCAAGAGAGGCGACGCTACCCATGAACGTCATCGAGCGGACTTCTGCCCATGGTCTGGAGGCCTATATCCGTGGGCAGCGGCTTGCCGCCTCGGATGTCCTGGCCGATCGCGACATGCTGGTGCAGATCTTCAACCGTGAGCGCGAACAACGTAGCTTCATCGTCCCCGCAGTTGCCGAGCCCCTGCTGGTATGGATCATCTCTGGAGACGCTACCGTGGTGGAACGCGAGCTTGGCGGCGAGTGGCAAAGCAGCCGGGTGGCCAGGGGTGATTTCTTCCTGACGACCTCGGCACAACCTTACGAAATGCGCTGGAAAGTGGACGGCACAGCACCCTTCGAAGTGATGCACATCTACCTCGGCATTCCGCTGCTGGAGAAAGCCATTCACGAGGTGTTGGGCGGCGTTGTGCAAGCGCTTCGCCTGCGTGAAGTCTCGGGCGGGCGTGACGATGAGTTGTCCGTTCTGCTGCAACAAGTGCAGCGGGAACTGACCGGGCAACGGCCCAGCCCGCTTTATCTTCAGGGGCTGGCCCAGTGCCTTGCCATTCACCTTGCGCGCAACTACCTGGACGACTCAGCGGACGATATCGTGCGCCGCAATGCCCTCCCCGCTTACAAGCTACGCCGCGTGTTGTCGGCAATGGAAGCCAACCTGGCCGGGGAATTCCAGCTCGGGCAGCTGGCCGAGATTGCCGGGATGAGCGAGTACCACTTCAGCCGGCTGTTCAAGAAGGCTGCGGGCTACTCGCCTTCCCAGTTCTTTATCCGGCTGAGGATGGCAAGGGCGCGGCAACTGCTTGTGGAAACGGACCGGAGCGTCATTGATATAGGGCTTGAGGTTGGCTACAGCAGCCCCAGCCATTTTTCCCAGGTGTTCAAACGAGAGGTTGGCGTTACGCCCACTCAATACCGCAAGTAGCGAGTGGGGCAACGCCATCCACAGGTTCCGGCGAGCATCACCCCACTGCGACGCTCATGCCGCCGTCGGCCATGACCACCGAACCGACAATGAAGCTGGCGCGCTCCGATGCCAGGAAGGCGACGATTTCGGCGATTTCCTGCGGTGCTGCCGCCCGGCCGATAGGCGCAGACTTGCCGTGCTCCTGCAAGAAGCCGCGACCATCCTCCATGAAATGGTTCAAGAGGTTGGTCACCACGTCACCGACGCCAATGGCGTTGACCCGGATGCCATGTTCAATCGCCTCCAGCGCCTGGGTACGGGTCAATTGCGCCAGTGCGCCCTTGGACGCGGTGTAGGCCGCGATACCGGGGAAGGCGAAATAGGAGGCGTAGGAGGCAATATTCACGATCGCCCCGCTCTTGTTCTTGATCATTTCCTTCATCGCTTCCCGGGAATGCAGGAACGCCCCCGTCACGTTGGTTTGCATCTGCCATTCCCAGTCTTCGCGGGTCATCTCGAGCAGCGGTTTGTACAGAATGCGACCGGCGTTGTTGACCAGCACGTCCAGCTTGCCAAAGTGCTCGACCGCAAGCGCCACTGCCTGCTCGGCAGCACCGTCGACCGTGATGTCAGCAACAAACGGAACAAGGCCAGCACGCTCGAGTGCGTTGACTGCGGGGTCGATGTCCTCGGCGATCACCTTCGCACCGCGAGCGTGAAGGAGTTCGGCGGTGGCCTTGCCGATGCCGCTGGCCGCGCCGGTGACCAGCACGACTTTGCCTGCCACTTCGTTTGGGGTTGGGGTGAAGTCGGTCATTTTCTCGTCTCCAAGTCAGGAATGGGTTGTCGCTTTCGACGGTGCCAATTTCTTCCTTTTCGACGTAGGCCGCCCTGGCGACCTTGCTCTGGCTGTCGGAGTTTTGCTTGTTTCGACCTGGGAGGTCTGGTTCCACTCAGGTGGACACTTCAGAGTTCGCCAGCTTGCTGGCTGAAGCGCTCGATGAGCCACCGCCCCGCCGGCCCAGGCGGTGAGTCAGTGCGGTAAATAGCATCAAATGCGTAAGCGCCGCCTTTGCAATCAGGCAGATCGAGTTCGACCAGGTGCCCTGCATCGAGGTCCGCTTGCACCATGGCGACCGGCATATTGCCCCAGCCGATGCCTTCCTTGAGCAACATGTGCTTCGCGCCCAGGTCCGCGAGCCGCCACGTGTGCGGGCTCACCACGGCAAAATCTCGGTCGCCGGTCAGCGCTGATCGGTCTGATAGCACCAGCTGAACGAAATTTCGCGCCGCACCCGGTTCATTGCCGCCGCCGCTGGCGAGTGGGTGCGCGGGGGCAGCGACGGGTACCAACTGCACGCTACCCACGCCGACACGCTCAAGGCCATCACGCCCGATGTCCAGCGGGCCGCTGATCCCGATCGCAGCTTGCTTTTCGATAACCCGCTGAGTGACCGCACCCAGTGCTTCCATGTGAAGGTGCAAGGTCACCGTTGGAAATACCTGGCTGAAGGTCTTGAGCGCATCTACCACCCGCTCTGCAGGTAACATCACGTCTAGCGCAAGGTGAACTTCTGCTTCAAGCCCATGCAATAGCCCGGACACCTTCGAGCGCAGCCCGTTAACGCCGTTGATGATCGTTCGTGCTTCGGCAAGCACGGTTCGTCCAGCCTCAGTCAGCTGTGGCTTGCGTGTGGTGTTGCGGTCAAAAAGCGATACGCCAAGCTGCATCTCCAGGTTTGAAATGGCATAGCTCACTACCGAAGTAGCGCGGTGCAGTGTTCTTGCCGCACCGGCGAAGCTTCCCACCTCTACAACCGTCAGGAACACTTTCAACTGGTCCAGGGTCGGGGTGCCAGGGTCCGAAATCATTTTCACCCGCTCGAGCATGTTGGATTGCAGCATCCTATTTGCGGCTCAACCCTATGTCGATAACGTGGTGATCGCCAGTTATCAGCAAATCGCTGGCACCGGGGGGGTGATCTGCCGTCCACGGGCTCTATCAGCCACTATCGGGCCCAGCGTCATGACATCTAGCCACTCACCCTTGACCCACGCCCTCCGCGCGCCACATGCTCGGCCACACCACCCACGCTCAAGGAACGATTGCATGAAGCTGGAAACCCTCGCCATCCACGCAGGCTTCAGCCATGACCCGGCCACCCGGGCCGTGGCCGTGCCGATCTACCAGACCACCTCGTTCGCCTTCGACGACACCCAGCACGGCGCCGACCTGTTCGACCTGAAGGTCGCCGGCAACATCTACTCGCGCATCATGAACCCTACTAACGACGTGCTCGAACAGCGCATGGCGGCGCTGGAGGGCGGGGTCGGTGCGCTGGCGGTGGCCTCGGGCATGGCGGCCATCACCTACGCCATCCAGACCGTCGCCGAAGCGGGCGACAACATCGTCTCGGTGGCCAAGCTGTACGGCGGCACCTACAACCTGCTGGCGCACACCCTGCCGCGCATGGGCATCCACACCCGCTTTGCCGCGCATGACGACATCGCTGCCCTGGAAGCCCTGATCGACGAGCGCACCAAGGCGGTGTTCTGCGAGTCCATCGGCAACCCCGCCGGCAATATCGTCGACATCGCCGCGCTGGCCGAGGCCGCCCACCGCCATGGCGTACCGCTGATCGTCGACAACACCGTGGCCACCCCGGTGCTGTGCCGGCCGTTCGAGCATGGCGCGGACATCGTCGTGCACTCGCTGACCAAGTACATCGGCGGCCACGGCACCAGCATCGGCGGCATCGTCATCGACTCCGGCAGGTTCCCCTGGGCCGAGCACAAGGCGCGCTTCGCCCTGCTCAACACCCCCGACCCGTCCTACCACGGCGTCACCTACACTGAAGCCTTCGGCCCGGCCGCGTTCATTGGCCGCTGCCGCGTGGTGCCGCTGCGCAACACCGGCGCCGCGCTGTCGCCGTTCAACGCCTTCCTGATCCTGCAAGGCCTGGAAACCCTGGCCCTGCGCATGGAACGCCACACCGAGAACGCGCTCAAGGTCGCCCGCTACCTGCAAGCCCACGAGCAGGTCGCCTGGGTGAAGTATGCCGGCCTGCCCGACCACCCCGAGCATGCCCTGGCGCAGCGCTACACCGGCGGCAAGCCGGCGGCGATCCTGTCGTTCGGCATCAAGGGCGGCCAGGCGGCCGGGGCGCGCTTCATCGATGCGCTGCAACTGGTGGTGCGCCTGGTGAACATCGGCGATGCCAAGTCACTGGCCTGCCACCCCGCCTCCACCACCCACCGCCAGCTCAACGACGAAGAGCTGGAAAAGGCCGGCGTGCCGCGCGACATGGTGCGCCTGTCGATCGGCATCGAGCACAGCGACGACATCATCGCCGACCTGGCCCAGGCCCTCGAGGCCAGCCGCGGCTGACCCTTCCGCGCCCCACCCAATGCCGACGGCGGGCGCACCTCGTGCAAAAGCGGATTCCCTTGCAATGACCCTGTTCTACCTGAAACTCATGGTGACCCCGCTGCTGATGTGGGCCATTTCCCTCGCCTCGCGGCGCTGGGGTGGCCTGCTGGGCGGGCTGTTGTCCGGCCTGCCGGTTACCTCGGCGCTGGTAATGACCTTCCTGTGCCTGGAACAAGGCACCGCCTTCGCCCTGGGCGCAGTACCCGGCGCGCTGGGCGGCCTGGCCGCAGTGCAGGCCACCTACACGTTCTACCTGTTCGCCACGCGCAGGCTCGGCATTGCCCCGGCCGTGTTGCTGGCAATCCTGGTCTACGGCCTGGCTGCCTACGCGTTTACCCACTGGGGCAGCCTGTACCTGTCGATTGGCGTGGCGCTGCTGCTGATCGGCGTATTGATACGCGCCAGCGGCCGCGAGCCCAGACCGGACACCCTCGTCCGCCCCCGGCATCGCTATTGGGAGATCCCCCTGCGCATGGTGTCGGCAACCGCGCTGCTGATGCTCACCACCCGGTTGGCCAGCTGGCTGGGGCCGGCGACCAGCGGGATGCTGGCGCCGATCCCGGTCATTGCCTGGCCGCTGGTGGTGTTCGCCCACGTGCAGCATGGCCGCGCCGGGATGGCGGCGATGGTGCGCGGCAATGCGATTGGTGCGGTGGGCGTGATTGCGTTTTATCTGGTAATGGCAGGATTGCTCGATGCCTGGGGCGTTGCCATTGCCATCAGCCTGGCCATGGTTTGTGCCGTGGGGCTGACCGTTGGGTTGGCGGGCGTTTTGCGGCGAGGATGACATGTCGGGCCGCCCTGTCGCGTTGAAACTGAATGCGCGCGCGCTCCGCTTACCCTGTAGGAACGGCTTTAGCCGCGAAAAGTCCAATGCGGTGCATGGCGCCGGCTGCGCCGGTGTTCGCGGCTAAAGCCGCTCCTACACGCTCTGCCTGTCATCATCAGCCAGGCCATCATCCGCCTGGCCATCGCCGCCCTCCTCTTCGTTCATGAGCGGGTCGTCATCAGGGTCGGGGATGGTCGGCCGATCGGGGTCAACTGCCGGGTCGGGTGAAGTGGGCAAGTCAGGGTTGGTACCGCCTTGTGCACTCGGATCGGGGTTCATCGCTGCATACCTCTCAAGAAAACTGTGTGAACCATCTTCGGGCCACCCATCAACGCGATTGCGGATGCTCGGCAGAAACCGAATTGTTGGCTTCCACATCCTGCATTTCTTCCTCGACTGGGCCCTCGTCATCTGCAGATAACGGGACTTCCCCGTCACCGCTGCCGGCCTGCTCGTCTTGGGTCCTTGCGCTGCCATTGTCCCGATCCAGCTGCCCGTCCTGGTCCGAGCCGGGGTTGCCTGGCGGCGGGTCCCAATCGACGGGGCGATTTTTGGACCAGGCCTCGCCGACGCCGGTCTCGGGTGCGGTTGGTGCAGATGCCTCGGGGCCGTTCTGGTCGATTGCCATGAGCGTTCTCCTGGTTTGGCGCAATGAAAGCGCACTTACAGGTGTGAGGGAGCGCTGCTTGCGGGAGTGCCTGGGGTTCGACCGGTGGCGCGAAAAGCCGGGGTACTGGGTGCGCGGGGCATGTTGGCGGATGACTCGGGAAAGCCCGCCAGGCCGAGCCTGGCGGGGGCAGCTGATGGGGCTGAGTCAGGCCAGCGCCTCGCGGCTGTGCTGGCCATCGACCAGGCGCTGCAGGCCCAGCGGGTTGGCGTTTTTCAGGGCGTCGGGCAGCAGCGCATCGGGGTAATCCTGGTAGCACACCGGGCGCAGGAAGCGGTCGATGGCCAAGGTGCCGACCGAGGTGCCACGCGCATCGGACGTGGCCGGGTACGGCCCGCCATGCACCATCGCATCGCACACTTCCACGCCGGTCGGGTAGCCGTTGACCAGCAGTCGCCCGGCCTTGCGCTGCAGCACCGGCACCAGCGCGGCGAAGCGCTGCAAGTCTTGCGGCTCGGCAATCAGGGTGGCGGTCAGTTGCCCATGCAGGGCTTGCACGGCGCGGCGCAGTTCGGCTTCGTCGGCCACTGCGACGGCCACGGTCGCCGGCCCGAAGACCTCTTCCTGGAGCAAGGCGTCACCGTTCAGCAGCAGGCTCACGTCGGCCTGGAACAGCTGTGCCTGGGCCTGGTCACCCGCCTGTTCGGCACCGGCCAGATGGCGCACGCCCGGGTGCTGGTGCAAGCGTTGCACGCCTTGGGTATAGCTGCGCAGGGTGCCGGCATTGAGCATGGTCTGCCCGGGCTGGTCGGCCAGTTGCGCGCCAAGCGCGGTGAGGAAGCTGCTGAACGCTTCGCCAGCGATACCCAGCACCAGCCCGGGGTTGGTGCAGAACTGCCCGCAGCCCAGCACCACCGAGCCGGCCAGTTCCTTGGCCACCTGCTCGCCCCGGGCCTGCAAGGCCGCCGGCAATACCAGCACCGGGTTGATGCTGCTCATTTCGGCGAACACCGGGATCGGCTGCGGGCGCGCCGCCGCCAGCTCGCACAGGGCACGGCCGCCTTTGAGCGAGCCGGTAAAGCCCACCGCCTGGATCGCCGGGTGGCGCACCAGCGCTTCGCCGACACCGGCACCGTAGATCATGTTGAACACGCCGGCAGGCATGCCGGTGGCGAGCACGGCGCGCTCGATCGCCTCGGCCACCTGCTCGGCGGTGGCCATGTGGCCGCTGTGCGCCTTGACCACCACCGGGCAGCCGGCGGCCAGCGCTGCGGCGGTGTCACCGCCGGCGGTAGAGAAGGCCAGCGGGAAGTTGCTGGCGCCGAACACCGCCACCGGGCCGACACCGGTGCGGTACTGGCGCAGGTCCGGGCGTGGCAGCGGCTGGCGCTGTGGCTGGGCGCGGTCGATGCGCGCGCCGAGGAAGTCGCCGCGGCGCAGCACGTTGGCGAACAGGCGCATCTGGTTGCTGGTGCGCGCCCGTTCACCCTGGATGCGCCCGGCCGGCAGCGCGGTTTCGCGGCACACGGTGGCGATGAAGGTGTCGTCCAGCGCATCCAGCTGGTCGGCAATGGCATCGAGGAACTGCGCACGGCGCTGCGGCGCCATGCCGTTGAATTCGGCAAACGCCGCTTCGGCTGCCTGCGCGGCGGCGTCCACTTCTTCCGGGGTGGCCTGGGCAAAGGCCAGCGGCAAGGCTTCGCCGGTACGCGCATCGAGGCTGTGCAGGCGCACGCTGCCGGCGGCGCTGCGCTGGCCGCCAATGAAGTTGCTTCCAGACATGGTTGGCTCCTGTAATGAGGAAAGAAGATTCAACGGTTCATGTCAGCCATGGAGTGCACATGCCCCCCATGTCAGCAGAACCCCTGTGGGAGCGGCTTCAGCCGCGAACACCGGCGCAGCCGGTGCCATGCACCGCGCCGGGCCCTTCGCGGCTAAAGCCGCTCCCACAGGTATGCGGGCGAACCTGACACACCGCTCGCCTGACTGCTCAAAGGCTTTTCACCACTCCAGGGCACACCTGCGCGGGTGCTGCCGCAATACCGTTGCGCAGTGGTTGGCCAAAGGCGTCGAGGCTGACCTCGAAGGTATCGCCCGGGCGCGCCTGGATGCCGTCGGCGAACGACAGCGTGGCGGTGCCGAAGTAATGCACGTGGATATCGCCAGGGCGCAGGAACTGGGCGTACTTGAAGTGGTGGAACTCAAGGTTCTCGAAGCTGTGGCACATGTTCTGCTCGCCCGACAGGAACGGCTTGCGCCACAGCTCCTGGCCGTCGCGCAGGATGCGGCTGGTACCTTCCAGGTGGGCCGGCAGCGCGCCCAGGCGCAGCTCGGGGCCGAAGCTGCAGGCGCGCAACTTGGAATGGGCCAGGTACAGGTAGTTGCGCCGCTCCATCACATGGTCGGAAAACTCGTTGCCCAGCGCATAACCGAGGCGATACGGGGTGCCGTCGGCAGCGATCAGGTACAGCCCGACCAGCTCCGGCTCCTCACCAGCATCCTCGGCAAACGCCGGCAGCGGCAGGTCGGCGCCTGGGCGCACGACGATACCGCCGTCGCCCTTGTAGAACCACTCCGGCTGCGCGCCCTCCTCGCCTGCCGGCGGCCGCCCGCCGTCCAGGCCCCACTGGAACATGCGCATGCTGTCGGTCACGGTGCCTTCGGCCTGCTGCTGGTGCATCTTGTCGCGGGTGGCGGCGCTGCCCAGGTGGGTCAGCCCGGTGCCGGTGACCAGGCAGTGCGCCGGGTCGGGATGGTCCAGCGGTGGCAATACCCGGCCTTCAGCCAGCAGGGCCAGGTAGTCGTGGCGCTCGCCCAGGCCGGCAGCCTGCACTTCGGCGGCCAGGTCACGGCCGGCAGCAATGGCTTGCAAGGCCAGCTCACGGGTGCTGCCGGCGCCACGTACTTCCAGGGCGTACTCGCCTTCCACCACGCCCACCCGGCGTGCGCCGGTGGCGGTTTCGAATTGAATCAATCGCATGCTTGTGCTCGCTTTTCGGTTGCGAAAATTAGCGGGGGGCCGGGGCTACCCGCGTGGAAGCCAGGCGCTGGCGGCGTTCGAGGCGGTTGTAGACCACCCCGGTCAGCAGCAGGCCGAACAGCATCACCACGGCCAGGAAATACAGTCCCGACGACAGTTGCCCGGTGTGCTCCTTGAGCGCGCCGATGCCGAACGGGCCGAGGTAGCCGCCAAGGTTGCCGATGGAGTTGATCAGCGCGATGCCGGCAGCGGCACTGGCACCGGAGAAGAACCGCCCCGGCAAGGTCCAGAAGATGGCCGTGCAGGAGAACAGCGCGAAGGCCACCAGGCACAGCGCCGCCAGCTGCAGGCCGGGCACGCTCAGCCAGGCACTGAGGAACAGGCCGAGCGCCCCCAGGGCATACAGCAGGCCGAGGTGGCCGTAGCGGTCATTCAGGCGGTCGGAACTGCGCGGCACGATCAGCAGGCCGATGATGCCGAACAGGTACGGCACCGCCGAAACGAAGCCGGTGACCAGGTCGCTGCCACCAAACTGGTGGATCAGCGTCGGCAGCCACAGGCCCAGGCCGTAGATGCTCAGGGTGACCGGCAGGTAGAACAGCGCCAGCAACAGCACCCGCCCGTCCTTCAACGCATGCAGGGGGTTGCCGTGGCGGGTCTGGCCGAACTCGCGCAGGTCGTTGGCCAGCTGTTCCTGCAGCCAGCTGCGTTGCTCGTCGCTGAGCCAGCGCACCTTGGCCGGGCCGTCCGGCAGCAGGCGCAGGGTTGGCCAGGCCAGCAGCACCGCCGGGGTGCCGATGCAGATGAACAGCCATTGCCAGCCATGCAGGCCGAAGCTGCCATCGAGCCCCAGCAGCGCGCCGGAAAGCGGCCCGGTAATCAGCATCGCCAGCGGCTGGGAAAGGATGAAGAAGCCGAGGATCTTGCCGCGATGGCGTACCGGGTACCACTGGGTGATGTAGTACAGCACCCCCGGGAAGAAGCCCGCCTCGGCCGCCCCCAGCAGAAAGCGCATCAGGTAGAAGCCGTTGGGCCCGCTGACGAACGCCATGCCGACGGTGATCGCGCCCCAGGTGACCAGGATGCGGGCGAACCAGCGGCGCGCGCCGAAGCGGTCGAGCAACAGGTTGCTGGGCACCTCGAACAGGAAATAACCGATGAAGAACAGCCCGGCGCCCAGGCCATAGGCCGCGTCACCCAGGCCGATGTCGGCGCCCATGTGCAGCTTGGCAAAGCCCACCGCAGAACGGTCGACATAGGCCACCAGGTACAGCAGGACCAGAAAAGGGATGAGTTTCAGTGTGATCAGGCGGACGAGCCGCTGCTCCTGAATCATGGCGATGTCTCCGATTGTTCTTGTAATGGGCAGAGCACCTGGTCGGGCTTTTTGGCAGGCCATCGACCGGAAAATCGATCTTATAGTATTACTATTTAAAACGACAAGCCTTCACATAGCGCATTTTTGTCGATACAGTCAGTCGCACAACGACAAATAGTAATACTAATTAGGTATCCCTCATGTCTGATCACAAACGCCCGCTGCGCTCCGCCCAATGGTTCGGTACCGCTGACAAGAACGGTTTCATGTACCGCAGCTGGATGAAGAACCAGGGCATCCCGGACCACGAATTCCAAGGCAAGCCGATCATCGGCATCTGCAACACCTGGTCGGAGCTGACCCCGTGCAACGCGCACTTCCGCAAGATTGCCGAGCACGTCAAGAAAGGCGTGCTGGAAGCGGGCGGCTTCCCGGTGGAGTTCCCGGTGTTTTCCAGCGGCGAATCCAACCTGCGCCCCACCGCCATGCTCACCCGCAACCTGGCCAGCATGGATGTGGAAGAAGCGATCCGCGGCAACCCGGTGGATGCCGTGGTGCTGCTGACCGGCTGTGACAAGACCACCCCGGCGCTGCTGATGGGTGCGGCGAGCTGCGACGTGCCGGCGATCGTGGTCACCGGCGGGCCGATGCTCAACGGCAAGCACAAAGGCAAGGACATTGGCGCCGGCACCATCGTCTGGCAGATGCACGAGGCCTACAAAGCCGGGCAGATCGACCTCAACGAATTCCTCTCGGCCGAAGCCGGCATGTCGCGCTCGGCGGGTACCTGCAACACCATGGGCACCGCCTCGACCATGGCCTGCATGGCCGAGGCGCTGGGCACCTCGCTGCCGCACAACGCCGCCATCCCCGCCGTGGATGCACGCCGCTACGTGCTCGCCCACCTGTCGGGCATGCGCATTGTCGACATGGTGCGCGAAGACCTGCGCCTGTCGAAGCTGCTCACCCGCGAAGCGTTCGAAAACGCCATCCGTGTCAACGCCGCCATCGGTGGCTCGACCAACGCAGTGATCCACCTCAAGGCCATCGCCGGGCGCATCGGCGTGGACCTGCAACTGGAAGACTGGACCCGCATCGGCCGCGGCACGCCGACCCTGGTCGACCTGCAGCCTTCGGGGCGCTTCCTGATGGAAGAGTTCTACTACGCCGGTGGCCTGCCCGCGGTCATCCGCCGCCTGGGCGAACACGGCCTGCTGCCCAACCCCGGCGCGCTGACCGCCAACGGCAAGAGCCTGTGGGACAACTGCCAGGCTGCGCCGCTGTATGACGAAGAAGTCATCCGCCCGATCGACAAGCCGCTGGTGGCCGACGGCGGCATCTGCATCCTGCGCGGCAACCTGGCGCCCAAGGGTGCCGTGCTCAAGCCGTCGGCGGCCACCCCGGCGCTGATGCAGCACCGCGGCCGGGCGGTGGTGTTCGAGAACTTCGAGGACTACAAGGCCCGCATCAACGACCCCGAGCTGGAGGTGGACGCCAATTCGGTGCTGGTGATGAAGCACTGCGGGCCGAAGGGCTACCCGGGCATGGCCGAGGTCGGCAACATGGGCCTGCCGGCCAAGCTGCTGGCCCAGGGCGTGACCGACATGGTGCGCATTTCCGACGCGCGCATGAGCGGCACCGCCTATGGCACCGTGGTGCTGCACGTGGCGCCGGAGGCTGCGGCGGGTGGGCCACTGGCGGCCGTGCGTGAAGGTGACTGGATCGAACTGGACTGCAAGGAAGGCCGCCTGCACCTGGACATTTCCGACCAGGAACTGGCCGGCCGCCTGGCCGACCTGCAAGCCCCGCCGCAGCTGATCAGCGGTGGCTATGCCAGGCTGTACCTGGACCACGTGATGCAGGCCGACGAAGGTTGCGACTTCGACTTCCTGGTCGGTTGCCGCGGCGCGGCGGTGCCCAAGCACTCGCACTAATGCCTGAAGCCTGTCGGTTAGCGTCATTGGAGCTGCTGCGCAGCCCATCGCGCCGGATTCTTCGCGGGTAAACCCGCCCACAGGTACCGCGCCAGCTTCGAGGTGACGCTAAACCTGTGGGAGCGGCTTCAGCCGCGAACACCGGCAAAGCCGGTGCCATCCTCCGCGTCGCCTGCTTCGCGGGCACGCCCGCCCCACAGGCACTGCGCTGGCTTCGAGTTAACGCTACACCTGGGGGAGCGGCTTCAGCCGCGAACACCCGCAAAGCCGGTGCCATCCTCCGCGCCGCCTGCTTCGCGGGCATGCCCGCTCCCACAGGTACTGCGCTGGTTTCGAGGTAACGCTAAACCTGTGGGAGCGGCTTCAGCCGCGAACACCGGCGCAGCCGGTGCCATGCACCGCGTTGACGCGCTAATGCTATGATGCTGCCCCCGCCCGAAGGATCGCCCCCGCCGCACATGAACTACCGCCAGCCCACCACGCGCAAGAGCATGCACGCCACCCTGGTCCAGGACCTTGGCGTACAGATCGTATCCGGCCAACTCGCACCCGGGCAGAAGCTGCCCTCCGAGGCCAGCCTGTGCGAAACCTACGCGATCAGCCGGCCGGTATTCCGCGAGGCCATGCGCGCCCTCACCGCCAAGGGCCTGATCGAAGCCCGCCCGCGTACAGGCACCCTGGTCCGCCCCCGGCATGACTGGCACATGCTCGACCCCGATGTGCTGCACTGGCTGATGCAGGCCACGCCGCAGCAGGAATTCTTCAACATGCTGTCCAGCGTGCGCTGGGTCATCGAGCCCGCCGCCGCCGCGCTGGCCGCCACCAACGCCAGCGCCGAGGACGTCGCGTCGATCGCCGAGGCCTACCAGCGCATGGAAGCCGCACGCAACCATGAAGAGCGCCTGCAACCCGACCTGGACTTCCACGCCCGCATCGCCGACGCCACCCACAACGACCTGCTGGCCTACCTGTGCAACATGCTGTCGATGGCGCTGCGCGAGTCGGTGCGCTATTCCAACCAGCGGGCGAATTTCGACGAACTCGCCCTGCCCCGGCACAAGGCAATCCTCACCGCCATCCAGAACGGCGACGCGCTGGGCGCGCGGCATGCTTCACTGGTGCAACTGGAGGATGCCCGCGTGGCGCTGGCCAAGGTGCTGGGCCAGGACCCGGCTAGCTGAGGCGACGCTGAAGGGAGCGTAGACGTTTAGCCAGGGTCCACTTGGGTCAGCCAACGCCGTTAGCACCGACCTCCTCCATGAAATCCGCAAGATAGGCTTCCAGCCGCGCGTGGCGTTCGGCAGCCAGGCGCCCCCCTTCGGCGGTCTTGAAGCCCGATGCCAGCTTGAGCAGCTTGGTATGAAAGTGCTCGATGGCGTAGGCCGTATCCTGATACCCCCGCCCCTGCGCAGCGGGATTCTCGAAATCGTACAGCGCCGAGCCCATCCGCCCGGAAACATAGAAACAGCGGGCAATACCCACCGCACCGATGGCGTCCAGGCGATCACTGTCCTGCAGAATTCGGGCTTCGAGGCTCGCTGGCTCGAAACCTGCGGAATAGCTGTGCGTTTTGATCGCATGGGCCACCTGCTCGACACGCGGCAACGGCCAGCCAAGCGCGGTGAGGATGGCGGTGGCCTTTTCGGCCGACAAGCTCGACGCCTGCTTACGCAAAGGTGAGTTCTTTTCGACTGGCACACAGTCATGCAATACCGTCGCGGCCAGCAGTACTTCCAGGTCGCCGCCCTCTGCCCGCCGGATCCGCTGCGCGTTTACCCATACGCGATGGATGTGCGCGAGGTCGTGGGAGCCATCGTGGTGGTCTGGTGGGAGATGTTTCAGCAGTTGAGCGGCGAGGTGTTGGAAAGGGGCGAAAGCTTCGCTGGTCATTGCTGGTGCGTTCCATTTCGGTTGAATGCGCTGCAGCACGCGCTACAAGCTGTGAAGGATAACGTGCGAAAAATCAGAAATAGGCACTTCCCTGTAGGCCGTTTCCCAAAGATACTCCCTGCGCCTGTTTTTCGTTGCACATGGTCAACGTGGATTCTAGTCTCGGCTGGTCGCTGCCAATTCAGCGACCGGTTTTGACAGGCCGTCGATTGTTGTCCGTGTACATACGCTTATGGCGGCTGTGCGTGCGGGCACCTTCGTGTGCGCCGAGTGCCAACAATCTCGGTCTGTCAACCCGCGTACAGCTGCCACCCTCCCGTTTGACAGCGAGATGGAATCGCAGCTCAACCATTGTTGGAGCGAAAGCATGCGAAAGATAGTCCCTGACCCACCACATTTCCCTTCCCTTGAAGACACTCTGATCCAAGCCACGGATTACGCGTTGTGCGCGTCGACCGTCACGCATCAGGCAATGCTACTGCATCCCAAGTCACCGGCATCAATCCTCATGATGGCGTCTATGCATGAGCTGGAGACGCTGCGAGCCCTGCTTGAGCAAGCGCTGATCCAGGTGCAAATGCCTTCTGAACCACGGACCTTGCACTAAGGCTTCACTGATATGTCGCCCGGGCTGCCTTATCGCCGGCGATAGGGTCAGCGCAGGCACTAGAGATTTTCGGGGAGATTGAACAATGCCTACAGAAGAACCCAAATGCACCGTCGGCAAGACCACCTTCTACCAAGGTGAAAACCAGACCCATCCCCTCTTCCGCATCGAAGCCGGCATCCCTTGCCAGAGCGCCCGCGAACAAGCCTCGGAATTGATGGGCTACGCACGGGACCTGACCTTGGACGGCTTGATGGAAGACAAGCCTCAGCTGATATGGGCTTCGCACTACCTGTGCGCGTTAGCCAAGGCGCTGATGGATGATGCCGAGTTGGGCATGATGCGCTGAACATCACTCACCGAATTGCCTTCAAGATCTCGAGCGAAGCACAGACTTGAAGGCAATTCGCACGCCCTGCCACATGATTAATCAGCGATGCTGCTGATCAGAACACCGACCATCCGATCCGCGAACTCAACAGCTCAAGCGCCGCCATCCCAGCCAGAGAGTTGCCCGCAGCGTTCAGCTCAGGTGACCACACGCACACAGTGAATTGCCCCGGCACGATCGCCACGATGCCACCGCCCACACCACTCTTGCCCGGCAGCCCCACACGGTAGGCGAAATTGCCCGCCTCGTCATACAGCCCGCTGGTGGCCATGATCGAGTTCACCTGCTGGGTCTGGCGCGGGGTGAGGATCTGCGAGCCGCTGTGCTTGCAGAAACCATCGTTGGCCAGGAAACAGAACGCCCGGGCCAGGTCGAGGCAGTTCATCTGCAGCGCGCAGTAGCTGAAATAGCTGCGCAACACCGTTTCGACCTCGTTATGGAAGTTGCCGAACGACTGCATCAGGTACGCCATGGCCGCGTTGCGCGCGCGGAATTGGTATTCCGAATCAGCAACGCGCGCATCGATCGAGATATGCGGGTTGCCCGACAGCCGCCGCACGAAATCGCGCATCGACAAGGTAGGTGCTGCAAAGCGCGACTGGTTGATATCACAGATCACCAACGCACCCGCGTTGATGAACGGATTGCGCGGGCGCCCGCGTTCGAACTCCAGCTGCACCAGCGAGTTGAACGGCTGGCCCGAGGGCTCATGGCCAAGCCGCTCCCAGATGGCCTCGCCCGAGTGGCCAATCGCCTGGACCAGGCTGAACACCTTGGAAATACTCTGCACCGAAAACGGCACCAGGGCGTCGCCTGCGCAGTGATAACTGCCATCGTTGCCGTAGACGGCGATGCCCAACTGGTTCGCCGGCACGTCGGCCAGCGCAGGGATGTAGTCAGCCACTTTGCCCTTGCCGATCAAGGGACGTACTTCTTCGAGAATCTCGTTCAACAGCGTTTGCATGGAGGGCCCTGTATCAATCCCCAGACGACGGCTTAGGGGTAGTGTTCTTGACGAAGGTTAAGCGGGAGAAATCACACATTCGACAAGAAATGGCCGAGACTACCATGCCGGGCAGCGACCACGGGGCCAGCAGGATCAGGCAGGCCTGTGCCTCTGCGTGACACTGGGCAAGTCATCGGCAGATACAATGCAAACGGCTCGATGCAGGTCGCACCTAGCGGGCGGTTTTGTGGCGAACGTAAAGCGCACTCGCGCCCCCGGAAAGCGGCCGCGCCTGCAGCTCGAACGCATGTGGATGCCCCTTGATCAAATCGCTCAGCTTCTTGAAACCATGGGTGCGCGGATCGAACTCCGGTCGGAGCTTTGTTATGTTTGCGCCCAGCATTCCCAGGCTCGCCCAGCCCTCCTCGTCGGCAAGGTCGTCCAGAATCTTGTTGATGAAGCCAACCGGGACTTTTGGCTTTTTACGAGCAACTGCGTCTTTGTTCGGCTTGTCGGGGCCGGAAGTGGCATCAACGTCACCTGCCACCTGCTCGCTGGCAGGAGGCAACACCTCCTCCCGTAACAGCTCGGTGTAGACAAACTTGTCGCAGGCGGCCACGAATGGCTTCGGCGTCTTCTCTTCACCAAACCCATAAACGGTCAGGCCTTCCTCACGCAGGCGTGAAGCTAGCCGAGTGAAGTCGCTGTCGCTAGAAACCAGGCAGAAGCCATCGAAACGTCGGGTGTAGAGCAGGTCCATTGCATCGATGATCAACGCGCTGTCGGTTGCGTTCTTGCCTTTTGTGTAGGCGAATTGCTGGATGGGTTGGATGGAGTAATCGAGCAGAACCTTTTTCCAGCCACCCAGTTGCGGGCCGGTCCAGTCTCCATAGATGCGCTTGACGCTGGCCACGCCGTATTTGGCAATTTCTTCGAACAAACCTTCAACGATGGCGGCTGGGGCGTTGTCGGCGTCGATCAGTACAGCGAGGTGTTTCTGTAAGTGGTTCGCGCTGTGAGTGGCCATGATCCATCCTTGAAAAGAATCAACCATATCGTCAACGGTTCCAGAAATCTCCCCTTTTCAATATCCAATCGGATCGGCTTGCGAGGGCTTCTGAGCCTGTATTACCCGATGCGGTCACTGGTAATCCATCCGGCCGCTGAACAGTGAGGAAAAATCGGCGGAAGAACAGCCACAGACCAAGCGCAATCTTGAACTGTTAAAGGGTTTGGGCTCACGCGCTTCAGCCTGCACCGCTGGCTCCAATCTCATCTATGAAATCCGCAAGAAACACTTCAAGCCGAGCATGACGTTCAGCAGCCTGCCAAGCCCCTTCAGCAGCTTCAAAGCCTGACGCAAGCTTGAGCAGCTTGGTATGAAAGTGTTTGACCGTATACGCCTTGTCCTGATACTCCCTCCCCCACGCAGTGGGGTTCTCGAAATCGTACAGCGCCGACCCCATTCGCCCGGAAACGTAAAAACACCGGGCGATACCCGCCGCACCTATGGCGTCCAGGCGGTCACTATCCTGAAGAATCCTGGCCTCAAGGGTGAGCGGCTCGAAGCCAGCCGAGTAGCTGTGGGTTTTGACTGCATGTGCCACCTGCTCGATGCGCTGCAAGGGCCAGCCCATATCAACCAGTATTGACGCCGCCCTTTGTGCGGACAGCGTTGACGCCTGGCTCCCACGACCTGTCCCGCATCCATCGCGTGTGGGTCAAACCGTAGCTCGCGCCACCTGAGCCTGATCTGGCGTTCGCAGGAAGAGGGCCTGATGTGCATGACGATCACGCTACTACCAGATCGCTCGCTCATAGGCCCCCTTCTCATCTGTGGGCCATTCAGAAGGGCTATTCGGTTTATTGTCTATGAGGTCGTGCAGCGATGATGTACCGCATTGCTAGTAACAGCAGTGAGATAGGTATCACTCTCAAATCAGCTTGCAAATGACATCCAGGTCGTCATAAACGAATTGCGCGCTCGCCCTACAGTAGATCTCATAGTGGTCGACTAATCGTGCACCATTCTGCGGATGACTTAAGTAGGCGTTAACTAACTCTCCCGGCTGATGCAAGCGCGGCTTGCTCAAGACATACCTCTCAGTGAGTTCCTGATCCTTGCGGAACTGTACGCGTCCGTCGCGCAAGATGTTCCGAAGCAGGTTCCATTCGTAGAAGAAGATGCCATCCAGCTCATAGAAATTGAGAAACGGTATGTTATGCAACAAAATAAAATGGCTGTTATGCGTATGTGCATTGACCAAGCCGTGGCTACTGAGCTTTTGCCTAATGCTGTCATCGGTGAGATTGTCTCTCAGCATTGCCAGTTGTTTTACGAAGCCCTTGCGGAACTCAGGCTCGGAAAAAAGCCGGCATTGCTCGGAGAGATAAGTAGGAAGATTGGATAGTCGATACTTTACTTGGATAAAGTAATAAATATCTTCCTCTACGTCCTGCAGAACCAGGTCTATATCGTACCCCTTGACTTTCGATCTGTTGCCCGGCTTGAATTCACCATAGACCTTGAACCGCGGGTCGTTGAGATTCTTGATGTAGTTAACAATATAATCCGCCTCAAAACCGATACCGAGCACCCCTCTGAAATCCTGCCCCTTACCACCTTGTAAAGCTTTCCCTAGTAACTGCCCTACAAATTTCCTCAATCCATATTTAAAGCTCAACGCACCCCGCACGTATGTATTGCCTTTGTATTCGATAAAGCTGCTGGCTGAATTTAGCGTCGGCGCTTGTCCCGAGAGAGCGGAGTTGATCATGCTGATAGTCGCCGGGCTTACGCAGCTTTGCAGCTGAGCTGCTGGAGTAATGCGCTCACCTAGCATTACCCGCAGCTCGAGATACGTAGCGAAGTAGACAATCTCGCGCAAGTACTGATACTGGGGGTGCAGAATTATATTCGCTGATAGATAGTTTGTGTGTATGGACAGACACTTGTCGAGGACATGGGCGATCAGCGGCTCGCGTGCTGAAGGCGGCAAATGCCCTAGCCTCTGTAGTACCAGTGCCATGTCGAGCAAAGTGCGCATGTCACTAATTTTAGAGTTAGCTTCGCAGGTCTCTGCTAACCAATGCCCTTTGAGGCGACGCTGGAGCGTAGCGGTAGGCACGATCGACAGCGTTTTCCCCTCCAGCCTGGCGCTCATTAGTCCGTGTGCCATGAGGAAGTAAACCTCGCTCAGGTAGTAACCAAGCCAAAGGTTGGCGTTACTCAAAATGGCCAAGTTATGCTCAGCGCGAAGCTGCAGGTTCTCGGCAATCCTGTTGCAGGTGTACTCGAGTTTGGCCCAGGTGTTGGCCTGAATGAATGCGTTGAGCATTGCAAGCCGCTCACTCGAATCGGCCTCATTCTTAACCAGCATGATACCAATTCTGAAGTACTTGCTCAGTTGGTCAGTGAAGCGACTCATAGTTTTTTCATTGAGCGAAACGGTGTCTTCAAAGAGGTGCTGGGGCAGCGTTCTCTTCGCCTTCGCAAGGCCCGCACTCAGCTTCTCTAAGACAAGCCA
This sequence comes from Pseudomonas sp. LAM2023, assembly GCF_016620375.1. Classification (NCBI taxonomy): domain Bacteria; kingdom Pseudomonadati; phylum Pseudomonadota; class Gammaproteobacteria; order Pseudomonadales; family Pseudomonadaceae; genus Pseudomonas; species Pseudomonas sp. LAM2023. The sequence goes on along the minus strand of NZ_JAENHV010000036.1, from coordinate 949,273 downwards.
CTGAACCTGTTCGGAACTAATGAAGCGACGAAGGGCTGGCACCTTGTAGAGCGTCCGGGTAAGCCAATTGGGACGCTTTCGTTCAATATCCAAGGCTTCGAGCGTTGCCAGGGGATCATGCAAAAAGGCGAGAAGCTGCGGGTCGACATCCTCATAAATCATCTTTGTGCCTTGACTAATCCGTTGTGATGTTGGTTGGGGCGACGCTCGCGATTCAGCAGAAAATCATGGGCGATAATCAAGGCATCCAACGCTTCCACCCCCGATATTGCGTTTCTTACCGTATTCATGGCGAAAGTCCTACGCCAGATCGTCAGAGTGTACTTTGCGCCGGCTAGAGGCTGTCTACAGAGGCTCGTTGACCCACCGCCCGCGCAACATTCCTTTTAACTCTTCAATGCTCAGTGTCTTATCACGCTTGCGATGGACTACCGCATGACAGTTGGCGCACAACGTTACGAGATCTGTCTCAGGACTCACGGCCTGCTCACCACCAAATGTCGAGATCGGTACGACATGGTGAACGTGGATGAAGCCCTTCGCGTGTTCCCCATAAGCCTGTTCAAAATCAAAACCGCATGCCTTGCAGTCAAGCCCGTGGAAAGCGATAGCTTTCATCCTCAGGTCGGTGCTGCGCTCGTAACGTGTTCCAAAGAAGCTTGTCTTGCTGCCTTCACTAAACGACTCAAAGGTGAATGTATCGTCGTCTGCATTCGGCACAACCGTTTGCGCTTGGGAAGACAACAGCTTTGCGTGGCTTAAGATGGCATCGTAATTGACCTGAGAGATGGGTCGAACCGCGTCTCGCCAGTAGTTTTTCACTCGGGTCGCGGGGATGGTCTCCAGGTAAATCCCGTCAATTTTTAATGGAACGGGGTTTTCAAACGGAACGAAATTTTCAATAAACGCGAAGAGATCCCCCTTGTTATTCCTTCTGTCTGCATCAACCTTGCCGATGCGTGCCTTGCCGAAATAGTGCGGATCGTTGCTGAGACGCGCAGAAGCAAAGGACTTGTCTTTGATACGCCCCTTGTAGTAGACCACCTCCATTCCCTGAGCGAGCAAGTTTTTGTAGCGTTTGGGAAAGTGATAGACAGAGCCTGTCTCGTCTTCCCACTGCGATGAATCGTTCTCAACGATGATGACGGGCATTGGATTTTCTCTCGAAAGGCTCCAGAAGCCTACCAAAAAGAGGAATTTTCCTACAATACAATGAGAAGTGCGCTGCAATTCTTTGCATAACGGTAATTCCTCACCGTTGACACTCGGTATACTCAAGCTTTCCATAAACCCCACAGCGCCTATGGGATAGCGATAAAGTTAACTGTTGGCGGACGCGGGTTCAGCTCCCCCCGGCTCCACCAAATGATCAAACAAAGACGTCCACGGACGTCTTTTTTTGTGCCTGCGATCCAGTAAACACGCGGCTTCCAGCGCTTTTACGGTCTTTTGAGAGTTTTGGAGTTCCAGCCATTTGGGTATTCCAGACGGTATTCCATCTCATCCGGTGCTAATCTTTGGAATACCGAATCAGTGCTTGAGGACAATCTCATGCCTGCTCAAAACCTCCGCCTCTCCGATCGACAGCTCAAAGTAGTCAAACCCGCGTCCAAGGATTACGTCCTCACTGACGGTGATGGTTTGCAGCTCCGTGTACGCAGCAACGGCTCGTTGCTGTGGAATTTCAACTACCGCGAGCCGGTGACCAAGAAGCGCATCAACATCGGCTTTGGGACCTATCCCGAACTGTCACTGGCAAATGCACGAAAGATGGCAGTCGATGCGCGCGAGCTGCTCGCTCAGGGCATTGATCCGAAGGTACAGCGCAACACGCTGAATGAAGCCAAGCGTGCAGAAACGGAACACACCTTTGAGAACGTGGCCACCGCCTGGTTCGAGCTCAAGAAAGACTCGGTGACCCCGGCCTATGCCGAGGACATTTGGCGGTCGCTCACGTTGCACGTGTTCCCCGACTTGAGGACGACACCACTGGTGAAAATCACCGCGCCGATGGTAATCGCATTGCTTCGTCCAATCGAAGCGAAAGGCAGCTTGGAGACGGTCAAACGTCTTAGCCAGCGGCTAAACGAGATCATGACCTACGGCGTAAACTCCTGCCTGATCTTCGCTAACCCGCTCAGCGGCATCAGGGCAGTCTTCAAGAAGCCCAAGAAAGAGAACATGGCTGCGCTTCCGCCCGAAGAACTCCCCGAGCTCATGCTGGAGATCGCGAACGCCAGCATCAAACGCACGACCCGTTGCCTGATCGAATGGCAGTTGCACACCATGACTCGCCCCGCCGAGGCAGCGACTACTCGCTGGGCAGACATCGATTTTGAAAGGCGCGTTTGGACTATCCCACCGGAGCGGATGAAGAAGCGCCGCCCGCACAGCATCCCGTTGAGTGATCACGCTGTCGCGCTGTTGGAATCATTGAAGAACCACAGCGGCCATCGCGAACACGTCTTCCCGGCCGACAGAAACCCACGCACCCACGCCAATAGCCAGACTGCCAACATGGCGTTGAAACGTATGGGGTTCCAGGATCGGTTGGTCAGCCACGGCATGCGCTCGATGGCCAGCACCATCTTGAATGAACATGGGTGGGACCCCGAACTCATTGAGGTCGCACTGGCGCATGTCGACAAGGATGAGGGGCGGAGCGCTTACAACCGGGCCGACTACATCGAGCGCCGGCGCCCGATGATGGCGTGGTGGAGTGAGTACATCCAGAAAGCCGCCACCGGCAGCCTGCTCGCCTCAGCGTATGGCCAAGTCAGAGACAAGAACGTGGTGCCGATACGCTAGCGCTATACGGCGCAAGAACGGCAGCAGAAACAACTGAACGTTCAAGATTCGGGGCTAGCAGCCTCGCTTATTCGCTTCTCAGCACGGGTCCTTCCAAACAGGGCTGCAAAGCCGCCCTGTTTGGAAGGACCTCACTTTGAATAGCTAAAAGCGACCACGTTGTCCAGGATTTACCACGGAATTCCACCGGTGGATAACCGCTCTTAAAGTCCAAAGTGACGCTGAATTTTGAAACTTGACCGGGTTTATCTACAGGCGTAGAACTGGCCGTGCAAGCGCTGTCGATGACAGCAACCCAGGTGGCCCGAGCCTTGAAGGTCACGCCGCTCTCGCGGTGGTTCTCCCCCCAAATGGCGATTCGCATCCGGCAGCTCGCCCGGTCACCTCCCCGGTGATGGATGCCAACTACATTTCATGGTCCTCGTGCGCCAGACGACACTTCCTATTGCGCTGTCCTGCAGCAACCTATCCGCTTGGCCGAATCTTGCGCCAACCTGTGCCCGTCTCTTTCTGTGGAAAGAGACGGGCACTTCTAACGCTGCTGCAGCCCTGATCGCACATGGCTTTGCGGCATTCCCTCTCGTGACAATCGGCGTGACAAACGCCGATGTCACCAGCAACCGCCATGTAGATGATGGTGCCGCAGACCAGGGAATGGACTGCACCTGACTGACAGTCAGGCATGCCCCGGTCATCGCATTGCTGCTTGCACACGGCTCAGGATCTTCAGTCGCTGGTCTCGTCAGCCAGCACTGCCTCCACCCGCCCACCGGCAACGGTGTTAAGGAGGCCAGATCATGAGATGCCCTTGCTCCCGGTCGTAAGGAGCCGCCAGTCCCGCGTAGAGGACATTCCCCACAGGTCGCAGGGGCCTTGATCCCTGATAACACTCAGCATTCTTGGCGGGATGACGTGGGGCGACGATCGGAGATCGGAAGATGAGGTGATCGACATGGCATTAGTGGGTAGACGCGATGGTCGTAATTTCGGCTACGGCAGACAATTGAGCTATGCAGGGCCGCAAGCGTTGAAAGACATGTTCGGCGGAGGCCACTACGGCACGGTGAAGGCGCACGGTGACCGGTGGTTGGCATTCGTAAAGTGGTGCCGCTCCGAACAGGGGCCCCGTATCAATGATGCGCGGCAGATTGATCGAAAGGTATTGGCCGACTACGCGGCGTATCTGCGCGACATGGTTAAGCGCGGTGATCTCGCAGTCAGCACCGCGCAAAACCGACTATCCAGCGTGAACAGGACCATGGCAGCGCTTCGCGGTGATCAGCATGTGAAACTGCCAAGTCCGTGCAAGGCGCTGGGTATGCAGCGCAGCGGAGTTCGACACTCGGTGCCACAGGGCCAAGACCGCAACCAGGTTAAGCAGATTGCCGATGTGCTTTGCCGCGATCATCAGCTCCGGGCCGCTGCAATCGTTCTGTTGGCGCGAGCCACCGGCATGCGCTTGCGTGAGGCCATCCTAGCCGACTTGCCACGGCTGAGCCGTGAGGCTAACGACCTAGGCAGGATCAACGTCCAGGATGGTACCAAAGGCGGCCGAGCTGGCGCCTCAGCGCCACGATGGATTGCGGTGGTCCACCATGTTCAAGACGCACTTGGGTTTGCACGGCAGGTGTCGCCTGCGAGTAGCCGCAACCTGATTGCGCCAGACGAAAGCTTTCTGAATGTTCTGCAGGAAATCATTCGCCCAGCGCGGGACGTCCTGCATGCACACAAGCTCAAAGGCTTTCATGAGCTGCGAGCGGCGTACGCATGTGAGCGTTACGAGCAAATCACCCAACATCGCGCGCCTATAAACGGGGGGCAATGCTGCCAGTTAGATCAGCACCTTGACCGCGAGGCTCGAATGCAAATCAGCTATGAGCTGGGGCACGGTCGGATCGACGTCGTCGCTGCGTACATTGGAGGGCGTATGAAAGGCCATTCGACATGGAGCTGTTCTTAGCCGGCGTGCTGAGAGGATCGCAAGCCACTCAACAACGCCATTTTCGGCAGGCGAGAATCATCCAAGCGGAGATTTCTGAGCGCTGGCAACGACAGACGCCTTGGGCTTGGCAGAAAAAGCATATGGCTTGGTTTCTCGATAATCACTTGAAAATGCACAGTGAGGCTACCCGATATCAGTACCTACTCACCGTGAGGCTGATCGCCCGTCGATTAGAAAAGCCATGGATGTTCAACCGCTGAAACCTCCAACCACGTGCTGGGTAGATGTCTAATTTGGAGCCTACGTAAAGCAAAATCGGATGCGAAATCCATCAGACGAAGGAGCCGAAGTAAGCTAGACCGCGACATGGCCAATTGATACTATCGAGCTTCGCGGTGGTGATTATACAGCACCGGCTACTGCACTGAGGAACCTATGGACAGGTTACGATTTGATCTTAACTTTATATTCAGGCTCTTGCTGACCTTCAATGCCACGTCGTTGCTTGTTATCGTTTTTCTTGTCCAGAAAGGTTTTACGCTAGGACATTTCTTTTCTAACACCCCTTGGCTAACCAAAATACCTAACGCTGCCTCCTATCTATTTTACTTATCGATTCCGATCACGCTCACAGGACTAAGCCTTTTACTCAGCTCTTTTTTGGGTAAAGACGAATTCAAAAAAGGACAAACGAGCAGCATTGACCACGCAAATAATAGTTTTTTACCAAGCTACCTTGGATATTTCTTTGTAGCTCTAAGCGTGAATAATTGGGAGACCTTGTTTTTTGTCTACGGGATTTTATTCATCTTCACATTTAGATCCCAAGCACTATATTTCAACCCCCTATTCTTACTTTACGGATATGAATTTTACAACATAACCACAACATCCAAATCCTCCATATTCCTGATCAGCCGCCAGAGATACAAAACCCCCGCAGAGATAGTCATCACAAAAGCGTCTAGAATAAATAACTACACATACATCGAGCGAGACTAAAAATATGGATCACGTTCTGGCAAAGGTTAAGAAAGTACGTAAGAAACCAATCTTTAAATTAATATCAGACCACACGCTATTTTCGCGCATTGAAGTCGATCCCGGGGCATGCATCCCTTACAACCCAGACCACAACCTGGATGAAGAGTGCTGGTTTAAAGTCGAAAATTTTTCACAGCAATCTTACTGTTTAGAGATACTGACAGCCGACATCGACCCGAAAAATTACGACGAACTTCCCAAAGGAAAATTTCCGGACATATCTCACATATGCGCACTTCAAGGAAGTGACTTTTATTTCCAGAAGGTTACTCCGTCATTATTCCTGCGACGCAAGACTTTTGTATTCGGCGAAGTCGCAGAGATTGAAGATGATCGGCTACGACTCGTGATCAACACCCAACCGGACGCTGTATATTTCTCTAAACAAGACGTGTTAATTTTTAAAATCCTGGCGACGATTTCAAGTATTTTCCCGGGGATTGATGAGCTCTATAAAGAAGCAACACAGGAAGAGGTTAAGCAGTTCCTCGACGAACCGTTCATAAGTCTTAGCAATGACTTTGACGCCGATAAAGTATCGAAACCCAATAGAAAAAGAATTGCATTGGCGATGGCCACTCTGGCGGCATTACCAGAGCAAGACAAAGAAGGCATGCTTTCCTACATTGATGGCTATTGCGGCGAAAGCTTGAAATTTGACAAAGATGCGGGAATGTTTGACATCTCCACAGACAACGAACTAAAGATGCTAATTTATGGTATAGAGCAACGATTTTACACAACCCAATTCGGACAAGAAAAGCGCTTAGCAAACTCTGTCCAAGCGCTAGGATAAATGATGCGGAAATTTGCAGGTTTGCCGGCCTACCATTGCTAACCTGCACTGCATTCTAGGATCTGCATAAAATCAGATTCAGTCACTTTCCGCCTAAAAAGCTTTGAGTCTCAGTGGACAAGCTCTTAACCTGCGTTAGCAGGATAGACTTAAAGTTAAATTCAAGTTAGCAGTCACAAAAAGACTAACTAATACGGACTTACAAAGCTGCGAGGCACCTTACCAGCTGATACTGGCAGCATGCCTCTAGCCAATGTGGTAAATTCCGCAGAATGCCACAGGGACATAGCCAGCCATGGACAAGAAATCACTTTCTGAGCGGGACATCTGCAGTAAGTACATCGCACCAGCGGTTCAGCAAGCTGGCTGGGACATGCTAAAACAGGTGCGTGAGGAGGTCAGCTTCACCAAAGGCCGCATTTTGGTCCGGGGCAAGCTTCACAGCCGGGGCGAGGCGCGCCGTGCAGACTTCATCCTGTACCACCAAGCCAACCTCCCCATCGCTGTGATCGAGGCGAAGGATAACAAGTACTCCATTGGCTCCGGCATGCAGCAAGCTCTTGGCTATGCAGAGGCGTTGGATGTGCCGTTCGTGTTCTCCAGCAATGGCGATGGTTTCCTCTTTCATGATCGCAGCGGGACAGGCAGCAAGGTCGAAACTGAGCTCTCCTTGGATCAGTTCCCTAGTCCTGCCGAACTTTGGCACCGCTACTGCCAATGGAAGGGGTTGGACAATGCTGCTCAACACAAGATAGAAGCGCCCTACTACGACGACGGCTCCGGACGTATGCCGCGCTATTACCAAATGAACGCCATCAACCGCACCGTTGAGGCGGTAGCGCGCGGGCAGGACCGCGTTCTGCTGGTAATGGCAACTGGCACCGGAAAAACCTACACCGCCTTTCAAATCATCTGGCGACTGTGGAAATCAAAACAGAAAAAAAGAATCCTGTTCCTTGCCGACCGCAACATCCTGGTCGACCAGACAAAGAACAACGACTTTAAGCCCTTCGGCCAAGCGGTGACCAAAATCGCCAGACGCCAGATAGACACCTCCTACGAGATCTACCTGTCGCTCTATCAGGCGATGACTGGCGCTGAAGAAGAGATGAACGTCTACAAGCAGTTCTCCCGCGACTTCTTCGACTTGATCGTGATCGACGAATGCCACCGTGGCAGCGCCGCCGAGGACTCCGCCTGGCGCGAGATTCTTGACTACTTCTCCAACGCCACCCATGTCGGCCTCACCGCAACACCGAAGGAAACCAAAGAGGTGTCCAGCATCACCTACTTCGGTGAGCCGGTGTACAGCTACACCCTCAAGCAGGGCATCGAGGACGGTTTTCTCGCGCCCTATAAAGTGGTGCGGATCGACTTCGACAAAGACCTGCAAGGCTGGCGTCCACCCAAGGGCATGCTCGACAAGAATGGCGAGCTGATCGAAGACCGCATCTACAACCTCAAGGACATGGATCGCACCCTGGTCATCGAGGCGCGCACCCTACTGGTGGCGCAGAAGGTCACCGAGTTCCTCAAGGCCTCCGACCCGTTCCAGAAAACCATCGTCTTCTGCGACGATATCAATCACGCCGAGCGTATGCGCCAGGCCTTGGTCAACCTCAACCCCGAGCGCGTGACTGAGAACCGCAAGTACGTCATGCGCATCACCGGCGATGATCAGGAAGGCAAGGCCGAGCTGGATAACTTCATCAACCCGGAAGAGCGCTACCCGGTCATCGCCACCACCAGCAAGCTGATGACCACCGGTGTCGATGCGCAGACTTGCAAGCTGATCGTGCTCGACCAGCACATCAAGTCGATGACCGAGTTCAAGCAGATCATCGGCCGTGGCACCCGCATCAATGAAGACTTCGGCAAATACTGGTTCACCATCATGGACTTCAAGAAGGCGACCGATCTGTTTGCCGACCCGGCCTTCGACGGTGACCCGGTGGTGGTCTACGCCCCCGAAGGCAGCGAGCCGCCAGTCCCGCCCGACGATTTACTTGAAGGCGATGGCATCAGCGCAGGCAGCGATGGAGAAGGTGATGATCTGGACTTTACCGGCGAGGAAGACGGCAAGAGGCGCATCAAGTACATCATCGACAGCATCCCGATTTATGTCATCGCCGAGCGTGTGCAGTACTACGGCCAGGATGGCCGACTGATCACCGAATCGCTGCACGACTACACCCGCACCTGCGTACAAAAACAGTTCGCCTCGCTGGACGATTTTCTGCGCCATTGGAGTGATGCCGAGCAGAAAAAGGCCATCATCGACGAAATGGCCACCCAAGGTGTGATGTGGGAAGCCCTGGCCGAAGAAGTGGAAAAGAAACAGGGCAAGCCACTCGATCCGTTTGACTTGATCTGCCACGTCGCCTTCGACCAACCGCCGCTGTCGCGTAAAGAACGCGCCGAACAGGTGAAAAAGCGTAACTACTTCGCCAAGTATTCCGGTGCAGCCCGCCAAGTGCTGGAAGCGCTGCTGGATAAATACGCCGACACCGGCATTGAGCACATCGAGGACATCAAAATCCTCCAGCTCGATCCCTTTAACCAGCTCGGTGCACCCATCGAACTGGTTAAAGCCTTTGGCGGCAAAGCTGGCTACAACAAAGCTATCCATGAACTGGAAGACGCGCTGTACGCCAGTTAATCCGTTCTACCCGTAGGGTGAGCAACGTCGGAGCCTTGTCCACCTAAGCAGCCAACTCCATTACAATCCTCCGCTTTGCCGCACCGACCGAGAATTCGTTATGTCCATCAGCTCCACCATCAAGTCCATCCAGGACATTATGCGCAAAGACGTCGGCGTCGATGGTGACGCCCAGCGCATTGGCCAGCTGGTCTGGCTGCTGTTCCTCAAGATCTTCGATGACCGTGAGCTGGAATGGGAGTTGATGGATGACAACTATAATTCGCCGATCCCCGAGAGCTGCCGCTGGCGTACCTGGGCCGCAGACCCGGAAGGCATGACCGGCGATGCGCTGAAGGACTTTATCGACAACAACCTGTTCCCGCAGCTGCAGAACCTGCACGAATACAGCAACACACCCTCGGCCTTTGTGGTGCGCAGCGTGTTTGAAGACGCCTACAACTACATGAAATCCGGCCAGCTGCTGCGCCAGGTGATCAACAAGATTCAGGAAGGTGTGGACTTCAACAAGGCCCAGGAACGCCACGAGTTTGGCAACCTCTACGAGCAATTGCTGCGCGACCTGCAGAACGCCGGCAACGCGGGCGAGTTCTACACCCCGCGCCCGGTCACCGAATTCATGGTGCGCATGGTCGATCCCAAGCTGGATGAGAAGGTCATGGACCCGGCCTGCGGCACTGGCGGCTTTTTAACCTGCGCCATCGAGCACAAACGCAGCCGCTATGTAAAAACCGCCGAGGACGAACGCATCCTGCAGGGCAGCATCTTCGGCGTTGAGAAAAAGCCGCTGCCGCACCTGCTGGCCACCACCAATATGATCCTGCACGGAATTGAGGTGCCCAGCCAGATCCGCCACGACAACACCCTGAGCAAACCGCTGATCAGCTGGGGCCCGAGCGAGCGCGTGCACTGTATCGTCGCCAACCCGCCTTTCGGCGGCATGGAAGAAGACGGCATCGAAACCAACTTCCCCACGGCCTTCCGCACCCGCGAAACCGCCGACCTGTTTCTGGTGCTGATCATGCAGCTGCTCAAAGACGGTGGCCGCGCCGCCGTGGTGCTGCCCGATGGCTTTCTATTTGGCGAAGGCATTAAGAGCCGCATCAAGGAAAAGCTGCTGAACGAGTGCAACCTGCACACCATCGTTCGCCTGCCCAACGGCGTATTCAACCCCTATACCGGCATCAAGACCAACTTGCTGTTCTTTACTAAAGGCACACCGACCAAGCAGGTGTGGTTCTACGAGCACCAGTACCCAGCAGGCGTAAAGAACTACAACAAAACCCGCCCCATGCGCATCGAAGAATTCGCCGTGGAACAAGACTGGTGGGGGAGCGAGGCCGATGGGTTCGCCACACGAGTGGAAAACGAATTCGCCTGGCAGGTCAGCATCGAAGAGCTGCAAGCCCGCAACTGGAACCTGGACTGCAAAAACCCGCATATCGGCGAACAAATCAGCCACGACCCGGAGGAGTTGTTGCGAGATTACGCCAATCTGCAAGGCGAAATCAGCGACCTACGCGATCAGCTTAAGGCGGCGTTGGCCGAATCCCTGGAGCGCCAGGTATGACGGCGCTGCTCATCGACAACCTGCCGCTGCTGGCCGGTGCGCCCAATGGCATAAAAAAGTTGCGCGAGCTGATTCTGGAACTGGCGGTGCGTGGCAAGTTGGTGCCGCAAGATCCTGGTGATGAGCCGGCCAGTGAATTGCTCAAGCGCATTGCTGAGGAAAAGGCGCGGTTGGTAGCTGAGGGCAAGATCAAGAAGCAGAAGCCGCTGACGGAGGTTGGCGAGGAAGCAGAACCGTTTGAATTGCCAGCAGGATGGAAGTGGAGTTCATTAGCGCAAGTAGCATTTGTTAACCCTCGGAATGCTGCAGCAGACTCACTTGAAGTCTCTTTTGTGCCTATGACTTTTATTGGCACACGCTTCGATGATCAGCATGGGCAAGAACCTCGCCTCTGGGGTGAGGTAAAACAAGGTTTCACGCATTTTGCCGAAGGCGATATTGGTGTCGCGAAGATCACACCATGCTTTGAAAACAGCAAAGCATGCGTCTTTTCCAACCTCATGAATGGCTTGGGCGCGGGCACGACTGAGCTGCATATTGTTCGCCCTGCTAACGAAACCCTTAATCCTAGGTACGTACTGGCCTATCTGAAATCGCCACAGTTCTTGCTTGTTGGCGAAACCAAGATGACGGGGACAGCAGGTCAGAAACGATTGCCGAAAGACTTTGTTGAGACAAATCCGTTTCCATTGCCCCCTCTCGCCGAACAACACCGCATCGTTGCCAAAGTCGATGAGCTGATGGCCCTGTGCGACCGCCTGGATGCCCAGCAGGCAGACGCCAAAAGCGCCCACGCTCAAATGGTAGAAGCGCTGCTAAACATCCTGACCCAGGCCAGCGATGCAGATGAATTCGCCGCCAACTGGCAACGTCTGGCCGAACACTTCCACACCCTGTTCACCACCGAGCCCAGCATCGGCGCCCTTAAGCAAACCCTGCTGCAACTGGCCGTGATGGGCAAACTGGTGCCGCAAGACTCCGCCGATGAATCTGCTGATAAGTTGCTCAAGCGCATTTCGGATCACCGCTCAACGTATCGGGAGAAGAAGCAGAAGTCTTTCGCCGAAACTACCGAGGTAGAAAGGCCCTTTGAGCTGCCGTGTCAGTGGGTGTGGACAACCTTACCGGCCATTGGGGAGCTTGCCCGAGGTAAGTCGAGGCATCGACCTCGAAACGACCCTTCTCTATATGCAGGGGGAAATGTTCCTTTGATTCAAACAGGCGACGTAGCTAGGGCCAACGGTGTAGTCAAGACACACAGCGCTATGTATAACACTAAAGGTGTGGAGCAAAGCCGCTTATGGCCTGCCGGTACTATGTGCATCACCATTGCGGCGAATATCGCTGACAGTGCAATTCTTGGCTTTGACGCATGCTTCCCAGACAGTGTTGTGGGTTTCATTCCGGAACTCCCTGAACTCGATGTACGCTATTTCGAGTTCTTTCTGCGTACTGCAAAGTCGCATCTTGAGGACTTTGCTCCTTCTACCGCTCAGAAAAATATCAACTTAGAGATTCTTGGGCTGCTGTCTGTACCATTGCCGCCAGCTAATGAAGTTCGCCGCATCGTCGCCAAAGTCGATCAATTGATGGCCCTCTGCGATCAACTGAAAGACCGCCTAACCCAGGCCCGCCAAATGAACGAACAATTGGCCAGCACGCTGGTCGAGCAGGCAGTCGCCTAGCGGCTTGCAAGCTGCATGAAATTAAGGACAACCCCATGCCCATCAAAACGCAAATCTGGACGGTCGGTGGCCAACCCAACCAGTTGCATGAGTGCATCCTGCCCAGCGAGCAGTTGTTGGAAGACATGATCGTCAGCGCGCCACGGCTGCTGTCGGAAGAGTGGATGTTGATCGGCCGTCAGGAAAGCACCGGGCTGGGCGGGCGGATCGATCTGCTGGCCATCGCTCCGGATGCCTCCCTGGTGGTGATCGAACTCAAGCGCGACCGCACTCCGCGTGATGTGGTGGCGCAGGCGCTGGACTATGCCTCGTGGGTGGAGAAGCTGGCCGCCGAGGATATTGCCGCCATCTACAAACGTTACAGCCAGAACGCCGACTTGGCGGCGGACTTTCAAGCCTACTTCGGCCTGCCGCTGGATGAAGAGGCTCTCAACCAAAGTCACCAGATCATCATCGTCGCGTCCGGGCTGGACGCCAGCACCGAGCGTATCGTGGCGTACCTCAGCGAGCGGGATATTGCTATCAACGTGCTGTGCTTTCAGGTGTTCAAGCAGGGCGCGCAACAACTGATCAGCCGCTCCTGGCTGCTAGACCCTGTGGAAACCCAGGCCAATGCCAGCAACACTCGCAGCGATGGCCCGAGCGAGCCGTGGAATGGTGAGTTCTATTGCTCTTTCGGCCACAGTTCCACGCGTTCCTGGCTGGATGCGCAAGCCTTTGGTTTTATCTGTGGCGGTGGCGGCACTTGGTACAGCAACAGCCTGAAGATGCTCGCCCCCGGCGACCGGGTGTGGGTCAACATTCCGCAGCAAGGGTACGTTGGTGTCGGCCGTGTGACCGGTCGAGCCACAGCAGCGGCAGACTTCACCGTGCCCTACAACGGCGTTGATACGCCGGTGCTGCAAGCCGCCAAGCGTGGTACCTACCACGCCGAATACAGCAACGACCCAGCGCTGTGCGAGTACTTCGTGCCTGTGGAATGGCTGCAGACCGTGCCGGTTGAACAGGCCATCAAGGAAGTCGGTCTGTTCGGTAACCAAAACACCGTCTGCCGCCCAACCACACCCAAGTGGCGCTGGACGATAGAGCGGTTGAAGGCGCGTTTGCTCAACAAGGCGCTATGATCATTCGACTCATCCGGACAAGCTATCGGCTCTGGCACCTAGCGATCTCAATCACCACCTGTAATCTGCTCAGCCAAACGGATAGCAAGTCAGGCGGACGGTCGCGGAAATCAACCTAGCTAAAAAATTGGTGCATACGGCAGGCTCTATTCTTGGGCATGCCGTGCTTCCGACTCGTTGACAGGAAACAGACTAGGCACTCTGCTCAATTCGGGCCCACCCTAGATGATTTGAGTAATCAGATATAAAGACTCCCGAAACTTTACCTTGTGTTCAGAACCACAAAAACTAGGAAGAAACACACGCTCATGGCACCCGTATCTCCCCCCACAACCATCCCTCAAAGCCCATCCCCCGCTTCACCGCCCGCCCCCTCCGCCTCCAGCAGCCCCCGGCAAGCATTATTCAAACTCCTCGCCGATATCAAATGGTGGCTGCCAGTAGTTTCAACGCTTATCTCAATCTCACTCCTCACCAAGTACCTCTGGGTAATCCATCACCCCGAGTTGATCCTGAGTTCGTTAGGGAACCCTTCGAACCTCGTCGCCTGGTTATTCTTCAGCCTGCTGATACTCGCGTCGCTGCTGCTCATCGTATCGGTGCCGTCTTTGGTCTTCACGTTGAGCATGTCTGTATGCACCGTTGACAGAGAGCTGGAAAAGAGGCTCGCCTTACGCTTTGGCCTCATCGTAGGCGGGGGCTACCTACTGCTATCGCTCAACCTGCTGGGGGCCCTCTTTGATTACACCATGGCCCCAGGCTACTTCTTCCCTATCGTCGTAGTCGCTGCCGCTTGTGCCGTGATAGTTCTGCTTCACCGCGATGCGCCCCTGCACAACAAAGTACTGGAGCTGCCGCCTGGTCCCCGCAAACCCTCGCATCGCAAACTCTATTACACAGCCCTCGTTGGCTGGCTAGGTACGCTGCTCGCGTTTACTTCGGTGAGTGGAGTCATGCCCGCCCAGCTAGCCATCATGACGTGGCGAGGCGGAGAGAGCGACGAAGAGGCATTCGGGGCTATCGCCCTCTGCTTATTGATAATGTGCCTCTACCTAGCGCCAGTCCTCGTCTTTTATTTGACAAACGGCAATGCGATGCAGCGCACCGGCCGAGCCGCACTGGTGCTGCTCGGGTGCATCTTCGTCAACGCCATGCTGTTGCCGGCCCTCTTGGACCTGTGGGTCTATTCCGCCGCCAATCTGATCAAAATCAGGGACAATACCGAGCTGAGCTATGTGTTGAACGAAAAGGATTATCCGAAGGAGGTATTCAGTAGCGCCCCGTGGCAACTGGAGAGCTACGAGGGGCCGAATGGTTTGTACAGCGTCAGGGCGTTTCGTCAGTTCCGCTTCGGCGATACGTTGTTGATCTGTCCCGCTAGCTACCGAAATATCGCTTTGAAAGAGATCGACAGCTACGCACATCGCTGTATTGCCTTGTCCGAGGCCAAGGTGCATGTAGCCGCTCCTGTATTAAGCAAGAATGCCGCGACGGTAGCCAAACCGAATTGATCCGGCCCCCATGCCTACCCACGCTCCGGTGTTGATTGAATACCGGAACTGCCAATCTGTTTGCTGCCGCACAAAAAAGTGCTCAAAAAGCAACTCCATCGGAATCCAGACCACACAGCGTTCCAACTGGTATTCCAAGCAAGTTGACCAATAAATTAATAATCAGAAAAAACAGATAGATACCGACACATTTCAAATTACCCCGGCCCCGTGGCATGGATCGCACGCACTATGCACAGCCAGCGATAAGCTGCATACAGACCAACACGAGAATTCGACCGAAAAAACTGTATGCCGAACCGTCCTCATAGATTAGCGTCGGGGGATCAGTAGCTGAGCCGCGAATAGAAGCCGCGGCCGTAATTGAACCAGGGTCGCCCGCCCTTTTTTTTCGAAACGCCTGCTCAACTACACGGTACCGAAACGACACGTATCGCGAACTTACCCCCACCCGAATCACAAGATCGATTAACGGAACAAGCAAAACCCCTAAAAATCAAAATCCCAGAAACAACAAAGCCACCCGAAGGTGGCTTAGTCGTTTAAATAATGGTCGGGACGGAGTGATTCGAACACTCGACCCCTTGCACCCCATGCAAGTGCGCTACCGGGCTGCGCTACGCCCCGACTGGGCTTTGAAGCATGTTCTCAATGCTACCGAGAACGTTGAAGAATGTACCCTAACCTCCTGATAAATGAAAGCTTTTTCTCAAAAAATTTTCATTCACCAGCAACCAGGTCACTTCTTCAACACCACCAACACATCCTCCAACTCGACAATCATCTGTCGAATCAGCTGCTTGTACTGGCTAGACTCATCCTTGGCCTCATCACTTGAAAGCCTCAACCGAGCCCCGCCAATGGTGAACCCCTGGTCATAAAGCAGCGCACGAATCTGGCGAATCATCAGCACATCCTGGCGCTGATAATACCGCCGGTTCCCCCGCCGCTTCACGGGATTGAGCTGGTCGAACTCCTGCTCCCAATACCGCAGCACGTGCGGTTTTACCGCACAAAGCTCACTCACCTCACCGATGGTGAAGTACCTTTTGCCCGGTATGGGGGGCAGTTCGTCGTTATGGCTTGGTTCCAGCATAGGCCTCAACCCGGGCCTTCAACTTCTGCCCTGGACGAAAGGTGACGACGCGCCGTGCAGTGATCGGGATTTCTTCCCCAGTCTTGGGGTTGCGGCCCGGCCGCTGGCGTTTGTCGCGAAGGTCGAAGTTGCCGAAACCGGACAGCTTGACCTGCTCGTTCTCTTCAAGTGCGTGCCGAATTTCTTCGAAAAACAGCTCGACCAGCTCCTTGGCCTCACGCTTGTTAAGCCCTAGCTCCTCGTACAGCCTTTCGGCCATCTCAGCTTTCGTCAGAGCACCCATGCCGTTATTTCCTTAACGTGGTGTTCAACCTTTGTTCGAGCGAGGTGAGGATGTTTTGCAGTGCGGCGTTCACCTCATCGTCGTTAAGAGTGCGCGATGGATGCTGCCAGGTCAAGCCGACGGCCAGGCTTTTTCTATCAGGATCAATGCCTTTACCCTGGTAGACATCAAACAGCCTGAGGTCTGTGAGCCATTCGCCTGCATTGTCACGAATTACTTCAAGCACCGCGCTAGAAGCTACATCACGTCCTGCGATCAAAGCCAGGTCACGACGGGTTTCCGGGAACTTGGACAGCTCGCTGAACTTCGGCAGGCGGCCTTCGACCACGTCGCCCAGCACCAGCTCGAAGAGGAACACCGGGCGGTCCAGGTCCAGGGCCTTGGCCAGCTCTGGGTGGATGGCGCCGAGGTAGCCGACCAGCTTGCCGTCACGCTCGATGGCGGCGGTCTGGCCTGGGTGCAGGGCGGGGTGCTTGCCGGCGCTGAAGGTGAAGTCGCTCAGCGCGCCGGAGTAGCCCAGCAGGGCTTCCACGTCGGCCTTCACGTCGAAGAAGTCGACGCCGTCACGGCCGTTGGCCCAGCCTTCCGGCAGGCGGCTGCCGGTGACCACGCCGGCGATCATCGGTTGCTGCTGCAGGTCGCCGAGCTGGCCGACGAAGCGCAGGCCGCTTTCGAACAGGCGCACGCGGTCTTGCTGGCGGTTCAGGTTGTGCTGCAGGGCCTTGACCAGGCCCGGCCACAGCGAGGCGCGCATGGCGGCCATGTCGCTGGAGATCGGGTTGGCCAGCAGCAGCGGCTCTACGCCCGGGCTGAACAGTTCGAACAGTTTCGGGTCGATGAAGCTGTAGGTGATGGCTTCCTGGTAGCCGCGGGCAACCAGCAGGCGGCGCAGGGTCGGCAGGTCACCGCGGGTTTCCGGCTTGCCTTGCGGCGCCAGGCGGGCTTGCGGGTAGCGTACCGGCAGGTTGTTGTAGCCGTACAGGCGGGCCAGCTCTTCGATCAGGTCCACTTCCAGGCTGATGTCGAAGCGGTGGCTTGGGACGTTGACGGTCCACTGCCCTTCCCCGTTACGAGTCGTGGTCAGTTCGAGGGCGTTGAGCAGTTGCTCGACCTGGGCGGGGTCCATTTCCATGCCGAGCATCTGGGTGATGCGTTCGGCGCGCAGGGTCACCGGGGCGACTTGCGGCAGGTGCTGTTCGCTGACGGCTTCGACCACCGGGCCGGCTTCGCCGCCGACGATGTCGAGCAGCAGCTGGGTGGCACGCTCCATGGCTTCGCGGGCCAGCTGCGAGTCGACGCCGCGCTCGTAGCGGTGCGAGGCATCGGTGTGCAGGCCGTAGGAACGGGCTTTACCGGCGACGGAAATCGGCTCGAAGAAGGCGCTTTCCAGGAACAGGTCGCGGGTTTTGTCGGTGTTCACACCGCTGTGCTCGCCACCCATGACGCCGGCGATGGCCAAGGCGCGGGTGTGGTCGGCGATGACCAGGGTGTCGGCGCGCAGGGCCACTTCCTGGCCGTCGAGCAGGACCAGCTTCTCGCCTTCTTCGGCCATGCGTACGCGGATGCCGCCGTTGATTTCTGCCAGGTCGAAGGCGTGCATCGGCTGGCCGAGTTCGAGCATCACGTAGTTGGTGATGTCGACGGCAGCGTCGATGCTGCGCACGTCGCTGCGGCGCAGGCGCTCGACCATCCACAGCGGAGTCGGCTTGCTCAGGTCGACGTTGCGGATGACGCGGCCCAGGTAGCGTGGGCAGGCGGCCGGGGCGCTGACTTCGACCGGGCGCACTTCGTCGTGGGCCGCCGCTACGGCTGGCACCGCCGGGCGGGTGACCGGGGTGTCGTACAGGGCGCTGACGTCGCGGGCCAGGCCGGCGATGGACAGGCAGTCGCCGCGGTTCGGGGTGAGGCCGATCTCGATGCTGGCGTCGTCCAGGCTCAGGTACTGGCGAATGTCTTCACCCACCGGGGCGTCGGCGGCCAGTTCCAGCAGGCCGTCGTTCTCTTCGCTGATCTGCAGCTCGGCAGCCGAGCACAGCATGCCGAAGGACTCGACGCCGCGCAGCTTGGCCTTCTTGATCTTGAAGTCGCCGGGCAGTTCGGCGCCGATCATGGCGAACGGGATCTTGATGCCTGGGCGGGCGTTAGGGGCGCCGCACACCACCTGGAAGGTTTCCTGGCCGTTGCTGACCTGGCACACGCGCAGCTTGTCGGCGTCCGGGTGTTGCTCGGTGGCGAGGATCTCGCCCACTACGATGCCGCTGAACTGGCCGGCAGCGGGGGTGACGCTGTCGACTTCGAGGCCGGCCATGGACAGGCGGGCGACCAGTTCATCACGGGAGACTTGCGGGTTTACCCAACCGCGCAGCCACTGTTCACTGAATTTCATGCTGTTCTCCTGAAAGTTGCGTCGGGCATTGACCTAGCGGAATTGCGCGAGGAAGCGCAGGTCGTTGTCGAAGAACAGACGCAAATCGTTGACGCCATAGCGCAGCATGGCCAGGCGCTCGGCGCCCATGCCGAAGGCAAAGCCCTGGAATTCTTCCGGGTCGATGCCGGACATGCGCAGCACGTTCGGGTGCACCATGCCGCAACCCATCACTTCCAGCCAGCCGGTCTGCTTGCACACGCGGCAGCCTTTGCCGGAACACATCACGCACTGGATGTCGACTTCGGCGGACGGCTCGGTGAAGGGGAAGAACGATGGACGGAAACGCACCGCCAGTTCTTTCTCGAAGAACACCCGCAGGAACTCTTCGATGGTGCCCTTGAGGTCGGCGAAGTTGATGTCGCGATCGATCAGCAGGCCTTCGACCTGGTGGAACATCGGCGAGTGGGTGATATCCGAGTCGCAACGGTACACGCGGCCCGGGCAGACAATGCGGATGGGCGGCTGGCTGGACTCCATGGTGCGCACCTGCACCGGCGAGGTGTGGGTGCGCAGCAGCATGTTGGCATTGAAGTAGAAGGTGTCGTGCATCGCCCGCGCCGGGTGGTGGCCGGGGATGTTGAGCGCTTCGAAGTTGTGGTAGTCGTCTTCCACCTCGGGGCCTTCGGCGATGCCGTAGCCGATGTGGGTGAAGAACTGCTCGATGCGCTCGAGTGTACGGGTGATCGGGTGCAGGCCACCGGTGGCCTGGCCGCGGCCTGGCAGGGTGACGTCAATGCATTCGGCCGCCAGGCGAGCGCTGAGCTCGGCTTCTTCGAAGGCCGCCTTGCGGGCGTTGAGCACCACGGTAACGCGCTCTTTGGCGTCGTTGATCAGCGCGCCGACTTTCGGCCGCTCTTCGGCTGGCAGGTTGCCCAGGGTCTTCATCACCTGGGTCAGTTCGCCCTTCTTGCCGAGATAATTAACCCGGATCTGTTCCAGGGCATTGATGTCTTCAGCGCGCTCCACAGCTTCCAGGGCTTGGGAGACCAGCGCATCCAGGTTTTCCATGTACAGACTCCAGATACGAAAATAGGGGAAGAGCTTTGAAGGCTCTTCCCCTATCGATGACGTTCAATGCCCGACGGCGCTGGCGCCGCCGGGTGATTGTCGCGGGTACTTAAGCCAGAACGGCTTTAGCTTTCTCGACAATCGCAGCAAACGCCGCTTTTTCGTTCACTGCCAGATCGGCCAGAACCTTACGGTCGATTTCGATCGAAGCCTTTTTCAGGCCAGCAATCAGACGGCTGTAGGACAGACCGTTGGTGCGGGCACCGGCGTTGATACGAGCGATCCACAGTGCGCGGAACTGACGCTTCTTCTGACGACGGTCACGGTAGGCATATTGACCAGCCTTGATGACCGCCTGCTTGGCAACGCGGAATACGCGCGAGCGTGCACCGTAGTAGCCTTTAGCCAGTTTCAGAATTTTCTTGTGACGCTTACGAGCGATGACGCCACGCTTAACACGAGCCATGAGTAACTTCCTCTATCTAAACCAGAATTAACGTACGCGCAGCATGCGCTCGACTTTTGCCACGTCAGACGGGTGCAGCAGGCTGGCACCGCGCAGTTGACGCTTACGCTTGGTCGACATTTTGGTCAGGATGTGGCTCTTGAAAGCGTGCTTGTGCTTGAAGCCGGAAGCGGTCTTCAGGAAGCGCTTCGCAGCACCGCTCTTGGTTTTCATTTTTGGCATGTTGGAACTCCGCATTCGATAAAATTACACAATAATCATCAGGCCTGCCGTGCCCGGGAGATTACTTCTTCTTTTTGGGGGCGATGACCATCATAAGCTGGCGTCCTTCCATCTTAGGATGCTGCTCAACGGAGCCGTATTCGGCGAGGTCGGCTTCGACCCGCTTCAACAGCTCCATGCCCAGCTCCTGGTGGGCCATCTCACGGCCGCGGAATCTCAGAGAGATCTTGGCCTTGTCCCCATCGGTAAGGAAACGTACCAGGTTGCGTAGTTTTACCTGGTAATCCCCTTCTTCCGTCCCTGGACGAAACTTGATTTCTTTAATCTGGATCTGCTTCTGGTTTTTCTTGGCTTCGTTGGCCTGCTTCTTCTTCTCGAAGAGGTGCTTGCCGTAGTCCATCACCTTGCAGACGGGCGGCTGCGCGTCGGCAGAAATTTCCACCAGATCCAGCTTCGCTTCATCAGCGATACGAAGCGCTTCATCAATCGAGACGATGCCAATCTGCTCGCCGTCAGCGCCAATTAACCGAACCTCGCGTGCCGAGATATTCTCGTTGATCGGGGCTTTCGGTGCAGTTCGTTTATCGTTTCTCATTTCACGCTTAATAGTCATTACTCCGATTCTAGGCGACCGCGCTGGGCAACAGCGCTGTTGAGCAGCTGCGTGAATTCAGCCACCGGCATGGAGCCGAGGTCTTTGCCTTCACGGGTGCGTACGGCGACGGTCTGCGTTTCGACTTCGCGATCCCCTATAACCAAAAGGTACGGGACCTTGAGCAAAGTATGCTCGCGGATTTTAAAGCCGATCTTCTCATTTCTCAAGTCCGACTTGGCACGGAAACCGCTACCGTTCAGGGTATTTTCCACCTCGAGGGCGAAATCGGCCTGTTTGTCGGTGATGTTCATGATCACCGCCTGGGTTGGCGCCAGCCAGGCCGGGAACACACCGGCGTAGTGCTCGATCAGCATGCCGATGAAGCGCTCGAACGAACCGAGGATGGCGCGGTGCAGCATGACCGGGCGGACCCGGCTGTTGTCTTCGGCGATGTAGCTGGCATCCAGGCGCTCGGGCAGGTTCGGGTCGTACTGCAGGGTACCGCACTGCCAGTTACGGCCGAGGCAGTCGCGCAGGGTGAACTCGATCTTCGGCCCGTAGAAGGCGCCCTCGCCCGGCTGGTATTCCCACTCCAGGCCCGATTCGTTCAGGGCGTCGGCCAGTGCACCTTCGGCACGGTCCCACAGCTCTTCGGAACCGACGCGCTTGGCGGGGCGGGTCGACAGCTTCATGGCGATGTCGGTGAAGCCGAAGTCCTTGTACACGTCCAGGGTCAGCTTGATGAAGTCGGCGGCTTCCTTCTTTACCTGTTCTTCGGTGCAGAAGATGTGCGCGTCGTCCTGCACGAAGCCACGCACGCGCATGATGCCGTGCAGGGCGCCGGACGGCTCGTTACGGTGGCAGGCACCGAACTCGGCCAGGCGCAGCGGCAGGTCGCGGTAGCTCTTCAGGCCCTGGTTGAACACCTGCACGTGGCACGGGCAGTTCATCGGTTTTACCGCGTAGTCACGGCTTTCCGACGAAGTAGTGAACATGTTCTCGGCGTAGTTGGACCAGTGGCCGGAACGCTCCCAGAGAATGCGGTCGACCACTTGCGGGGTCTTGATTTCCTGGTAGCCGTTGGCGCGTTGCACCTGGCGCATGTACTGCTCGAGCACCTGGTACACGGTCCAGCCGTTGGCATGCCAGAACACCATGCCCGGGGCTTCTTCCTGCAGGTGGAACAGGTCGAGCTGCTTGCCGATCTTACGGTGGTCGCGTTTTTCGGCTTCTTCGATGCGCTGGATGTACGCAGCCAGCTGCTTCTTGTCGGCCCAGGCGGTGCCGTACACGCGTTGCAGCTGCTCGTTCTTGGCATCGCCGCGCCAGTAGGCGCCGGACAGCTTGGTCAGCTTGAACGCCTTGAGGAAACGGGTGTTCGGCACGTGCGGGCCGCGGCACATGTCGACGTATTCTTCGTGGTAGTACAGGCCCATGGCCTGCTCGTCCGGCATGTCTTCGACCAGGCGCAGCTTGTAGTCTTCGCCACGGGCCTTGAACACGTCGATGACCTCGGCACGCGGGGTCATCTTCTTGACCACGTCGTAGTCCTTGTCGATCAGCTCCATCATGCGCTTTTCGATGGCGGCCATGTCTTCAGGGGTGAAGGGGCGCTCGTAGGCGATGTCGTAGTAGAAGCCTTCGTCGATGACCGGGCCGATGACCATCCTGGCGGTCGGGTACAGCTGCTTCACCGCGTGGCCGACCAGGTGGGCGCACGAGTGGCGAATGATCTCCAGTCCCTCTTCATCTTTAGGGGTGATGATCTGCAGGGTGGCGTCGTTGTGGATCAGGTCGCAGGCATCGACCAGCTTGCCGTCGACCTTGCCGGCCACGGTGGCCTTGGCCAGGCCGGCGCCGATGGAAGCGGCGACTTCGGCTACGGATACGGCATGATCGAACGAACGTTGACTGCCATCGGGAAGAGTAATAACGGGCATGGCGCCTCCTCTCCTAGTGGTGACCCCTACCAAAGGTCACGTGGGTTGGGATGAGCCAGTACAAGATCCGACCTGCCTTCCTGCACAGGAAGCCTGCCTCACAGTGGCAGAAGCCTTTCGGCTTGCGGGGGACGAACCAGAGTGACTGGAAAGAAAAAAGATAGCTGCGGCGCGCAACGGCGCGACCACAAGCCGGGCATGCTAGCACGCGGGTTGGGCGCCACGCAGAAATATTTGGAAATTACGCCGCTTGGGTGAACTTACACGGAAAATTTCCTATCAGACCTTGGGAAGCAACCTACTCTTGATGAGACATTTACCCAAGGAGTAACTGGTTATGCGAGTTCCGTCTCTTCTGGCCCTGGCGGCCGCTGGCGCCCTGCTGCTGCCCGTGGCTGCAAACGCCGGCAACTTCCCAGCCGGGAAGGAGGCCGCCTACATGACCCAGTGCACCCAGGTGGCCAGCGGCCAGGGCGTTGACGCCGCAACCGCGAAAAAGCACTGCGATTGCGGTGCCCAAGCCATCAAAAAGAATTTCACCGACGCGGAAATCGCCGACCTGGACAGCAAGGATGGTGTTGATGCCAAGCTGATGCAGAAGGCGCAGACCGTGGTGAAACAAGCCTGCGCACCGAAGCGCTGAAACCTTACAGCCAGAGCAGGCCAGCCATTCTTTGCGCTGGATCAATATCCTGCGAAGGTAAAAGGCGCTAGATGTGCAGAATTAGACTATGATGTGTCCCGTGCTCCGTAGCCTCGGCCGCATTGCACCACTGAAAAAACTAAATGTTCTGGAGATTCACCCATGTCCAATCGCCAACAAGGCACCGTCAAATGGTTCAATGATGAGAAAGGCTACGGCTTCATCACCCCAGCAGGCGGCGGCGACGACCTGTTCGTTCACTTCAAGGCCATCGAATCCGACGGCTTCAAGAGCCTGAAAGAAGGCCAGACTGTTTCCTTCGTCGCCGAGCGCGGCCAGAAGGGCATGCAGGCTGCACAGGTTCGTCCGGAGTAATTCGGATAGCTGTAGAAAAACCCGCCCTTGTGGCGGGTTTTTTTATGGGCGCTTGCCGGGCCAGCCCCGTTCGCTTCTTGTAGGAGCGGCCTTGCGTCGCGATGGGGCGCGCAGCGGCCCCGGCAATGTTTGCTGCGAAGCTGAAAACCTGGGGCCGCTGCGCGG
The DNA here is from genome assembly GCF_016620375.1 of Pseudomonas sp. LAM2023. Lineage (NCBI taxonomy): Bacteria > Pseudomonadati > Pseudomonadota > Gammaproteobacteria > Pseudomonadales > Pseudomonadaceae > Pseudomonas > Pseudomonas sp. LAM2023. The sequence goes on along the minus strand of NZ_JAENHV010000036.1, from coordinate 924,913 downwards.
CCCATCGCGACGCAAGGCCGCTCCTACAAAGGACCGCGGCTAGCGGTCAGCCGCAGTTGACCCGGGTCACCTTGCCCTGCTCGTCCACATTCAGGTTCAGGCGCTCGGAACGGTACTCCAAGGTGACCACATCGTGCGGCTTGAGAATGCGCGCCATCTGCGAGCCACTGGCCTTGCGCGCCTGCTCCAGCAGTTCGGCGCTGGCCACTTTGCCAAGGGTGAAATCGGCGCCGCTGGCTTCGCAGCGGCCATCGTTGCCAGCCGGCGCGGCCGGCGTAGCGCCACCGCCAGCATTGCCACCAGTGCTGCAACCAGCCAGGACAGCAGCCACCGCCAGGGTTGCCAGGTAAGCACGGGTACGGAACATGAAGCCTCCTAAATCGGTCCGGGAACTGCCTGATCCGACAGTTCCACTGTTCTTTTGTTGCAAAACCGGTCAAGTTTGCCTCAACCAAGCGGCACAGGCGAAAACGCAATCGTGACCGGATTTTGCACAAGCCGCCGCATTTGCCATATGCTTAAGTCGCAAGGTCAATGACGCAAAGTCATGATTTAGTGCAAGAAGTGGAGCGCACCCCGCCTCCATCGAACACCAGGGTCAGTGTTCGTCCTTCGTCCGGGCCCCCAACGAGAGCGTTAATGAGCAGCCACAGCATTGTTGCCGATATCAAGGTCAAATGGGCCGAAGGCCAGAGCGCGTACAGCCCCGGCACACCGGAAGAGTTGCTACTGATTGCCATCGACCTGCTGGTGCGCGACCGCGGCAGCGAGGCGGCGCGCAGCTTCATCGACCAGGTGTTCGAACGCTACGCGCCGCATGCGGCTATTCCAATCGGGCCAAACGGGCGCTGAGCAGGTCGAATAGGCCCTGGGCATCGCCCTCCTGCACCCACAGCACATTGGCAGGCTGCTTGAGCACACCGTACCAGTCGGCAATGGTCTGGCCGAAGGTGGGGCCTTCGCGGCTGTCGATGCTCATGTGGATGCGCCGGCCGCTGAACAGCTCGGGCTTGAGCAGGTAGGCGATGACGCTGGCGTCGTGCACCGGGCCGCCGGGCATGCCGTACAGGTCCATGTCGTGGGTGATGTAGGCGTTGAGGATGTCCACCACGCGCTTGCTGGCCTGGTTGTTCACTGCCGCCAACTGCTTGAGGCGGGCGTCACTGGTCAGTAGCTTGTGGGTGACATCCAGCGGCAGGTAGGTCAGTTGCACACCGCTGGCCAGCACCACTTCGGCAGCATGCGGGTCGGCGTACAGGTTGAATTCCGCCGCCGGGGTAATGTTGCCGCCGTTGAAATGGGCACCGCCCATGACCACCACCTGCTTGATGCCCTTGACGATGTCCGGGCGCTGGACCAGCGCCAGGGCCAGGTTGGTCTGCGGGCCGAGCATGGCGATGGTGATGCTGTGCGGCTTGGCGGCGCTGAGGGTGTCGACCAGGTATTGCACGGCGTTGCCCTGGGCCAGGGGCGTTTTCGGCTCTTTGACCTCGACGCCGGTGAGGCCTTCCTCACCATGCACCTCGGCAGCGTAGATCGGCTTGCGCACCAGCGGGCGGCCGGCACCGGCATACACCGGGATGTCATCGCGGCCAGCCCATTCGCAAGCCAGGCGGGCATTGCGCGAGGTTTTTTCCAGGCGCACGTTGCCAGCCACGGTGGTGATGGCGCGGATGTTCAGTTCATCGGGCGAGGCCATGGCCAGGAACAGCGCGACCACGTCGTCGGCGCCGGGGTCGCTGTCGATGATCAGGTCGATGGGGGCGGCCTGGGCGGTAGCGGCGGTGACCATGAAGGCGATTCCTTGTAGCAGGGGTTTGAGCATGGTTGGCACTCCTGTTGCCAAAGCGAATGTCTGTAGGAGCGGCCTTGCGGCGCGATGGGGCGCAAAGCGGCCCCAGTTTTTCAGCTTCGCAGCCAACATTGCCGGGGCCGCTTCGCGCCCCATCGCGACACAAGGCCGCCCCCACAAAAAACAGCGTGTCCTGACGGTTAGAACGTGACACCGGAAATCAGCGCGATGTTGCTGTAGGGCTGGCACTCGCCGGTGCGCACCACCGCACGGGCGCTGCGCGACAGCACCTTGAACTCCTCATGGCTCAGCCATTCCCGCTTGCCCAGCTTGCCTTTGAGCCGCTCGATCTCGACCAGCGCCGGCGGCACCACTTTCTGCATTTCTTCGGCCAGCACGTGGCGCTCTACCTGCAGCTCGCTCAGCACCACGCGCAGCACACTGGCGAAATCCGGCAGGCCGGGCGTCACGGCCAGGTCGATCAGTTCGACACCTGGCGGTACCGGCAAGCCGGCATCGCCGATCACCAGGATGTCGCCATGCCCCATGCCGGCAATGGTGCGTGACAGGGCAACGTTCAGCAGCGGGGTTTTCTTCATGGCGCAAGCTCCGCCAGGTAGGGAATCGACGGCTGGGCCCCGGCACGGGTAACCGACAACGCTGCGGCGCGCTGGCCAAAGGCGATGGCTTCGCCCTCCTCCAGGCCGCGCACCAGGCCGGCGGCAAAGCCACCAATGAAAGTGTCACCGGCAGCGGTGGTATCCAGCGGCTGCACCACCGGCGCTGGGAAGTGCCGGTGGCCCTGGGCAGTGACCAGCAGCGCACCTTGCGCGCCCAGGGTAATGATCACCTTGCCCGCACCCAGCTGCAGCAAGCGCTCGCCGGCGCGCCGGGCACTGTCCAGGTCGGTCACTGCCACACCACTCAGGGCTTCGGCCTCGCTTTCGTTGGGGGTGAGGTAGTCGATATGCGCGAACCAGGCCGCGGGCAGCGGGCCGGTGGCGGGCGCCGGGTTGAGGATCACCTGCTTGCCCAGCTCGTGCCCCCTGGCCAGGGTCCAGGCGACAGTTTCGGCCGGCACTTCCAGCTGGCAGATGATGATCTCGGCCGCCTGCAGCAGCGCATCGAAACGTTGCACCGACTGCGGTGTCAGCAGGCCATTGCCCCCCGGGATGATGACGATGCAGTTCTGGCTGGCCGCATCCACGGTGATCAGCGCCACACCGCTGGACACGCCCGGGCAGGTGTCGATTGCCCGGCAGTCGACGCCTTCGACATACAAGGCCTGGCGCAGTTGCTGGCCGTAGGCATCGTCACCCACGTTGCCGATCATCGCCACGCTGCCGCCCAGGCGCGCCACGGCCACGGCCTGGTTGGCGCCCTTGCCGCCGGGCACGGTGAAAAAACTGTCGCCGGGGAGCGTTTCGCCGGCCCGGGGCAGGCGCTGGGCGCGGGCCACCAGGTCCATGTTGAGGCTCCCGACCACCACGACCTTGGCACTCATGACATTTCCTTAGCGTTAGCGGTAATCATTGAACAGGTCCGGGCGTGGCCCGGTGGATTCGCGCAGCACCAGGCGCGGGGCGACGATGCGCTGCTCCGGCGCCCCCTGCCGAGGGGTACCGATGCGCGCCAGCAACAGCGAGGCGGCGCTTTCGCCCAGCTCGCGGATCGACTGGCCCACGGTGGTCAGCGGCGGATACACATAACGGCTGAGTTCGATGTCGTCGAAACCGATCACCGACAGCTCGGCGGGCACGTTGAGCTGGCGCTCGGCGGCAGCGCGCAGCACGCCGAAACCGATCATGTCGTTGCCGGCGAAAATCGCCGTTGGCCGCTGGCCCTGCAGCACCTGCGCCGCCGCCGCATAACCGCCCAGGCTGGTGAAGTCGCAGTGCAGCACGCGATCGCCCGCGGCCGTTGCGCCGGCCTCGGCCATGGCGCGCCGAAAGCCGCTCAGGCGCAGCTGGGACACCCCGGTTTCGGCGGGGCCACCGATGTAGGCGATATCGCGGTGGCCAAGCTCCAGCAGGTGGCGGGTGGCCAGGTACGCACCCAGTTCGTGGTCGATGCGCACCAGGTCGGCGTCCACGCCTTCCAGTTCGCGGTCGACGATGACCATCGGCGTACGCACCCCGGCCAGGCTTTGCAGCAGGTCGCTGTCCTGGCCCACCGAGGCCACCACCAGGCCATCGATGCGCTTTTCCAGCAACACGCGCAGGTAGCTGCGCTGTTTTTGCGGGTTGTCATCGGAGTTGCACAGGATCACGCAGTAGCCGTTGCGCTCACAGGCATCCTCGATACCCCGCGCCAGCTCGGCGAAGTACGGGTTGACGCTGTTGGGCACCAGCAGGCCGATGGTGGCGGTGCTGCGCGCCTTCAACGAACGCGCCACGGCGCTGGGCACGTAGTCGAGTTCAACGATGGCGGCTTCGACTTTCAACCGCACCTGCTCGCTGACCGGGCGGGTCTTGTTCAGCACATGGGACACGGTGGTGTAGGAAATGCCCGCCAGTGCCGCGACGTCTTTGATGGTTGCCATGTTTTCAGTTCCGCCGGCCCGCGCGCCGGCTACGGTAAGTGTCGAGCACCACGGCGATGACGATCACCGCCCCGGTGATGATGCGTTTGGTCGGTTCGCTGGCGCCGATCTGCGCCAAGCCGGCGGCCAGTACGGAAATGATCAGCACACCGAAAAAGGTACTGATCACCGAGCCACGCCCGCCCATCAGGCTGGTGCCGCCAATCACCACGGCGGCGATCACCTGCAGCTCGAGGCCGGCGCCGGCGTTGGGGTCGGCCGCCTCCAGGCGCGAGATCTGGAACAGCGCAGCCAGCCCGGCGAGCAGGCCCATCAGGGCGAACACCAGCACCTTGTACGGGCGCGGATCGATGCCGGCCAGGCGCACCGCCTCTTCGTTGGTGCCGATGCCGATCAGGTAGCGGCCGAACACCGTACGCGTCAGCACCAGCTGGGCCAGCACGATCACCAGCAAGGCGATGATGAACGCCGGCGAGATGCCAAAGGCGATGGGGTTGGAGAACCAGGCATAGGCATCGCCGATGTAGGCGGTGCGCGAGTCGGTGAACTGGTAGGCCAGGCCACGGGCCATTTCCAGCACGCCAAGCGAGACGATGAACGACGGGATGCGCCAGGCCACGGTAACGCCGCCGGTGATGCTGCCGGCCAACGCCGCCACGGCCATGCCCAGCAGGGCCGCAGGCAGCATGCCCCAGCCCCAGCCGAGGATCGCCACGCTGACGGTCGAGGCGGCCAGCGCCAGCACCGAGCCCACCGACAGGTCGATGCCACCGATGATCAGCACGAAGGTCATGCCGACCGCCAGCACCATCAGGTCGGGGATCTGGTTGGCCAGGGTGCTGAAGGTGTTGTATGACCAGAAGTGGCTGCTGAGGAACGAGAACAGCACGATCATGGCCAGCAACGCGCCGGCCAGGCCCAGGTAGGTACCCAGGCCAAAGTAGGTGCCACTGCGGCGCAGCGGTGCGGCGCCCTGGCTGTCGAGCGGGGTGGTTTTCATGCATCCATCCTGGGGGCTGCATCATGCAGCAGTGCGTCACGTTTCTGATAACCGGCAAAGGCGGCGGCCAGCAGCTGGTCCTGGCTCCAATGGTCACGCTCGAAGGTGTCGATCAGGCGGCCGGCCGAGAGCACGGCAATGCGGTCGCAGATCAGCATCAGCTCGCGCAGGTCGCTGGACACCACCACCAGGGCCTTGCCCTGGCGCGCCAGTTCGGCCAACAGGCCATAGATGTCGAACTTGGCACCGACGTCGATGCCACGGGTAGGCTCATCGAACAGCAGCACCTGGCAGTCACGCTCCAGCCAGCGGCCGATCACCACCTTCTGCTGGTTGCCACCGGACAACTCGCCGACCACCTGCTGCGGGCCGGCACTGCGGATGCGCATGGCCTGGATCTGCCGGGCGGCCAGGGCCTGTTCGGCCTGGCTATCGAGCACACCGGTGCGCGACACCGCGCCCAGGTTGCCTAGGGCGATATTGGCGCTGATCGACTGGGTCAGCAGCAGGCCCTCGCCTTTACGGTCTTCGGTGATCAGGGCGATACCAGCCTGCACGGCGGCCTTGGGCGAGTCGATGGTGACCGCCTGCGGTGGCTGGCCGAGCGCGATGCTGCCGCTGTCGGCCCGGTCGGCACCGTAGATCAGGCGCAACAGCTCGGTACGGCCGGCGCCGATCAGGCCGGAGATGCCAAAGATCTCCCCTGCCCTGACCTCAAACGACACCTCACGCACCTTGTCAGCGCGGCTGAGCTTGTCGACCCTGAGCAGCGGCGCACCGATCTGCCGATGGCCCAGGTCGATGTGCTCGCCCAGTTCGCGGCCGACCATCAGGGTGACCAGTTCGGCGCTGCTGTAGCGCTGGATCGGCTCGTCACACACCAGCCTGCCGTCGCGCAGCACGACGATGCGCTGGGCCACGCGCTGCAGCTCTTCGAGGCGGTGGGAAATGTAGACGATGGCCACGCCACGCCGGCGCAAACGCTCGATCTGGGTGAACAGCAGCTCCACTTCACGCGCGGTGAGCATGGCGGTGGGCTCGTCGAAGATCAGCACATGGCAGTCGCCGATCAGGTTGCGGGCGATCTCGACCATCTGCTGGTGGCCGATGCCCAGCTCGCCCACCGGGGTATCCGGGTCGATGGCGTCGAGACCGACCTGGGCCATGGCGGCCGTGGCCAGCTGGCGCAGGCGCTTTTGGCTGATCCAGCCGAAACGGCTGGGCAGGTTATCGAGGAACAGGTTTTCCGCCACGGTCAGGGTGGGCAGCAGGTTCAGCTCCTGCATGACCATGCGCACGCCGAGGCGCTCGGCTTCGCTGCGGCTGCCGGGCGCATAGGCCTGGCCGCGGTAGTTCATGTGCCCGCTGGTGGGGGTTTCCAGGCCACTGATGAGCTTGGACAGCGTGCTCTTGCCCGCGCCGTTCTCGCCGGTCAGGGCCAGTACTTCGCCGGCGCGCAGGCTCAGGCTGACCTCGGCCAGCACCGGCTGGGCGTAGGTCTTGCCCAGGCCGCTGGCGGCGAGTACCACTTCATTGGCCGATGCAGGCATGGCCGTATCTCCTGCCAGCGATCAGGGTTTGGTGATGAGTTGGACCGGGGTCTGGATGACGTTGTCGGCATCCACCTCGGGTTTCTCGCCCTTGACCATCTTCAACGCCGCCTGGATGCCGTACACCGCCTGCTGGCTGGCCGCCTGGTCGAGGGTGGCGAGCACACGGCCATCCTGGAGCATGGGCTTGATGGCATTGATGTTGTCGTAGCCCACCACCTGCACCTGGCCGGTCTTGCCAGCGGCGCGCACCGCCGACACGGCGCCCAGGGCCATGCTGTCGTTGCCCGCCAGCAGGGCTTTCAGGTCCGGGTATTCATTGAGCATGGAGGCGGCGACGGCGTTGCCCTTGTCGATTTCCCAATTGCCGCTCTGCACCGAGACGATCTTGATCTGCGCGGCGTCCATCGCGTCCTTGAAGCCGGCGGTGCGCTGCTGGGCGTTGGTGGTGGTCGGCACGCCCTCGATGATGCCGACCTGATCGCCGGCCTTGAGTTTCTCGTTGGCCAGGTAGTCGCCAACCAGGCGCGCGCCCTTGCGGTTGTCGGGGCCAACGAACGGCACGCTGATGCCCTTGCTCTTGAGCAGTTCGGGGTCCAGGCGGTTGTCGATGTTGATCACCACCACGCCTTGGTCCATGGCCTTTTTCACCGCGGATACCAGCGCCTTGGAATCGGCCGGGGCGATCACCAGCGCTTTGGCACCGGCGTTCACCATCTGTTCGACGATACGGATCTGTTCGCCGGTGTCGGTTTCGTTCTTGATGCCGTTGGCGATCAGCTCGAATTCGTCAGGGTGGGCTTTCTGGTAGTCCTTGGCGCCGTCTTCCATGGTGCGGAAGAACTCGTTGGCCAGGGATTTCATGACCAGGGCCACCTTGGGCTTGTCTTCGGCGTGGGCTGCGGAGAACGGTATGGCGAAGGACAGCGAGGAAACGACAGCGAGGGCCAACAGACGACCGGGGAACGGCAGTTTCATGGACGATGACTCCGAATCTTGTGGTTTTTATCGGATAGCAAACGTTTGCGGTACCTAACTATGGAAACAGTACCGGGGTTTGTCAAATCCGTTTGGCTGTCGGAGGTCAGTGAACTGCCGGGAGGATTATCCCGAAAACTTGTGCAAAACCGAACACCTTTTTCCCACGCTTGCTCCAAATCCGGGCCGGAAACTGCCCGCTTGTAGGAGCGGCCTTGTGTCGCGACGGGCTGCGCAGCAGCCCCCTTTCCCTGGCCTGGTAGAAATTGCCGGGGCTGCTGCGCAGCCGTCGCGACACAAGGCCGCTCCTACAAAAAACACTGTTCCGGCCCGTTAAGGTATCGGCAACCTGTTGCGAAATAACTTACACTCAAATACTGTACGCACATACAGCAACAACAAGGAAACGCTTGTGTCCAACACTGCCTCCGCCACCCCCGACAGCTATCAACAACTGGGTATGCGCATCCAGAAGATCATCAACAGCCCCACCGCCCAGCGCAGCCGGGCGGCGCTGATCTTCCGCCTGGAACAGGAAACCCCGGAAGACTGGGAAACCTTGCTTGAGGAAATCGCCGAAAACGACAACGTCACCCTCGCCCATCGCGATGATGGCGGCGTGCAGATTTTCTGGACCGTGCCCAAGGAAGATTAATCGCGCAGGCGCCCACCGCCCTCAGGCCAGCGCCTGCAGGTAGGCACTGGCCTCGCGGTAACGGGCCAACCGCGCCAGGTCGGCAGGGCCTGGGCAAGGAATGCGCGAAAGGTCGCTGTTGTCGGCCAGGTCGGCCAGTTTGACGGTGCGCGCCAGCGGGTCATCGCCCAGGCGCACCACGAAGTCCTGGTAAGCCTCGCCCTTGCGGCGGCTGAGCGCCAGCAAGGCGGCAAGGATTTTCAGCGCGAAACCTTCGCGCGCCAGGTCGGAAAGGGTCAGCGGGGTATCTTCGATCACATCGTGAAGCACCGCGACAATCCGTTGTTCAGGTGTGGAAACCCGCATCATCACGCGTAGCGGGTGGAGAATATACGCTGCCCCACCCTTGTCGTATTGCCCTTCATGCGCCCTGGCGGCCACGGCAATGGCCCGCTCCAGTGTAGACATGAGGCCCTCCCCGTTCGGCTTCTTCCTGCCAAGCATAGCCAAACTTGGGCCACCGCGGTCCGTGCAGGAGCGGCCTTGTGTCGCGATGGGCTGCGCAGCAGCCCCAGGGGTTCGGCGTCACGACAGATTCTGTGGGGCTGCTTTGCAGCCCATCGCGACACAAGGCCGCTCCTACAGGGGCCGTGCAAGGCTGTGCAGTCAGCGGGCTGCGCCGTGCTGGATGACCACCGAATCGGTGCCCAGCTTGGCCATCACCTCGGCCTGGCGGGCTTCGGCTTCTTCACGTGTCGGGAAAGGCCCCATCAACACCACCGGCTTGCCGTTGCGGTACTCTACCGAGGACGGAATGCCCTTTTCGATCAGGCGCGCGGTCATGTCACTGAGCGCACCCATGTTGGCACCCTGGATCACTTCCACATCCCAGCCTTGCGGGGCCGGCTGGCCAGCCAGGGCCTCGGCGCGGCGCTGCAGGTCGGCGCCGCCGCACATCTCGCGGATGCGCAGGTTGTTGCCGCTGTCGTCGACAATGATCTCGTACTGGCCATCACGCTTGATCGCCACATAGCTGCGGTAGGGCTCGTACTGCCCGGCATCATCCTTGCCGCGCACCTGGCCGCAGATGGTGCCCTGGGTGTCGATCCGCACATTGCCGAACTTGGCCGTGTTGGGGTTGTGCAGGTGTTCGGCCACCTGCTTGTGCACGCCTTCGACCTCGTTCTCACAGCCCGCCAGGGCGAGCACTGCCATTACCACAGCCAGTTTGCGCACGCGTGTACCTCCAGATTCGAAGGGGCGGATTCTAGCACGCCGGGCAATGCCCCGAAGCGCGACCAAACGTTACAGCCTGCTTCGCGCGCGCAGCAAAAAGGGCGATCATTGCTGATCGCCCTTTTCGGATTTGGTAGGCACAATTGGACTCGAACCAACGACCCCCACCATGTCAAGGTGGTGCTCTAACCAACTGAGCTATGTGCCTGTCGTGTGGTGCGCATATTAGAGATCAAACACACGCCTGTAAAGCGTTTTTTTCAGAAAAATCAAAAACTTTCGGCAGCCGCCCAAGGCGAGGCAGCCTCGCGTCGCAAGCGCCAGCACAGCCGCCTGGCGCCAGGTAGAATCGCAATGAAAAAAGGGGTGACCCTTGCGGATCACCCCTTCTTCGATTTGGTAGGCACAATTGGACTCGAACCAACGACCCCCACCATGTCAAGGTGGTGCTCTAACCAACTGAGCTATGTGCCTGTCGTGTGGTGCGCATTCTACTCATTCCAAAAACCCTGTCAACACTTTTTTTCGCGCTAAGCTACTGAATCATAAACTCTTTATAGAAAGGTGCACGGGCAAGGGCCGAGTAAAGGATTTTCAACGGACGACTAGCGGGTGTTTATTATTATTGATAGCATCGGTACATTCGTTAAAAATATAAAACACGAGGTTCCTGCAGCATGGCTAACACCCCCTACCCCCAGTCCTACTACGCCGCCTCGGCCAACCCGGTGCCGCCACGTCCGGCGCTGCAGGGTGAGGTGGAAACCGATGTGTGCATCATCGGCGCCGGTTACACCGGCCTGTCCAGCGCCCTGTTCCTGCTGGAGAACGGCTTCAAGGTCAGCATCGTCGAAGCGGCCAAGGTCGGCTTCGGCGCGTCGGGCCGTAACGGCGGCCAGATCGTCAACAGCTACAGCCGTGACATCGATGTGATCGAGCGCACGGTCGGCCCCAAGCAGGCGCAACTGCTGGGCCACATGGCCTTCGAAGGCGGGCGCATCATTCGTGAGCGCGTGGCCAAGTACAACATCCAGTGCGACCTGAAGGACGGCGGCGTGTTCGCGGCCCTCACCAGCAAGCAGATGGGCCACCTGGAGTCGCAAAAACGCCTGTGGGAACGCTTTGGCCACAACCAGCTGGAGCTGATGGACCAGAAGCGTATTCGCGAAGTGGTTGCCTGCGACAACTACGTGGGCGGCATGCTGGACATGAGCGGCGGCCACATTCACCCGCTGAACCTGGCCCTGGGCGAGGCGGCGGCGGTCGAGTCGCTGGGCGGCATCATCTATGAGCAAACCCCGGCCGTGCGTATCGAGCGTGGCGCCAACCCGGTGGTGCACACCCCGCAGGGCAAGGTTCGCGCCAAGTTCATCATCGTCGCCGGCAACGCCTACCTGGGCAACCTGGTACCGGAGCTGGCCAGCAAGTCCATGCCATGCGGCACCCAGGTGATCACCACCGAGCCGCTGGGCGAGGAACTGGCACGCACCCTGCTGCCGCAGGACTACTGCGTCGAGGACTGCAACTACCTGCTCGACTACTACCGCCTGACCAGTGACAAGCGCCTGATCTTCGGCGGTGGCGTGGTATACGGCGCGCGTGACCCGGCCAACATCGAGGCGATCATCCGCCCGAAGATGCTCAAGGCCTTCCCGCAGCTGAAGAACGTGAAGATCGACTACGCCTGGACCGGCAACTTCCTGCTGACCCTGTCGCGCCTGCCGCAGGTCGGCCGCATCGGCGACAACATCTACTACTCGCAGGGTTGCTCGGGCCACGGCGTGACCTATACCCACCTGGCCGGCAAGGTGCTGGCCGAGGCCATGCGTGGCCAAGCCGAGCGCTTCGATGCCTTCGCCGGCCTGCCGCATTACCCGTTCCCGGGCGGGCAGATGCTGCGGGTGCCGTTCAGCGCCTTGGGTGCCTGGTACTACAGCCTGCGCGATCGCCTGGGCTTCTGATGCAGGCAGGCCTGACCTCTTCGCGGGTAAACCCGCTCCCACAGGGACATCACTGACCTGAGGGCAGCGGGTTTCCTGTGGGAGCGGGTTCACCCGCGAAAGGGCCGGTACAGATAAAAGCTATTTGCCCAGGCTGTTGACGGCCTGTTTCGCCGCAATCTCCTGCCCCGCACGGGCGAGTTCATCGGCAGCCTGCAACCAGCGCTGGCGGTCGACCTGGGCCGGCAGTTGCCGCGGTGGCTGCACCAGCACCGCCCAACTCCCCTGCCTGGCCCATGCCGAGGCAAAATCATCGAACGCCATCAGTTGTCGCCGGTGCATGCCCGAGCGCAACAGCACCCGTTGCTTGTAGCGGTCATAACCGATCAGCACGGCGTAACGTGGCTCACCCCACCAGGCCGCGCCATCTTCATAACGCAACAGTACCGGATTACCCGCCGCCACCTGGATCAACAGCGCGTCCAGCTGCTTGTCCAGTGGATACACCACCCTGCCGTAGTCACGCGCCACCCGCGGGATGCTGCTGTCCAGCGCGTCGGCGCCCTGGGGCAGGTTCAACGGCTGGTCCAGCAGCCCCGGGGTGATGGGCGCGCCCTGTTGCGACAGGACCGCCGCCAGGGCCATGGCGCCACTGTGGTTGGCGTTGCCCCGGTAGAACGGCACGCTGCTGATTTCGACCCGCTGCGGCAGGCTGTTGAGGCTGGCAGGCGGCGTACCTGCACAGCCGGCCAGGCTGGCGGCCAGCAGGCAGGCCAGCAGCAACCGGCGCGGGGTGGTGATTGCCGACTTGAAGGAATCTTGCTCCATGGACACTCGCTTGTTCCAACGCCAGGCAGGCAGCGCCCGGCTCTGCCAGCGATCATAGGGCGGACGGCGGCGCGGGTATAGCCCGGCACCGGCCAGGAGCAAAACGGACCAAGCAATAGACCTTCGGTCAATGGAACGTCACAGGCGAAAGGCTAGACTAAAGGAGTGTCTGTAAGGCAAGCGCAGGCTGGCCGAGCGCGGCCCGTAGAGATGGAGGCACAGATGAGCCTGACCGTGGCAATTCTCATGCTGGTGGGCATGTGGCTGAGCGTCGCAGCCGCCATGCTGTGGGGTGTAATGCGTATCGTGCGGCGCCATTCCCACCACCACCTGCCGCCGCAGGCCCCTGCCAGAGCGCAGCCTGCACACCGGACACGGCGGCATGCCGGGGTGCACTGAGCAGCAATTTCCTCATATCCATTCGCGGGCAAGCCCGCTCCCACAGAGACAGCACAGGCCTTTAAAGCGGTGCTGTCTCTGTGGGAGCGGGCTTGCCCGCGAATGGGGCGCAAAGCGCCCCTGCTACATCAGCCTTGCGCCGCTTCGCGCTTCAACCGCGCACGACGGGCCAGGATGTTGAGAATCTCGATCGCCGTCGAGAACGCCATGGCCGCATACACATAGCCCTTCGGTACATGGGCGCCGAAACCTTCGGCAATCAGCGTCATGCCGATCATGATCAGGAAGCCCAGCGCCAGCATCACCACGGTCGGGTTGTCGTTGATGAAGTTGGCCAGCGGGTCGGCGGCCACCATCATGACGATTACTGCGGTGATCACGGCAATGATCATGATCGGCAAGTGCTCGGTCATGCCCACGGCGGTGATGATGCTGTCGACCGAGAAGACGATGTCCAGCAACAGGATCTGGAAGATTGCCGCGGCAAAGCCCAGGGTAACCGTCGAGGACACCTTGGCTTCTTCCTTGGCACCGTGCGGGTCGACGTTTTCGTGGATCTCCTTGGTCGCCTTCCACAGCAGGAACAGGCCACCGGCGATCAGGATCACGTCCTTCCAGGAGAAGGCATTGCCGAACACTTCGAACACCGGGTCGGTCAGCTGGACGATCCAGGCCACCGTGCTGAGCAAGGCCAGGCGCATGATCAGGGCCATGCTGATACCGATACGGCGCGCCTTGGAGCGGTATTCCACCGGCAGCTTGTTGGTCAGGATGGAGATGAAGATCAGGTTGTCGATGCCCAGTACAACTTCCATGGCCACCAGCGTAGCCAAGGCGATCCAGGCGGTAGGGCTAGCGACGAGTTCCAGCAAGTATTCCATTGTTCACATCCTGCAGCAGCGGTTGGGGTCAGATTTCCTGGGTGTCTTTGTGCTTGTCGGCGTCCTCGGGCGCATGCCCTTCCCTGCCGATGGCCTCGCTCAACGCCTGCTGGGCGGCCTTGTTGGTGTCGTCGATCGCCTGCTTGGCCGACTGCGCGGCCTGGTCAAGCATCTGCTGGGCGGACTTCTCGGCCTGCTCGCAACCGGCCAGGGCGAACAGGGCCAAGGCTAGCACCAGCGGCGTGCCGATGGATTTGAATTGCAGCATGGGTTCCTCGCTTGTTTGTTCCGGTGGCGCACAGGGCGCCTGATGGAGCGCATTCTAAAGAGCGCAATACATCAGGAAAATTCGTTTTTTCAGCGGTTATACTTCGGTTTTTACGAATCCGGAACGCACCGATGCTCAACTACCGGCAATTGCACTACTTCTGGGCCGTGGCCAAGACCGGCAGCATCGCCCGCGCCAGCGAACAGTTGAACCTGACCCCGCAAACCATCAGCGGGCAGATCAGCCTGTTCGAACAGACCTACGGCCTGGAACTGTTCCAGCGCGTCGGGCGCCAGCTGGAGCTGACCGAAACCGGGCGCCAGGCGCTGGTCTATGCCGAGCAGATGTTCCAGCTGGGTGGCGAACTGGAGGCCATGCTGCGGGCCGGCCCGCAGGAGCAGATCTTGTTCCGCGTCGGCGTCGCGGACGTGGTGCCCAAGTCGATCGTCTACCGCCTGCTGGCGCCAACCATGGAGCTGGACGATGTGCTGCGCATCAATTGCCGTGAAGACAAGCTGGAACGGTTGCTGGCCGACCTGGCGATCCAGCGCCTGGACCTGGTCATCTCCGACAGCCCCATGCCCAGCCACCTGGATATCAAGGGTTACAGCCAGAAGCTGGGTGAGTGCGGGCTCAGCTTCTTCGCCACCCCGGCCTTGGCCCGCCAGCATGCCGGACCCTTCCCGGGCTGCTTGCAGGATGCGCCCTTGCTGATCCCCGGCCAGGAGACGGTGGTACGCAGCCGCTTGCTGCGCTGGCTGGGCGAGCAGCAGGTGCAGCCGCGCATCGTCGGTGAGTTCGATGACAGCGCGCTGATGCAGGCATTCGGGCAATCGGGCAGCGGCATCTTCCTCGCCCCCAGCGTGATCGCCGAGGAGGTGTGCCGCCAGTACGGTGTGCAACTGGTCGGGCAGACCGAGGCCGTACACGAATCGTTCTATGCCATTTCCGTGGAACGCAAGGTCAAGCACCCGGGGATCGTGGCGATTACCGAGGGGGCGCGGCGGGAGTTGTTTCATTGGTAGCCATGGGAGCCCTTTCGCAGGCAAGCCTGCGAAAGGGCCGCCCCTGCTCGACCAAGGTCTATGGTAAAGTCGCGCCTTTTTCGAACATGCCGGGATACCGCTGCACATGACTCCTGTCCTCCGCTTCATCAACCGCACCAGCCTGGTGACCCAGATCGTCATCGGCCTGATCGCCGGTATCGCCCTGGCCCTGCTTGCGCCTGCCATCGCCCGTGACATGGCGTTCCTCGGCAAGGTGTTCGTCAGCGCCCTCAAGGCGGTGGCACCGGTACTGGTGTTCATCCTGGTCATGGCCTCCATCGCCAACCACCGCCACGGCCAGGAAACGCACATTCGGCCGATTCTCTGGCTGTACCTGCTGGGTACCTTCGGCGCTGCGGTAGTCGCCGTGGTCGCCAGCATGCTGTTCCCGTCGACCCTGGCACTGAGCGCCAGCGAGGCCACGCTGAGCGCCCCGGGCGGCATCGGCGAAGTGCTGCAGAACCTGCTGCTGAGCGCGGTCGACAACCCGATCAACGCCCTGCTCAATGCCAACTTCATCGGCGTGCTGACCTGGGCCATCGGCCTGGGCGTGGCCCTGCGCCACGCTGGCGAAACCACCCGCAATGTGGTCGAGGACCTGTCCACGGGTGTGACCCTGATCGTACGCGTGGTCATCCGCTTCGCCCCGCTGGGCATCTTTGGCCTGGTCAGCGCCACCCTCGCCCAGTCGGGCCTGGACGCCCTGCTCGGCTACCTGCACCTGCTGGCGGTGCTGATCGGCTGCATGCTGTTCGTGGCGCTGGTGATGAACCCGCTGATCGTGTTCTGGAAGATTCGCCGCAACCCCTTCCCGCTGACCCTGTTGTGCCTGCGCGAAAGCGGTATCACCGCGTTCTTCACTCGCAGCTCGGCAGCCAACATCCCGGTCAACCTGGCCCTGTCGGAACGCCTTGGCCTGCATGAAGACACCTATTCGGTGTCGATCCCGCTGGGCGCTACCATCAACATGGCCGGTGCTGCCATCACCATTACCGTGCTGACCCTGGCGGCGGTGCACACCCTGGGGATCGTGGTGGACCTGCCGACTGCCGTACTGCTCAGCGTGGTGGCTGCAGTCTGTGCCTGCGGTGCCTCGGGGGTGGCGGGTGGCTCGCTGCTGCTGATTCCGCTGGCGGCCAGCCTGTTTGGCATCCCCAGCGAGATTGCCATGCAGGTGGTGGCGGTAGGCTTCATCATCGGCGTGCTGCAGGATTCGGCCGAGACGGCGCTGAATTCCTCGACCGATGTGCTGTTCACTGCGGCGGCATGCCAGGCCGAAGCGCGGCGCAACGCTTGAGATGGCTGGGGCCGCGTTGCGGCCCTTCGCGACACAAGGCCCGCGTCTGCACGCAAAGGACCGCAACGCGGTCCCGATTGCCTTGTACGGTGGCATTACCTACCCTAGTGGCCTTTCCCAGCAACGAGGCAGGGCCATGTCAGATCACCAAACCGCAGGCGAAGGCCGTTTCAACAGCATCGAGATCCGCATTCTCGGCGCGCTGATCGAAAAGCAGGCCACCAGCCCGGAAAGCTACCCGCTGACCCTCAATGCCCTGGTGCTGGCGTGCAACCAGAAGACCAGCCGCGAGCCAGTGATGAACCTGAGCCAAGGCCAGGTCGGCCAGGCCCTGCGCGCCCTCGAAGGGCAAGACATGGCGCGGCTGCAAATGGGCAGCCGCGCCGACCGCTGGGAACACCGGGTAGACAAGGCGCTGGAGCTGGTACCAGCGCAACTGGTGCTGATGGGCCTGATGTTCCTGCGCGGCCCGCAGACCCTCAACGAACTGCTGACCCGCAGCAACCGCCTGCATGACTTCGACGACATCGAACAGGTCCAGCACCAGCTGGAGCGCTTGATCGCCCGCGGCCTGGCCTTGCACCTGCCACGCCAGGCCGGGCAGCGCGAAGACCGTTACACCCACGCGCTGGGCGACCCGGCGGAAATCGAGGCGATCCTGGCCGCGCGGCAGCAGGAAGGCAGCCCGCGCAGCAGTGCCGGCAGTGTGTCGGAAGAACGTATCGAAGCCCTCGAAGCCCGCATTGCCGCGCTGGAGGCGCGCCTGGCCGTGCTGGAAGGCTGAGCCATCACGGCTCCGGGTCGGGGAAGTTACGGCAGCTCTTGCGCTCGGCCAGCTCCCGGTCAGTGGGGCGCTGGTCGACAAACACGGTGCGGCCGTCGGCGTAGATTTCCAGGTAGCCCCAGTGCAGGTCCTGCTCCTGTTGCCCGGGCTTGGGCGGGACTAGCCACCAGGGTTCGCGGCTGATCAGGGTCATGGGTCGGGTTCCTGAAGGTGTCTGCAGTAAGCATAGACACCCTCAAGATGAGCTTTGCCAGTTCTGACGCATTCGCGGGCAAGCCCGCTCCCACTAGGTTTTCCACTGGCACTGAAAAAGTGTGGAGTACCTGTGGCAGCGGGCTTGCCCGCGAAGAGGCCGGCCCAGGCTTACGCCGGTGCCGAAGTGCGGATCAGGTGATCGAAGGCCGCCAGCGAAGCCTTGGCGCCCTCGCCCACGGCAATCACGATCTGCTTGTACGGCACCGTGGTCACGTCACCGGCAGCGAACACCCCCGGGATGCTGGTCTGGCCCTTGGCGTCGACGATGATCTCGCCACGCGGCGACAGCTCGACGGTGCCCTTCAGCCAGTCGGTGTTCGGCAGCAGGCCGATCTGCACGAAGATACCCTCCAGCGCCACCTCGTGCTGCTGCTCCGTGGTGCGGTCCTGGTAGCGCAGGCCGGTGACTTTCTCGCCATCACCCAACACTTCGGTGGTCAGCGCGCTGGTGATCACCTTGACGTTCGGCAGGCTGTGCAGCTTACGCTGCAGCACCGCATCGGCACGCAGCTGACTGTCGAATTCGATCAGGGTCACCTGGGCGACGATGCCGGCCAGGTCGATGGCCGCTTCCACGCCCGAGTTGCCACCACCGATCACCGCCACGCGCTTGCCCTTGAACAGCGGGCCATCGCAATGCGGGCAGTAGGCCACGCCACGGGCGCGGTATTCCTGCTCGCCGGGCACGTTCATTTCGCGCCAGCGCGCACCGGTGGCCAGGATCACGGTCTTGGCCTTGAGCGAGGCACCACCGGCCAGGCGTACTTCATGCAGGCCGCCATCGGTGGCCGGGATCAGCGCTTCACCGCGCTGCAGGTTCATGATGTCGACGTCGTATTGCTTGACGTGCTCTTCCAGGGCCGTGGCCAGTTTCGGCCCTTCGGTTTCCTGCACCGAGATGAAGTTTTCGATGGCCAGGGTGTCGAGCACCTGGCCGCCGAACCGCTCGGCGGCGATACCGGTGCGGATGCCCTTGCGTGCGGCATAGATGGCTGCCGAGGCGCCGGCGGGGCCACCACCGACCACCAGCACGTCGAAGGCATCCTTGGCGTTGATCTTCTCGGTCTGACGAGCACCGGCGTTGCTGTCGATCTTGCCGAGGATTTCTTCCAGGCCCATGCGGCCCTGGCCAAACACTTCGCCGTTCAGGTAGATGCTCGGCACCGCCATGATCTTGCGCGATTCCACTTCGGCCTGAAACAGCGCACCGTCGATCGCCACATGGCGCACGTTGGGGTTGAGCACGGCCATCAGGTTCAGCGCCTGGACCACGTCCGGGCAGTTCTGGCACGACAACGAGAAGTAGGTTTCGAAGGTAAATTCGCCTTCCAGTGCCTGGATCTGCTCGATCACTTCGGCACTGGCCTTGGACGGGTGGCCGCCGACTTGCAGCAGGGCCAGCACCAGCGAGGTGAATTCGTGGCCCATGGGGATGCCGGCAAAGCGCAGGCTGATCTCGCCATTCGGGCGGTTGAGCGAGAACGATGGACGACGGGCGTCATCACCATCCACGCGCAGGGTAATCAGGTTCGACAGGCCGGCGATCTCCACCAGCAGGTCGTGCAATTCGCGGGACTTCGCGCCGTCGTCGAGGGAAGCAACGATCTCGATCGGCTGGGTGACCCGCTCCAGGTAGGTTTTCAGTTGCGATTTAAGCGTGGCGTCCAACATACGGGGCGATTCCTTTTTCAAAACTCGGATACAAAAACGCCCAGGCGATGGCGCCCGGGCGTTTCTACGGGGCGGTAGAGGGTTCAGCTTTGGCGGCTGCTCACCGCCCACGGTTTGCTCACGGACTTAGATCTTGCCGACCAGGTCCAGCGACGGCGCCAGGGTGGCTTCGCCTTCTTTCCACTTGGCCGGGCACACTTCGCCCGGGTGGGCGGCAACGTACTGGGCGGCCTTCACCTTGCGCAGCAGTTCGGCAGCATCGCGGCCTACACCACCGTCGTTCAGCTCGACGATCTTGATCTGGCCTTCCGGGTTGATCACGAAGGTACCGCGATCGGCCAGGCCGGCTTCTTCGATCAGTACGTCGAAGTTGCGCGAGATGACGTGGGTCGGGTCACCGATCAGCGGGTACTGGATCTTGCCGATGGTTTCCGAAGTGTCGTGCCAGGCTTTGTGGGTGAAGTGGGTGTCGGTGGACACACCGTAGATTTCCACGCCCAGCTTCTGGAACTCGGCGTAGTTGTCAGCAAGGTCACCCAGTTCGGTCGGGCAGACGAAGGTGAAGTCGGCCGGGTAGAAGAACACGACAGACCACTTGCCTTTCAGGTCGGCTTCGCTGACCTGGACGAACTCGCCCTTGTGGTAGGCGGTGGCGTTGAACGGTTTGACCTGGCTGTTGATGATGGGCATGAGAGACGCTCCTTCATGGGGTTGGAATCAGTTGACGGAGAGAATCCTAACCGCTGGTCGGTGATTAGGCTCATTGGCAAACCTCATGCGCGTCATTGGTTTTGGCTATAAAGCGCCGGCCTCGATAGAGGCTTTGGCTTCTAAGCCTCCCCGCGCCTGCAAATGTGCACCCGCTGCGGCTGACTGTCGGCCAGCTGGTAGGCCAATGAGCATTGCTCATCCGGTGCGTCCCCCCACTTGACCAGTAGCGTGCCGGCATCCCTGTCGGTGCGCACATGCAGGCGGCTCCCCTGCCCGACCATTCCCAACTCATCCTGCTCGGTGGCCTGCCCGGCAAACACCAGCGCGCCGAACGGCAGCGCACTGCCATCCTCGAAACGCGCCCGCAGGGTGAACTGGCGACCGCTGCGCGTCGGGTAACGCAGCAACGAGGCAGCACCGGCGCGTGGCACCACCGATTGAGCGGTCAGCTGCAACTCGGTATCGCGGGACATGCCTTTGGGTTCGAGTTCGACCGTATTGACCTGGTAAGGCACCAGCGCCGGTATGACTGCGTAACCGCGCCGGTCGAGGCTGACCTGCGGGTGCTGGCGCAGGCGCGCAGCATCGGCGCCGGGCGCATGCACGATGGCAAAGCTCTCGCCCAGCGGCGGTGCGGTGATCAGGCCACCGGCATGGGCGACCACGGCGCCTTGCGCCCCCAGCGTTGCCTGGCGATAGCCACGCCGGCTCGACAACGCCCCCTGGATATCGCCACTCGCCCCACGGTGCTGCAGGGTGGCGTCGAAGCCACTGTCGGCCCGCTCGCCTTCCTGGCGCACCAGCGCCAGCCCATGGCCCCATTGGCCATGTTCACCGGACACGCCTTGCCAACGAACGCTGGCGCTGCCCTGGCTGCGAGAGTCGCTGTTCAACGCCGTACTGAGCGAGGACCGGCGGCGCTCGCCAAGCGGCAGGCTGGCATTCAACATGAGGGCGTCGACGGCATGGCCGGTTACAGCCTGCTCACGACTCAGGCTGATGCCATAGCTGAGCGTCCCGATGTGGTTGTTGTAGCCAACGCTGTAGCTTTCGCTACGGCCTCTGCTGGCCCAACGCTGTCGCAGGCTGGCGCGCAACGTGAAACGACCGCCGCGCGCCCCTACGGGCTGATCCACCCCCAGGCCGGCCTGCCAACGTAGCGGGTCGATCCGCGCACCCTCCATCGCGCGGGCGTAGTCGTTGAAGCTGTAATAGCCTGGCCCCTCGCTGCGGATCAGTGTCGCGCTAAGGTCGGTATCGGTAGCGCTCATGCGCTGACGCCAGCTCAAGCGCCAGGCCTGGCCACGCACCCGGCGATGGCCGGCAGGCTCGGCGCTGGCGTGATATCCGGTCAGGCCCAGGCCCCCCAGCCCGGTGTTCAGGGCAATCCCCATCGCACTGGCCAGGTAATCCTCGGCCAACCAGGTACCGCCGTGTACGCTCAAATGATTGTCCAGGCCTTGCTGCCAACTGCCTTGCACAAAGCCTGGGCCCGAGCGCCCATACGCTTGGCGCCAGACGCCACTGGCCAGTTCAAACCGCCTTGCGCCAGGGCGCAGTGCCAGTGGCGCAGCCGCATAGGGCTGGATGAAAGTGCGTACGCTGCCATCGGCCTCGCGCAGCGTCACCTCCAGGTCATCGTTCAAGTCATTGGCGTGCAGGTTGTCGATTTCGAACGGCCCCGGCGCGACGGTGGATTCATGGATCAGCACACCGCGCTGGCGAATGCTGATCAACGCGACGCTGTTGGCGACGCCTCTCACCACGGGGGCAAAGCCACGTTGCTGCTCCGGCAACATGCGCTGGTCGCTGCCCAGCAGCATGCCGCGCATGGCGGTGCCCTCGAATACCTCCGAGCCGCTATAGCTGTCGCCGATGGTCAACTGCGCAGCCCAGGCGGGAATATCCCGCTGCACCGATGTGGCCGTGGTTTGATAACGCGAGGCGATACCTGAGGAAGCCTGCCAACTGCCCTCGTGGCGCCAGTACCAGCGGCCGCTGTTGAACCCGGAACGTACCCCCAAATAAGCCTGGCGCGTGGCATTGCCCTGTTCAAGATCATGCTGCTCATACAGGTTCAGGCGGTAGTCGAAAAAGCCGGCAGTGATGCCGCTGTCCCAGTTTTCCGCCGGCAGGTACCCGCCGGGCAGGCGCTGCAAGGCCTGCTGCGGGATACTCAGGTCCAGCCTCAAGTTGGCGAAATCCAGCGTTTCACGGGACTCTGCAACGATGCTGCCCAGCCCTGCGCAGGCTTCATCCTGGGCGAGTAGGTCGGTGCTCTCACGGCCAAGGCGGCGCAGGTCCACGCCCAGCTTCTGTAGCAAGGTTTCGCTGTAGCAAGGTGTCGCCTGACCACTTGGCCCCGGCGCCCGCAAAAGCACATGATGGCGCCCGAGCCACTGCTGATTCAGCATCACATCGAGAGAGTACCGGCCCTCTGGCACTGTCGTGTCTTGCTCGTAGCGGCGCAGGTCGGCTGAGGTTCCCTGGCGGAGCAATCCGGCATCGAACTCGACGGCGCTTGCCGGGGTTGCGAGCAAGCCCAGCAACACACCCGCGGTAGAACGGCAACGAAGATTGAATCGCAATGGCTGACCCATCCTGCACTGCGCCTCAATTTGCCAAGTGCACGGTCACCGCTTGCGGTGCGTCACGCACCGCCCCGTAGTCATCGATGAAGGCGTAGTGCAGTCGAACGGTTGACTCCCCGGCCAGGCGCTCGAGGCTGAAACGGGTACTGGCAAACGGCAGCACGTGGTTGGGGCCCAGCTGCAGTGGAGACTGGCGGGCCTGCTCCACGGTCACCCTGGCCAGGTTGACCACATAAGGGCTGCCATTGCTGGCCGTCAGCACCCATTGCTGGCCTTCACGCAGCAACTGCCAGGTGACTCGGCGGTGGGCATCAACGGCCTTCCCCGGCAGCCCTGCCGGCCGATACAGCAATTTGATGCGTGAGCGCAGCGCCACCTGCAGGGCATTACCCGAACCCTTGGGGGGCACGTCCAGCACATTCAGCCAATACAGGCTCTCGCGGTCGGCGGGCATTGCCTCTCCGCCATGAAACAGCCGCAGGCTCTGGCCTTTGCCTGCATCGAGGCGAAACATGGCGGGCATCACGTCGAACGGCACCTGCAGGTCCTGCACCCGAGCCTGGGGCCGACCATCGTCGACCCAGGCCTGAACGAGCGAGGGCGTGCTGCCGACATTGCTCAGTTTGACCGTGACTTCGGACTGATCGGCAGGAAACACAACCCGCGTGTTGGCGATGACCACATTGGCGGCAAGCGGCGGCGATACCAGGCAGACGGCCAGCAACCAGCCGCACCGCACGGCGTTGGAGAAGAAACGCATGATGAAGATGCTCAGGAACGTTGAAAAAGGCAGCCCTGGAGCGGGCCGCCTTCAGAGAAATGTCATGGGTAGTCCAGCGAGTACTGCACGCGGGTTGCCACCAGGCCAGGCGTGGTGCCACCGGTGGAGTAGTAGCGTGCGGTGTAACGCAATGTCGCATTACCGCTGACGATCGGTACCACCTGCGAATTCTGCGAGCCCTTTGGCGCCGCCAGGTTCATTGGTGCCTGCTTATCGTTGAGCAGCTCCACCTGGACATTCTCGCTACCGCCTGCATCAACGATCAGGCGCCCCTCCGGGCTGATGGTCGGGCCAGATTCGAAATAGGTCGACACTTGGGTAACACCCGGGGAGCAATTGCTGAGATTCAGCTGGAAGGGCGTATTTCCGGCGGTTTGACCGGGGCTGGCAAGCAGTGCCGCGTTCACCGCTGGCAACGACACCGGCAGGTTGCCGTTACCACCATTGATTTGGCAGGTTGGCGCCTCTACCAGGCCGTCCAGGCTGATCTGGCCATAATCGGCCTGTGCTGCCTGCGCACACAAGAACAGCATGCAGCAACCTGCAAGCAACGACTTCGAGTTCATAGTCACCTTCTTTACTCATGGAAATGGCCAGGCATTGGCTGCCGGGCCCCTGCCGCTGGATGCGGCGCGGTGCAGTATCAGTAAGGTGACGCGGTAAAAATGTAGGCTGACTCAGCAGTCGGGGAGTTGAAAATTGCCCCCTCGAGGTAGGAAGCATGACCACGTGCAGACGAGACCATGCTTCCCACCGGGTGCCATCAGCGGGTGATGGTACGCAGGGTAACGAACTCTTCGGCGGCAGTCGGGTGAACGCCGATGGTCTCGTCGAACTGCTGCTTGGTGGCGCCGGCCTTGAGGGCAATCCCCAGCCCCTGGATGATCTCGCCGGCGTCCGGGCCGACCATGTGGCAGCCCAGCACTTTGTCGGTCTCGGCATCCACCACCAGCTTCATCAGGGTCTTCTCCTGGATGTCGGTAAGGGTCAGCTTCATGGCGCGGAAGCGGCTTTCGAAGATCTGCACCTTGTGCCCGGCTTCCAGAGCCTGCTCTTCGCTCAGGCCCACGGTGCCGATCGGTGGCTGGCTGAACACAGCGGTGGGGATGTTGCGGTAATCCACCGGGCGGTACTGCTCAGGTTTGAACAGGCGCCGCGCCACGGCCATGCCTTCGGCCAGGGCCACCGGGGTGAGCTGCACGCGGCCGATCACGTCACCGATGGCCAGGATCGACGCTGCGGTGGTCTGGTACTGATCATCGACCCGGATGAAGCCGCGCGCGTCCAGTTCCACGCCGGTGTTCTCCAGCCCCAGGTTGTCGAGCATCGGCCGGCGGCCGGTGGCGTAGAACACGCAATCGGCGAGCAACTCGCGGCCGTCGTTGAGGGTGGCCTTGAGGCTGCCATCTTCGAGCTTGTCGATGCGCTGGATGTCGGCGTTGAACTGCAGGTCCAGGCCGCGCTTTTCCAGCTCTTCCTTGAGGTGGGTGCGCACCGAGCCGTCAAAGCCACGCAGGAACAGATCGCCGCGATACAGCAAGCTGGTGGTGGCGCCCAGGCCGTGGAAAATGCCGGCGAACTCGACCGCGATGTAACCGCCGCCGACCACCAGCACCCGGCGAGGCAGGTCCTTGAGGTAGAACGCTTCGTTGGAGGTGATGGCCAATTCCTTGCCGGGGATGTCCGGCACCTGTGGCCAGCCACCGGTGGCAATGAGAATATGCTTGGCGCTGTAGCGCTGGCCTTGCACTTCCACTTCATTGGCACCGGTCAGCCGCGCATGGCCCTGCAACAGGGTGACCCCGCTGTTGAGCAGCAGGTTGCGGTAGATGCCATTGAGGCGTTCGATTTCCCGGTTCTTGTTGGCAATCAGCGTTCCCCAGTCGAAGTGCCCTTCTTCAAGGGTCCAGCCGAAACCTGCCGCCTGCTCCAGCTCGTCGGCTACGTGCGCGCCGTACACCAGCAGTTTTTTTGGCACGCAGCCGACGTTGACGCAGGTACCGCCCAGGTAGCGGCTTTCGGCCACCGCCACCTTCGCGCCGAAGCCAGCGGCAAAGCGCGCCGCACGCACACCGCCGGACCCGGCGCCAATCACGAACAGATCAAAATCGTAGGCCATGCATTCAGTCTCCTAGGCAGGCGCCCAGCATAACGCCGTTGGCGGCCGCAAACAAAAAAGCCACCCCGAAGGGTGGCTTTGCGGCCAGCAGGCTTGTCAGTAAGCCTTGCCAGTCTTGTAGTAGTTCTCGAAGCAGAAGTTGGTTGCGTCGATGTAGCCTTCGGCTCCACCACAGTCGAAACGCTTGCCCTTGAACTTGTAGGCAATCACGCAGCCGTTCTGCGCCTGCTGCATCAGGGCGTCGGTGATCTGGATCTCGCCACCTTTGCCCGGCTCGGTGTTGGCGATGATATCGAAGATATCCGGGGTGAGGATGTAGCGGCCGATGATCGCCAGGTTGGACGGGGCGTCTTCCGGCTTCGGCTTCTCGACCATGTTGGTGACCCGGAAGATGTCGTCACGGATCATGTCGCCGGCGATCACGCCGTACTTGTTGGTTTCCTGCGGGTCGACTTCCTGGATGGCGACGATCGAGCAGCGGAACTGGTTGTACAGCTTGACCATCTGGGTCAGCACGCCGTCACCTTCCGGGTTGACGCACAGGTCGTCCGCCAGCACCACGGCGAACGGTTCGTCGCCGATCAGCGGGCGGCCGGTGAGGATGGCGTGGCCCAGGCCTTTCATTTCGGTCTGGCGGGTGTAGGAGAACGAGCACTCGTCGAGCAGGCGACGGATACCGACCAGGTATTTTTCCTTGTCGGTGCCCTTGATCTGGTTTTCCAGCTCGTAGCTGATGTCGAAGTGGTCTTCCAGGGCACGCTTGCCGCGCCCGGTGACGATGGAGATCTCGTTCAGACCGGCATCCAGTGCCTCTTCAACGCCATACTGGATCAGTGGCTTGTTGACCACCGGCAGCATTTCCTTGGGCATGGCTTTGGTAGCAGGCAGGAAGCGGGTGCCGTAACCGGCTGCCGGGAACAAGCATTTTTTGATCATATACGTCCTTACAAAAGGCTAGGCCTGTGGAATTCGGCGCAGTCTAATCAGGCGGCAGTCACCTTACAATGCCCTACCGCTGGCCGACCGTTGGGAAGATAGAGATAACCCAGTGTAGATAGTTCCAAGGGAACGTAAATATTGCTGTCATACATGAACGTTGGAGGGCAGCAGTGGCGTTCGAGCGTACCGGCCTCCTCGCGGTTGAGCCCGCTGCCAGGATACTGCAACAGCCTTCGAAACTGTGCAGCCCCGGGGCGCAGCAGGCCCACCCGCGACGAGTCCGGTACAGGCCATCAGCTACCGCTGCCCTGGCCGATCAGCACCCCGTCCACCTGCTGCCCATACAGGTTCACCCCGTCGTTGGCGTGGAACTTCAACCGTGTCTTCTCGATGGAGCCCTCCACCAGCCGCGGGTCCTGCGGCCGTTCATGACGGTTGATCCAGGCCGCCACGTCCCAGGCCTGCTGGTCGCTGAGGCTGCCCGGCTTGCCCAGCGGCATGTTGTACTTGATGAACGACGCCGCCGTGTTGATGCGGTGCATCCCGGCCCCCCAGTTGTACGAGTCCTTGCCCCACAGCGGCGGCATCACGTATTCGCCGGCCACCTTCTGCCCTTCGCCATTGTCGCCATGGCAGATCGCGCACTGCTCGCGGTACACCTGCTGGCCACGCGTGAAGTCGTAGCCGCCCTTGGGCTGCGCCACCTCCGGGTAACCGCGCCCGGCAATCTCCACGCCCGTTGGCGCCTTGGTCGACAACCAGTACGAATACACTGCCAACGCCGTCATCTGCGGGCTGTCGGCGGCCGGCGGCTTGCCGTTCATGCTGAACTGGAAACACCCTTGGATACGTTCGGCGTAGGTGTTGACCTTGTCGTTTTTCTTGCGGTATGCGGGGTACATCGGGTACGCCCCCCACATCGGCGCGGAATGCGCCAGCCGGCCCTGGTCGAGGTGGCAATTGCTGCAGTTCATGCCGTTGCCCACGGCCCCAGGCATCAGCCGACGGGTATCGACGAACAATGCATGCCCCTCACGCACCATCTTGCCGAAGGCATTGTCGGGCAAGTCGCTTTCGGCAGGCGGCACGAACTGCGGCGCGGCCTGCACGCCTGGCACTTTCAATTGCGACTGGTCTTCCATGGCGATCTGGGCGGCCTGGGCGCTGCCCATGGCCAGCAGCAACAAGCTTGGCAGCAGCGGTTTCATGGCGTGACCTCCTGGCTGGCGGGGCGGGCGAAGAACTCGGCAATGGCCTTGACCTCGGCATCGGTCATGGCCTTGGCCACACCGACCATCAACTGGTTGGGGTCATTGCTGCGGCTGCCATCGCGCCAGGCGTTGAGCTGCGCCATCAGGTAACTGGCGGGCTGGCCAGCCAAGGGCGGGAAGTGCTCGCCAACGCCACTGCCGCCCGGGCCGTGGCATTGCACGCAGCCGGGGATCTGCCGGCTCCAGTCGCCGTACAGGGCCATGCGGGTGGTGGGGTCATTGGCGATCTGCTGACGGCGCAGTTCGCCGGCAGGGCTGGCCGGCAGGCTGGCCAGGTAGCTGCTGACCGCGTCGATCTCATCATCGCTCAACGCCTTGGCCAACGGCTCCATCACCGGCTGCTTGCGGCTGCCGCTGCGCCAGTCATGCAACTGTTTGCGCACGTAGCCGGCCGGCAGCCCGGCCAGGCGCGGAAAGCCGGCAGCGGCAATGCCCTTACCGTCCGGGCCATGGCAACCCAGGCAAGCCATGGCGGCGGGGTTGGCCCCGCCCTGGGTGAACACCTTCTGGCCATCGGCGGCATGCGCGGCAGGCCAGGCCAGGATCAGCAAGCTGCCGACCACGACACGTCTCAAGGGTGTCATCACGAATCTCCTTTTCTATTGTTATATGCTTAGGCCCAAAACATATAAGCAAAAGGAGCACGATCAGTTGCCCTGGATCAACTCCCGGAGATGCATTGGGTGGCCGCAGTGCGCACGTCGCCCAGGCGCAGCGGGAAGTTGTTCAGCCGTTCGTGCAGCTTGATGCTGCTGCCGCTGCCACGCTTGTCGATGTCTACCAGCGCCGCCGGGCCCGCGCCCGCGCTGAGCTTCTGCGGCACGATCAGGCGCAGGCCATCGCCACGCTGCTCTTCCTGCAGCGGGTCACGCGTATCGGCCAGCTTGTGCTTGACGCAATCGGCATAGGCGCGCGGAGACTTGCCAGAAATAACGTCCAGCGTTTCATGCGATTGTTCCAGCTCCGCGACACTCACGCAGCCACCCAGCGTCAGCGACAACGCCGCCACCATCCACTTCATTTGCAGCACCTCTGCCATCAAGAATCCGCTTCGACCACGACCAGGCGGTTTTGCTCCCTGCTTTGGCAGATTTATCTGCGCCTGGCCGAACAGCGCGGCAGTGTAACCCGACATCGTGGTATCGTTTGCCTTTGCAGAACCAATCCTTGCGGAGCATCACATGAAATTCGTACACCAGCGCGAGCACCTGAACGAGGACGACATCGTCGTCATCGAGTGCTCCCAGCGCTGCAACATCCGCCTGATGAACGACGCCAACTTCCGCAGCTTCAAGAACGGCGGCCGTCACACCTACCACGGCGGCCATTTCGACAAATTCCCGGCGAAGATCACCGTGCCCAGTACCGGCTTCTGGAACATCACCATCGATACCGTGACCACGCGCCCGATCTCGGTGACCCGCAAGCCAACCTTGACCCACAAGATCAAGATCGTCCGTCGTTCGTCGTCGAAACTCAGGTAAGGCCACCATGACCCAGACCATCAAGTACGTCATCAAATACAAACTCGACGGCCAGCGCCGCTGGGACTTCGCGCAGATGCCCGACGCCTCCCTCGAGCAAGCCCTGGAAGCCCTGCGCAAGATCCACGGCGAAGACGCCGAGAAGATCAGCGACATCCAGGTCAGCAAAGCCTTGTAACCGCCCCCCGCCGCACCGCTCGCCCGTGCAAGGAGAACCGCATGAGCCACTGGCCCGACCGCCGTATCCTCGACCTGCTGGGCATTGAACTGCCCATTCTCCAGGCGCCGATGGCGGGCGCCAGCGGTGCGCCCATGGCCATTGCCGTGGGCCTTGCGGGTGGGCTGGGGGCCCTGCCCTGCGCCATGCTCACAGGTGACCAGGTGCGCGCCGAAATCGCCGCCTTCCGTGCCGGCTGCCCGGGCCGGCCGCTGAACCTGAACTTCTTCTGCCACCAGCCGCCAGCGCCCGATGCCGAGCGCGATGCACGCTGGAAGCAGGCACTCGAACCGTATTACCAGGAAGTGGGTGCGGATTTCGCAGCCCCCACCCCCGTGTCCAACCGCGCGCCTTTCGATGAGCAGAGCTGCCAACTGGTCGAGCAATTGCGCCCGGAGGTGGTGAGTTTCCACTTCGGCCTGCCCCGGCGCGAGCTGCTGCAACGGGTAAAGGCCAGCGGTGCCAAGGTGCTGTCCAGCGCCACTACCGTGGAAGAAGCGGTATGGCTGGAAGGCCATGGCTGTGATGCGATCATCGCCATGGGCTATGAAGCTGGCGGCCATCGCGGCATGTTCCTCAGCGACGACATCACCAGCCAGATCGGCACCTTCGCCCTGGTGCCGCAGGTGGCCGATGCGGTCAGCGTACCGGTGATTGCCGCTGGCGGCATCGCTGACCACCGCGGCCTGGTCGCAGCGCTGGCCCTGGGTGCCTCGGCGGTGCAGATCGGGACGGCTTACCTGTTCTGCCCCGAGGCCAAGGTCTCGCCGGGGCATCGCCAGGCACTGGACAGCGCACCCGCCAGCGACACAGCGCTGACCAACCTGTTCACCGGCCGCCCGGCGCGCGGCATCAACAACCGCATCATGCGCGAGTTGGGGCCGATGAGCGAACTGGCACCGCGCTTCCCGCTGGCCGGTGGTGCACTGATGCCGTTACGGGCGATCACCGAGCCACAGGGCAACAGCGACTTCAGCAACCTGTGGTCGGGGCAAGCGTTGCGCCTGGGCCAGCACCGCCCGGCAGGCCAGTTGACCCGCGAAATTGCCGAGAAAGCGCTGGCCGTGGTCGGGCGGCCGGCCTTCTCGTAGGCAGGCTCGGCCTCATTGCGGCTGAACCCGCACCTACAGGGCCATCACAACATTCGGACGCTGTGCAGTACCGGTGGGGGCGGATTTACCGGCGAACAGGCCGGGCCTGCCGATGCCCCCTTCCAGGCCCACTGCCTATCGCTATATAGTTGAGGATATAACGATAAGCCCAAGGAGCTGCGTTCATGCGTACCCGCCTTCTCCACTTGGCTGCCACCGCCCTGGCCAGCTTGCTCACCCTCAACACAGCCTGGGCCGCCGAGGTCCAGGTTGCGGTCGCAGCGAACTTCACCGCCCCCATGCAGGCTATCGCCCGGGACTTTCAGCACGACACCGGCCACACGCTGATCGCCGCCTATGGCGCCACCGGGCAGTTCTACGCCCAGATCAGCAATGGCGCCCCGTTCGAGGTATTCCTCGCCGCCGACGACAGCACACCGGCCAAGCTCGAACAGGAACAGGCCACCGTTCCAGGTTCGCGCTTCACCTACGCCATCGGCACCCTGGCCCTGTGGTCAGCCAAGCCTGGTTATGTCGACAGCCAAGGCCAGGTGCTGCAGCACAACGCCTACCAGCACCTGGCCATCGCCAACCCGAAAACCGCGCCTTACGGCCTGGCCGCCGTCCAGGTGCTGGACAAGCTGAAACTCACCGAGGCCACCCGGCCCAAGCTGGTCGAGGGGCAGAACATCACCCAGGCGTTCCAGTTCGTTTCCACCGGCAACGCCGAGCTGGGCTTCGTCGCCCTGTCGCAAATCTACCAGGATGGCAAGCTTGCAAGCGGTTCGGCGTGGATCGTGCCATCGTCCCTGCACGCGCCCATTCGCCAGGACGCAGTGGTCCTTGAAAAAGGCCGGGGCAACCCCGCCGCCAAGGCCCTGGTCGAGTACCTGAAAGGCCCGAAGGCCGCGGCGATCATCAAAGCCTACGGTTATGAAATCTGATGCCGCTGGACGCCACTGACCTGGGGGCCATCTGGCTGACCGTGAAACTGGCCAGCCTGACCACCCTGATCCTGCTGATCGTCGGCACGCCGATCGCGTGGTGGCTGGCGCGCACGGGCTCGTGGCTGCGCGGCCCGGTGGGCGCGCTGGTGGCCTTGCCGCTGGTGCTGCCGCCCACGGTGATCGGCTTCTACCTGCTGATCGCCCTTGGCCCGCAAGGTTGGCTGGGCCAGGCGACCCAGGCGCTGGGCCTGGGCAGCGTGGTGTTCAGCTTCAGCGGCCTGGTGATCGGCTCGGTGATCTACTCCATGCCGTTCGTGGTCCAGCCGTTGCAGAATGCGTTCGCCGCCATCGGCCAGCGCCCGCTGGAAGTGGCCGCCACGCTACGCGCCAGCCCCTGGGATAGCTTCGTCCACGTGGTGTTGCCACTGGCCCGCCCAGGCTTCATCACTGCCAGCATCCTCGGCTTTGCCCATACCGTGGGCGAGTTCGGCGTGGTATTGATGATTGGCGGCAATATCCCGGACAAGACCCGGGTGGTCTCGGTGCAGATCTTCGACCATGTCGAGGCCATGGCCTATTCGCAAGCGCACTGGCTGGCTGGCGCCATGCTGCTGTTCTCTTTCCTGGTGCTGCTGATGCTGTACGCCGGACGGCGCGGCAAAGCTGGCTGGAGCTGACATGAGCAAATCGATTGTGGCGCGCCTGAAACTGGCCCGCGACGACTTTACCCTGGCGGTCGACCTGCACCTGCCCGGGCGTGGCATCAGCGCACTGTTCGGCCACTCGGGCTCTGGCAAGACCAGCTGCCTGCGGTGCCTGGCCGGCCTGGAACGGGCCGCCAGTGCCTATATCGAGGTCAACGGCGAGGTCTGGGAAGACAGCGCGCGCGGCTACTTCCGCCCCCCGCACCTGCGCCCGGTAGGCTATGTGTTCCAGGAGGCCAGCCTGTTTGCCCACCTGACGGTGCGCGGCAACCTGGAATTCGGCTGGCGCCGGGTGGCCCCTGCCGAGCGCAAGGTCAGCCTCGACCAGGCCTGCCAATTGCTCGGCATCGGCCATTTGCTGGCACGCCGGCCGGCGACCTTGTCCGGTGGCGAGGCGCAGCGGGTGGGCATCGCCCGCGCACTGCTCAGCAGCCCGCGCCTGCTGCTGATGGACGAGCCGCTGGCGGCCCTCGACGGGCCACGCAAGCGCGAGATCCTGCCCTACCTGGAACGCCTGCACGACGAGCTGGACATCCCCCTGGTGTACGTCAGCCACGCCCAGGACGAAGTGGCGCGGCTGGCCGACCACCTGGTATTGCTGGAGCAAGGCCAGGCGGTGGCCAGCGGCCCGGTCGGCGAAACCCTGGCCCGCCTCGACCTGGCGCTGGCCCAGGGCGAGGACGCCGGCGTGGTGTTCGACGGCCTGGTGGTGGGCCACGACCCACACTACGACCTGCTCACCCTGCGCCTGCCCGGCGCCCATGGGCCGCTGCTGCGCATCGCCCACCCGCCCCAGGTGATGGGCAGCACCTTGCGGGTCAAGGTGCAGGCGCGTGACATCAGCCTTGCGCTGACCGCCGATGGCACCTCGAGCATCCTCAATCGCCTGCCGGTGCGCGTGCGCCAAAGCCAGCCGGCGGCCAACCCGGCCCATGTGCTGGTCAGCCTGGATGCCGACGGCAATGCCCTGCTGGCGCGTATCACCCGCTTCTCGGCAGACCAACTCGGCCTGCACCCGGGCCAGCTGCTGTTCGCCCAGATCAAGTCGGTGGCCTTGCTGGGCTGAGCATCCACCGCGTGGCCGCTGTCCATTGATCAGTCAACCTGATCGAGGCCTGCTGCCGATGCCCGACTGCCCGCTCCCCGCAACGCTGCATTACGTCGATGACAGCCAGCCTGGCCTGAGCCGCCGACGCTGGCGGGACCGCTTCATCTACCTCGACGCCGAAGGCCAGCGGGTACGTGACCCGGACACCCTGGCACGTATCGCCGCACTGGTGATCCCCCCGGCCTACACCGACGTGTGGATATGCGCCGACCCGCAGGGCCACCTGCAAGCGACGGGGCGCGATGCCCGTGGTCGCAAGCAATACCGCTACCACGCCCAATGGCGGGAAATGCGCGATCAACACAAGTACGGGCGCATGCTGGCTTTCGCCCACGCGTTGCCGAAGCTGCGCAAACAACTGGAGGCGCACCTTGCCCGCCCAGGCCTGGATCGGGAAAAGGTCATGGCCCTGGTGGTCAGCCTGCTCGACCACACGCTGATCCGCATCGGTAACCAACGCTACCTGCGTGACAACAAGTCCTACGGACTCACCACCCTGCGCAACCGCCACGTGCAAGTCAAAGGCAGCACCATTCGCTTCCAGTTCCGTGGCAAGCGTGGCGTCGAACACAACGTCACCCTCAACGACCGGCGCCTGGCCAGCCTGCTCAAGCGCTGCATGGAACTGCCCGGCCAGGCGCTGTTCCAGTACCTGGATGAAGACGGCCAACGCCATAGCGTCGGCTCCAGCGAGGTGAACCAGTTTCTGCAACAGTTGACCGGTGCCGATTTTACCGCCAAGGACTACCGCACCTGGGCCGGCAGCCGCCTGGCCCTGGCCCTGCTGCGGCCGCTGGCCTGGGAGCCCGAGAGCGAAGCCCGGCGCCAGGTCAGCGCCATCGTCCGCCAGGTGGCCACGCGCCTGGGCAATACACCGGCCGTGTGCAGGCGCTGTTATATCCACCCGGCAGTACTGGAACACTTTGCCTTGGGGCGTCTGGCCAACTTGCCGAAAAGCCGCGTGCGCAAAGGCCTGGACCGTGAAGAAGTGGCTTTGTTGCTATTTCTTCAGGCACTTGAGGAACAGCCGGACCATTAACCTGGTCTATTCAGCCCATGATGCGAAGAAATTTCCCATTGGACGCCAAGCCCCCTATTCTTGCCACCGAGCACCTTGGCCGACAAACCGCTGGCGGTTTGCTTCGGCACCTGCGACTGAAGACACGCAACAGAATTTGTCTGTCGGGGAATTACTATCCGCCGAAAGCGTCTTTAATGAGAAGGAAGAGGGACCAGCTCCCGCCGCCGCGGCAACTAGCCCGACGGACTTTTACATCACCAAGGAGAACTACATGCTGATACTCACCCGTAAGGTTGGCGAAAGCATCGTCATCAATGATGACATCAAAGTCACCATTCTGGGCGTCAAGGGGATGCAGGTGAGGATCGGTATCGATGCACCGAAAGATGTCCAGGTCCATCGTGAAGAGATCTTCAAGCGTATCCAGGCCGGCAGCCCGGCCCCGGAAAAGCACGACGACTCGCACTGAGCGACCCGCCTCAAGCCGCACGGACGCGCTTGACCGCCCCGCGCCTCAGGTGCCGAGCAGTTCGCGCACCTTGGCGATCATACCGTCGATGTCGAACGGCTTGTCGAACACCGCGGCGAACAGTTCCGGGCGCCCCTGGTTGGCTTGCGCCCCACTCATGAGGATGACCGGCAGGTCGCTCAGGTCCGGGTCCTGGCGCATCGAACGCACCAGTTCCTCACCGTTGAGCAGCGGCATCATGTAGTCGGTAATTACCAGTTGAACGCGCTTTTCCTTCAGCGCTTCCAGGGCCTTCAAGCCATTGCTGGCCTTTTCTACCAGAAAGCCTTCGTCCTCCAGGGCAAAACCGAGGATATCGGCAATCAGGTATTCGTCATCGACGATCAGGATGGTGTTCATTGGCCCGCCCCGTCAGCCACTTCCCTGTGGCACCGGCGTTCCTGAAAGCACTCCACAGGCGCCTTCGAACGCCTTGCGCAAGGTAAGGCCTTGTGGCCCGATCTGCAGCTCGTGCAAGGCCGGGTCGTGATGGCTGTCACGCACCTTGAGGATCGACAACATACGCCGCAGCTGCGAATCCAGCTCGACGAAACGCATCAGCATCAGGTTGTCGACGATGCTCGACAGGTCTGGCGCCGGGGCGCTGATTTCCGCGCCGAAGATATCGCGCATTTCCCAGGTGAGCATCACGCTGACGTCACGCGCGCGCAGCTCGCCGGTCAAGGCGCGGAAAAATGCATTGAGCCGCGCCGGGTCGATGGCCAGGCGGCTGAACGCCCCCAGGCTGTCGATCAGCACGCGCTTACTGCCTTGTGCCTCGACCCGCTCCAGCAGGCGCGCCCCGACCTGATCGAGCAGGCCTTCTGTGGTTGGCTGCCAGCACAGCTGCAGGCTGCCGCGCTGCTCCATCGCGACAAAATCGTGCCCCAACGACGCGGCCTTGATACGCAAGCGTTCCGGCGTTTCGTAGAAGCCGAAATGCAGCCCCGGCGCCTGCGGGCTGCTGGCACCGAGGAAGGCCAGGCCCAATGAGGTCTTGCCAATACCGGAGGGCCCGATCAGCAGGCTGACCGAGCCCGTGGCCAGGCCACCGCCAAGCATTTCATCCAGGGTTGCCACGCCGCAGCTGACCCGCTCCCGGGTGGCAGTGCCCGCAGAGCTGGGGTGGCCGAACAGCGACTCCAGGCGCGGGTAGACGTGCAGGCCGGCTTCATCGATGAGGCATTCGTGGCGCCCCGACAGCGCCGCACTGCCGCGCGTCTTGCGCAGCTGGATATGGCGCACGGCACGGCTGCCGTGCAGTTGCTCGCCCAGCTCGATCACGCCGTCGACCATGGTGTGCTCGGGGCTGCCCTCTTCCAGGCGCGCGCTGGTCAACAGCAGTACGGTGCAGCCGGCAAATGCCGCATGGCCTTGCAATTCGGAGACGAACTTCTTGGTATCCAGCGTGGTTTCTGCGCGCACGCGCGCATTGAGCACGCCATCGACGATCAACAGGCTGGCCTGTTGCCGGGCGATTTCCTGGCGCAGCAGCCGCACCACCGCATCCAGGCCTTCCTGCTCCAGGGTGTCGAAGGCACTGACGAACTGGATCGGGTCGCCGACCAGCGACGGGTCGAAGAATTCCAGGGTCGCCAGGTACTGGAACAGCCGCTCGTGCGACTCGCTGAGCAAGGTCGCCACCAGTACCCGGCCACCGCCGCGCACATGCCCGCAGGCCAGCTGGTTGGCAAGAATGGTCTTGCCGGCCCCCGGCGGGCCCTGCACGATGTAGGACGCACCGGCCACCAGGCCACCCTTCAACAACGCATCGAGCCCTTCGATGCCCGTCACCAGCCGCCTGAGTGCCTGAGCCATGGTATCTACCTGTCGAGTTGGCTGTGTGTCTGGTCCTGATAGATTGGCAAGTAAAGCTGCATGCAAGTTCCCTGGCCGGGTTCACTCTCGACACGGATCGCGCCACCGCTCTGCCTGGCGAAGCCGTACACCTGGCAGAGGCCCAGGCCGGTACCCTTGCCAAAGGGTTTGGTGGTGAAGAACGGCTCGAAGATCCGCGGCAGTACCGCTGGCGCAATCCCTTCACCGCTGTCTTCCACCTCGAAACGCACAAAACCGCCGTGCAGCCCTTCCACCTCGCCAGCCAGCTCGACCACATCGACGGTCAAGCCGATCCGGCCCTGCCCGGCAATGGCATCGCGGGCATTGAACAGCAGGTTGAGCAGCACCATCTGCAACTGCCCGGCATCCACCTCGATCAGCGGCAGGTCCGGTTGCAGCAGCACCTTCAGCTCGATCGAACCCGGCAGCGCATGCTCCAGAAGGCCGCGCGTGGCGGCGACAAGGCTGGCCGGGGCGACGCGAGTTACATCGAACGTGCGATGGCGGGCAAAGCTGAGCAACTGCTGGGTCAGTTCAGTCCCCCGCTGCCCGGCGTCGAGAATGTGCTGCAGCATGCGCTGGGCGCGTGCCGGGTCCTTGGTGGACAGGGCCAGGTGCGCCGAGCTGATGATGATGGTCAACAGGTTGTTGAAATCGTGGGCCAGGCCGCCGGTCAACTGGCCCAGTGCTTCCAGCTTCTGTGCCTGGAACAGCTGGGCGCGTACCGCGTCCAGTTGCAGCGCCGCCTCGCGGCGGTCAGTGATATCGCGGATGACCTTGGCCAGGCCAACAACCTGGCCAAGGTCATCATGAATCACATGCAGCACGGCCAAGGCCCAGAACTGCGTGCCATCCTTGCGCACCCGCCAGCCTTCGTCCTGCGCGCTACCCTGCTCCAATGCCTGCCGCAACAAATGCTCCGGGCGGCCCTCGGCACAATCCTGGGTAGTGAAGAACAATGAGAAATGCTGGCCGATCACTTCATCGGCGCGGTAGCCCTTGATGCGTTGCGCACCGGCATTCCACGACACCACATGGCCGGTCGGGTCGAGCATATAGATGGCGTAATCCACCACCGACTGGACCAATTGCTCATAGCGGTGGTCAGGCATGACGGGGTTGAGACAGTCGGCTGAAACCATGCAAACTCCACCGGTACGGCAGGAAAGGAAAAATACGCACCCACCAGCCTGCTCGCGCGTGGCTGGGCTCAGGGGTTGGCGCAGCTCAGTGTTCGGAGTCAACCGATACCGAGCCGATGCACCACGGCATCGTCACTTTGAGCAGCCACAGGCTGACCAGCAGTATCAAGCCACCACCGGCGAAGGCCATCAACTGCTGCGGCTGAGCGTGTTCGGCATCGAACCCCAGCATCACCAGGTACACGCCGAGGCTGAGCAGGCACACATAAAGAAAGGCGCCCAACACCAGCACGTGCGCGAACAGCAGCCGCCATAAAAGCCGTTGGTACAGGATACGCTGCGAAGCTTCGGATCGAGTCATCGCCGCACACTCATTGGATCCAATAGAAGAAGGACGGTGGCGCATTGACAGCAAGGTGTCAATTGCTCCTTCGACCGACCCCTTCTCTGTTGATCATAGGTGCTGTGGTTGACGCAACTATAACGATGGGTTATAAAGCGCGCTTGAATGCGAAGCCCTTCTGCTTAGAAGCGAGCCGGTCCTCACGACCCCTTCAAGCGTGCGAGTGTGGTGGAATTGGTATACACAGCAGACTTAAAATCTGTCGGCGTGAGCCTTGCGGGTTCGAGTCCCGCCACTCGCACCAAATTCCTTTGAAAAAGCGCCTTCAGGGCGCTTTTTTGTTGCGCGCCAACAAGCCTCGCCGCAGCTGCTAGAGTGGTGCATATATTGGTCCACTGGAACGCTGCCATGCGCTACTCACTGTTCGATGGTCAACGCGACATCCTTTTGTTGGTCGCCCGAGTGACACTGATGATCCTGTTCATCTTGTCTGGCTGGGGCAAGCTGACCGGTTTCGACGGCACGGTCGGCTACATGACCTCGCTGGGCGCCCCTGCCCCGATGCTGGCAGCAGCAGTTGCCGTGCTCATGGAATTCGTTGTCGGCATCCTGCTGATCCTCGGCTTCTACACCCGGCCACTGGCGTTCCTGTTCGCCCTGTTCGTGCTGGGCACTGCGTTGCTGGGCCACCCGTTCTGGAACATGGTCGACCCGGAGCGCAGTGCCAACCTGACCCAGTTCCTGAAAAACCTCAGCATCATGGGCGGCCTGCTGGCGCTGGCCGTCAGTGGCCCAGGGCGTTTTTCAGTAGACGGTCGCTGAATCACTCCTCTTCGCAGTCGTCGAACCACGCTGGGTGATCGCGTTCTTCGTCATCGAGCTCATCCAGCGTTTGTTCGTCTTCCTCGATGTCATCCTCGATGCCTCGGGCATCGGCTTCTGCTTCACTGTCGTCGTACAGGAATTCGTGATCAAGCAGGTGATCATGCTCGGGTTCGTGCAGGTCGTCTTCGTCGTGCATGCTGGCTCCTGGGCTCGTGGCAGGCCTGTATAGGCTGATCAACCGCGCAGGTCAATGCATTACCGTTTAATGCTGGGTTAACCGGCCGAGTCCAACCTGCAGGCTCTCCCTTCAAACGTTGCTTGCCCGCCTTTCCCGGCGGGCTTTTTTATGGCTGCCACCCTCCCCCTGTCCAATGCAGGAAAATCACAGGGAACCCGGCCCATGCTGGCCACGCTCGCAAATGATGCAGGACCTTTGTTTTTCAAGGAGAGCATCCATGACTGTAAACATCGACACCCTGATCATTACCACCCCCGTAGCCAAATCCGCCACCGACCCGGTCGCCCTGGAATTGACCGGCGCCCAGGCGCTGGCCACGCTGCCCGAGGTGGTTGCCCGCCTGAGTGATGGCTCGGTGCGCCTGACCGCCCCGACCAAGGGCGCCTCCAGCAAAAGCACCCACCGCACCCGCTGCGAGTGGAAGGAGCCCGTCTACTGGGCACTGAACAGCGCCGCCCGGCACCGCAACCACCAGACCATGGTGCTGGAGAAGGTCAACCTGGCGCAGAAAGTGGTGATTGCCCAGTTGCATGTCAAAGACGATGACAGCCCACCTATCAAGGTGTTCTGGAACAAGGCCAGAATAACCGTCGGTTTCCGTACCGAGTTCAACCAGCTCACTACCAGCAGCAGCACGGTACTGACCGACGTCCCGCTGGGGGCGCGCTTCGACATCACCATCGAGGTAACGGCGGCCGGCGCCTGCACGGTCAGCGCCAGCTGCAATGGCCGCACCGGCACGACCTCGGGCCTCCAACTGAACGATACCTGGGCCACGCGCACGCTGAACTTCCATGGCGGGGTGTACAACCAGGTGGACTATACCGATACCACGCCGCCCGAAGACGGCTCGGTGTGCGTGATCAGCCAACTGGACCTGAGCCATGCGTGACACCCCTATCACCTGAACTTCACAAAATACTGACATCCGGCTGGGCACACTGACCCTGCTCCCTATGTTCTTACAGCCCGCCGCATCCTTGCCGCGGGCTTTTCTTTTTGTGGCATACGCCGCGCCCCTGAGCATGACCTGAAGCAGTTTTCCCGTAGCGACCCAGAGCTATGCTTAGCCGGCGATAAGCAAGCCCATTCGGAACAGGAAACGGAGGCTCATATGAAAGCTGCTGTTGTTGCCCCAGGCCGTCGCGTAGAGGTGGTGGAGAAGACCCTGCGCCCACTCGAACACGGCGAGGCGCTGCTGAAGATGCAATGCTGTGGTGTGTGCCACACCGACCTGCATGTGAAAAACGGCGACTTCGGTGACAAGACCGGCGTGGTGCTGGGCCACGAAGGTATTGGCGTGGTCCAGGAGGTCGGGCCGGGCGTCACCTCGCTCAAGCCAGGCGACCGCGCCAGCGTGGCCTGGTTCTACCAGGGCTGCGGGCATTGCGAGTATTGCAACAGCGGCAATGAAACCCTGTGCCGCGAGGTGAAGAACGCCGGCTACACGGTAGACGGCGGCATGGCCGAAGCCTGCATCGTCAAGGCCGACTACTCGGTCAAAGTGCCCGACGGGCTCGACTCCGCGGCAGCCAGCAGCATTACCTGCGCCGGCGTGACTACCTACAAGGCGGTGAAGGTCTCCAACATCCGCCCCGGCCAGTGGATCGCCATCTACGGCCTCGGTGGCCTTGGCAACCTGGCGCTGCAATATGCCAGGAACGTGTTCAACGCCAAAGTGATCGCCATCGATGTCAATGACGAGCAGCTGCGCTTCGCCAGCGAGATGGGCGCCGACCTGGTAATCAATCCGCGTACCGAAGATGCTGCCAAGGTCATCCAGGCAAAGACCGGAGGCGCCCATGCGGCGGTGGTTACCGCGGTGGCCAAGGCTGCCTTCAACTCGGCGGTCGACGCCCTGCGCGCCGGCGGACGACTGGTGGCAGTCGGGCTGCCATCGGAAGCCATGGACCTGAATATCCCCCGCCTGGTGCTGGACGGTATCGAAGTGGTCGGTTCGCTGGTCGGTACCCGCCAGGACCTGCAGGAAGCCTTCCAGTTTGCCGCAGAAGGGAAAGTGGTGCCGAAGGTCACGCTGCGCCCTATCGAAGATATCAACCACATCTTCGAGGAAATGCTGGAGGGCAAGATCAAAGGGCGGATGGTGATTCAGTTCGAAGGATGACGTACACGTGCGCTGGCTGTGGCTGCAGCGCACGCTACCCCTTGATAAAAACGAACCAACCGGTGCCGCCTGGGCTCTAGTTGCTGGTAAGGGCAGGAATTTCTGCCTGGCAACCTGCCGGGCCTGAGATGAACGGTGGTTTGAAGGGGTGGACAGCATGACGGAAGAAGAAGCAAAAGACGTGCTCGAGCGGATCGAATACGAGCTCAGCCTTGGTCAGCCGCACACTGCGACAGAAATCGTCATCCACGATCTGGGCTTATGGGCTTATCTGGAAAAGACCAGCGGCTTCATCACCAGTGGCGGTGCGCTGTTCGATAGGCCAGTGTTACTGCAGCCGAAATGCGATGCTTCCTTCACGGTAGTGTCCAAGCCGTGAGTCGTAGCGCCTTCGCGAACAGGCGACTGGTCAGCTAATCGAGGTACAGACATGAGCATCCGCAGCTTGGCGAAGAACCTGCCACCCGACCCAGGCAATGAAGGCTGGGTGCTCGGTTGGGGCGTGCTGAGAGACCGCCATCCTTGGCATTTCGTCGATGTTTATGCCGACCAGAAGACGGCCAGGGCCGAGGCACAGCGCCGTGGTCATGGCTACGTGGTGGAGTTCGGTTCGCACCGCTTGGGGTCGGATGAATTCGTCTGTGGGGTAAACCCGCCTGAAGGCTAGCGCCTGCGCATGGACGAGGTAGCGGGGGCGCCTGGGCACCCCCACTTTCGATCATGCCAACAGACGTCGCATGATCAACTCGCCATCGATCACTTCGCCCGTCTCGACAAAGCCTTCGCAGACATAGAGACGTCGCGGAAACTGGGTCATGAGGGCACCTCCTTGTTCGCGGAAGGGAAAGACAGTCCACTGATCCGGCCGACCGAGGCGTGAATCTAGGGGCGTGCGCGACAAATATTCAAGCGACCGACCAGGCACTGCAGCGGGTGACTGGCCGATGCCCTACACCCGCCTGAAACTCGAGCGTCTCGTTGTTTTCGGCAGAACTCAGCAATGGCCTGGACGTCGCGCAAGACTACCCCGTGGCGACCTTCCGGCTGGGCGATCGCACTCCGCCAGCCAGGCAGCGAGCACGCCCTACGCCCCGGGCCATTGCCCGCGTCATCGTCTCTCCTGGGCGAGAATCAAAGCTTTCTTCGTGGATCATCGCTCCACCGGGAGCATAGACACCGATGAACATCTGGGTTGCGCCGGTTCTGGACAGCCGAACCTGAACATCGATTTGGGTTCCGTCACTCAACGTTTCGTTATGAGTTCTGGTGTGTAATACCGGGTCGCCCCACTGCCAGAAGCACTCGCCACGCTCCCTCGCCATCGTCCCAATGTCCTGAGTTATCGAGAAAGATGCTTCTTACAGCAACGAGCACACCGACTCAAGATTTTTGACGCCAAATAAATGGCTTCCGGACGACCGGGAAAGGCCAAGCACGTATCGAGTGAAACGGAACGATCAGCCTGATCGCAACTCGGCCGAATCATTGTCATCCTCATTGCCGAGGCCACACAGCTCGGGAGGGTTGAGCGTCGCGGCAAAGCTCATCCACTTCTCGAAGACTTCCCGATGATGGGCCTGCGCCTCTTTCCATGAAGGATCGCCAATACGTCCGTACGCGACTTGGTTCATGATCGACGAGGTTATGGCATCCAGCTCTCTCAGGAGCTGATATGCAGCAAACCTTTTATCTAGTGGCATGTGTCATCTCGCAAGGCAGTAGAACTCAAACTCGCAGCATCGCTGAGGTTTGGGACAGCTCTGTTCTGTTTTTGCTCCTTGTCAGCCGTCGGCTGCAAGGTCAACCAGGCGCCTGAAGCTGGCGAGCTCCTGCACAACAGGGAGCTTACAACATGTGCTCAAGGCCACGCCGCCTCGACGCTATCGCCAGGCTCTGGCAATGAGGAAGGATAACTGGTTGTAGGACTTAATTTTTTCAGCCCACAAAGAAAAACCCCGCAGACGTTAATCTGCGGGGCTTTCGAATGGTGGAGGCCGAGGTCGGAATCGAACCGGCGTAGACGGATTTGCAATCCGATACAAGAATCGCCGCTTCATGCCACCTAGGCGTCACCTTTAGTTCCGAAACGAAGCGCGAACGATACCCCTGCAGGCCGCATTCTACAAGGGTCGCCTTTTTAGTTTTGGAACCAATTTTCACCCCTCCTCTGGCGTTCTGCCGACCCTATCTCCGTTTCAAATTTACACCCCGCCGGGCCCCTCATACTTGAGCGCGCACAGCCGAGCACCGTGGGCAAATTCCAGCATGTCGGATAGACCGCCGTCGTCTACCTAGTAACGGCGATGGGCGGCAAAGGCCATTTAACAGAGCGCGGCGAGCCAGGCCGGAGTTAGGCTCAGGCGTCGACAAATTCCGATGTAAGCAAGACCCAAAAATTTTAGGGAAACCCTGAAGAAGACTTCCCGAACCTGGTGAAATATGCCGATCCCGTTGCCCGAGTTTCCCGATGAAGCAGATGAGCTTCGCTGATGCCGGATACACCAGCACGCGCAAGCAGACTCGCAAGGAGTTGTGCCTGATCGAAATGGATCAGGTGGTGCCATGGTAGGGGTTGATTACCCTGATCGAGCCTCACTATCCAAAAGGTGAAGGCGGTCGTCCGGCCTATCCGCTGATGGCGATGTTGCGCGTACATCTAAGGCCATCTGTGGTACTTCGACATGAAGGCACACATCGGTGCCGATGCCGAGTCAGGCCTGGTGCACAGCGCGGTGGGCACGGCGGCCAACGTGGCCGATCTCACCCTGGTCGGCCAGCTGCTGCACGGCAGGGAAACATAGTCTGTGGCGACGCGGGCTGTACCGGCGTGGAGAGGCGCAAAGCGCACACAGGGCGCCAGGTCATCTGGTAGGTCGCTGCCCGCCGCAGTACCTGCCAGAAGCTGGGCAAGCGCAATGCGATGTACAAAGCCAAGCGCCAGATCGAGCAGGCCAGGACGCAGGTACGCGCCGAGGTCGAGCATCCGTTTCGGGTGATCAAGCGCCAGTTCGGCTACGTGAACCCCTAAATGCAGCCGGGCCTAGCTTACTGGTAATACAAGTCCACCAGAGCCATGGCTTCGAACGGTCCTAAAATCGGTGCCGAGCGCCAGACCAGGTCAGCACGGAACTCATTGCGCATCAAGCCCGG
Organism: Pseudomonas sp. LAM2023; assembly: GCF_016620375.1. Taxonomy (NCBI): domain Bacteria; kingdom Pseudomonadati; phylum Pseudomonadota; class Gammaproteobacteria; order Pseudomonadales; family Pseudomonadaceae; genus Pseudomonas; species Pseudomonas sp. LAM2023. The sequence goes on along the minus strand of NZ_JAENHV010000036.1, from coordinate 880,658 downwards.
GGCGGTCAGATCTGCCAGCTTGAACCACTTATCAAAAGGCACCTGTATGTTGCTGTCTTGCTGGGTCAGCGCTATACCCACCGAGCTATTTTTTGCGGGAACTAGCAGTTTATCTATGATGCTCGCAGTACCCGCGACCGGCGTGAACCGAGCGCTGACGGAGTAGGGCGTATCGCAGGTCCTGACAAGGTCTAGGCTAAAATTAGCTGAACTGGCGACCTGACCAACCTTTGCCGAGCTGGCCAGGGTACGGGGGAAATTGACCACTGATGGAGAGATTGTTAACTCCGGAGAGCAAGGCACGAAGCGGATGTTGTTCATGCCAGTGACGATGTAGTTAAGGTTGCTATTGGGCTTGGGATTTAACCCGCCCCCCCCGTCCAACTGGAAAACCCGGTATTCGGTCAAGTTGCTGGCTTGCCCGTCGGTAGGGGTTTCGCCGAACTTCTCTATAAATACAGAGAAATCTAGGGTGAACTTGGCTCTGTCCCAGCCCGCGCAGTTTGCCCAACTACAACCTTCAAGCGAATTATAACCAGTGTTGACCTTAGAGGTTCCGGTAATTGTCTTGGACCCGTAGCGAATTCCAACCCGTATACCCTTGCCTACATCGGCCTCGGCGGGATTAGGATAGAAATAAATGAATTCCCTATGGCCTGTTTCAAAATCATCGGCGCAGATGACCGGAACCGAATGTTCCTCCGATTCCCAGATAATTGTGCCGTTAGGTGCATCGGCTGGGACAGCAAGCGCGGTGCCTAGGGCTTCTTTGAACTCTGCGGCCTTGGACGGATCGAGTTTGCATGACAGCGCGTAACTAGTGGCGGGGCAACTGGCGGCCATGATGAGCACTAATAACAAATGGTTCCGGATCAGGGGCATAGCTATTTTATCCTATTGAAGTATGTTCAACGCAGCACGACATGGTGACGCTTCTGCAGGCCTATATCGGTGATCTCGCTGTATGTCATGCGACTGTTCGCTGGCATAGACGAAGGCACCTCGAAGGAGAGCGATTCCCAAGGGTGCAGGAGAACGTTGTCCGCTAGCGGGCGCGCCTGACCAGGACTGACGAGCTGGAGGTCAATCAAGGAGACATGGAAACCGCTCGGGTTGTGTACTTCGATACGGCCTGGCTGTCGCGTCCGCCACTCTAGGCCTTCGGCCGCCGCGCTGGCCGAGCCTGTTAGCCCGGCGGGGCGGTAGAAAAGCTTTAGGCGCTGGCGGATTGCAAGCTGCAGGGTATTGGCCTGTTCGGTTTCATGCGGGATCTCGAGGATGTTGAGCCAGAACAGTGACTCCCTGTCTTCGGCCAGGCCTTTGCCAGAGTACAGCACCCGCAGCATCTGCTGTCCGTTGGGTGGTATTAAGGTCAACGGCTGGACAATCGCGAAGGGGACATCGCCGCCCCCTTCTGAATCACTGACCCAGCTTTGCATGAGCGTGTCGAGGCCACTGCGATTGACTACCTTGACGCTCGCCTCTTTATACGACCATTTGTAGATTAGGCGCGTCCCTTCAATCTTCAGCTGGGCCCAGGCGGTGGACATCATGCTCATTAGGATGAGTACTGCAATGGCAGGACGCGAGAGGGTATGAAGCAGACGCCACATGTCGGGAAAGGCTCCGGTGTGATTGCCTGGGAGTTTCCTGACCATCTTAGCCACCTAAACCAACGCCGGCTTTAAGACATTTCTCAAATTACAGCGGATTTAATTTTCCCGTTTTTTCACAGCGTTGTCATGGCAACATGCATCGGCAAGGCGGTCACCTAGACGTGCAGTATCCCCGTATGGTCGACAGATTCAGGAACGTTACAAGGGTCGATCGGAGTGTGGGTCAGGCCACCCGGGCTACACCACGACTAGATCATCCATGATCCATGATCGGCTCTATCGCTGATGATTCAGACCATCTGGAAATACTAGGAGGTACATTTTTAACGGCCATCACCGATGCATCTATAGTTTTGCCCTGTCATATTCAGAATCGTCTGATTAGCACTCCAGCAGCCCTCTCGTATCCTAAAGAATTAATTCACTCACCTGAAATTAAGCATGAAATATTTAGCCAATCGCTTCACCCCAAACAATTTAGCTACAACAGCCATCCTAATAGCAGTTGCTGGATGCACCACCACCTCCAGCCTCACTTACGAAGACAGCAAACGCTTACAACAGCAGCAGTTCAACAAAGAGCTTAAACGACTTCAGTCACAGTCCCCGGAATTCAACTGGGGCTTTATAGAGGCGGGAAGATGAGTCTACCCAAAGCACTCGCACTGATATTTTTGATTGGCGCACCATCAATTAGCAGTGCAACTTGTGAGTTTTACGAAGGGCACTCCATGCAAATAATTACAGTGCAAATTCCGCCAACACTCTCCATACCCAGAGATGCTGTAAATGGCACTGTGATTTTCGAGTCTCCGACGCAAACCTACAACGGAAGCGCATCCTTTAAATGCTCAACCGACTGGCTGATGGGAGTAAGGAATAACAGGGGATCGAACTCCCCAACATCCAGAACATTCCCTATCGAAAACACTGGGCTTTCGTGGCAATGGATATATTGGGACAACCCATCTCTTGGCGAGGGAGGAAAGTCTTATAAGGCTGGCGGCTACGGACATAATGGCTCAACAAACAGACTTCGCATAATAAAGACGGGAGATATCGGACCCGGCACTTCGATATCCGCAGGCATCATGGGCTACATGATGTCCGACACACTCGCGACACTAGCACTGCAAATCAACGGCAACACTTCGATAACTCTCCAGTCATGCGAAACTCCTGACGTGCGCGTAGAAATGGGAGAGTTCAACTTAAGCACATTCACAGAACTCGGGAAATTCACCAACCCGCACGCATTCAGCATAGATCTTAGAAGCTGCCCAAGCGGGATCAACAAAGTCTCTTACACTTTAACTGCAAGCGCAATGGGCCAAACCTCAAATCCAGACATTGGCATCGTTGAGCTAAATCAAAGTTCGACTGCAAAAGGGATTGGCTTGCAGATACTCGACGGCAGCCTTGAGCCCATCAAATTTGGAAAAAACTATGTATTCACCGAATACAACTCGAGCGGCGGCAGCTTTTCCATTCCTATGAATGCAAGGTATATCCGTACACTCCCGAACGGGACTTCTGGGCAATACGATCAAGGGATGAGCGCAGGCACCGCCAATAGTGAACTGACCTTTACCATGAGTTATTTATGACCAATCAAAGCTTTCCCCTATTATCACTCAAACTGCTATAAGAAGCCACGCAGAGTTCCCCTGCTATTCGGGCACGGTCATAAGCTTTCGCCAGCTCTCCCGCTCGTTCATCAGCCCGTGCGAGCAAGTCGGAAAGCACCATAGCGGCGCGGGTGGCTGCCTGGCCTCGGGCGATAGCGGCGGTATCCGTGCCGGGGCAACTGACGGTGGCGGCGAGCTTGGCGCCTTCGTGCTGCAGCCGCTGGCCAGCAGCATCGGCGCCAGCAGCACCAGCATCAGCAATGGTTCGTTGTTCCTGAGCATGGGCTCTCGCCTCCTCCTGCGCCTGGGCGCGTCGTTGTTCTTCCTTTCGGGCGCCCTGTTCGCCGATCACCTCGGCCAGACGGTCGCTGCTGTCACGTTCAGCTGATGCACGGGCGGCTTCGGCGCGTTCCACCGCCCTGCCATGCAGGTAGACGCCCCAGTGGGACGCTAGGCCCAGCACCAGTATCAGCAGTGCCAGGCGCGGGTTAGGGCCGGTCATACGCCCAGCACCTTGCGAGCCTTCTCCCACAGCGCCATACGGTCGGCAATGCCGTTGACGCCGCCATTGATCTTGCGGGTGATGCCGACGAAGTCGCCCCGATCCGCGAGCGTGTTTAGACCACGCGACTGCCAGAACCAGGCCGCCGACGCGGCCGCGTGCTGCGGCTGCTCCAGCAGCTCGGGGTGGTCGACCAGGTTGAGGCCCAGCGCCTCGCCGCAGGCCTGGTAGTTGGTCAGGCCGGTAATTTGGATCAGCCCCCGCCCCCGGTACTTCTGCCCGTCGCCATCGGCCGCCGGCGTGTTGCCCAGGCGCGCCGCCAGTGCGCCGGTGTCGTACCGGGCCAGGTAGGCATCATTGCCCAGCTCGCGCACGTAACGCAGCTGGCCGGACTCGTGGCCGATCTGCGCGAGAAACGCCGCCTGCCGCGCCGGCGTGACGATGCCGCGCGCCCCCATGGCGGTATTGAGGACGGGTGCAAAAACGCCGGCTTTGGGGCCGGCGTTCGGGAGGATCTGCTGCAGTTGTTGGATGGATAGTGCCATTGCGTACTCCAGTGTTGGCCGCGTACGGCCGTGGGGTTACAGCTGCTCAGTCCTGAGCGGCTTTTTGACTTTCTTCTTCTTGCCCGAGGCCTTGGCCTTGCCCTTCTTGCCGCCGTTGCACTCCACGGCGGTGGTCCAGCCGCTGGCGGTGAATACCTGCTCGACGCTGTCCACCAGGTACTCGCCATCCAGGCCGACCTTGAAGCCCTGGGCGTTGATCGTGCACTCGGCAAACAGGTCAGTACGTCCGGCCATTTCCAAGCGCACGCCGGCGGTGCTGCGGTTGAACGCGGCCAGGCGCGCCTTGGCAGCCTGCTCGGCGGCGGTCTTGTCGGGGTAGATATGGCGGTCGGTATGCACCGGGGGCAGGCCGCCGGGGGCCTCGTCGTTGTCCAGCTGGACCACCTGCAGGGCGCCGGTTTTCTTGTCCTGGTGCTGGGTCCGCACAGCCTTTTGCGCGCCGCGATCGCCGAGGCGGAATTGGTACCGCTCGACCTCGGTTTTGTTGATGGTTACGACCTGCAGGGCCTTGCCGTTGATGCTTTTCCCGCCCTGCCGGGGCATGACCAGCAGCTTGCCCTCGGCCACCTTGGCGGTGCTGTCGTACTGCCTGGCCAGACGCGTGACAAAGTTAAAGTCCGACTCGTTGCGCTGGTCGACGCGCTCGATCTTGGTGGTCACCGGGCACACCGGCTCCCAGCCGTTGCGCTTGGCCACCTCGCTGACGATCTGCGACAGCGACACGTTTTCCCAGCTGCCACTACGCACGGTCTTGCCACTGCCACGCATGTCGCTGGCCTTGCCGCGAATGGTCATGGTGTCCGGCGGGCCGGACAGCTGCACCTCGTCGACCATAAAGGCACCCACGCGCGTGAGTGGCTGGCCCTCATAGCCCAGCAGCACCTCCACCCGGCCTCCTCGCCCAGGAAGCGCAACAGCCTGGTCGCGGTCGTCAATGCGCAGCTCGAACTCGTCCGACTCCATGCCGGGCTTGTCCGATATCCGCAGCAGCAACAGGCGGTCATTGATCAGCGCGGTAATGTCCTTGCCATCCGCGACGATACGGTACGTCGGTTTCATGCTTGCTCCAGAAATGAAATGCCCCGCACAGGGCGGGGCTCGTTACGCGTAACGCGGGGTTATCGGTCGAACAGCTGCAGCAGCTCCACCGCCGGCGCCGACAGGTCGGGCAACTGGATCAGCAGGCCAGCGCGGTACGGTTGTACCTCCCTGGCCAGGTCCGGGTTGGCCTCCAGTACCGCCTCGACGGTGCCATTGAGGTGTCCGTAATGGCGCTGGCAGATCACATCCAACAAATCTCCGCTAGACGTTCTGCAGGTCGTTGCCATAGCTCACAAACTCCAGGGTGAACCCTTGTTTCCGGGGGATGCCGCCAGCCAGCAGGTAGCCCTGTTCTTCATCCACGTTTACCAGGCACCAGTCGCCCAGTACCTCGCCGTAGCCTGTGACCAGCTTCAGCGCCTGCAGGTTGCGGCCGATGCTGCGCAGCACGTTCAGCTGCTTAATGCCGCCCTTGTGGTGCGGAAAGATCGCGCCCTTGAGCGTTATCTTTTCCTCACCCAGGCCGACGGCTTGCTGCGCCACACTGCGGCGCAAGCGCTCTTGGCCAGCCCAACGGAACGACGCCTGCCGGCGCAGCTCGTCAAAGGGCGCGGTGTCCAGGTTGAAGTAATACGGCTGCAGCTTGGGGTCGTGCGGCTGGATGATCAGCAGATGGGGGAACGGCGCGACCGCCTCGGGCAGTGGCGTGGCCGAGCCCAGCAGCCCGCCCGAGGGCAGGATGTTGGCCAACGACGGGCTCACAAGTCCCGCCACCCGCTTGGCCTCGGCCGTGACCTTGGCCGCCATCGTCTTAAACGTGCCAAGGCGCTCCTGCACCTGGGCGGCGCCGGTGACGGCCCGACTATAGGTCGACGCCACCTGCCCCACCTGGGACTGTGCCACGTTGATGCTGCGCACGATCCGCCCCAGTTTTTCTCCGGCCTCGGGCCCGACAAACGGGATGTTCTCCAGTTCGGATGCAGCGCCCGTGATGCTACCAATGGCGCCATTGAGCGGTGACAGCATGCCATCCACCCCCTTGCGCCCAGCCTCCCCGGCTGAAACCAGCCCGGACAGGGACGATTCCAGCTGTTCCATGTAGGGCATAGACCCTCCTTAAACGTGTGGTTGGTCGTACAGCTGCGCCGACGCCATGCGCGCCTCCGCTTCGCGCTGCCAGGCTTCAAACAGACGGCGCAGCGGTGACTCAATTTCGCGCACCAGCTGCTCTGGCTCTTTCACATCCCCGAGCACGTCGACCTTGATTGACGGCGAGAACGTAAAGGCCTGGTCCACCTTCGGGGCCGGCGGCTTGAGCGGGGTCGCCTGGGCCGACTTAGCCGGCTCGGGCAGCTTTGGCTCAGGCGCTTTTGCCTGGACCGTCATGTCGCGCACCACACCACCCAGTGCATCCGGCCGGGGTGCGGGCTGGGTGGCTGCTTGGTTGGGCGCGACCTGGGCGGCCTTGGACGCAGGGGTGGCCAGCACCAGAGGCGGCACCGACGCCGGCGTGCCAGCACCGGGCACGACCGGAGCAACAGTCTTGCTCCCCTGCGGCTCCAGCGTTACGCGTAACGCTTCACCAGGTGCTGCCGGCGACGACGGTTTGTCTTTCGCCTCGGTCGTATCCTCGCCAAACCAGCGTTTACCCAGCCAGCTACCGACAGACTCGCCCCCGAGGCCGCCCAGGGCCGCCCCAATAGCGCCGCCAACAGCGGTGCCAATGACCGGCACAATCGAGCCAATCGCCGCACCTGCTGCCGCACCCGCCATGGCCCCGGCCATGCCGCCCGCCACGCCGCCGTAACCCTCGGCCTTCTCGTCTTGGGTTTCGGCATTCAGCGCCACATCGAGCACGCCGGGCACCGCATCGATCAGCTTGCCACCTGGCAGCTTGCCGGCGGCCTTGGTGATGCCGCGCACACTGCGCACCATACGGCCCAGGTTGTTCGCCTCGGCAGCACCAGCGAGCGCCGCAACGCCCGCCACCGGCACATGCGCCTTGACCGCCGGCGCGACAGGCGCGCGCCGCGCATCGGCCTGCGCACCAGCTCGACGCCGACGCCGACGGCGCGCACGACGGCTACCGGCTTCGGCCGGCCCTGAATTAGCCACGCTACCGCCTACCCGGCCGATAGCGTCGGCATTGACCACAAACACGCGTTGCGGCTCGCTGTCGGCGCCTGGGGCCGGGTCATTGCTGGCCGTGGCTCCAAACACCTTGCCCAACACGCCCAAACCAGTATCGAGCACCTTGTTGCCGGTCTTTGGCCGGCGCGTCGGCGCCTCGTCTTCCTTGCCGCCACGCCCCATCAAGGCACCGCGCGCAAAGTTAAATGTGCCCTTGCCAATCCGGTACGCGCTGGCAGCAGCACCTAACGCCAGAAGGGCCGCCACGGTGCCGGCGATGCCCGTCACGACCGCCGGGAAGGCGTCCGACAGGGAGGTGATGCCATGGGCGACCGCTTTCAGCCCTTTGGCCGCCATGTCAGTGGCTGGGCGGATGGCATCGCCAATGCTACGCATGGCATCGTCAGCCGCCTGCACCGTCTCTGCCCATTGCTGGGCCGAGGCTTCGCGCCGCTCGGCCAGGTTCTTGTCGAGGATGCCGCCGACCTTCTTCGCGTTGGCAGAGTTGGCCTTCAGCTCCTCATACAATCCCCGGTTTTGCCCGTAGGCGGTCAGCGCCGCCTTGACCTGCATGTCAGCGAAAATGTCACCCGTGCGCAGGGTCTTTTCCAGAGCATCCAGCGCCGCCCTAGCCTTCTCCGGGTCGACCTCCTTGTCGATCTGCGCCTTGGCCGCCTCGATCTTCTTGGCCTTGTCCGGGTCGGTCGCCTCGACGTACCTCATCGCAAGGGCCATGGACGCCTCAATGACGTTCATTCTCTTCTGCAGGCCGGTATTCAGCGAAGCCTGATAATCAATGCCGGCGTCCTTGTAGGCCTTGACCACGTCGCCAGCGCCGATCTTCTCCATCCAGTTCTTGAGGTTGTTTGCGGCCTCGTCAGAACTGCCGGCGGTCTTCATTTGCACCTGCAGCATCGAGCCCAGCGAAGTCACCGCGTCCAGCCCGGTGATGCCGCTTTTCTCCATGCCGGCCAGCAGCTGCGGGAACCACCGGGCCATGTCGCTGGCCTCGAAGCTACCCGCCTGGCCCTGGTAGGCGATGGCCTCCAGCGCCTGTTGCATGACCTTCGGGTCGCTGATTTTGGCGTTTTGCTCAAGCGCCTGGATCATTGACGCCGTGTCGACGCCCGAGGCGCCTTGACCAACGGCGAACTTGGCCGCCACCGGTGCATAGGCCAGCGCCTTATCCAGCTCCATGCCGGCGCCAACCAGCTGGTTGACCAGGGCGGCCACGTCGTTGCGCGCCATACCGGTGTCAGCGGCCGTGCCGATCACCGTCCGGTTCAGCTGCTGCTCCTGGGGCTTGTTGACGATATCAGCCTTGATCGCAATGTCGCGGATGATCGCCTGGTAATTCGCGCTGACCATCGTCGGCACAGCGACAGCGGCCGTGGCCGCCACCGTCTTGCCCACGTTCGACTTGAGCGAATTCTTGCCCGCTTGAACCTGCTGGTGGCCTTTGATCTGCAGATCGGCGGCGCGCGCCTCGCGGCCCAGCCGCTGATATTCGCGGCCCAGCCGGCCGACCTCGATACCCTGCTTGCGCAAGGCGTCGAGATTGTCGTTCAGCTTGCGCTGCAGCTTATCGGCGCCGGCGGCGCCGCTGTCGTGCGCGCGCTTCCATTCCTCGCGCAGCTTGATGGTTTCGCCAATGGTGCTTTTCAGCACCCTGGCCTTGTTGCCCTTGGCTTCCAGCTTCTGGATGCCACTTTCGACCGTCTTAAAGGCGGTGCCGACCGTTGAAGCGACGGCCCCCCCGATGACCAGCATCAAAGGCTTTAACGCCATTGCCTATCCCCTCGCTGGCTTAGTCCGAGAGCCACCACACCACGTCCGAATAGGGCATGGTCATGATTTCCTCGGCCGAGAAATGCAGCTGGGCCGCCAGTCGCTTGGCGGCCGCCTTCATGCTCACGGGATTACAGTTCGTCCTCTCGCACCAGAAAGGTGTAACCCGTCGAGACGCGGTTGTAATCCTTGAGGGTCAGGCCTTCCAGGTCCTTGACGCTGACCGTGGCCAGGGAGGCAAACAGGTTCAGCTCGCGCTGTTCGTCGTCCTCGCCGCCGGTCTGGGTGGAGACACGAATATCACGCACCGTCGGCGCGCGCAGGGTGATGGTGTCCACCTTGATGCCGTTCATTTCGCTCGGCTTGGCCAAGGTGATGGTGACGTTTTCGGGGGTCAGCTTGAGGTACTTCGGTGCTGGCTTGCTCATGACGCGGTGTCCTTGAATCAGAAAGGGTGACGGAAAGGTTGCAGGGGGTTACAGGCCAAGGTCGCGGCGCTGGCTGGCCAGCTGGTCGACCCCGTTGATGACACGCTTCATGGCCATCGGCTCGATCTCATAGATGACCTCGCCGCCGACCTCCAACTTGTAATAGGTCAGGGCCACGGCATGCTTAAGCTCGGCCTTGTCGCCGGGCTTCCAATCGCCCATGTCCAGCTCTTTCAGGGTGCCGCGCTGGGTGACGATGACCGCTTTGGTTTCGCCCTTCTGGCCCTTGAACGAACCCCGGAACGTCCCGTTGAAGGCGTTACCATCGGCCAGGCCGAAGAACTTCAACGACTCTTTGCGCACACCGGTGGTGGTGAAGCTGGATTCCAGCTTTTCCATGCCCAGGTCCATCTCAATCGGCATATCCATGCCGCCTGGGCGGTATTCCTCCATCTTGAGTGCCAGCTTCGGCAGGGTCAGCGAAGGCACATCGCCCTGGAAGCTGACGCCGTCCACAAACAGGTTCATGTTGGCCAGAATTTGGGGAATCATTGCCATTTGGTGCGCTCCTTACGCGACTTGATCGAGGACTTCAGTCAGCCATTGATTGGTGACTTCGATACGGAAGTTAGGGTTCTCGGCCGGCGGAACGTCGGTAAACCGAATGTTCCAGTACACCTTGCCCTGCTCCAGCTGGCTGGCCGTGTTCAGGTCCGGGTCGGCGTAGACCTCGAAGTTGATGATTGCGCCCTGGGCTTTCAGATCGCGCATGAACGCTTGCAGGCCCTCGGTCACGTCGCGGATATAGGTCGAGGTGATACCCCGGTCCACAGCCCACTTATGGCCGTACAGAATCGCGTCCATGACCATGTCCATGGTCCGCACGCGGGTGACGAACGCCCATTTCGGATCGCTCGACAGCGTGCGGTTACCCCACAGGCGGAAACCGTCGTCACGAATGATCGTCGCGATATTGGCGTTGTTCAGCAGGTTGGCCCGGCACGTCTCGTCGCCATCCAGGTACTCGATGGCACGGGTGGTGCCGGTGATGCCGACGAACTCTTTGTTCGAAGGCGAGGACCAGAAACCATACTCGCTGTCGGTCCAGGCAAACACGCCTGCAGCCCAGGCCGAGGCCGGCGCGTCGACCGTCGCGTTGGCGGTGGTGTCCCACATCTGCACGCCCGGATCGACCATGTAAATGCGCTTGGAGCCGAACGACTTGGCGTAGGCGGTGGCCGCCTCGTCAGTGGTGTTGGGGCCGTCGACAATCGCCACGGCGCGCAGCTTTTCCGCAATCGACTGCATCGCGGTGGCGACAGCCTGGGTCGCGCTGTGCTTGGGCGCGACGATCAGGCGCGGCTGGGCATTGAAACGGCTCTTGCCGTCCAGCAGCGCCTGCAGGCCGGTACGCTTGCCGTTGGCCTGCACACCGCCAATGATCGCGGAAGTCTGCGCGGCCGCGTCGGCCCCCTGAGCCACGCCCGTGGCGACGATAACCGCCTTGGAGCGCGCATAGATCGCCCGGCAGGCCTTGGTGATGGCCGCATCGGCGCCGAACGCGGCAACGGCCTCGCGCTCGTTGGTAATCAGCAACAGGTCACCGACTTTGGCCGAGACGTTCGCGCCCTCGGTGAAGGTGTCGACCAGACCAATGATCGAGGAAGACGGCAGCGCGACGTTGCGCGCGCCGGTGTCAACGTTCGTTACCGTAACGCCGTGAAAAAATCCAGCCATGGAAAGCTCCAAAAGAAAGGGCTGCACGTGGCGGCCCTGCAGAAACGAAAACGCCCCGAAACCGGGGCGCTCAAGGTGGACGCAGCAAAATCAGGCGGTGGTAATGCCGGCGATACTGTCGCGGATCGCTGCGATAGCCGCGTTAGCCAGGCGCTCCGCCTCGGCATGGCTGGTCGCCTTGAGCACCTGAGCCTTGCCCTTCAAGCGTGCGGCGCGGATTTCACACAGTGCGCCACGCCAGGCCGCCGTTTCGGCCAGAATCCCCTCGGCGGCCTCCTGCGCCCCTACGCCTTGCGCGTCGACAACAGCCTGAACGGTAGGCGGGATCGCCCCCTGGAAGTCGGCAGCCTTGAAGGCGGCGGCCTCCTTCTCGGCCATTTCATACTCAACCACACGAAGCGAGCCGCCGATGATGTTGGCGCGCGCCTGGTCGGCGGACTGGTCGACTTGCATCGCTGCCGCTTTAAGGGCGGCCTCCAGTGGCAAGTCTTCGTAGACATAACCCTGCAGGATGATGCCGCCGCCCATGTCGACGGAAAGATTCAGTTTTTGCATAGCGAGTCCTTACAAAGAAGTCAGGTTGGTCATGATGTTTGGATAGTCCTTCGCCAGCGCACCGGCCGGCACTCCATAGGCGTAGCGACCCGCAAAGCCCGAGGGGAAGCTGGAAGAAACCACCTGCAGTATCAGCGCGTTGTTATGCTGCATGGCCAACCAGCCCCCGAAGTCAGCCGGCATCTGCATATCGCATGCGGCGTACTTGACCGCGTAAACCGCCGCAATCTGAGAGCTGAAGGACCTGAACATGATGTTGGCGGTTCCGGTTGGAACCGGGTTGAGCCCTGCCGGAGTGGGCATTACTTGCGTCACATCCAAGAAAGCGACAGTGGATGAACTCGCCATAGCGAAACCAGACATGAAGTACTGCCCATCAGTACCCATCTGATAAGTCACAGTGAACTTGCGCTTCAGGCCAGACACATCGCTGGATATCAGCAAGTTGCGCACTGTAACTACAGTGCTCTTGGCATGGACGTAGTCAGCCTGCAGGCGGACGTTACAGGTGCCGCCGGCAGGAGTACTACTCTGTGCTTTTTCAATGGTCGCAAACGGCGCCGCCGCAGTGCCCACGTTGTCGTCATTCCCGGTTACCTGGTTGACGTACCAGGTACGCTCCATGTTGGGCACAGCAGCAACCGCAGCGGCAACCGATTTATCGATCGCAGCATTCTTGCCAGCGTAGATATCGATCAATGCCTTGGCAGTCGACGTCAGACCGGAAATTTCAGTTTCGAGACTCATAGCCTTGTCACACTCCGTATAGGTGTTTTGTCAGTTGTGTTTGGGTCGAAATGATTGAGTCAGCAGCGGCAATACCCATGCCCAACAGCCCCTCATGGTTTACCGTTTGCGTTTGTTCGGCCTGCTCGATACGCCCCTGCAGGTGACTCAATTGCGCAAGCGCGATGCGCTGCTGTTGCATCAGCTGGTCAATCTGGTCTTGCTGCAGCTGGTTGCGCAGTTGCTCCCCCATCAATGCGGATGCCAGCGCGGCCAAAGGCTCAGCCAGGGAAAGATTCAGCCCTGCCGGCGAGGTGTTGATGGTCACGCTATCCGCCGGCAATGCGGCCAGCGAAATGTCGTAAGCCAGCAGCAACTGGTCGCCGGCCGGCTTGTAGGTAAGCGCCTCGGTAGGGTGCGACCACACGGCCAGCAAGGTGCCGTCACTCAGCAGAAACCCAAGCTCGCGCACCCAGAAGGCACCCGGCCCGTCCACAACGGCTGAAAGGTGCAGCAGTGTGCTGGTCAGCTTCTGCCCGCCGGCAATGGGGTATTTGGCCACCTGGTTGCGCAGGGTCTTTTGCTCGTTGCTGGGCGTGTAGTTGCCAGTGCCGACCACGACGTGAGTGATTTCAGCCGCGAACCCTGAGTTGGTCGTGTTGAAGATCGCCGCCAAGCCGGCCTTGGTGATGACAGGTTGTAACGGTGAACTCATAAAACAGCCTCCATCGTGCCGCGCACGACGACGTAACCCTGTGCCGCGCTGGCAGCAACAAGGCCCGATTCAGCGTTGATTGGGATGCCCAGCGCTTCGGCTCTACCCCGAAGAACACCGAGCACGTTGGCGGCGTTGGCGAGTTGTAGCGTCTGCGCCGTCGGATCGATTGGCACCGGCGCCGGCTCCATCGTCCGGCGCTGCAATGTACGCCCCTGGACGGCGTTACCCAGCACCAGACCGCCGTCGAAGCGCGCACCCAGCCGAAACTCGTAATGGCTGCGCTCGTTCTTCGCCGCGTCGACCAGGGCACGCAGGCGCGCGCCCAGTTCGGGCGAGATAATCGAACCCTCGCCCGCCCGGTTGTCATTGGCCCAAGCCGTGACCTGGAACGTGTACGGCGCGGCGTTCGGGATCTGGTGCCATTCCTTGAACTCCGCATTGACCCGAACCGCCTTGAGCACCCGCCGGATTGCGCCGACGGTGCCCTTGGTCTTGTGAACCGGGATCGCCTCACGGATCAGCGCGCGGCGCTGCTCGTCGGTGTAGGCCGCTTCCCAGCCTTCAACCTTGAGCGCCCAGCCCAACCAGGGCAGGAAGTTCGGCGGGCAGCGCGCCGAGTCGGCCACACCCCGGATAATGTCCGGGTCCACGCCGAACTCGCCGGCGCGCTCCAGGGCGCGTTCCAGCAGCGTGGCGTTGTGCGGTAACAGGCTCATGTGACCACCTTGGTGGTCAGGGCAATGGACGTGGCGCGCGGGTAATGCCGCTTGTCACACACCACTCCCGCCACCGGCTTGATCAGGTCGACACGACTGATGCCCGTTACGTGTAACGACGCGTAGACGGCCGAGACGGGCAACTGCCCCTCCAGCCGACGCGCGGCGGCAATGGCCTTGTCCAGGCTGGCCCCGGCCGCCGCAAGGACAACGTCAGGGTCTGGCCCGGCCTCCACCCACAGCACCGCCTCAACCTGAAAGTCAGTCGGGATACCGCCCTGTACGCGCGGCCGATCCGTCACCGGCCGAACGTCATCGGCCGACAGCGCCTTGAGGACAGTGGTCACCAACTGCGCCTCGGGCACGGTGCTTTCAGGCCGTGCCAACACGGCCAGCGAAACATCGCCAGGCAGCGGGTTGGCCAGGCCAGCATCGTGGTCGCAGACCACGACAATGGCCCCGGCCGGCAACTGCGCTTGAACCGCGGCTGGCACCGGCACCCCGGAAAACCGGGGCGAATCGACCGAAACGTGCACCAGCTCGGCCGACGAACTCAGCGCGAGATACTCATACGCCCCGCTACTGCCGGCGACGGACAGCGCCTCCAGCGACAGCCGCGTGCGGTAGCGCAGCGCCTCGTCGCTTTCCATCACCGCCTCCAGGGGCGGTACCGCGTCGGGGTCAGCCGCGCGAATGGTCAGGCGTTGCACGCCGTAGTCAGCCGCGCGGTTGTCGAGGTCGGCGCCCTTGGCATAGGCCAGCAAGCTGGCCTTGGCCGCCGCGTTGACACGGGCACGCACCATAAGCTCACGGTAGGCCATGACCTCCATCAGCTTGACCACCGGGTCCGACTCAAGAAGCGCGGTCCACTGGTCGCCCATATGGGCGCGAAAGATGCCAAGCACCTCCTGATACAGCGTCTCGAACTCCAGGGTTTCCACCACGTCGGGCGGCGGCAGTAAAGACAGGTCAATCATGCGCTCACCTCCACAACGGCCGAGCTACCCAGGTACTGGCCCGTCAGCAACAGGCCAATCTGGCCATCGAGCACCGAAACGACCTTGACCCGCTCCAGCTGCAGGCGCGGCTCCCAGCGTCCCAGGGCGCGGGCGACCTCGGCTTGCACGGCGCTTTTCCAGCCCTCGTTAACCGATAGGTCGACAAAGCGGCGCAGGTTGCAGCCGTATTCAGGCCGCATCCGACGGCTACCCAGGGGCGTGGTCAGGATGTCCTCAATCGACTGTTTCAGATGATCAAGGCCGGTGGATTTCTGGCCGGTCCTGCGATCCAGGCCGATCATGCTCAGCCGTCCAGCTGCTGCAGGTCGGCATGGCCACCCAGGAACGCCAGCGCCTCGGCGTCGTCGGCCTGGACGGTCACGCGGCCGGCCTGCACCTTGAACTCGCGCAGGTCGTCACCGGCCTGCAGGAACAGCGAGCGCGAGGTGAAAGCGCGGTCGATGAAAGTCACGCCGACGACCGTTTCAGTGTCGGCGGTTTTCTTAACTGCCATAAGTGATGCTCCAGAAAAGACAAAGCCCGCAAAGCGGGCTGTCAGTGCTTGTGGTTCGCCGTGTTGCCGGCGGTATCGATGATTTTCCCGAGGCCGAGAATGTCGCCCGTTACGCGTAACGACCCGACAATCTCCACGCTACCCTCCAGGGTGATGGTCGGCGCCTTGGCCTTGATCGCGGCCGACTCGGCGTTGATCGCGGCGTCAGTGATTACCGCCTTGCTGCTGCCGACCTCGATGCTGACCGTGCCAGTGGGCAGCTTGATGGTGTAGCTCTTGGCCGCCCAGTCGTAGACCAGGGAGCCGCCATCTTCGAACCGCCACACCTCGACATGGTCGCGATTGTCCGGCGGCGGGCCGGCGTTGCCGTACAGCCCAGGAACGAATGTCCCTTGTGCGGGCTCGCCGCTTGGGCTTACCAGCACGCCTTGCTCGTACAGACTCGGCGCACGCCAGTGGCGGGCCTTGCCGGCGGCTTGGGCATGCCAGCGAACCCAGGCACTGGTCCAGGCGCCGCCGTCGGATACCCGCACCCTGGCGGCGACCAGGTCGACCGCCACGACGTAACAGGGGATCACCAGACCGGCCAGCATGCGGTCCATTTGCGCTGCTGCGTAACTCATGCCATTGCCTCCGGCGCCTGATACTGGCCCTCGCTGCCGGGGCCGCTGTCTGGCTCGAAGGCGAAAACCAGCGAGCCCGGCGGCTGGTCCTCCCAGGGCCATTCGACGTCCCCCAGGTAAACGTCCTGCTGCCACTGCACTGACCAGCCGACGCAGCTGGCCAGCTCGGGCACGAATTCGGCCGGCATGGCCTGTACGTTTTCGGTAGGGCCGACAAAGTCAGCCTCCCAGTACTGCAGGCGAAGGACCTTCATCAGCTTGCTGGCCAGAATGGCCGCCTGCAGCGGCGCCAGGGCGCGACTGGACTCCAGCAGTACCAGCGCCTCAAACGTCACTTTGAGGCACAAGCGACCATCGCCAGGATCAGCGCCGGGGGCAAAGTTGGTCGCCGCGTATAGCAGCGCCGGCAGCTTCATGCCCTCCTTGACCAGCTTGGGGTAAGCCTCGATCAGCCGGAACTGCGGCAGCTCCGCCTGCAGGGTGGTAGTCATCGCGTCATGCAGCTGTTTCAGCTCGCTGGGGATCACCGGCGGCTCGTCAGAAGATATCGGCGGTTCGCTCATGGTCCAGCTCCAGTATCAGGGCAACCATTCCGTCGCCGGTCGGCTCAGGGCGCACAACGCTGTAACGGCCGCCGCCTTCTTCAGCCGGCAGCGCAATGGTGAGTTTCGCCCCCCGAGGCAACCGCGCCGCCACCGTCGACAGCACCGTGAAACGCGGCTCGTCCAGCTCCGCCGCGTCGACCTGGCTAGCCAGACGATGGCCGCTGCGACCTTGCATCTGCGGGTCAAGGAATTTGTTTTCAAAGGTGCCCATGATCAGCTCCCCACCCTCCAAGGTCGCGCGGTCACCCACGCGATCAAAGATTCGGGTAGTGATAACGGCCATTCGCTCGCGAAAGCTCGGCCGAGCACTCATTGGACAATCAACACTTCGGCATAGCCGTTGAGGGTGTCGGTGGTCAGCTTGCCGAATGGCAGCGCGTTGACCGTGCCAGCGGCCACCAGGGCGCCGTCCAGCACACTCACATTGACGCCCGCCTTGAGCCCGGCCGCCGCCGGGACGTTCCAGACGCCACAGGTGCGGTAGGTAATCAGCGTGCCCTTGGGGCCGCTCGACAGCGGAATGACTGCCAGATCGCCAATCACTTGCGGCACACCAGACACAGACCCGCCGGTTGGTGCCGGCAGAACGACGGACGCGCCGCTGTTTACATGGTTATTGGCCATGGTCGTACTTTCTCCTATTCCAGAAACAACAAACCCCGCGAGTGCGGGGTGTTTGGTGACGCCGGCGGATTAGGCGCCAACGGAACGGCTCAGGCCGCGCGAGTCGAGAGCCGAAACGCCCGCATCAATCCGCACTTTGGTGGCGATGCCGTCGACGGTGAAACCGTCTTGCTGTTCGATATACGGCGTGTCGACGCCATCCAGATACGCCACTTCGATGGTGTCGCTACCTTGACGGCCGGCGAGATACCAGGTGGTCGAAGAGGCGTCATCCAGACGCGGGTCAGCAATGACCTTGGCAAAGTCCTTGATCGGGTTGATAACGCCGGCGTTGACCTGGGCAGTGGGCACCGAGGCGGAACGGATCAGCTGGTTGGCCCTGTCTTCCAGGGCGACCGGGCACAGCAGGAAGGCCGGGCGGATGTTCAGAGTGCGCGGCTTCGCGCCCTCGGCGGTCTTCGCCTTCTGCAGGGCCATCGCAGCCTTGGCGGTGCTCATGGCTTCGATGGAGAGCGCCGAGCCCGCCCCGGTGAACAGGTTTTTGCGCGAGGCGTCAAACAGCGGCTTGCCGTCCTTCATCTTGTTGTTGTCGATCAGCGTGGCGTACACCAGATCACCGATGGTGGCCCGTGCCGCGATGCCCATCAGGCGCGGGATAGCGCTCAGGGCGTCGAGATCGTCGTTGATGATCGCCTGGCGGTCGATGGTGAACATCTCGCCGTAGCTCGCCAGCTTGATGGTTTCGCCGGAGTCGGTGAGGGTAATGTTCTTGTACTCCGCCCCTGGACGCACCTCACGCAGCGACGAGAACGACCCCAGCGCCACACGGTTGGCCACCTTGAAGTCACTCAGGCGACCGGTACGGGTCCACAGGTGGAAGGTTTCCTCGGCCTCTTCCCAGCCGGCCAACAGCGCACGGTGCGAGGCATCCAGCAGGATGTTGCCGAAATCGCTGGTGGTGTGGGTGAAGGCCAGCCCGACCATGTCCAGCGGTCGCAGCGTAGCCACGCCAATGCCACGGTCCTGCAGCGAAGCGCGGGCCAGCTCGCGCAAGGTCATGTAGTTGTAGGCGTTATCGGCCTGGTGTTCCTCGAAGCCCAAGCGGCCGTAGATCGAAGCACGCACCGAGTCGCCCACCAGGTTGCCGTTCCCAACATAGCCAGGGTGGCGGATGGACGGGGCATTCACTGGTGTGGTATCCGCGCCCAGGGCGGCCAGCAAGCGCTCACGCGCCACTGCGACGGTGCAGGTCATGTCAGCCTGGCAAGCCTGCATTAGGCCGGCGTGAGCCACCGCCAGATTACCCACGAAAGCAGCGGCGATGCCCTCGCGGCGCTGGGTTTCCTCGGCGCGGAACTTGGCGAGCAACGCGTCCGCCTGCGGATCAGCAGCAGGGACGGCAGGTGCGGGGGCCGGGGCGGGAGCAGGTGCCGGAGTCGGGTTAGGCGCAGAGGCCCGTGGCTGGAACAGGGCGCGTGCTTCTGGTGGCATGGTGGAATATTCCTCTAAACGTTTAGAACTGAGTTGAGCGGCGGCCTTGATGGGGTCCAACACCAGATCAGCGAAGCCGGCCGCCACCGCCTCGTTACCGTCCATCCAGGTCGTTTGCTTGAGTAGCGCGGCGATTTCCTCAACGCTTTTTCCCGACTTGCGCGCATAGGCCTGGATCAGCGTTCCCTCGACCTTGTCGAGCAGGTCGGCGTATTCGCGCATGTCGTCAGCGTCCCCCACATGCCCGCCCCACGGCTTATGGATCATCATCATGGCGTTGGCCGGCATGCGGATTTCGTCGCCAGCCATGGCCACGACGCTGGCCATGGACGCGGCCAGGCCGTCGATGTACACCACAACCCGCGCCGCATGACCGCGCAGAATGTTGTACATGGCGGTCCCTTCCATCACGTCGCCGCCGCCCGAATGGATGCGCAAATTGATCTGTGACACGTCACCGAGCGCTGCCAGATCGCGAGCGAACTGGCGCGCCGAGATACCCCAGGCGCCGATATCGTCGTACAGCATGACCTCGGCCACGCCGCGTGAGGCGGCACGCAGGGAGTACCAGCTTTCTTCGGGCTTATTTGCCTGGCTGATTGCCGCCCGTGGCTGGATCAGCGGGGTCTTTACCTTTGGATTCATTGCCTTTGTTCCCGTAGAACTTGTGGAAGGCGTCCGAGCTAAACACCAGCCCTTTCGCCCGGTTGATCAAGATTTCCGCAATGCGGGACTTCTTGAGTTCTGCAGGGTTACGCCCCCGCGAGCGCGACACTTCGGCCTCGTCGGCAAAGCCGGACTCCACCAGAATCTGCCAGGCCGTCGCCTCATGAACCGGGTTGATCCAGGGCATGACTGGGCCTTGGTAAACCGCCGAGAACACCGTGTCGGGGTTAACCCCGGCCGGCACGACGATTTGGCCGCTGGCAATGGCTATCTCTAGCCACTTGCGGTACACCGGCCGGCACCAGTAGTCGATGAATTCGTGCTGTAGCAGGTCGTAACCCAGCTGGCCCTCGACCAGCTCCTGGCGTTGCGCCGAATAGGTGCCGTCGTAACTGCGTGACACGCTCGAATGCGTGCTACGGGTGCCGCCGGCCACGGCCTTCAACTGCCCCGAGCGGAACGGCTCAAGGAACGTATTGGGCCGGTTGCTTTCGATCATCCCGACCTCTTCGCCCGGCCGCAGGCCGTCAAAGACCATGCCGGGCTTGATCGGAATGGAGCGCTCTTTGGCGTTCTGTACGGGGGTGTACTCGTCGGGCGATCCCTTCTTGATGTACATCCCCAGCGCCGCACTGAGCCGCGCGGCAATACGCTCGCTTTCCTCGTAGTCCTTGATGTCCGCCAGACGGGTGATTACCCCGTGCAGCAACGGAACCCCTCGGTTCTGGCCAATCCGCTTGCGATAGGCAATGTGGATCATCCGATCCGCCGGCACTGCCTTGGTGTTTTGCGCCAGGCCGTGCACCAGCAGGTCACCGGGGTGCCGCTTGTAGATGTGATAGGCCCGAACGCGCCGCCACTCGTTACGCTCGACGCCCTGGGCGATGCCCTTGGACAGGTCGTTGTACTCCCAGGGCAGGTAGTCGGGCTCCAACAGTTCCAGGGCAAACGGCACCTTGTGCAGGTGCTGATAGCCGGGCACCTTGCCAATTACCTGCTGCGCCAGACCTTCGCCATCGCGCAGCCAAGTGCGGCACATAAGGCGCTCCATCTGCGGCCTGGTCAGCTCACCCGAGACTTCCGGGCATAGTGACCATTCCGCCCACTCCGCTTTGAGCAAATCGGCAAATTCGGTATGCACGTTGCCCGCGTAGTCCAAGGGCAGCGGCTCCACGGAAATACCAGGGCCGCCAACAATGCGCTCCTCCAGCCGGTCGAGCAGACCAATGACAATGTCGTGGTCTTCGTCCAGCTTGCGGCATTGCTCGCGCATCGAGCGGCCGTCTTTCTGCAGAGAGGCATTGGCGCTGCGCCCTTGCCGCTTGGCCTTGTGGGTACGGGTAACGGTGGCGGCCTCATAGGCCTGGATCACGTCACGGGCGGCCATGCGCCGCGCTACCCAGCTGGGAAACAGCGGCTCAAGCACCCGGTCAACGCGGTTCACTCAAAGACAGCCACGGCATAGCCGGGGCCGCCTCGGGACGCCGCCACGCGTTGCTCCCACTCTTGACGACCTTTGATGATCTGCGGCAGGTCGGCCATTACCATGCGCCGACCGCCGAAAGTCACATCCTTTCCGGCCAGCACATCGCGCTCGGCCTGCATGTACAGGTCGAGCATTTCCTGGGGGTTTACAGCCATGGGTTGTCGTCTCCTACGCCCAGTAAACCGTCGTCATCCAGCGGCTCGGGCAGTGTGGTGTCATTGGGTTCTGCCTCGGGCTCGGCCGGGGCTTCGTCGGGCTCGTCTTCTTCGTCGTCCTCGTCCGGATCGCCTTGCGCGTCCGGCTCATCGTCCTCGTCCGGCTCGTCAGTCGGCGCCGGCCACCCTCGCACTTCCGGGCTCAGGTCGTCGGTCAGCGACTCCAGGTCGAGGCCGAATTTGTCCTGACTGATGCGCAACGCCGCCAGGGCATACACAAAGCAGTCGAGCGCTTCGTTACGTTTCTTACTGGCGTCCCAGCGCAGCACGCGGCGACCTTTGGCCAAAACCCATTTCTTGGTTTCGCTGGTCAGCTGCTTTAGCTCGTCGTCGTCACAGATCGAATCGTCGGCCGGGAAGTGGATCAGGCCCGGCACCGGACGATTGCCGTCCGGTTGCAGCTTGAGGCGGTTGTAAATGACCTCTTTGGCGTTGTCGGTACCGACCTCAGTCAGGTAGGTCTTGGACTTCTTTTCCTTCTTGCGCGGGAAGCTGGCAATGGGCTTGCCGTAGGTACTGGCCCCGAAAATCGGAATCACCCAGTGCAAACCATGCTTTCGGCTCTGAGCGCGCACAGTTTCCGAGTGGTGGCCGCCGGAGTCCCAGCACCACCGCATCACATCCATTTTCGTGCCATCGGCTCGGGTGAACTGCTTGCGCAGCTGCAGGCCGACCTGGCGCAACAATTGAGCGCTGGCAGGATCACCCGTCAAAACTCGGCGGTAGATCAACCAGGCTTCTTCATCGGCGCCAAAGCCCCACACGCGCAGCTCGTAACGGTCGTCCTGGGTGTCGATGCCACCCATGAGCACAACGCAACGCGCCGGCACTTCGGCCCCGTAGACTTCGCGCCGCTCGCGCAGCTTCTCCCAGTCGACTTTTTCGGAAAGGTCTTCTTCCCAGGCCTCGCCCAAGGTGGTGTTGACGAAGGTCTTGATCTTGCCCCGGTCCTTGCCGGCCTTGACACGCTCGTCAGCGATCTTTACCCAAGTAGTGAAGGTCGAGTAGATCGTCCAGATATGGAACGTCAGGCGGCGCGGCGTTCGAATCGGCTTATCGTCAGGCCCGAACCACTCCATGCTGTCGCGGGTCCAGATGCCGGTACGCTCGCAGATGTAACGGCCGAACTGCGAGGCCGCCATCATTTCGTGATGCTCGAAGGTGCAACCGTTGCCGGACTCGCACAGGTACCAGGCCTTGTCGACCTCGCCCAGTTCGTTCATGGACCACTTGAGCCCGTACGGCTCATCACGACCGCCCCACTTCAACGTCTGCTCGGTGTTGCAGTGCGGGCAGCGGATGTGGAAACGCAGCAGGTAAGACGACTCGCCGGCGGCCCGGGTTATCTGGCAGCTACCGGCAAGCTTGGGCGTTGAGCCTCGAATAGACTTCGGGAAGGTCGCGCCTTCTAGACGCTTGTCGCCCAGGAACGTGGGCGATCCCTCCCCCTGGATATCGGCATCGAAGCTCGACAGCTCGTCATAGCCGACTTCATCCGGGCTCTTTTCCCGGTAGTTGCCGGCCGCCTTACCACCCAGCCACCACAGAACCTTGCGGTTCTCGAAGGTCTTTTGATCCTCGGTGTTGTCCTTGTGCTTCTTTCCGAACCAGGGCGCCAGGGCTTTGATCACCGGCACATCGCGAATCATGGGGTCGACGTGCTTTTTCATGATGCCCTTGGCATCGTCGTCCGTCGGGCTCCACATGCAGATACTGCGTTTCTTGTGCTTGATCTTGTAGGCGATGTTCGCCATCAGCATCTTGGTGTAACCAATCCGCGCCGACTTCGGCAGGTTCAACTCATGGATTAGGTCGTTGCCCATCGCGTTCAGCAACGCGACTTGAAACCACTCGGTCTTCCATTTGCCCTCGCCATAGGAGGACTCAGAGGACATATAGAAATATTCGTCTGCCCATTCAACAGCTGTCATGGGCGGGTCAACTTCAAGGTTTTTCAGTCCGCGCCGGACAGCCTCAACTAGATCCGTTATCCAGGGAGGCGATGTATTCATTCAAAAGCTCCGGTATGCGATCAGCCAAACCAGCAGCCGCGTTACGCGTAACGGCAATCTCGGTTTCAACCGCTTCCAGGTGGCGCACGTTGATATCGGGGTGCTTGCGCTTGACGTTCTTGTGCACGGTGTTGAGGGTCGAAGCCAGTTGCGCTGACAGGCTTGCCAGCGCAAAGACCATGAACCCGACCGGCACAAGCTCCTTTTCGGCAACCTTGTTTTTGGTTTCCTGGGCGTCGGCTTGCCCCTTAGTCAGACGCAGTCGCTCCAGATCGATCTTGTAGCCAATGAGCGGGTCCACCCCGTCCATTCCAAGTTGTTGTTTCCCGCTCTGGTTTTTCAGCCGGTTATCAAGCACAGAACGGATGTCGTAGAACGCCTGATTGCCGATCCTGGCTACCGGCTCAACCCCCCATCTATCAAAGGCTTGGACGGAAATTTCTAGGGCGGCGGCCATTGACTTTTTGTTCAGCCAGTGAGGCTTGCGAGCAATCGTTGGAATGGTCATAAGAAGAACAACAACCAACCTCTGAAAAAGGGTCATACGTAGCGAAAGAGCGGGGCCCGAATTACCCCCATTCCCGGTGGGGCCAGGAGGACCCGTTACCGGGGGGGGGGTGGGTGGGGTGGCCTGGGGCCGCCCGGAGGGGGTGACGGGGGCCGGCCGCGCCTCGCGCGACCTCACTTCGCGGTCAGGATCGCCTCGCGTAAGGCGTTGGCCAGCTCGGCCTGGCCGTGCGCCTTGGCGATGTTCTCGCCGATCTTGAAGAACGGGAAAATGACGCGGTACTGCGGTGCGCCGTCGGTGTAGAGGAACACCGGCGCAACCTGCTTACGCGCCTTGCGCTCCCATACACCGGTGTCATCGCCCACTGTGCCGACGAAATAGCGCTCAGCGTTGCCCTTGCGCTTACTGCGCTTGCTGCCGGTAGCGTTGGCCTTATGGCCGCGCCTACTCTCGGCAGCGCCAAGGCCCGACAGGATACGAGTCATCACACCGCGCGAGACGTTGCCGTACTGGTTCAACAGGTCGGCATTGGGCACCGCGAACTGCCCAGCCTTCATCAAGCCATGGGCAATCAGTGACTTCTCGAAGCGCTTGTGCGGCCGCGCCCCGCCTTGCACCGCCTGCTGCAGGTAGGTGTCGGCAGGTATGCCCGTGGTCCACTGGTCCTTGAACCAGACTTTCGCGCCGCGACTCTTGGTCGCCGCCTGGGCAAACAGACTGCGCATGGTGGTCGGCGTTGGCCGATCCAGGCGCTTGCCCATCACCTCGGCAATGCCCGGCTTGATGCGCTTGGTGGCCAATCGCGTTTGCGCAAGCATCAGGGCAAAGGGGATTTGCTTTCGCTGAATGCCCGAGATCTCGCGGGCCAAGGGCACGCTGTCGATATCCAGTTTCAGGTCCAGCATGCGACCCCCTCGCTAGCGGAAGAACGCCACATAAGCCGACAGATACAGAATGCCGGCAGCTACCGCCAATCCCACCACCTGGAAGCAGCGGCGCAGCCACTCCAAACGCACACGGCGAGTGCGGCGCAACTCCAGCTCCACCAGTTCGTCAATTTCATCATCCGTGCAGATCATCGGCGGCATGAATTGCGGCAACGCCGGAAAAACAGGTAAGCAATCAGCCGTCGCGACCAGATCGACCGCTGGGACGATAGCCACCTGGCTCTCGCCCTTGAAGGGCGTAACGCCGTCCCCCTCAAAACCGCCGTACTTATACGAATCCGCCTCGATGCACAGCGGCTGCGCGCGGCCAGGAACCGAAACGATAAATTGCTGGGTCATTTCGCGCCCTCGTTACGCGTAACAGCGTCTTCCAGTTGTGCGGTTGCTCGACGCAGAGCGATCATTCCCCGCTCGACTGCGTGTTGATCGATATCAGCCACTCGGCCCATTGCTTTGCCCAGACGCTCGGCATCAGCCTTCAAGCGGCAAATGTTGTGCATCACCTCCCCGCTCAGATGGCTAAGCATCCGAGGCCCGTTCGATACTGTCATTGCCCTGCCTTATTGATCGCTCGAAGGAAGCCCTGCCCGCTTGGCAAGGAACTGGGTATACAGGCCGCCTGCGACATCCGCGCCGATAACGGCAATGACGATGCCGAGCCCTGCAGCCAGATAAAGGTTGCTCCACAGGGCCAAAGCCAGCAGTAGAGTTGCCATGCCAAGCAAGCCAGATGCGAGGAAGCGCAAGGCCACGCGCTGCAGAATCTGACGCAAGCTTAGGTCTGCCCCCGAGGCTCTAAGCATCTCTCCCGAGAGGCCGGCCATGCTCAACAGAACCAAAAGCCAAAGGGGCACATCAGCGAGCGCCTGATGCTCGTTGTTCATCTGCATTCCTCAGTTGGAGACGGCCCTAAGTCGCTGGCATCCGCTGGGAGCTAGGAGCAGGCATGGGCCGAAAACGAAAAAGCCCAGCACGATGGCTGGGCTCAAGAAAGCAAAAAGCCCGCCTAGAGAGACGGGCTTTGCACGCGGAAAAACCGCAAAGTAACGTGAAATCTATATATCAGGACCGGTCTTGTCAACACTCGATTGATTAAGGCTAGCCTAGCCCTTGCTCGCTGCAAGTTGAGCCGCCTGGATGCACTCGGTTGCGGCGGCGATGTACTTCTGGTGGTACTCAACAAACTGAGCACTATTGCTTGCGGTCAGACCTTGCCACGAAAGTGCAGCGTCTGACGAAGCGTCACCACAGCTCTTGAATGGCGCGAATATCACACGGAAGCGTGCCCCCTCGTCCTGAAGCTTGTTCAGTGCGATTGCCTGATTACGAATCGCCGTACCATCCATTGCCCCAGTTTTCGCCTGCGCATGTCCCTGGTCTACTGTGGCACTCAGGCGCTGCATGAACTGCATTGCCTCATCAGGGGTAATCTTAGCGGCGGCTTCTTGGGCCTCTATGTACTTGCGGCCCCGCTCTGCTGCTTCAGCACTTACAGGTGCGTCCGACCCCAAATCTATAACTTGTAGCTTTTCCCCGGCATTCGCAACCAGAGCCAAGCCAAGGCAGAAGGCTACTCCAAACATCCGTTTCATCAGTTCATCCTATGCGAGTGATGCCTCTATGATATCACTCGCATTTAGGCATTGCAGATCAAGCAGCTTCACGACGGCTCTCAAGGGCACCATCAATCCAGGCTACCCCTGCTTTCCATAGCTGCCTGGTTTTCTCAACCTTGAAGCCAAGCTTCTTTCCCACATCGGACAGCGATGTGTCGCGGGAGGTGTAGTACTTCATGATCACGTTTCCGCACTCCGGATACCGCTTAAGAAGTCGCCCTACAAGCCGATCAATCATCAGTGCATCATCGTCAGTAATCATTGGCTCCAAGAGGGTATTTTCTCTCGACGCGCAACAAGAGACGCCTGACCCCAGCACAACCCAGCGGCCCCAGTGTTCAAGCAGGTCCTCTGCAGTTCTCTCCAAATGGCTCATGCGATCCCCTCAATCCCCAGTGAAATTTGACCCACCCGCACCTCGTCGGTTGGGTTCGTTGTAGTACCGCTCTGGCCCAACCGTCCCGCTATGGCTTTTCAGCTGTCGTATCTCTCTTTCCGCCGCCTGCAATTTGAAACTCAGCTGCGTCACCAGCTCCTCAGCTGGAAGCACCAACCTAGAACCCTCAACAACCCAACCTGAACCGTTGCAATCCACACAAACCAGCTCATAGAACACGCCCGATACAACCGCCCTGCCCTTGCAAATCTGACATTGGACCAGGTCGAGACGTGGCCTCTTAAAGCCATCCTGAAGGCCCTTTTTCACGTTCTGCATTCTCCCCTGTAACTAATTCGTTGATTGGGCTGCGCCCCTTGCGTGGCTTAGCTTGCGGCCCTTGGTGAGGAATTGCGGATTGCACGCCCGTCAACCCGTGAATCGCCGCAAACCCGATCCCGTCTAACCACTCATGCCACTGCTCCAGTGCTTCGCGGCGCAAGCTGTTGCCCTTGGATTTGATGTAGGTATCAGCAACTTTCCCGAGCGAGTGGTTGAGCAGCATTTCGCCAATAAACCCGTCCACTCCCATGTCGAGCCAAGCGGTGCGCGCCACCTTCCGCAGGTCGTGGCTTGACCATTCGCGACTGGCCAAGCGACGGAATACCGACGAGGCCTTGCTGGCACTCATAGGCTGCCCTTTGCGGCCTGGGAACAGGTACTTACCGGCATACCCGCTTTCGAGTTGGATGGCACGGTACCGGCGCAATAGGGCACACACTTGCGGAGTCAGCGGCAATCGGTGCTCGGTGCGCGTCTTGGTGCGTTTGGCTGGAATGAACCACTCAGCGTGCCCTAGGGCGAAGTCAGCCCATTCTGCTTGTCGGCTCTCGCCCACCCGGGTGCCGTGACAGATCATCAGCAGTGCCAGCATGGCGTCGACGGGCGAGGAGCCGAATAGCGCCCCCAGCGCAGGCATAACCTCTCGTAGGTGGTCGGCACGGAGTCGGCCGTCCTTTGGTGAAATCTTGGTCTTGATGAAGTTCGTGAATTTCATCTCAGCCATGGGATTGCTGGGGATCAGCCCAAGCGCCCGCGCTGTGCTCACAGCCAGGCTCAACACCCTGAAAATCTGCCGAACGTAGGACGTGGAGCATTCAGCCTGGAGCGGCCACATCAGCGACTTATCCAGCACTGCTGGGGTCAGGGCGAGTATCGGCAACTCGCCAAGGCGGGGCTGCAAGTGCTTATCGACCACCGTGCGAACAGTGCTCTTCCACGAATTGGACAGCGAGGCGTCACTTGCAACTCGGTCCTTGAACCAGGCCAGCAGGTCGCTGAACGTCACCAGGCCAGCCAATGCAACCATCTCATCCGGGCGGCCAAGCAAGCGCTGCCGCAGGCCAGGCAACTCGGCGAGGATGGCCGCAGGACCATACTCAGGGAAGCGTGCGAGTCGATTCCACTTGCGGCGAACAACCAGGAACCACGTTCCAGCCTGTCGGCTCTGGTCAAATCGAAACCTCAAGCCCGGGTGGCGCGGGTCTCGTAGGTCGCGCACTCCGAGCACAGAGGACTGCCGTCGGATTTCGGCATCGGACAGCTTCACCGCCACAGTTGCACTCATGCCGAAACCAGCCCCTCACGCAGCAGCAGGGCCTGGGTGCGCATGACCCCCTCGGCGTGGTACTGGCGGGCGGTATCCCGGTCCGCGGCCTTGCTGCGTCCGTCACAGGCGTCATGGCAAGCGCTGCAGCACCACGCGCCCTGCAGGTCGTGTGGTTTCTTGCCGACGCCGCAGGTGCCGGCCAGCCGGTAGTGTGCCAGAACGGTGGTCTCGGGGTTACCGTTGCACACGCCCGGGATGCGCACCTGGCACTCCCTGCCGCGCGCGGCCTTGGTCAGCTTGGTTTGCCGCATGGTCAGAACTCCTCCTTGCCACGGTGCGATTCCCACTCGAAGGGCACCACCACCCCACCGCCCTCACGCAGGCGGTCATAACACCGCTCGCCCATGGCGTGGCGCAGCTGGGCTGGCTCCAAGTTGGAAATCACTACCGTGGGGCGCATCTGCTCGTAGCGCCCGTTGATGATCGAAAACAGGGTGGTCAGCTCGAATTCGCTCGGCTGCTCCTTGCTGACCCCGACCTCGTCCAGCACCAGCAGCGAAGGTTCGATCAGGCTGGACAGGATGTCGGCTTCGGACTGTTCGCTGTGGCGGTCGTACGTGGCTCGTATGGATTGCAGGACGGCGCCCACCGTCCGGTACACGGCCGTTGCCGAGGTGTTGCGCATCAGCTCGTTGGCCATCCCGGCGCCCAGGTGCGTCTTGCCGGTACCGACCTTGCCAAGCAGCATCAGGCAGCGGCCGGTGCGCTCTATTTCCTCGAACGCCGCCACGTAGCGAGTGCAGTAGGCCAAGGCCTTGCGCTGCCCTTCGTGCTCAACGCGGTAGTTCGCCAGCGTGCGGTCGGCAAAGCGTTTGGGGATCAGCGCCGAACCCAGCTTGCGGGTCATGGCCTCACGCTTCAGGCGGGTGTCCTCCGCCAGCTGCTTGGCTTCGCGCTCGGCAACGGCCGCTTTCTCGCACACAGGGCAGCGCCCAACGATTTCGCGGCCCATCAGCATGGTCACACGCTGCTCGAAGTCGCCGTGATGCTCGCAGTGCGCGGGCTGGACGCGGAAACCCGCGGCGTTTCGCACCTCGGACATGGTGATCACCGATTCAGATCGCATAGGTGCCGTCCTCTCGAGCGGCCAGGCCGGCGGTGTAGTCGCGGTCGTCGAAGCCGTGGTGACGGCTGTGCGGTTTGGCCTGGGCAGGCAACTGCGTGCTGATGCGCTTGGTTACCCAATCCACCTCGAAGCCGCGCCATCCGTTCTCGACGGCGACTTCCAGGGCTTGGGCTGGCTGGATGCCGAAGGCCTTGCACTGCTCCAGTTTGACGTTCAGCCCCGCCCAAATCCGGGCGGTCACTGGGGCCTTGGCAGCCTTGCGGACAGTCAGGTAGTCAGCGATCAGCGATTCATCCAGGCCGTGAGGGTTGTCAGCCAGCATGGCGGCCTTCCCGAACGGTGCTTTGCGATCAGCTTTGGCCGGAGCCGGCTGCTCATCGCTGGGGGGGCATGTATTTTCTTCCGAAGGAAGAAATACATAGGGGGTTAGATTCTTAGAATAAAGAAGGGAGTCGGTGGTTTTGGTCTGTTTCGACTCATCGCCGATTCGGACCACTTCAGCCGAATCGGCTGTTTTGGTCTGTTTCGGCTCAATGACGTAGACCCAGTCTTTCGGGTCATTCACGCCGATGTCACCCCGTGCGCCGCCCTCGCGGAACAGAACCCGACGACGCAGCAGGCTCGAAACCGCCTTGGATACAGTATCAGGGTGGGCGTGAATGGCTTTCGCGATGTCGGTCGCCGGGATGCGTTGAGCGCCCGCACCGTAGTTGATGGTGGCCTTGGCCACGTACAGCACAATCTTCATCTCCCGGGCCGGGAGATCGATAGCCAGCAGGCCATCCATGAGCTGGTTGTCCATCCGGGTAAACCCCCTGGACTTGTCAAGTGGGACGATGTTTGTCATGCTTCAACTCGTGTCAAGTTGTAGAGAAAGCCGCCCTGCCAGGCGGTTTTTTTTCGTCTGCGATTCCAATACTGGATGGATTCGCAGGTGTTTCAGCCATCTACTGGCGCAATGCCAGATCTCACATAATCACCACCATCAGATGGCGAACTTCTTCGTCAGGCAGCAGATCGCTGGGATGGAAAAGGCCTCCGCTCGACAGCTGAATAACCACCATCTGGAAGTTCGAAGACGCTGATATCTCGCTTTGCGAGAAGCGCTTTGTGAATGGCAGGAGCCGTGACGCGCAGAAGCCTGGCCGCTTCGGACTGCCCTTTTTCAGCAACGAATTTGTCGAGGGGGGTCTCGCTCATGATCAGGCCTCGGTTGTTCATACCCCGGATATTAACCATCGGTTGATTATCTGTCCATACCGATGGTTTCTCCCCTTTCTTTAACCATTGGTATATGTTCGCGCCATGACCAAGAAACGAATCCTCCCTCCCGACCGCCTGGCTGAATGCGAAGCGGCACACGCGCTTTTCCTCGCTCGCAAGAACGAGCTGAAGCTCAGTCAGAAGAAAATCGCGGACGAGGCCGGCATCACACCAGCTGCGGTAAATCTCTATTTCAAGGGTCTCAACCCACTGAATGCGAAGTTCGCGGCGGTGCTGGCCAGACTTTTGGAGGTTCCTGTCGAACAGTTCAGCCCGCGGCTGGCGGACGAGATTCGATCTCTGCGCTCGCTTCCGACCGGTGATCAGGAGCACAAGAAAGGCGCAGCAGAAAAGGTAATGGCGATGCTGAAAAAGCACGCGGGCAGGACGCTGGACGAGGACGCCCAGCAGAAGATCGCGGCCGCAGTTGCAGACTCCCTGGTCGAAGAACGCCCAAGCAATGTCGTATCTGCGGATTTCTCAGGTTTGAAAGTGAAGAAGGACGAGATCTTCATCCCACAGTACGACATTCGGGCCTCAATGGGCCACGGCCAGGTCCCGCCCGACTACACCGAGGTCATGCGGAATGTGATCGTCAAAGAGTCGGTGCTGCACGAGAAAGGCGTCACCTACACCTCCCAATCCGCGCTGGCCATGATTTTCGGCTGGGGCCAGAGCATGGAAGGTACGATCAACGACAAAGACCCACTGATCGTTGACCGCGGGGTCAATGAGTTCGTGGGCGATGGCATCTACGTGCTGACCTGGCACGGCCACCTCTACATCAAGCGCCTGCAGTTCTTCGACGAGGACCACTTCTGGCTGATCTCGGACAACCCGAAGCACAAGGACCAGCAGGCCAGGATCGAGGACGTCACAATCCACGCGAAGGTCCTGTTGATCTGGAATGCCAAGAAAGCCTGAATGAGCCCGCCAAGAGCGGGCTCTTTCTTTTCAGAATGGTGCTTCTACCTCTAGGGCCTCGAGCTCCTCAATAGGAGCCTCGCGGTCCTCATCGCTCTGCATTTCCCACTCGATTTTCACCCCACCCTCTTCCAGTTCGGTGACTTCCAGACCATCCGTCTCGCCCAGGATGCGCATAATCTCGTCCCACTCCGCGTCACCATCCGTGTCCAAGCGATGAATGGCCACCCAGCGCTGCTCCTTCGCTTTCGGGTGGTTAATCATGTTCGATACCCTCAGGCCCAGCCGCTCTAGAGCGGTCATTCCCTGGCGCTGCTGCGTTGGCGCCGTTTTGTTCTGCTTGGCCATGACACCTCCTTTTTAACTGTATATACATCCAGTAATGCGAATCATAGCGTACGGCCATACAAAATAAATTAACCATCGGTATTGACGAAAAATCTATACCGATGGTTAACTACATCCATCGCAGTCACTCACGGGGGACTGCAGAGGCCCTCACCGGCCGCCGCTCTTTACACAACTCGACACCCGTCACCCTCAGCGGCACATGAGGGCAGCAGCTGCCTCATGCAGTGAGCTGGGTTCAGGTAACCAAGTGGCGCGCATGCCAATGCGGGGAAGCGCGTAGCCCAGAGAGCGATGGGCGCCTGGATCATTTCGGTTTCACTGGCTGGCCTTGGTGACAGGGCCAGACGGGAAATCAACCGCCCTGGAGGGCAACACGATGAGCTGCACCTGCATCAGCGATGCCGTGAAGCTGGTTACGGACCAGCTTGCTGAGGAGGCGCCAGGGTCCGGGCCTTTCTACATGCGCGCAGAAGGTCACAACCTTTCACTGAACATCGAGACAGGAAAGGCCGAGCGACGATTCTGCGTCGAAGTGACCGGCCATTACATGGCGCCGAAGAAAACCAGCGGCATGAAGCGCGTGAACAAAACGGTGTCGGTGGTCGCGAACTACTGCCCGCTCTGTGGCAAGAAGTGCGCGACAGACGAAGAAGAGACAACCAGCGCTACGTCAGCCTGACGTTAACTGCCCGATCACCTGGTTCCCCATCACCAGGCTGCATCGGTCGTGGCGTTCGCCCTCCCCTGGTCCGGGAGGTAGCGGCAGCGAGCGTCACGACCAATGCAGCCCACCGAGGACTCTTCATGGAAACGATCACTTGCGGCTCATGGATTGGCCAGCTCGGCAAGGCGCTGGCTCCCCGTGAGCTCGAAGCACTGTTGTGGGTGGCCCAAGGCCTCACCACCAAAGAAATCGCCCGCCAGATGGCGGTAAGCCCTGGCACTGTGGCCAACCGCATTGAGGCCGCGCTGTTCAAGCTGGAGGCAGGCCGGCGCATTGAGGCGGTCACCAAGGCCATGCGGCAGCAAATCATCAGCCCGCTGTGCATTGCCCTCGCCGGCCTCATCGCCATGCACGCAGTCATCGACGACAGCGACCCCATGCGCCGCGATCGTCGCGCGCCGGAGCGCCGCACCGCCCAAGTTCGAATCGTTCGCAAGGCCGAAGCCTTCGAATACCACGCCTGACCCTACCGAGGATCATCCCATGCAGACAGCAATGCACCCTGCTTTCGAGCAGAAGCTTGCCGTGCTCGCGGCCCTGCTCGAGCGCAGCAAGTCAGCCAGGACAGAAGCACACGCAAAGGTTGGCCAGTCAGCTCCGCGTTACCAGGCGTCTGGCAAGGGAAAGACCTGGGATGTGGTGGAGATCGCCACCGGCGCCAAGCAGGGCTTCGCCTACAGCTACAAGGCGGCGATGCGCTTTGTCGATGCCTGCGAGGCGGGGGCGGCGAGCAAGACAGGCGCGCGGCAATGAGCAAGCGCAAGCCCCACAACATGCGGGCACGCCTGGAGCGCACCTGCAGGGCGCTGGTATCAGCCAACCACGCGGCCGTGGTGAACATCGACCCGAGCGGCCAGCAGGTGTTGATCAACTGGAAGAACCTCAGGCAAATCTGCGTGCGCCAGGTGGTTGACGCCGTGTGCGACATCCCGCACCGCTGGACGATCTACCTGAGCGTGCTGTGCCGGACGGAGCTGGGCGAGCGATACCACAAGTCGATCGAGGTCGCGCCGCAGGGCAACTACCGGGCCGACCACCTTACCGACGTGATCGAGGCTACCTACACCGAACTGCGGGCCACGGCCAACCCTAATCACCTGGTGGCGGCCGGCTGGATCGCCATCCCCACCGACACAACGCTCGACGAAGCAGAGGCCGCCAAGATCTTTGCCGCTGTCGGCGCCTGGAATCAGAAAGCAGCATGAAACGCATCACCGCGCGCGTCCGGCATGGCCGGCGCCAGCAGCACATCACTTTGCCGCCAAGCGGCATCCATCCCAAGGAGTCGAAGCAATGTCCACCCCAACCAATACTGCCGAGTTCCTCGAAGAGCTGAACGGCGGCGCTTTCGCCAGCCAGGTCGGACACGCCCTGTCTGAAGTCGCCGCCGGCGTGGTGGATCACGGCAAAGCCGGCAAGGTAACCATCACCCTGGACTTCAGCCGTGTCGGTGAATCCAGCCAGGTGAAGATCAAGCACAAGCTTGAGTACAAGGCCCCAACCAAACGCGGCACCCGCAGCGAGAACACCAGCCTGGATACCCCGATGCACGTTGGTTCCGGCGGAAAGCTCTCCCTGTTCCCCGAAAAACACGACCAGCTCTTCAGCCGTGACGAAGCACCTGTACACCCACGCTCGTAACTCACTGCACCTACAAGGAAAAGCGCATGTCCCTCAGCAAAGAAGCTCTCGAACTGATCCAAGAAAACGCCGTCGCTGCAGCTCGCATCACGCTGCCGGCCCTCGGCGAGGTTGCCGTTGTCCCGCAGAACTTCAACGTGGTTGACCTGGAACGCTACCAGGCCGGCCGCAACCGCTTCCGTGGCACCTACGCCACCCACTCGTTGGCTGACTACAGCGCCTACGTTGTCGAGCGGTCGGCGCCAGCAGCGCGCGGCTTCATCGATCAGGACAACATGAGCTGCATCGTGCTGTTCAACATCGGTACCGCCGAAGAGCCAGGCCATGCCGATGACCGTGCCGTGCTGCGCCTCAAGGCTTCCGCTGCATTCGCCGCCGTTCAGGCGGTGTGCGGCCAAAGCCTTGCGCAGAAGGCCATGAGCGACTGGATCGAAGACTGGAACCAGCACCTGTCGGCCACCGATGAGAATGGCCAGACCATGAGCATCGCTAAAGCGATCGCCGCTGTTCGCACCATCACTGTGAAGGCATTTTCCGAGAGCGACCATGCTGTCGGTGAGACCCGCGCCAGCCGCAGCACCATGGACCAGATCGAGGCCAGCAGCAAAGAGACCCTGCCAGCCTGGCTGGACTTCAAAGTCATACCGTTCGAGGGATTGGGCGAGCAGGTGATCCGCCTGCGCGTTTCTGTCATCACCGGCGGTGCGCAACCGGTGCTGAAACTGCGCTGGATCGGCGAGGAAGCCCAGCGCGAGGCCATCGCGCAGGAATTCAAGGCCGTTCTCGACACCAAGGTCGGCAGCGCCGCAAAGCTGTCCTTGGGCACCTTTGACGCCAAGTAACTTGTCGGGCGGCCCCGACACCGGGGCCGTTACCCTGGCATGGAGAAAGCCATGATCGAAGCCACCGAGAAGCAGCTCGGCCTGCTCTGGCACACCTTGGGTCTGTGCGCTGAGCGCTCTGACCGCCGCAGCATCACTCGCAACCACTTCCTCACCAGTCCCGGCTACGACGACTCGAACAACCTTGACGTGCTGGTGGCCGCCGGCCTGATGACCTGCGGCAGGCCACCGGCCTTCTGCTCTCAGGACGAGGTGGTGTATCGCGCCACTGATGAGGGCAAGCAGTTCGCCCTGGACAAGCTGCCACCGCCCCCACCGCCAGCAAAGCGCACCAAGTTCGATGCCTACCTTGACGAGTGCGAGTGTTACGACGGGTTCGCCCACTTCCTCGGAATCAACATGCCGCAGTACCAGCAGCGCGGCGAGTGGGGTGCGCGGGAGTACCGCATGGTTCGTTACCCACGCGGCAGCGTTTACCGGCAGTACCGCCGGCACTACGACTTCGCCCGGTGGTCACCCTACGAAACGCTCGAAGTAGTCGGCGAGTGGGCTCCGACCATGAAGGAAGCCAAGGCAACCTACAAGGCCGCACTCAAGCAGTTCCGCTTTGAAAAGAAGTGCCTCACCAACAGCGTCAGGCACGACTATGCAGGAAATTACCAACAGCGCCTGTCTTGAGATCTTATCTAAACCTGATCCCAATTCGACTATTCGAAACATTTACGCCAGTAAAGTTGCTCCAGTTAATGCCATCGCTGGAAGTCTTGAGTTCGGTGTCGCTAGCCTTGACATGAAAGCCCGCCAGACTCATATCCATTTTCTCTATCACTAAAGATGTAGGTGGCACCAATCGAATACGAAGTGCGATATCGCCTAGACTACGGCGGAAGGTGATTCTGGTCCCTGACACCTCAACATCCCAATTTTCCTCGTATACGCTGAATTCATTATCTTCGATCTTTAGGGTTATCTTCCCATTTTCGCTCGAGAATTGCCCAGACAGGCGAAACGGCTCGCCCTGATTGATAGGCGGGCGGATTGCTAACAGTTCCTTTCCTGATACTTCTACTAGGGTCTCACACCCGATAAAGTTAAGACCCCCAAGAATTACTGTTAACGGCTCAAGCCCGAAGTCAAAAGTTTCAGATGCATATCCCTGCTGCTTACACTTAGGAGAAGAATTAGCTCTTGCTACTGTGTCGGCGGAAAGAGTTCCTCGGGCTCGCTTTTGGTTGCACTGCATGCAAAGCAGAGTCATACCAGCCGGATTATGCTCTTTCGCGTCCGCGAAATTTGGATCGAAATGCTCGTAGTCATAATAAGCCAGACCGCAAATTACACATCCAAACCCACAGCGGGACCGTATTTCCCGACGTATATCCTGTGGTACATAGCGGTCTAGCCCAAACCGATTTTTGTCACCCATTTTCAAACCCATCCAGTCCATGCGGAGTCTTAATGTAGCCCGCGAGGTATCCCCATGCCCACAGAAAACCGATCCAGCAACACAGAGATGGTCAGCGAACTGCTTCCTTGCCCGTTCTGCGGTGAGCAGCCGCAGATCACGAAGCACCATCGCGAAGACATCTACAGCTTCATCCACCGCTGCCAGGTGCTCGGCCCGATCAGCTGGGGCTTCCGTGAAGACCAGCAAGCGCACGTTGAAAAGTGGAATGCCCGAGTCCATCCAACTCCGCAGCCCCGCCCAGAGCCTATAGCCTGGATGGTTGGTACTGCCTTCTGGTGGACCAGAGAAGAGGCAGAGCGGGATTCGGCAGAGGCTGGGCTACCGATTACCGGACTGGGCCCAATGACCGATACCGGCGAGGTTCAGAGGCTGCGAGAGGCCCTGAAGTTCTACGCCGACCGGGACCATTTCGCACAGGACATTGGCAGCGACTGGGGCAACGTAAGCGGCGAGCCAGCAAACGTGCTGTGGCATGACTCCGAGGCTTGGTTCGTTGAAGACGGCTCCATTGCCCGCGCAGCCTTGAGCGCAACACCTGACAGCCTTCAGCTGGCCTGAACAGGCTCCGGATCCACCAGAAACAACGCGCCCTCAATCTCAGCAATTGCGCCAGGTACATGCTCGGGGGCAACCCAGCGCCACGACGCATTGCCTATAAGGCCACCTATGGCCTGACGGCGAAGCTGAATTGGATCAAGCCCCTGTTGCTCTGCCGCAGCAAACACGGCCGCCAGCGCTTGCTCCAAATGCATAACCCTTTCTCTGGTCATGGCTGCTCTCCGGTTGGGACGCTAAGTCTAGTCCCTACCTGAGCAGTCGGAAGCGCAAAACACGAAAGAGTACATTTGTACTCCACCCGATTTTAACCCCTCTCCCCTCTATTCACTGCCGCGATATCGCGGCGAGGAGAAGTGTCGATAGCCATCGGCCAGTCAGTCGTCGTTAGGGCTTTCTGAAGCTGAATCTTTTCCTTCAGCGGCCCTTATATCGGCGAATTTGATCCACTCATCGAAGGCGATTCGGTGGGCTTTGCAGGTCTTTTCCCATTCGACCCCATTCATTCGCCCATAGGCGATCTGGTTCATCGTGGCAGCAATTTGAGCATCGAGCTCTCTGAGAAGCAGATAAGCCTGGTAATGGCTTTCCTTTTCGTTGGGCATATAGCTCACCTCACGGATGGATGACAGAGCTATCAGCTTCAACGGCTCTCCCGGTTGACCTCACCGCCTCCAAGAAATCCCATTTTTCTACCCCAGCGCCGAGAAGTCGGCAGGACAACTTCATGCCTGAAGAAATCAAGCCTCGCCTCGCCCTCTGCCTCCTGCTGCTGGCCACCTTGACCGGTTGCGAACCGGTGACGCCAGAGCAGGCTGCACAGCAGAAGATCAACCGGCCGTTCTACGGAGTAACCGTAGAGCACGACGACGCGCGCGGGGTTACCTGCTGGGTTCCTTCCGACGCGCGAGCCGGCCTCTCCTGCTTGCCTGATTGGATGCTGCGTAGCCCAGACCAGGCCGGCAACGAGCGCCAGCTCTCCCCGCACGAAACCCAACCCGAACCTACACCCGCTCTGGCGCCTAGGCGCTGGATTGTTGAGAGGTATGAGCTGTGAGAAAGATCGACTGGAGCAAGGCGCCAGAATGGGCAGACGGCCACGGCCTGGTCGCCCATCACGGCATTACCGAGGTTTGGATCAACATGGACCAGTACGCCGTGGTTGGCGCCGAGGATCGCGCTTATCCCTATGGCGGCGGCACCGGCGATCACCGACACAACTTCACACGCGGCCAGGTCCAGTACATCACGCCCCGCCCCGGGCAATGGGACGGCACAGGTCTTCCGCCAGTTGGCCAGAAGATCGAAATGAAGCACAAGCACTCCACAGAAGACTGGGCCCGGCCTGGATTCGAGGAAGTGACCATCACCGCAATGGGCGCGCAACTCTTCCTGGTCACCTACCGCGAGGACGGTGAAGAAAACTGCGGCCACCTCAGCGAGTACGAATTTCGGCCGCTCAGCTCTCCAGAGCAGAAAGCCGCTGAAGAGCGTCAGCGGGCTGCGCGACAAATGTGCCTGGATGCTGGGCATGAAGCCCCAACCCCCGGACAGATCAATATGGGCCTGAAGCTCTACGACGCGGGCTACCGCAAGCAGGTGGCGCCATGATCGCCCTCGCCTACATGGCCTACCTGATCTACAAAGGACCGCGACCATGAAGGCACGCATGACCTACTGGAACGGCTTCTGGTGGTGCCGGCGAATGGGCTGTACGGGCCAGGGCGCCACCATGAAAGAAGCGTGGGATGACATGTGGACGCTGTACTTCGAAGCCGTCCGCCCGGCGCGCCCGCAGACCTTCCATTCGCCGCGTGTCCGCTGCGGCTGATCCAAGCCTAATCCCTCCCCCAACTACTCAAGCCCGCCGACATGCGCGGGCGAGGATTTCCTATGTCCGCAATCAACCGATTCCACGAAGTTGCCAACGACGCGCTGGTGATGATCAGCGACCGTCTGCCGCCCGAAGCCAAGCTGACTCTGGTGATCTACACGCCCGGCGAGCCGGAGCAAGACATCGTCTTAAAGGGGCCTGGCGTCGAGGCTGATGAAGTCGTGAACACGATGCGTCGCCGCGGTGGCCTGAGCCTGGATGGCGATACCGGCTACAAGCGCGGCATCTGCGATGTCGCGATCGGAGCAATGGCGCTCGGGAAGCAGAACAGCGGCCCGCCGCCTGCCGATCACTGGGGCCTCGAGTTCTGGGATATCGGTCGCGCCGAAGGTGCATTGCAGGAAGAACTGGTTCAGGCGCTGCGCCTGGTGCGCAAAGAGCTAGATGCCTGCCAGCGAGTGATCCACTACGCCGGAGGCTTCACGCCTGCCTACGTCGACGATGCCCAAGCCGCTATCAAGGTGGCTGACACGGTGCTCGCGAAAGTCCCTGCCTGACCACCAACCTGCCGCCATCGGCGGCGTGGAGACCATCCCATGGAAACCGAGATCCTTTCGGACGAAGAGCTGGTGGCGATCACTGGCTACAAACCCCGGGCGTGGCAGCGCCGCTGGCTCACTGAAAAAGGTTGGCATTTTGTCGAGAGCCGAGGCGGACGGCCACTGGTGGGCCGCCAATACGCCCGCCAGAAGCTCAGCGGCGTGGTGATCGACACCGTGCCAGTCGCCACAGCCCCGCCCCCGGCGCCAACCTGG
The DNA here is from genome assembly GCF_016620375.1 of Pseudomonas sp. LAM2023. NCBI lineage: Bacteria > Pseudomonadati > Pseudomonadota > Gammaproteobacteria > Pseudomonadales > Pseudomonadaceae > Pseudomonas > Pseudomonas sp. LAM2023. The sequence continues at coordinate 840,674 of NZ_JAENHV010000036.1, read as the reverse complement.
ACCCCTGATTTCTCCCGAGTAAAGTGACATGCGACCCAGAAGTACCGAGAACCGCGACCTGCCGCCGGGCATGTACCGGCGAAAGCGCGCCAGGAAGAATGGCAACACATGGGTCGGCTACTACTATCGCGACCAAACCGGCAAGGAAATCCCACTCGGTACCGACCTGGTGCAGGCCAAGCTGAAGTGGGCCGACTTTGAAGCCAAGGCCACGCCCGCCGAGCTGAAGACGATGAAGGGAATCTTCGACGAGTACGAGCGCAAGATAATCCCGGGCAAGGCCGCCAGGACCCAGAAGGACAACATCTACGAGCTCAAGCAGTTGCGCGCCGTGTTCGACTCAGCGCCTATCGATGCGATCACGCCGGCCATGATTGCCCAGTACCGCGATTCGCGGTCGGCAAAGACCAGGGCAAACAGGGAAATCGCCCTGCTCTCCCATGTTTTCAACACGGCAAGGGAATGGGGGCTCACCACCAGGGACAATCCGTGCCTGGGCGTGAGGAAGAACAAGGAGAAACCGCGCGACTTCTACGCCAACGAAACGGTGTGGCAAGCGGTGTATGAGGCAGCCCCACCGGAGCTGAAGGATGCGATGGACCTGGCGTACCTGACTGGCCAGCGGCCGTCGGACGTGCTGTCCATGCGAAAGGACGATATGGAGGGGATCTACCTGCTGGTCAACCAAGGCAAGACCGGCAAGCGACTGAGGATCGTCTTGGAGGTGGACGGGGTGAAGAACAGCCTGGGCCAATTGCTCGAGCGGATAATGCGCAGGACCAGCGAACACCTGTCGCCATTCTTCATCGTCAATGAGCACGGCAAGCGCATGAGCTGGCCGATGTTGCGCAACCGATGGGCAGATGCCCGAGAGGATGCCAGGGTAAAGGCCGAGGTCGAGAAGAAGCCGGACCTGGCCAATCGAATAGCCCAGTTCCAGTTCCGGGACATCCGGCCGAAGGCGGCGTCGGAGATCAACGACCTGAGCGAAGCCAGCGTCCTGTTGGGACACTCGAAAGAGGGAATCACCGAACGCGTTTACCGCCGCGTCGGCGCCATCGCCAAGCCCTCCAAAGGCTGAAGTTTCGGAACTCCATGCCTTTAGTTTCGGAACTCTTGGCTTTTTGGACTCGCAAAGAAAAACCCCGCAGACATTAATCTGCGGGGCTTTCGAATGGTGGAGGCCGAGGTCGGAATCGAACCGGCGTAGACGGATTTGCAATCCGGAGCATAACCACTTTGCTACTCGGCCTCAAAGTTCGGATCTAGCGGCTTGCGCTGCGCTATCTCCTTGAAACGCTGAACCTTTTTCAAAGTTTGGTGCGTTTCGATGGGCGCCATTATGTCTGCATTCGTTTAACCTTGCAACCCCCTGAACGAAAAAAAATTTCAACGGGTTCAAGGTGTTAGCGTAGGCGGCCGAGTTTACTCCATAACCCCACCACGGTGTTCTCCACCGTGCCGCTGGCAGCCATGCCGATGCGCTCCTGCAGGCTCTTGCGTTCGGCATAGTGCAAGTGGAACAGGTTGGCAGTGCGTGCACGCTCGCTGAGGTATTCGTCGCTGGTCTGCAATTCGTCCACCAGCTTGCGGTTGAGTGCCGCGACGCCCAGCCACACTTCGCCGGTGGCCACTTCGTCGATGTGCAGCTGCGGGCGATACCGGGCGACGAAATCCTTGAACAGCTGATGGGTGATGTCCAGGTCTTCCTGGAACTTCTCCCGCCCCTTCTCGGTGTTCTCGCCAAACACGGTCAGGGTGCGCTTGTACTCACCGGCCGTGAGCACTTCGAAATCGATGTCGTGTTTTTTCAGCAGGCGGTTGACGTTGGGCAATTGCGCCACCACGCCGATGGAGCCCAGCACGGCGAACGGTGCGCTGACAATCTTTTCGCCGATGCAGGCCATCATGTAGCCGCCGCTGGCGGCCACCTTGTCGATGCACACGGTCAACGGGATGCCAGCCTGGCGGATGCGCGCCAGTTGCGAGGCGGCCAGGCCGTAGCTGTGTACCAGGCCTCCCCCGCTTTCCAGGCGCAATACCACTTCGTCATGCGGGGTGGCCAGGGTCAGCAGCGCAGTGATTTCGTTGCGCAGGCTTTCGGTGGCGGAGGCCTTGATGTCACCGTCGAAGTCCAGGACGAAGACCCGGCCCTTTTCCTCGGCCTTGCCTTTCTTCTTCTGCTGCTGTTTTTCCGCCTTGGCCTGCTGCTTGCGCAACGCCTTGAGTTCGGCCTTGTCGAGCAGGCCGGACTCCAGGCGCTCACGCAGGTCCTTGTAGAATTCGTTCAGACGGGTGACCTGCAATTGCCCGCCCGGTTTACGCCGCCCTTTGCCACGCAGCCCGGCGATGGCCGACAGCACCACCAGGATGGCGATGACCAGGGTGGCGGTTTTGGCGAGAAAGCTTGCGTATTCGGCAAGAAACTCCACATTGACTCCTTAAATACCTGCGCCACAACGGCGCGTAACTGTAGCAAGCATACCGTTGCGCCTGAGGTGCTGCCAGCAGGTGCAAACGCTGGCAACATCTTTCAAACAACCTTTTCAAACGCTTGTATGTTTTTTCGTTGACAGCCCGTGTGCCGCATCCTAACCTCGCAGCAACCTCCAACAGGCCGGAACCTTCCGTGGGCAACCTCTACCTGATCCGACATGGCCAAGCCTCCTTCGGCGCCGAAGACTACGACGTCCTCTCGCCGGTGGGCGTGCGCCAAAGCCAGGCCCTCGGCGAACACCTGGCCCAGCTCGGCGTGCGCCTGGACCGCTGCGTGGCAGGCAACCTGCGCCGCCAGCAGGATACCGCGCGCCTGGCACTGGAGGCTCTGCACGCCAGTGGCTGCCCGGTGCCGGCTGTTGAAACCGATGCCGCGTTCAATGAGTTCGATGCCGACGGCGTGATCCGCGCCTTGCTACCCGGGCTGCTGCCGGACGAGCCTGATGCCCTGCACATCCTGCGTAGTGGTGCACAGCATCGCAGCGAGTTCCAGCGCCTGTTCGCACTGATGGTACAGCGCTGGTACGAGGGCGAGCATGCCGACGATGGCCTGGAAACCTGGCAAGCCTTCACTACTCGGGTGCGCGATGGCCTGCACCGCGTACTTGATGGCGCCGCCGGCAGCGAGAATATCGCCATCTTCACCTCGGGCGGCACCATTGCCGCCCTGCTCCACCTGGTTACCCGTATTACCCCCGGCCAGGCGTTCGCGCTGAACTGGCAGATCATCAACACGTCGCTCAGCCAGCTGAAGTTCCGCGGCCGCGACGTGGCACTGGCTTCCTTCAACAGCCAGGCCCATGTGCAGCTGTTGAAGGCGCCGGAGCTTGTCACCTATCGATGAGCCCGGCTTGTTGTGTCCCTGCGGGGACGTGTAAATCACTCTATAAGGAATGCGCCATGACCTCCGTAGCTGATGCCGTCAAAAAGATGCAAGAGAAGTTCAACCCATCCGCTGCCGCCGGCCTGGACCTGGTGTTCGGCTTCAACGTCACCGACGAAGACAAGCACTACGCGCTGATCGTCAAGGACGGCACTTGCGACCTGCAGGAAGGCGAAAACCCGGATGCCAACTGCACGCTGGTGATGGACAGCGAAACCCTCAAGGGTATCGTCAGCGGCGAAACCGACGGCATGCAGGCGTTCATGAGCGGCAAGCTGCGCGTTGAAGGCGACATGATGCTGTCGATGAAGCTCAGCGAGCTGTTCCCGTCCTGAGGGCTGGCGATACCGCCTGATCAGAAACCGAAGCCTGGATGGCTTCGGTTTTTTTTTTGCCCTCGGCAGGCTGCGCTGGCTTTTTTGTAGGAGCGGCCTTGTGTCGCGATGGGGCGCGAAGCGGCCCAGGATTGCGGCGCTGATACAAGATCGCCGGGGCCGCGGTGCGGCCCATCGCGACACAAGGCCGCTCCTACACGGTTGCGCGCCAGGCGAACAGTGCAGCTTCATCAAGGCAGTTGATCAAGCTGCAACACCCTTACCTATTTAGTATCTGGCACGCTTGTTCCAACCTCACCAGCGCATTAGATTAGCCAATAGTCCTTGCGATCGAGAATAAGGAAAACGCATGACGCTCACCGACCAGTCCACCCAGGTACGCCCCGGCGAAGAACTCGATGCAGCCGTCATCGACCCTTACCTCAAGGCCAATATTCCCGGCTTGGACGGCCTGCCGCGCATCACCCAGTTCCCCGGCGGCGCTTCCAACCTCACCTACCTGGTCAGCTACCCGGACCGCGACTTCGTGCTGCGCCGCCCGCCGTTCGGCCAGAAGGCCAAGTCGGCCCACGACATGGGCCGCGAATTTCGTATCCTCAACCAACTGAACAGCGGCTTCCCGTACTGCCCCAAGGCCTATGTGCACTGCACCGACATCAGCCTGATTGGCGGCGAGTTCTACGTCATGGAGCGGGTCAACGGCATCATCCTGCGCTCGGACATCCCGGCCGAACTGGACCTCGATGCCCCGCGCACCGAGGCCCTGTGCAAAAGCTTCATCGACCGCCTGGTGGAGCTGCACCAGGTGGACTACAACGCCTGCGGCCTGGCCGACCTCGGCAAGCCACAAGGCTATGTACAGCGCCAGATCGAAGGCTGGACCAGCCGCTACGAAAAAGCCCTGACCCCGGATGCCCCGCGCTGGGAACAGGTAACCGCCTGGCTGCGCGAAAAGATGCCTGCCGACCACCCGCGCGCGGCCATCGTGCACAACGACTACCGTTTCGACAACGTGATCCTCGATGCCGCCAACCCCATGCGCATCATCGGTGTGCTGGACTGGGAAATGGCCACCCTCGGCGACCCGTTGATGGACCTGGGTAACAGCCTGGCCTACTGGATCGAGGCCGAGGACCCGGCGCCGGTGCAGCTGATGCGCCGCCAACCCAGTAACGCACCGGGCATGCTCAGCCGTCGCCAGTTCGTCGACTACTATGCCGAGCGCGCCGGCATCCGCCTGGACAACTTCGATTTCTACTATTGCTATGGCCTGTTCCGCCTGGCTGGCATCGTCCAGCAGATCTATTACCGCTATTACCACGGCCAGACCCAGGACAAGCGTTTCGCCCAGTTCATCCACATGAACCGCCTGCTGGAGCACATGACCCTGCAGGTCATTGCCAAGTCCAGCCTCTGAGCCAGACCTCGACAACGGATAACAAGGAAAACAGCATGTCCAAGACCCACCTGTTCGACCTCGACGGCAAGATCGCCTTCGTTTCCGGTGCCAGCCGCGGCATTGGCGAGGCGATTGCCCACTTGCTGGCGCAGCAAGGTGCCCATGTGATCGTGTCCAGCCGCAAGCTCGACGGCTGCCAGCAGGTTGCCGAGGCCATCATCGCCGCGGGAGGCAAGGCCACGGCGGTGGCTTGCCACATCGGCGAACTGGAGCAGATCCAGCAGGTGTTCGCCGGTATCCGCGAACAATTCGGTCGGCTGGACATCCTGGTCAACAACGCCGCCACCAACCCGCAATTCTGCAATGTACTGGACACCGACCCGGGCGCATTCCAGAAGACCGTGGACGTCAACATCCGTGGCTACTTCTTCATGTCGGTGGAGGCCGGCAAGCTGATGCGCGAGCAGGGTGGCGGCAGCATCATCAACGTCGCGTCGATCAACGGGGTTTCACCTGGCCTGTTCCAGGGCATCTATTCGGTGACCAAGGCGGCGGTCATCAACATGACCAAGGTCTTCGCCAAGGAATGCGCGCCGTTCGGCATCCGCTGCAACGCGCTGCTGCCGGGCCTGACCGACACCAAGTTCGCCTCGGCACTGGTGAAGAACGACGCTATCCGCAATGCTGCACTGCAGCAGATCCCGCTCAAGCGCGTAGCCGACCCCAAGGAAATGGCCGGCGCCGTGTTGTACCTGGCCAGCGATGCCTCCAGCTATACCACCGGCACGGCGCTCAATGTCGATGGCGGGTATCTGTCCTGATCAGGCTTTGATTGCCATCAGCGTATAGCTCAGTGGCAGGCGCGCAGGCCGGTCACGCAAGCGCCACTCGCCATCGTTACCCTTGGCCATCTGCCCCGGCAACGCCTCCCACGGAATGCTCTGGTGCTCGACCAGAGCAGTCAGTTGCATGCCCTGGCCGAGCAAGGCGCTGATGACTTCGCCCAGGCCGTGGTTCCATTCGTGGGTTTCGCAGTGGGTAAGGCGCTGCTCGGTGTCGACGTAGGTCTGCTCGCTATGCCAGACCGTCGGCGCTTGCTGCTCGAAGTAGGGGTATTCCAGCTGCAGGCGGTCCTGATGGTCTTCATTGACCGCCATCAGCACCGGGTGACCGTCACGCAGGAACAGGCGCCCGCCCGGTTTCAGCAACGCAGCGACGGTACGCGCCCATGGCTCGATGCGCGGCAGCCAGCAGAGCGCACCTATGCCGGTGTAGACCAGATCGAAGGTGCCGGCCGGCAACACCTCGCTGGCAGCGTAGACGTCAGCCTCGACATACCTGATTGGTGCAGCACAGCGCTCGGCCAAAGCCCGCGCCTCGGCCAGCGATGCCGCCGAATAGTCCAGGCCACAGACCTTGGCGCCGAGGCGCGCCAGCGACAGGGTATCGGTGCCAATGTGGCACTGCAGGTGGACGGTATCAAGCCCGTTGATGTCGCCGAGCAATGGCAGGTCAAAGCGCACGGTATCGGACAGGTGGTCGTGATGCTGGACAAACCGTTCGACTTGGTAGTCCTTCGAGGCGGCGTGCAGCGGCGCGCGTTCGTCCCAGCTGGCGCGGTTGAGTTGCAGTGAGCGGTCCATGCTGTTTTCCCTGAGTGGCAGGCGCTCATGCTAGCCTCCACCAGGCTCACGGCGACAGGACCGCCTTGCGAAAAATTGTAAAGCCAACGCGGCCCTGTGGCAGCTTGCGCAGCCGCGAAGGCGGCAACGCCGGTACTGGCGCAGGCACGGGTATACCCGCTCCCACAGAGGCTGCGATTGTGCTGTCCGCTGGTTACAGGCAAGTCGCCGCCGCGGCCCGGCGCTGTAGCGCCACGCCATCGTTTTTCTGCGCGTAGAAATCCACCCGAGCCCCACCGGCTTGCGGGTATACATCCACGAACGCTTCGGCTTCACGGGTATAAACCGTGAACCCGCCCTGTTTGCGCGGTTCCAGATAGCCGCTGGCGTCGTCGCCGAACACCTTCTCCTCCTGCCAGCTGAACTGGATGCATTGGGCCACCAGCTCCGGCGCCTTGTGCGAGTCGAGCTGCGCGGTCGGCTTGCCGCCGCGGGCCGTTTCCATGGTTGCAGAAGCACAACCCACCAGCATCAGCGCCGCGGCCATCGGCAGAATCGCACGCATGTTCCATCCTCAGGGTAAAAAAAGAAGGCGACTCTAGCACTGGCAGGCATCGCGAGTGAATTGCCTGGCGCAAACCGCTGTCGCAGCTAAGACATGCCGCCACGAGGAATCGTCATGAAACTGCACTACCTGCTACTTGCTGCACTGCCCTGCCTGCCCCTGGCCGTCGGTGCCGCGCCATCCAGCGAAGAAAGCATCACCGCCCCGGAAACCCACAACCGCGAACTCAAGGTCGGCGACAAGGCGCCTGACCAGTACAAGCGCGATGACCAGGCCCTGAAGGACTGGAAAGGCAAAGGCCTGCCGGCACCGGAGAAGGAAAGCCACTGGGTGCGCATGGGCGATCACTACGTGCTGGTGCAGATCACCAACGGTGTCGTGCTGGCGATCCAGCCAGCGCGCTGAACCTGCCCGCATCAGGCCTTCCGCTCAGCGCTGGCATGGCAAATATTTTTGCCTGCCAGCGAAACCAAATGGAGCATTTCCAGTCTCAGGAGGTGTGCCGCAAACCGTTGCGGATCAAGGACCTATATCGTGATACCCCGTCTTGCAAGCCTTTCGCTGATCGCCGTTGTCCTGCTCACCGCAGGCTGCCATAGCCATCGCTACCATGACGACGACGATGGCTGGCGGGACCGCGACCATGAGCACCGTCACCACCATCGGCATGATCGCCATGACGACGATGATGATGATGACGATCGTGATTACCGCGGTGACCGCTACTACCGCTGAAGCGTCTTCTCCCCCAGATTCGCCGCCCGTGCGCGGCACCTTTACCTTATGATTCCTTCGAGGTTCGTATCATGCGTGTGACTCTGCCTTCCCTTGCCCTTGGCCTGCTGCTGTGCCAGGGCGCTTTCGCCGGTGACGGTACTGCCGCCATTGGCGGTGGCCTGGGTGGTGTTCTGGGTAACGTTGTTGGCCAACAGATCGGCGGCCGCACTGGGGCGGCCATTGGCGCCGGCCTCGGCGGCGCAGCCGGCAGTGCGGTAGGCGCAAGCAAAGGCAACCGTACCGAAGCTGCCATCGGCGGTGGCCTGGGCTCGGCTGGCGGTTCGCTGCTGGGCGGCGCGGTGGGCGGCAAGACCGGCTCCACCGTGGGCGCCGGCCTGGGCGGCGCGGCCGGTGGCGCCATCGGCAACCACCTGGGCGACAATGGCGGCAGGCACCACCGCCGTCACCGCCACTGATCCCGGTGACCAAGGGGCCGCAATGCGGCCCCTTCTGTTTTGCAAACCCTGCAGTACATCAATACCCCCTTCAGCACAATCCGGCACACTGCCTGCTACTGTCTAACGTGCCCCTGTGTGAAGGAACACCCCCTCCCCATGAACCAAGAGCTGCTCTGGGTCCTCGGCCTGCTGGCCATCGTCATCGTCCTGTTCGTCATCAACCGCCCGCGCATGGACGTGGTCGCGCTATTGGTGATCCTCGCCCTGCCGCTGTCGGGCATCCTCAGCGTGGAGCAGGCGCTGGCCGGTTTCAGCGACCCCAACGTGGTGCTGATCGCCGCCCTGTTCGTGATCGGTGAAGGCCTGGTGCGCACCGGCATCGCCTACCGCATCGGCGAGTGGATGAGCGAGCGCGCCGGCAACAGCGAAGCCCGCCTGCTGGTGCTGCTGATGGTGGCCGTGGCGGGGCTGGGGTCGATCATGAGCTCCACTGGCGTGGTGGCGATCTTCATTCCGGTGGTGCTGAGCATCGCCGCGCGCCTGCAGCTTTCGCCCAGCCGGCTGATGATGCCACTGGCCTTCGCCGGCCTGATCAGCGGCATGCTCAGCCTGGTGGCCACGCCGCCCAACGTGGTGGTGCACAGCGAGCTGGTGCGCCATGGCGAAGCAGGCTTCAGCTTTTTCAGCTTTACCCCGTTCGGCCTGGTGGTGCTGGTGCTGGGCATCGGCTACATGCTGCTGACCCGGCATTGGCTGAATGGCGAGGTGCGCAAGGATGGCCGGGTGGAAAGCCGGCGCACCTTGCTCGACCTGGTGCTGGACTACAAGCTCAATGGCCGCGAACGGCGCCTGCGCATCCGCCCGCATTCGCCGCTGATCGGCCATACCCTGGGCGAACTGGAACTGCGTACCCGGCATGGCGCCAACGTGATCGGCATCGAGCGCCAGCACAAGTTCACCACGCGGGTGATCGCTGCCGACTCGGCTAGCGTGCTGCAGCAGGGTGACGTGTTGCTGCTGGACCTGTTTGCCAACCATGACGACCTGCGCAGCCTGTGCCAGTCCATGCAGCTGGAGCCATTGCACTTCAAGGCAGCGTACTTCATCGACCAGTCCCAGGAGCTGGGCATGGCCGAGGTGTCGCTACCACCCGGCTCGCAACTGATTGGCAAGAGCATCCTCGAACTGGCCTTTCGCACCCGTTTCGACCTCAACGTGGTTGGCCTGCGCCGCGAACAGGCGGCGATCGACGCGCAACTGGTGGAAGAGAAGCTGCGCCTGGGTGACACCCTGCTGGTGGTCGGCCCATGGAAGGCGGTGCGCCAGCTGCAAAGCCGGCCCAAGGACTTCCTGGTCCTGAGCCTGCCTGCGGAAATCGACCTGGTCGCGCCCGCGCGCAGGCGCGCACCGCAGGCGCTGCTGAGCCTGGCGGTGATGGTCGGCCTGATGGTCAGCGGCGCGGTACCCAACGTCATCGCCGCGCTGATCGGCTGCCTGCTGATGGGCGCAGGCCGCTGCATCGACATGAACAGCGCCTACCGGGCCATCCACTGGCAAAGCCTGGTACTGATTGTCGGCATGCTGCCCTTTGCCCAGGCGCTGCAGAAAACCGGCGGCATCGACCTGGCCGTAAGCGGGCTGGTCAGCCTACTCGGCGGTGCCGGCCCAGGCGCCATCCTGGCCTGCCTGTTCGCGGTCACCGCGCTGATCGGCCTGTTCATCTCCAACACCGCCACTGCGGTACTGATGGCCCCGGTAGCCGTCAGCACCGCCGCACAGCTGGGCATGTCACCCTACCCGTTCGCCATGACCGTGGCGCTGGCCGCCTCGGCCGCGTTCATGACCCCGGTTTCTTCGCCGGTCAACACACTGGTGCTGGGCCCCGGGCAATACCGCTTTGCCGACTTCGTCAAGGTCGGCGTGCCATTCACGCTACTGGTGATGCTGGTGACCGTATTGATGGTGCCGTGGTTCTTCGGGCTGTGAGGCAACTGGCACGCAATGAAGGCAGTTTGACATTATCCCGGCCGATCGCGGCAGATTGACATCAAGTACCCTGACGAAACACACTGATACGTCATTGCCCCAGGTGCTTCAAGCCGTTGTCCTGGATTTCGTTTCCGCTCTGCCGGTCGAGCCCATGGTTTTTCCAGCCCAATCGCGCCTGTTGCACGTCGTCATCTTGCTTGCCCTGACCTTCGCCCTCACCCTGGGCGGTATCCTGGCCCGCCCGATCGAATCGCTGTCGCTGTTCTGGCCGGTCAATGCGGTACTGGCCGGGGTGCTGCTGCGCTTCCCCCGGCAGGCCACGCTGGCGGGCTTCGCCCTGGTCTGGCTGGCCATGGTTGGCGCCGACCTGCTGTGCGGCAGCGCCTGGGTACCGGCCCTGTGGTTCAACCTGTGCAACCTGGGCATGGTCGTCACGCTGTGGCTGTTGCTCTCGCGTTTGCCACGCCTGCACCAGCGCATGCGTACCCCCCACGGCGTGGTCAGCGTGTTCGCCGCTTGTGCCGCCGGTGCCATGGTAGCGGCCAGCATGGCAACGGTGATGGCTGCCCCCTGGTTCGAACAGTCCTTGCGTGCTACCTGGCTGGCCTGGTTCAGCGAACAGTTCTCTACCAGCGTGCTGGTGCTGCCGGTGCTGCTCACGGCCCCCTCGGCGCGTGCCCTGGTGCGTGGCGGCGCCCAGGCGATCCGCCTGGCGCCGTTGCTGGTACTGCTCGCCTCGCTGGCGCTCGGCATTGCTTTCGGCGGCCCCGGGGCCATTGCGTTCCCGATTGCCGCGCTGTTGTGGTGCGCCTGGACGTATTCACCGTTTCTGGTTGCCCTGCTGACGCTTACCGTGGGCAGCACGCTGATTGTCGCGGTGGCGCAAAACCTCATGCATTTCATCGTGCCGCAGAGCGAGCCGGGCGTGACCACCCTGATGTCTGCGCGCCTGGGCATCGCCATGCTGGTGCTCGGGCCGCTGGTGGTCGCCTGCGTCAGCCAGGCCAACCGCAGCCTCATGGCGCGCCTGGCGCATCAGGCCAGCATCGACCACCTCACCGGCGTGCTCACCCGCAGTGCCTTCACCCGCCGCGCCAATGCCCTGCTGGACAGCCGTCAGCAACACGCCCAGGCGCTACCACTGACGCTGATGATGCTGGATATCGACCACTTCAAGGCGATCAACGATGCCCATGGCCATGCGGTGGGTGACCAGGTGCTGCGCCAGTTCGCCGCTGCCTTGCAAGACCAGCTGCACGATAGCGAACTGTTCGCCCGCCTGGGCGGCGAGGAGTTCGTGGTGATCATTCCGGGCCTGGCGCCCGACCGCGCCAAGTTCACTGCCGAACGCCTGCGCCGCGCGGTGCAGGACCTGCATGTGCTGCAGGCCGACCAGCGCCTGCAGATTACCGTGAGTATTGGCCTGGCCGGTTGTGCCGCCGACACGCCAGCCCCCACCCTGGACGAACTGCTGGCGCGCGCCGACCAGGCGCTGTACCGGGCCAAGGCGCATGGCCGCAACCGCGTGGAGCAAGCCGAGGCCCAGCGCCAGGTGATCTGAGCTAGCTGACCAGCAAGTCCCATGACAGCTTGGCGATCAGCACGCACAACAGCACCAGGAACAGCCCGCGTACAAAACCCGCCCCCTTGCGCACCGCCAGCCAGGTACCGGTCAGCGCGCCAAGGACGTTGCACGCGGCCATGGGCAGGGCGATGGCGTACAGCACATTCCCCGAGGGCACGAAGAACACCAGCGCCGCCAGGTTGGTGGCGATGTTGACCACCTTGGCCGACGCCGAGGCGTGCAGGAAGTCCAAGGCGAAGAAGCGAATGAACAGGAAGATCAGGAAGCTGCCGGTGCCCGGCCCGAACAGGCCATCGTAGAAGCCGATCGCGCCGCCGATCAGTATTGCCAGGCACTGCTCCTTGCGGCCGATCTTCGCCGGTGTGTGCAAGGTGCCGAAATCCTTCTTGCAGAAGGTGTAGATGGCCATCAGCACGATCAGCACCAGCACCGCCGGGCGCATCACGCTGGGTGGCACCAGCGACACCGTGGCAGCGCCGGCAAACGACATGACAAAGGCACTGAGCGCCGCCGGCACGATCAGGCCCCAGTCCAGGGTCACCTTGCGAATGAACGAACGGGCCGCGAAGGCCGTGCCACAGACCGACGCCAGCTTGTTGCTGCCGAGCAGTGCCGCCGGTTGCGCCGTGGGCAACACGTTGAACAAGGCCGGAATCTGGATCAGCCCGCCGCCGCCGACGGCGGCGTCGATCAGCCCGGCGGCAAAGGCGAACACGGAGAGCACAGCGATATCCATCATGATGCGATTCCAGGCAGTGAAGACGCCCGCAAGGCTAATCAAAGTGCTGCGCTTGTGTTGAAATGCCGCATTGCGAAAACTGCAACAAGGAACAGCCAATGGCATTGGACATGCTGCGGGAAATCCAGGCGTTCGTCAGCGTGGCGCACAAGCGCAGCTTCGTTGCTGCCGCCCGCGCGCTGGGCCGCTCGCCAAGCTCGGTAACACGCGCAGTACAGGCCCTCGAAGACAACGCCGGTAGCAAGCTGCTGAACCGCAACGCCAGCGCCGTTACCCTGACCGAAGCCGGCGAGCGCCTGTTGCCCCACGCCGAGCGCTTGCTGGATGTGCAACGTGACGCCGCCGATGAGCTGGCCGCGCTCAGCGGCAGTGCACAGGGCTGGATCCGCTTCGCCGTGCCCCAGCTGCTGGGTGAACATGTGCTGCCCCAGGTACTGGCCGAGTTTTCCCGCCGCCACCCCCAGGTGACACTGGACGTGCAGTACAGCGACGGGGCCCTCGACCCACTGCAAGGCAAATTCGACTTCGTGGTGCGCGGCGCCTTTCCGCAATCGAGCGAATTGATCGGTTACCCGCTGTGGGATTACCAGCGCCACCTGTATGCAAGCCCGGCATACCTGGCAGCGGCAGGTGCGCCACAGCACCCCGAGGACCTGCAAGGGCATGCATTGATCCTGCACACCGCCCCACGCATCCTCAAAGCCTGGCACTTTTGCCGTGACGGCCAGATCACCAGCCTGCGGCCCAGGCCGAGGTTGCGCCTGGATTCAGGCGACGCGGTGTATCACTGCACGCTGGCCGGTGCCGGTATCGCCCGCCTGGCTGCCTGGGTCGGCGAAGCGCAGGTCAGGGCTGGGCGCCTGGTGCGGGTATGCCCGCATTACCGCCTGACCTCCAGCAGCGGCCAGGACCCACAGATGCATGCCGTCTACCCTGCCGGAGAACTACCGGCGCGGGTACGAGACTTGCTCGCGGCGCTGCGCCGCGCCGGCATGGCCTATTGAAACACCTGGAAACGGCTGTTCAAATTCTGCTCAATTTAACAGAGCCCGCCGTACGCTTGGCTTGCAGCACTTTATCCACAGACCTACCCACGTTTTTTGTGGACAGATTTCCCAGCGTAAAGAACGACTTATCGTACAAATCGGTAGGGTGAATCGGCCAAACGACAACAGCGACAGGCCCGCCCGAAAGCCGGGCAGGCCGCGCAGATGTGGGGTGTGCAGGAATCGAGTTCAGCTTGGCGGGATAGTGCCAAGAATACCTATCAGCAGGGTCAGCAGCAGAAAACCACCCAGGAACAGCGCGAGCTTGCCCATCGGAACCTCAACAGTGTGGATGCGGGAATGGGCCTATTGTCCGGCTTGGGCTGATACGGTTACAGATGCAGGTTTGTGGAAAAAAAGCGGATCAGATGCCCAGCCCTGCTTTGTGTCGCTGGTTGCGCAGCAGCGCCCGGATCCCGAGGTTCGGAAGGCTGCCCAGGCATTCACGCTGTGCTAGGGTCAACCGCTCGAACCCGCCAAGGAGTGCCACCCCGCCATGATCGCTTTCGCCGACAACACAGCCCTGCTGCTGATCGACCTTCAGGCGGGCATTCACCACCCACGCCTGGGCCGGCGCAACAACCCGGAAGCCGAACTGCGCATGGGCGAGCTGCTGGCTGCTTGGCGTCACTTGGCGCGCCCGGTGGTTCATGTGCGCCACCTGTCACGCGCGGTGGATTCGGTGTTCTGGCCAGGCCAGTCCGGTTGCGAATTCCAGCCTGCGTTCACGCCACTGGCGAGCGAAACGGTGTTCGACAAGCATGTGCCCGACGCCTTCGCCAACTCCGGGCTGGAGCGCTGGCTGCACACCCGCGGCATCAACCAGCTGGTGATCGCCGGGGTGATAACCAACAACTCCGTGGAGTCCACCGCCCGCTCGGCGGGCAACCTCGGTTTCGACGTGGCGGTGGTCGAAGATGCCTGCTTCACCTTCGACCAGCGCGACCTGCAAGGCCGGCTGTGGCCTGCGGAGGACGTACATGCGCTTTCGCTGGCGAACCTGGCCCTGGATTATGCGCGCATCTTGCGCACCGAACAGGTACTGGCTGGCAGCAGGCTTGCGGGCGGCCGCTGACCCTCCAGTGTTTGTATCTTCATGTGTACAGACTGAACGCTGATACACAACCATGCGCCTGCAGGCCGTGCGGAAATATCCCTGATACAGCCTTCATCTTTACTGGTAACCATCAACCCGCACCGATGGCTTCGCCAAGGAGATGCCCAATGCCTGCCCGCCACTCGAGCACTGCCCTGCCACGCCGTTTCAGCCGTACGCTGCTTGCCTGTGCCCTGCTGCCGCTTGGCCTGATGGCGGCGAATACCGCCACGGCTGCGCCACAGAAGGCCCAGCCAGCCACCAGCGTGGCGGATGACTTCGGCCCGCTGAAACACATCAACGCCGGCGTGCTCGACATAGCCTATGTCGAGCAAGGCCCGGCCGACGGCCCGGTGGTGATCCTGTTGCATGGCTGGCCCTACGACATCCACAGCTTCGAACATGTCGCACCTGCCCTCGCCGCCAAAGGCTACCGGGTGTTGGTGCCCTACGTTCGCGGCTATGGCCAGACCCGTTTCCTGTCTGCCGCCACCCCACGCAACGCCCAGCCCGCGGCGCTGGCCAGCGACGTCATCGCGTTGATGGACGCGCTGCACATCCAGCGTGCCGTGCTCGCCGGCTTCGACTGGGGCGCACGCACGGCCGACATCGTCTCGGCACTGTGGCCCGAGCGGGTCAAGGCGCTGGTGTCGGTCAGCGGTTACCTGATCAGCAGCCAGGAAGCCGCCAAGGCCCCCCTGCCCCCCAGCGCCGAACTGCAATGGTGGTACCAGTATTACTTCGCCACTGCACGCGGCCAGGCCGGCTATGAGCAGAACCGCCATGCCTTCGCCAAACTGATCTGGCAAACCGCCTCACCCAAGTGGGCCTTCGACGATGCCACCTTCGAGCGCAGTGCCAAGGCCCTGGACAACCCCGACCAGGTGGCGATCACCGTGCACAACTACCGCTGGCGGTTGGGCCTGGCCCAAGGCGAAACACGCTACGACCCGCTTGAAGCCAGGCTGGCCCGCTTCCCCAGCATTGGCGTGCCGACCATTACCCTGGAGGGCGACGCCAACGGCGCCCCGCATCCACCAGCCGAAGCGTATGCACAGCGCTTTACCGGCAAGTACCAGTACCGACTGATCAGCGGCGGCATTGGCCACAACCTGCCCCAGGAAGCACCGCAGGCGTTCACCCAGGCGGTAGTGGATGCGGATCACCTTTAACGTCACGGCCGGCAATTGCTACAGAACGTTTCAGAAAGCACGGCAGGCCGAGGATTGAGCCGAGTGGATGGCCTGCCCTGCTCGCAACCGATGGCGGCCAGCTAGTACGGGGGGTGGAGACAGGTTGGTTAGACACGGGTTGAAACGAGGGTTGTAGGATACTTTCCCAGCCGATGTAGGACGTTTCCCATCAATAAGCAACGCCTGTACGAAACATCAGTTTCTCCAGCAAATTCGAGCTGCTACGGTCCAGTTTTCCTACAACGGCAAGGAGGCCTACAGCATGAGAACAGCATGGACCCATTCAATGCCTCGGCCCTGAAACTGCAGAAAAATCTACTCAACCTGCGCCTGGAGCGTGATCGCCTGAGGAGGGAGGGCAAGGACAAGGAAGCGGACGAACTCGCGGAAACGATTGCCCATATAGAAGAGACGATCCGCAAACTACCCGACGGCATGAAGCCGATGACCTTGCAATAGACGCTGCGAAAGGGGTCACAGGTCGCCAGACTGGGGCGCTTAGACAGGTGCGCCACCGCCTTTATCCCTACCGTTAGTCGGATATATCCAGGGGTTCCAACGCGACGGCTAGCCTTCAGCCTAGCGTCAGGGATAACGCTAAACATAGGGTCCAGGAAGGGCCACTCCGCCTCGTCGTCCCGACGCTCTATCTGCTGAGGAGACGACAATGAAAATAACCCTGAAACGGTTGGCGTGCCTGGGTGCAAGCTTTACCAGCGCGCTAGCCATGGCCGATGCGGCCAGCCCCCCGGTGCTGTCACCTGCAATTCCCTTCGACGTCACCGCCACGCCCCCCTTCACCCTGGACAACCTGCAACACGATTTCGACGTGCTGTCGTGGCAGACCTTCGTCGCCCTGAACTGGCCTGCCAATGCCGACGGCAGCGCCAACACCTCGGTGAAGATCGGTGCGCCGGGGCAGACGGTGTGGGAGTCGTGGAAGGAAAGCTACGAGATTTTCCTGCCCAAAGGCCAGAAGCCGGTCGCCTGGAACCAGAAGGCGCCGCTACCCGCCGCCTGCCAAGGCAAGGGGGACCTGCCGGTGCTGCAGCAGATGGGCAAGGTCGCCGGCGTGCTCGACGAGTTCATCCAGCCGTTCAAGACCGGCCCACTGGTCGACCAGAGCGGCACCTACACGCGCAATGCGATCATGGTCAACCAGCCAATGTTCGATGACATCGTCAACAATGGCCTGTACAGCAAGGAAGGCCAGCAAGCGTTCCTCGGCAAGGCCGACAACCGCATCGCCTTCGCCTGCGGCTCGCAAAAGGCCCAGCAGGTCGGCGCGATCATGGTCAAGTCGGCCTGGAAAGTGCTCGACGGCAGCGACAACCCGGCGGATTTTCACGCCGTCGACGCGCTGGTCTACACCCCCGGCAACGCCGACCCGAACAAGGGCGCGTTGATTCCCGAGTCGTGCAGCGCGCAGAAGGTCGGGCTGGTCGGCCTGCACATCGTGCACAAGACCAGCAGTGCCCCGCAGTGGGTATGGTCGAGCTTCGAACACGTGCGCAACGTGCCGGAAAAGACCACGCCGGTCAACGAGCGCAAAGGCCCCTACCTGTTCTACAACGCCCAGGCCAGCGACCGCCCGGTGAACGAGCCGCCGACACCACCGTGGGACCCGTCGAAGAAGGCCACGCCTTCGCAGATCGTGCGGGAAATTCCGCTCACCGCAGCTACCCACCAGCTCAACGCACAATGGCAAAGTGCGCTCAAGGGCACGGTGTGGGCCAACTACCAGTTGATCAGCACCCAGTGGCCGACCGACCCCGCCGATGACTGCCAGGTACCGTCGGCAACCAACCCGCTGGGCACGCCTGCGCCGAACTTCCTGGCGAACGCCACGCTGGAAACCTACAACCAAGGCACCACGCCGCAGGCGTCATCCAGCTGCATGGAGTGCCACAACAACGCGACCACTCGCGTGACCCAGTCACCGCGCACCAGCTTCGCCGATTTCACCTTCCTGCTTGAACGTGCCCAATCCACAGGCGCCAAGGAGTGATGCCATGAGCGACCCGAACCTGCAGAATTTCATCGAATTGTCCGCTGCACTCACCGGCCTGTCAGCCGACCGGCTGGCGCCTTCCGTCGACCCGATCAACCTGCCACCGCTGTTCTTCGCCACCACCCAGCAAGGCATGGGCACCGCAGCGTTCAGTAACCTGCTGGAGCTGTACGTCAGCCTCAAGGGCCAACCCCCTGCGCAGATCGCCAGCGCCGTACTCGGCAACTCGGACCCGCAGATTGCCCAAGGCGCGCGCTCGATCATGAAGCTGTGGCTGCTTGGCAGTTGGTACCAGCCGTATGACCAAGGCAGCGCGCACAAGGGCGACATCAGCGTGGTGTCCGACCAGGCTTACAAGCAAAGCTGGGCGTGGAAGATCGCCCAGTCCCACCCCATGGGCTACAGCCAGTTCCACTTCGGCTACTGGGCCGAGCAGCCCCCCACCCTCAAGCAGTTCACCGGTGTCGACGCCAAGGAAGGGCAGCAGCCATGAGCAACGTACAGACCCAAAGTATCGAAACCGCCGATGTGATCGTGGTGGGCGCCGGTATGGCCGGCAGCGTCATGGCCTACCAGTTGGGCCTGGCCGGCTTGAAAGTGTTGGTGCTCGAGTCTGGCCCGGCCATTCCGCCGAACCGTAGCGAATACCTGGAGCGCTTCTACACCGCCGTGCTCAAGGCGCCCGAGTCACCCTACCCACCCGAGCAGAGCGAGCAGACACCGGCCACGCAGTTCGCGCCACGGGCAACCATCCAGGACCTGATAACTGCTGGCAGCAGTGACCCGAACAAGGCGCAGAAGAGCTACCTGGTACAGCAGGGACCGCTGCTGTTCGCCAGCACCTATGAACGGGTGGGCGGCGGCACCATGTGGCACTGGATGGGCACGGCCCTGCGCCTGTTGCCCAACGACTTTCGTATGCGCAGTGTGTACCAGGTCGGGGTCGACTGGCCGATCAGCTACGACGACCTGCAAACCGCCTATTGCCGCGCCGAGGAAGAGATAGGCGTGTCCGCCGATGTCGCGTCGCAGAGCTACCTCGGCGTGACCTTCCCGCCAGGCTACAAATACAGCATGCACGGCATTCCGCCGTCATTGGTCGACCAAGGCCTGGGCAAGGCCGTCGATGGCACCCAGTACCAGGGGTTCACCCTCAAGGTACGGCAAACACCGGCCGGGCGTAATTCGCAGAACGACAACGGCCGCCGGGTGTGCGCCGGCAACACCAGTTGCACGCCGATCTGCCCGATCCAGGCCAAGTACGACGCCACCGTGACCATGGCCAAGGCGCTGGATACCGGCAATGTGCGCATCCTTTACCAGAGTGTGGCGAGCAAGGTGCAGGTCGATGCCAGCGGCGTCACCGGCATCGAGTACATCCAGTACCAGAACGACGGCACGCGGCAGAACGGCCTGGCCCAGGGGAAACGCTACGTGATCGCCGCCCACGCGATCGAAACGCCGAAACTGCTGCTCAACTCGGTCGGCCCGCACAGCCCCAACGGCGTGGCCAACAGCAGCGGCCAGGTCGGCCTGGGGCTGTCCGACCACCCGGTATACCTGGCCTGGGGCCTGATGCCCGAAGGCAAGCCGCTGTTCCCGTTCCGCGGGCCGCTGTCCACCTCGGGGATCGAGGACATGCGCGACGGCGCGTTCCGCAGTCAGCGTGCCGCCTGGCGTATTGAGATCGGCAACGAGGGCTGGAACTGGTCGGCGAATGATCCGTATACCACGGTCTGCGATTACATCGACGGCACCAACATCGGCGGTGCCAACCCCAGCCAGCAGGCGTTGTCCGGCACGGCACTGGTGCAGCAGCTCAACAGCGTGCTGACCCGCCAGTTCCGCCTGGGCTTCCTGGTCGAGCAACTGGAGCAAGACCCGGACAAGGCGATTTGCCGGGTAGAGGTGTCGAAGACGTTCACCGATGGCCTGGGCCTGCCTCGGCCACAGATCACCTACGACTTCTCCAACTACACCAAGGAGGGATTCAAGCAGGCGCGCCTGGCCGCCACGCACATCATCACCGAACTGATGGGCGCCACCGAGCTGACCGACTTCGCGCCCAAGGTGGGCCCGGGGCCGCAGACGGTGTTCGAGTATGACGGCCAGCACTATCCATTCTTCGGCGCCGGCCACCTGATGGGCACTTACCGGATGGGCTCGGACAGCAGGAAATCGGTGGTGAACAAGGACCAGCGCAGTTGGGACCACCCCAACCTGTTCCTGGTCGGTGACGGCGTATTCCCCACCACCGGCACCGCCAACCCGACCTTGACCATCACCGCGCTGACCTTCCAGGCCGCCGACGTGGTTGCCAGCGACCTCCTCAAGCGTACCGTGCAGGTGCAGGCCAACCAGGCCTGGCAGGGCACCGGCGTGCAGGTCAACGGGCAGAGCTGGCAACTGGCAGTGTGCACCGGTGGGCAGTGGACGGCCAACCCGGTCACCGGGATGGTCGGCGCGGCGGGCAACCCTGGGTTCATCGCCAAACCCGGCTACACCTTGCCCGGCCAACCGGAAGGAGCGCTGATCGGGCGTATCGGCAACAGCGGCGTGCCGTTCCTGGTCGGCAACCAGGCACAGTTGCCGCGTGGCCAGCAGGGCGAGTTGCAGCTGTGCATCAATGACGACCTGGCCGGGCGTTACGGGGCTGGCCTGAGCGATAACCTGGGCAGCCTGGCGGTGGAGGTGCGTTTCGGGTCGGTGTAGGGGCGGTCATAACAACCCCACAGGTACACGTCGATGGCAAGGACCTTCGCGCATTAAGCGAAGTGGGCCAGCGAGCAAGGGCCGGACGTGGTGGGGTTGTTGAACCGGGCGCAAAGGCTGAGCTGAAGAAACGACAAAGGGGCCACGGAGGGCCCCTTTCTCTTGCTGTGATTCCCAAGTGTTCCCGAGACGCCCCCATTTGAAGGGGAAACAGCCGTGAACATCAACTGAATCAGGCAGTTATATGGCGGAAGCGTAGAGATTCGAACTCTAGGATAGTTGCCCATCGACGGTTTTCAAGACCGTTGCCTTAAACCACTCGGCCACGCTTCCAGCTCGTTTTGCGGCCGCCATCATACCGTAATGAAACAAGCTGTCAAACTCTCTGTGTCGCGGGTTGCGGCGGCTCTGATAGACTCCACACATCTGAACGTTCGAAACCACAGGTTCATCAAGGAGTGTCGCCATGCGCGAACAGGATTACGCCGTACACCACGGCCAGCAGGTCGAGCAGCAGGAGATCAGCAAGGTCCTGCGCAACACGTACAGCCTGCTGGCGCTTACCCTCGCCTTCAGCGGTGTCATGGCCTTCGTGGCCCAGCAGATGCGCGTCGGCTACCCGAACGTGTTCGTGGTGCTGATCGGCTTCTACGGGTTGTTCTTCCTCACCAACAAATTGCGTGATTCGGCCTGGGGCCTGGTGTCCACCTTCGCCCTCACCGGCTTCATGGGCTTCATCCTCGGCCCGATCCTCAACCGTTACCTGGGCATGGCCGGTGGCGCCGAGGTGGTGAGCTCGGCATTTGCCATGACCGCGCTGGTGTTCGGTGGCCTGTCGGCCTATGTGCTGATTACCCGCAAGGACATGAGCTTCCTCAGCGGTTTCATCACCGCGGGCTTCTTCGTTCTGCTGGGGGCTGTCGTAGCCAGCTTCTTCTTCCAGATCAGCGGCCTGCAACTGGCGATCAGCGCCGGCTTCGTGCTGTTCTCGTCTGTGTGCATCCTGTTCCAGACCAGCGCGATCATTCACGGCGGCGAGCGCAACTACATCATGGCAACCATCAGCCTGTATGTATCGATCTACAACCTGTTCGTCAGCCTGCTGCAACTGTTTGGCATCATGGGTCGCGATGACTGATTGGGTGCTGCCTGAAAAAGCCCGCTTCGGCGGGCTTTTTTGTGGGAGCGGGTTGCGGGATGCGCTTCGATCATGCCGCCTTCGTGCATGCCACTACCCCAAATCCATCATCACCCGTAGAATGCGCTCCTTTTTTCTCCAGGGCAGCTTTCAGCCATGAGCTCACACGAACACAGCCTAGGCGCAGCGGCGCCTGCCGATGAACTGGTGCTTGGCCTGGAAGACAGGCCACGGCCATTGATCGGCCTGCTGGCCGCGCTGCAGCACCTGCTGGCGATCATCGTGCCGATCGTCACCCCTGGCCTGCTGATTTGCCAGGCGCTGGGCGTTTCCGCGCGGGATACCAACCTGATCGTATCGATGTCGCTGGTGATCTCCGGCATCGCCACCTTCGTCCAGTGCAAGCGGTTCGGGCCGTTCGGTGCCGGGCTGCTGATCGTCCAGGGCACCAGCTTCAACTTCGTCGGGCCGCTGATTGCCGGTGGCGCGCTGATGGTCAAGCAAGGCACGCCAGTGGAAAGTGTGATGGCGGCAATCTTCGGCGTGGTCATCGCCGGCTCGTTCGTCGAGATGGGCGTGTCGCGCATCCTGCCCTTCGTCAAACGCCTGATCACGCCGCTGGTGACCGGCATCGTCGTGCTGATGATCGGCCTGACCCTGATCAAGGTCGGCCTGATCAGCATGGGCGGTGGTTTCGGCGCCATGGCCAACGGTACGTTCGCCAATGGTGAGAACCTGCTGCTGTCGGGCGTGGTGCTGGCGATCATCGTCGTCCTCAACCGCATCCCGGTGGTATGGATGCGCAGCTGCGCCATCGTCATCGCCCTGGCGGTCGGCTATGCGCTGGCGGGCTACCTGGGCCGCCTCGACTTCACCGGCATGCATCAGGCCGCGCTGTTCCAGGTTCCGACACCGCTGCATTTCGGCCTGGGCTTCTCCTGGGCACTGTTCATTCCGATGCTGGTGATCTACCTGGTGACTTCGCTGGAAGCCATCGGCGACGTCACTGCCACCAGCAAGGTGTCGCGCCAGCCGGTCGAAGGGCCGCTGTGGATGCAGCGGATCAAGGGCGGCGTGCTGGTCAACGGGGCCAACTCGCTGCTGGCTGGTTTCTTCAACACCTTCCCGAGCTCGATCTTCGCGCAGAACAATGGCGTGATCCAGTTGACCGGTATCGCCAGCCGCCATATCGGCATCTGGATCGCTGCAATGCTGGTGCTGCTGGGCCTGTTTCCGAGCGTTGCCGGGGTGATCCAGGCGGTACCGGAGCCAGTACTGGGTGGCGCGGCCATGGTCATGTTCGGCGCGGTTGCCGCTTCGGGTATCAATATCCTGGCCAGTACCCGGCTGGATCGTCGCGCCCTGCTGATCATCGCGGTGTCGCTGGCACTGGGCCTGGGCGTGGCACAGGTGCCGGAGTTCCTGGCGCACATGCCGGCAGCGATTCGCAATGTGCTGGAGTCGGGTGTGGCGACTGGGGGGATTTGCGCGCTAGTGCTGAACTGGTTCCTGCCGGAGGGCAAGGAGCAGGCTTGAGTTCACTCAGCCCTTGCGCGGTTTCTGTAGGAGCGGCCTTGCAGCCCATCGCGACGCAAGGCCGCTCCTACAAGGGCCCGCATGGGCCTGGCGATTGATGCGCAACAGAAAACCCGGCCCGCATGCACAAGCGGGCGCGGGCTTTTTTGCTTTATCATGGCACCATTCCTTTTGCATGAGTTACCCATGAAATTCGCTATCGCGGTGTTCTCCCCGGCCCATGCGCCCTCCTCGCGACGCGCCCTGCGCTTCGCCGAGGCGGTGCTGGCCGGCGGGCATGAGATTGCCCGGCTATTTTTCTATCAGGACGGGGTGCACAGCGCCTCGGCCAACGTGGTCGCGCCCCAGGACGAAGTGGATGTGGCTGGCCAGTGGCGTGCCTTTATCGAGGCCAAGCAGCTGGACGCCGTGGTGTGCATCGCCGCCGCCCTGCGCCGCGGAGTGCTTGATGAAGCGGAGGCCAGTCGCTACCAGCGCCCGGCCGTGAACCTGCCCAAGCCCTGGGAGCTGTCGGGGCTCGGCCAACTGCACGAGGCAGCTCAGGTTGCCGACCGCCTTGTCTGCTTCGGAGGCGACTGAAATGGCCAAATCCTTGTTGATCATCAGCCGCCAGCCCCCCTGGAATGGCCCATCGGCCCGAGAGGCGCTGGACATCGCCCTGGCCGGCGGTGCGTTCGACCTGCCGCTGGGCATGCTGTTTCTCGATGACGGCGTCTTCCAGCTTGCGCCAGACCAGCAGCCCGCTGCCGTGCAGCAGAAGAACCTGGCTGCCAACCTGCAAGCGCTGCCAATGTTCGGCGTGGAGGAGCTGTTCGCCTGCAACCATAGCCTCGCCCGTCGTGGCTTGGCCGCCGACAGCCTCGCACTACCGGTGCAAGTGCTCGACAACGCCGCCCTAGCCGCGCTGATTGCCCGTTTTGACCAAGTGGTAACGCTGTGATGACAACCCTGCATGTGATTGCCCACTCCCCGTTTGGCGACGAGCGCCTGGCCAGCTGCCTGCGCCTGCTCGGTGCCGACGATGCCCTGCTGCTGTGCGGTGACGCGGTATACGCCCTGCGCAGCGACAGCGAGCCGTACCGCCGGTTGCAAGCCGCCGGCCTGGCCGAGCGCCTGTTCGCGCTCGAGGAAGATATGCAGGCCCGCGCAGTCGCCAACGAACTGGCCAAGGCCGTGGACTACACCGGCTTCGTCGAACTGTCGCTGCATTACCACAAGGTCAACAGCTGGCTATGAATACGCTCACCGTTGGCGATCAGGCGATCGCCCTGGACAAGGACGGCTTCCTGGTCGACCTGCAGGACTGGTCACCTGCCGCGGCCGAGGCGTTGGCCGCGCGCGAGGGCATCCCGCTGACTGCGGATCATTGGGAGATCCTCGAACTGCTGCGCCAGTTCTACCAGGAATACCAGCTGTCTCCAGCTACCCGCCCGCTGATCAAGTACACCGCGCTCAAGCTGGGCCCGGACAAGGGCAACAGCCCGCACCTGAACCGCCTGTTCAATGGCACTCCCGCCAAACTCGCCGCCAAGCTGGCGGGCCTGCCCAAACCGACCAACTGCATATGACCCAGCCACGCCCACTCACCCTGGAAACCCCGGCTGAACACCCGTTCGCCGAATTCGTGCGCATTCTTGGCAAAGGCAAGCGCGGCGCGCGTGGCCTGACCCGCGAAGAGGCTCGCGCGGCCATGACCCTGTTGCTGGAAGACAAGGTCGAAGACGCCCAGCTCGGTGCCTTCCTCATGCTGCTGCGGCACAAGGAGGAAAGCGCAGAGGAACTGGCCGGCTTCACCGAGGCGCTGCGCGCGCACCTGCAGGCCCCGCGCATCGCCGTGGACCTGGACTGGCCCACGTATGCCGGCAAGAAGCGCCATCTGCCCTGGTACCTGCTGGCCGCCAAGTGCCTGGCCAGCAATGGTGTGCGCATCTTGATGCATGGCGGCGGCGCACATACCGCCGGGCGCATGTATACCGAGCAACTGCTCGACCTGCTGCAGATCCCCCTGTGCCGCAATTGGGCAGCCGTTGCCGAGGCACTCGACCAGCATCAGCTGGCGTTCTTCCCGCTGCAGGATTGGGCACCGCAGTTGCAGCGCATGATCGACCTGCGCAATACCCTGGGCCTGCGCTCACCGATCCACTCGCTGGCCCGGGTCCTCAACCCGCTGGGCGCACGCTGTGGCCTGCAAAGCATCTTCCACCCCGGTTACCAGGCGGTCCACCGCGAGGCCAGCCGCCTGCTGGGTGACCATGCACTGGTGATCAAGGGCGATGGTGGCGAGATAGAGGTCAACCCTGATGTCATCAGCCACCTTTACGGCACCACGGCAGGCGAGGCTTGGGATGAAGAATGGCCAGCGCTGAGCGAACGCCGCCACGTCAAGCCGCCCAGCCTGCAAGCCGAGCATCTGCTGGCCTTCTGGCGTGGCGAGGTTGAAGACAGCTACGGCGAAAAGGCCGTCATCGCCACCATGGCCCTGGCCCTTCGCGGCTTGGGCCAGGGCCGCGAAGAGGCGTTCGCAACAGCCCACGGCTATTGGCAAGCGCGAAACCAATCGATCTAATCGATTATAACCCCCGGATCTTTGCGCTATTTTTTCGAACGATTTGGCCTAGACTGGGCTCCAACGACAAATCACTTTGTTCCAGGAGCTCACCATGGGCCTTTTGATCGATGGCCGCTGGCATGACCAGTGGTATGAAAACGGCAAGGACGGTACGTTCAAGCGTGAAAATGCCCAGCGCCGCAACCCGCTGCCCGCCCCCGAAGCCGGCCGTTACCACCTGTATGTCTCGCTGGCTTGCCCCTGGGCACACCGCACCCTGATCGTCCGCGCCCTCAAGGGCCTGGAACCACTGGTCGATGTGTCGGTGGTCAGCTGGCTGATGCAGGACCATGGCTGGACCTTCGATCAGCAGCAAGGCTCCTCCGGTGACCAGCTCGACGCCTTGCAGTACCTGCACCAACGCTATACCCAGGATGACCCGCACTACACCGGCCGCGTCACAGTACCGGTGCTGTGGGACAAGCAAGCCAAGCGCATCGTCAACAACGAATCGTCGGAGATCATCCGCATCTTCAACAACGCGTTCAACGAGCTGACCGGCAATACGCTGGACCTCTACCCCACGCCGCTGCGCCCGACCATCGAGGCACTGAACGAGCGTATCTACCCGGCGGTGAACAACGGCGTATACCGCGCAGGCTTCGCCACCACGCAAGAGGCCTACGAAACGGCGTTCGACGAGGTATTCAACGAACTGGACTACCTGGAAGACCTGCTCAGCCGCAACCGCTACCTGGCAGGCGAGTACCTGACCGAAGCCGATGTGCGCCTGTTTACCACCCTGGTGCGCTTCGATGCGGTGTACCACGGCCACTTCAAATGCAACCTGCGGCGCCTGAGCGATTACCACAACCTGTCAAACTGGCTGCGCGAGCTGTACCAGTGGCCGGGGGTGGCGGGCACGGTGAACATGGAGCATATCCAGAAGCACTATTACATGAGCCACAAGACCATCAACCCGAACGGGATCGTGCCCAAGGGGCCGCTGCAGGACTTCAGCCTGCAGCATGATCGCGAGCGGTTGCCGGGCGAAGGGATCTGGCAGGATTAAGGCATTCGGGGCTGCTTTGCAGCCCATCGCGACACAAGGCCGCTCCTACAGGGGCACCGCACAGCTCGGGAGCGGCGCGGTATCCGTGTAGGAGCGGCCTTGTGTCGCGATGGGCCGCAAGGCGGCCCCAGCGATTTCAGCTGTTCTGCGAACCTTCGAACCAGGCCAGCTTGTCACGCAACTGCACCACTTCCCCGACAATCACCAGGGTCGGCGCATGCACTTCATGCCGCGCCACCAAGTCCGGTAGGTCTGCCAAGGTACCGGTGAACACCCGCTGATTACGCGTGGTCCCCTGCTGCACCAGCGCTGCCGGGGTACTGGCCGCGCGGCCATGGCGAATCAGCTCGGCACAGATGGTCGGCAAACCGACCAGGCCCATGTAGAACACCAGGGTCTGCGCCGGTGCCACCAGGTCGTCCCAAGGCAGGTTGCTGGTACCATCCTTGAGGTGCCCGGTCACGAAGCGCACCGACTGCGCATAATCACGGTGAGTCAGCGGAATCCCGCCATAGGCGGAACAGCCACTGGCCGCGGTAATGCCCGGCACCACCTGGAACGGGATGCCCTGCTCGGCCAGCTCTTCGATCTCTTCGCCACCGCGCCCGAAAATGAACGGGTCGCCGCCCTTCAGGCGCAATACTCGCTTGCCCTGCCGGGCCAGGTCGACCAGCAGGCGGTTGATCTGGTCCTGTGGCACGGCATGCTCGGCACGGCGCTTGCCCACATAGATACGCTCGGCATCACGCCGGCACATGTCGATGATCGCCGGTGCCACCAGGCGGTCGTACAGCACCACGTCGGCCTGTTGCATCAGGCGCAAGGCCCGGAAGGTCAGCAGGTCCGGATCGCCCGGGCCGGCACCCACCAGATACACCTCACCGCCCTGCTGCACCGGCGCGCCGTCCACCATCGCCTGCAGCAGGCGCTCGGCCTCGGCACCCTGCCCGGCCAGCTGGCGTTCGGCAATCGGGCCCTGGAACACGGTTTCCCAGAAGCCGCGGCGCTGGTTGACGTCCGGGTACAAGGATTTGACCTTGTGCCGGAATCGCGCTGCCAGCCCGGCCAGCTCGCCATAGGCCGAGGGAATCCAAGCCTCGAGCTTGGCCCGAATCAAGCGCGCCAGCACCGGCGCGTCACCGCCGCTGGAAACTGCAATCACCAAGGGTGAGCGGTCAACGATCGCCGGGAAAATAACCGTGCACAGGGCCGGCGCATCCACCACATTGACTGGCAGGCTGAGGGCCTGCGCGTCGGCCGACACCTGAGCGTTGAGCCCAGTGTCATCAGTGGCTGCGATCACCAGCCGGCAACCGACCAGGTCGGCTGCCTGATAGCCACGCACCAGCACCTCACCGCCACCTTCCCGGGCCAGCGCGGCCAGTTGGCCGTCGACCTCCGGCGCCACCACGCGCAGCGCGGCACCGGCATCGGCCAGCAGGCGCGCCTTGCGCAGGGCGATCTCACCGCCGCCGACGACCAGCACGCGGCCGCCCTGCAGCTTGTGGAACAGCGGCAGGTAATCCATTTAGCGGATGACCTCGACGCCGCCCATGTATGGCTTCAGCACTTCCGGCACACGGATCGAACCGTCGGCCTGCTGGTAGTTTTCCAGCACGGCCACCAGGGTACGGCCTACGGCCAGGCCGGAGCCGTTGAGGGTGTGCACCAGCTCTGGCTTGCCGGTTTCCGGGTTGCGCCAGCGGGCCTGCATGCGGCGCGCCTGGAAATCGCCGCAGTTGGAGCACGAGCTGATTTCACGGTACTTGTCCTGGCTCGGCACCCACACTTCCAGGTCGTAGGTCTTCACCGCGCCAAAGCCCATGTCGCCGGTGCACAGGGCCAGCACGCGGTACGGCAGCTCCAGCAGCTGCAGCACGCGCTCGGCGTTGGCGGTCAGGCCTTCCAGGGCTTCCATCGACTTGGACGGTTCGACCACCTGCACCATCTCGACCTTGTCGAACTGGTGCTGGCGGATCATGCCGCGGGTGTCACGGCCAGAAGCACCGGCTTCGCTGCGGAAGCATGGGGTGTGGGCCACCAGCTTCAGCGGCAGCTGCTTGGCATCGAGGATCTCACCCGCCACCAGGTTGGTCAGCGACACTTCGGCGGTCGGGATCAGGTAGAAGTCAGCCTCGCCTTCGCGGCTGATCTTGAACAGGTCTTCCTCGAACTTCGGCAACTGGCCAGTGCCCTGCAGGGCCGGGGCCTGCACCAGGTACGGGGTGTAGTGCTCCTCGTAGCCGTGCTCAGCGGTGTGCAGGTTGATCATGAACTGCGCCAGCGCGCGGTGCAGACGGGCGATCGGCCCACGCAGCACGGCAAAGCGGGCGCCAGACAGTTTGGCGGCAGCTTCGAAGTCCAGGCCACCGCTGATTTCGCCGAGAGCGACGTGGTCCTTGATGGCGAAGTCGAAGCTTCTTGGCGTGCCCCAGCGGCGCACTTCGACGTTGTCGTCTTCGCTGGCACCGACCGGTACGCTGGCGTCCGGCAGGTTGGGGATGGTCAGCAGGATGCCGTCCAGTTCGGCCTGGATGCCATCCAGCTCGGCCTTGCCGGCCGCCAGTTCGTTGGCCATGCGCTCGACGTCGGCCATCAGCGGCGCAATGTCTTCGCCCTTGGCCTTGGCCTGGCCGATGGACTTGGAACGGGCATTACGCTCGGCCTGCAGCTGCTCGGTGCGGGTCTGCACCGCCTTGCGGCGCTCTTCCAGTGATTCGATGCGCGCGACATCCAGGCTGAAGCCACGGGAGGCCAGGCGATCCGCCACTTCCTGAAGTTGGCCGCGTAACAGTTTGGAATCGAGCATATCGTTCTCTCGTTATGTGTAGGTGTTGGTTCAGAATCGGGTCAGGGACAGGCCGGCCCAGGTCGCGAGCAGCCCGCCCACCACGCTGATAGCGGTATAGCCCAGCGCCAGCGGTACTTGCCCGCTTTCCAGCAGGCGTACGGTATCCAGCGACAAGGAGGAAAACGTCGTCAGGCCGCCCAGAAAGCCGACGATCAGCCCGGCGCGCAGCTCGATCGGCACCATCGGCTTGTGCAGGAACAGGCCATACAGCAGGCCGATCAGCAGGCAGCCAACCAGGTTGACCGCCAGCGTACCGAGATAGAAGTGCCGTGGCCAGTGGGCAACCACCCAGTTGGAGGTGGCGAAGCGCAACAAGGTACCGGCAATACCGCCCGCGCTGACGGCGGCAATCAATGCAATCACGGCTTTCTCCGCTGTCTGGGGCTGCTGCGGTCAAGGTCGGCCAGGTGGCGCAGCTTCTCGCCAATCTTCAGTTCCAGGCCACGCGGCACCGGCTGGTAGTACTGGCGCGGTTCGAGCGCTTCGGGGAAGTAATCCTCGCCGGCGGCGTAGGCGTCGGGCTCGTCATGGGCATAGCGGTACTCGTCGCCGTAGCCCAGTTGCTTCATCAGTTTGGTCGGCGCGTTGCGCAGGTGCAGCGGCACTTCCAGCGAACCATGCTCGGCGGCCTCGCGCAGGGCGGCCTTGAAGCCCATGTACACCGCGTTGCTCTTCGGCGCGCAGGCGATATAGGTGATGGCCTGGGCCACCGCCAGCTCGCCCTCGGGGCTGCCCAGGCGCTCCTGCACGTCCCACGCCGCCAGGCACAGGCTGAGCGCGCGCGGGTCGGCGTTGCCGATGTCTTCGCTGGCCATGCGCACCACCCGGCGGGCGATGTACAGCGGGTCGCAGCCACCGTCGAGCATGCGCGCGAACCAGTACAGCGCGGCGTCCGGGTTGGAGCCGCGCACCGATTTGTGCAAAGCGGAAATCTGGTCGTAGAACGCTTCGCCGCCCTTGTCGAAGCGCCGGCGGCTGTCGCCGAGCAGGCTTTGCAGCAGCTCGACGCCGATTTCGCCGCCATCCTCGGCCAGGTCCGAGGCGTTCTCCAGGAAGTTGAGCATGCGCCGGCCATCGCCATCGGCAGCGGCCATCAACATCTTGAAGGCGTCCTCGCCAACCCGCAGGTTGCGCTTGCCCAGGCCGCGCTCTTCGCTCAGGGCGCGGTTGACCAGCTTGCGCAGCGCCGCCTCGTCCAGGCTCTTGAGCACGTACACTCGCGCCCGTGACAACAGCGCGTTGTTCAGCTCGAACGACGGGTTTTCGGTAGTGGCGCCAATGAACAGCAGGGTGCCGTCTTCCACGTACGGCAGGAAGGCGTCCTGCTGCGACTTGTTGAAGCGGTGCACTTCGTCGACGAACAGGATGGTCCGCCGGCCATACTGGCCTGCCTGCTGCTTGGCCACCTCGACCGCCTGGCGAATCTCCTTGACCCCGGCCAGCACCGCCGACACCGTTTCGAAGTGCGCATCGCAGAACTGCGCCAGCAACCGCGCCAGGGTGGTCTTGCCCACCCCTGGCGGCCCCCAGAAGATCATCGAATGCAGCGCACCCTGCTCCAGCGCTTCGCGCAGCGGTTTGCCGCGCGCCAGCAGGTGCTCCTGGCCGACGTACTCGTCCAGGTTGGACGGGCGCAGGCGGGCGGCCAGGGGCTGGGCGACGGGTTCGCTTCGAAACAGGTCCATGGCGGGCTCTGGTTACTCCTTGATGACATCCGCGCCTTGCGGGATATCGAACTTGAACTTGCTGTCCGGCACCGCCTGGTTGGCCTTGACGCCATTGAACAGGATATTGGTACGCTGGCCGACGCTGTCGATCAGCTGCATGTCGTTGATCAGGCCTTTGCGGAACGACACGCGCAGCGAGTCGAACAGGGTGTCCTTGGTCTTCGGCTTGAGGGTGAAGTCCATCACTTCACCCTGCTCCTTCGAGGTGATATCGAAGCTCTGGCTGATTTTCGACACGTCCCCGGACAGCAGCAGCGCCGGGGTCTGGTTCAGGCGCACGTCGAGCTTCTTGATGGTGGCCTGCTCCAGGTCCGGGTCCCACAGGGTGACGTTCTTGCCGTCGGAGACTACCACCTGCTCCTGCGGGGCATCGGTGTGCCAGTAGAACAGGCCCGGGCGCTTGACCGTCATCTTGCCGGAAGTTTCCTGCAAACTGGTGCCGCCGGCGTCCAGGGTCAGCTGGGAAAAGTTGGCCTCGATGGTCTGCGACTTTTCCAGCAGTTGGGTCAGGCGTTGTACATCTTGCTCACCGGCATAGGCGGTAACCGTGCCCAGGGTCAGGGCAGAAACCAACAGCATGCGAATCGCGCGCATGGGAATCCTCATCGAGCATTGAAATAGGCCGGGCACCACCGTTGGCGCCCGGCAAGGTGTTCATCAGTCGCGCGGGCCGCCCGGGGCTATCACTTCCCGCGAGCCGTTGCTGTTCATGGGGGTGACCACGCCGGCCATTTCCATGGCTTCGATCATGCGCGCCGCGCGGTTGTAGCCAATCTTCAGTTTGCGTTGCACGGCCGAAATGGAGGCTCGGCGGCTTTCCAGCACGAACTGCACGGCCTCATCATACAGGGCGTCGCTTTCCGAATCATCGCCGTCGCCACCACCGCCGCTGCCGCCATCGAAGCCACTGCCGGCCTCCTCGACGCCGTTGAGGATGTCGTCGTTGTAGTCCGGGGCGCCGCGCAGCTTCCACGCCTCCACCACACGGTGTACCTCGTCGTCGGAGACGAACGCGCCGTGCACCCGGATCGGCAGGCTGGTGCCTGGCGGCATGTACAGCATGTCACCATGGCCCAGCAGCTGTTCGGCACCGCCCTGGTCGATGATGGTCCGCGAGTCGATCTTGCTCGACACCTGGAACGCCATGCGGGTCGGGATGTTGGCCTTGATCAGGCCGGTGATCACGTCCACCGAGGGGCGCTGGGTGGCGAGGATCAGGTGGATACCGGCCGCACGCGCCTTCTGCGCGATACGGGCGATCAGCTCTTCGACCTTCTTGCCGACGATCATCATCATGTCGGCGAACTCGTCGACGATGACCACGATGGTCGGCAAGGTCTTCAGTGCCGGCGGCTCGTCGTCCATGCTCTCGCGACGGTACAGCGGGTCATGGATGATTTCGCCGGCTTCCTGGGCGTCCTTGATCTTGCGGTTGAAGCCGGCCAGGTTACGCACGCCCATGGCCGCCATCAGCTTGTAGCGCCGCTCCATCTCGGCCACGCTCCAGCGCAGGGCGTTGGCGGCGTCCTTCATGTCGGTGACCACCGGGCAGAGCAGGTGCGGGATGCCTTCGTAAATCGACAGTTCGAGCATCTTCGGGTCGATCATGATCAGCCGCGCGTCTTCCGGGCTGGACTTGAACAGGATCGACAGGATCATCGCGTTCACCCCCACCGACTTACCGGAACCGGTAGTACCGGCCACCAGCAGGTGCGGCATCTTGGCCAGGTCGGTGATCACCGGCTTGCCACCGATGTCGTGGCCCAGGGCCAGGGTGACCGGCGACTTCTGCTCGTCGTACTGCGGCGTGGCCAGCACTTCGGAGAAGCGCACCATCTGCCGGTTTTCGTTGGGGATCTCGATACCCACGGTGGTCTTGCCGGGGATGACCTCGACCACCCGCACGCTGGTCACGGCCAGCGAACGCGCCAGGTCCTTGGCCAGGTTGGCGATGCGGCTGACCTTCACGCCCGCGGCCGGCTGGATCTCGTAGCGGGTGATCACCGGGCCCGGGTGGATCGAGTCCACCGTCACCTCCACGCCGAATTCCTTGAGCTTGATTTCCAGCAGCTGGCCGACACCGGCGAGCGATTCTGGCGAATACTCGATCTTCTTCTGCTCGGCCGGGTCGAGGATGGAGATGGACGGCAAGGTGCCTTCCACGGCGCTGTCGATGAACAACGGCGCCTGCTTCTCCTTCATCACCCGCTTGCTCGGTTCCGCTGCCCTGGCGGCAGACGGCGGTACGATCGGCGGGGCCGCGGGTTGTTCACGCTGCACCACTGGCTCGCGTGGCACTACCGGCTCGCGCGCTGCAATGGCCTCGCGCGCCACCACCGGCTCGCGCGACAGGGTAGGCTCGCGTGGCTCAACCGGTTGCGCGGGGGCTTCCTCACGCTTGAACAGGCGCTCGCGCAGCGCTGGCCGTGCCGGCTGCTCGTGCTTGTCGGCAGCCGGTACCGGTGCGGCCTTGAATACCGGTTCGTCCTCGCGCAGTTGCGCCTCCAGGCGCTTGCGCTCGTTGCGGGCTTCCCACCAACGGGTGGCGGCGCCTTGCATCAGCTCGAACAGGTCGAGGGTGATCTTGCCGGTCAGGTCCATCACCTTGAACCAGGACAGGTCGGTGAACACGGTCAGGCCGAACAGGAACAGGGCAATGAACATCAACGTGCTGCCTTGCACGTTCAGCAGGTTGCGCGCCAGGTCCCCCAGGCTCTCGCCCAGCGCACCACCGGCCGAGAACGGCATGCTCGCCGGCGGGTGGAAATGGATATGCGCCAGCGCCGCACCGGACAGCACCAGGAACACCAGGCCGATCAGCCGCCAGGAGAACAACCAGCCGCTCCAGTCCCAGGGCTGGTGGCGTTCGCGGAAGATCTGCCAGGTCTTGATCGCCAGCAGCAACGGGAAGATATAGGCGAAGTAGCCCAGCACCATGAACAGGATGTCGGCGAAGTAGGCACCGGCACGCCCGGCGGCGTTCTGCACCTGGTCGACGTTGCTGGTGTGGCTGAAGCCCGGGTCCGACGTGTCGTAGGTGAGCAGCGCCATCCACAGGTACAGGCACAGGGCGCCGACAGCGATCAGCGCACCTTCCTTGAGGCGATAATGCAGCTGCTGCCGCCACAGGGGCACGGGCAAGGGAGCTGGGGTTGCGGTGGATTTCTTCAAAACGCGTCTATTCCTGCGCGTGCTGCGCGTCCAATAGTGATCGGCCGGCGGTACGGCCAATGAACCACTACTTTTAACATTACTGCCCGCCGGCCGCCATGGCAGGGCGCCGCATGGGGGCTTGGCCGGGGACGACTTTCACATAGCTGCAATTTGACCACGCATTGTCTTCTGTGACAAAGGCTTATGCTGTGTTTTTGCACAGGTGTGACAGCAAATGTAGCGGATGGTGCCTGCGCTTGGATGAATGTGTAGGAAATTGCCTTTTTCATCGCCTGTGCCGGCCATTTCGTGGCCATGCCCCTTACCACGAGCCGGGTGCAAACCGTGATGGCTGCTGGGTTCCTGTGGGAGCGGGCGTGCCCGCGAAGAAGCCAAAGAGATTGACCCTGCTTGCCACCCAAGCCATGCTGCCTGCTCCCCTCCCCCACCGCACGATAGACCATGCTCACCTGGCTGACCCGCGACTCGCTGACCTTCCCACCCCTGGAAAAAGCCCTGCACGAGCCCAACGGCCTGCTGGCCGCCGGCGGCGATCTGAGCCCCGAGCGCCTGGCGCAGGCTTATCGCCATGGCTGCTTCCCCTGGTACCAGGACGGCCAGCCAATCCTCTGGTGGTCACCCGACCCGCGCACGGTACTGTTTCCGCACCAGCTACACGTATCGCGGTCGCTGGCCAAGCTGCTGCGCCAGGGCCGCTTCCAGGTCAGCTTCGACACCGACTTCGCCGCCGTGATCGCCGCCTGCGCCGCCCCTCGCGACTACGCCGATGGCACCTGGATCACCGAAACCATGCGCGCTGCCTACTGCGAACTGCACCGGCGCGGCATCGCCCATTCGGTGGAAGTGCGCCAGGACGGCGAACTGGTCGGCGGCCTGTACGGCCTGGCCATGGGCCAGCTGTTCTTCGGCGAATCGATGTTCAGCCGCGCCGACAATGCTTCCAAGGTCGGCTTCGTGACCTTGGTCAACCACCTGCGCCAGGCCGGCTTCGTCCTCATCGATTGCCAGATGCCGACCAACCACCTGCACAGCCTGGGCGCCCAGGCCATCAGCCGCGCCGAGTTCGCCGGCTACCTGGCACGCCACCTCGACCAGCCCAACAGCGCTACCTGGGTTCCCTAGGCGAGTTCCCATAGCTGGCATACACTTAAAACAAAGTCTCACCGAGGGGGTTGATCATGACAGAGTTGGCGCGGTTGAAGTTCTATGCCACTCAACCCCACTCCTGCAGCTACCTGCCCGACGAACAGGCCACCACGCTGTTCCTCGACCCCAGCCAGCCGATGGACGTGCATGTGTACGCCGATTTGTCGGAGATGGGCTTTCGTCGCAGTGGCGACCACCTGTACCGCCCGCATTGCCAGAACTGCAATGCCTGCGTACCGGCACGCATCCCCGCGGCGCGCTTCATCCCCAACCGCCAGCAACGCCGCATCCTCAAGCGCAACGCCGACCTGACCGTGACCGCGGCACGCCCGGCGTTCAAGGAAGAGTACTTCGACCTGTACCGGCGCTATATCGAAACGCGCCATGCCGACGGGGACATGTACCCGCCCAGCCGCGACCAGTTTTCCACGTTTCTGGTACGCGACCTGCCGTTCTGCTGGTTCTACGAATTCCGCCTGGAAGGCCGCCTGATGGCGGTGGCCGTGTGCGACCTGCTGCCCAACGGCCTGTCGGCGGTGTACACCTTCTACGAGCCGGAAGAAGAACGCCGCAGCCTGGGCCGCTTCGCCATCCTCTGGCAGATCACCGAAGCCCTGCGCCAGGACCTGGAGGCGGTGTACCTGGGCTACTGGATCAAGAACTGCAAGAAAATGAACTACAAGACGCAATATCGGCCCATCGAACTGCTGATCAACCAACGCTGGGTCACCCTCAACTGAAAGGCATTGGCTTGACACACAATTTTCGGGCATAATCCACGCCACTTTTTTGCCCGGTGCGGTTATGCGTCGGGCCAACACTGGATCCGAGGGCTCTACTGCATGTCGAAAGAAGACAGCTTCGAAATGGAAGGTACTGTCGTCGACACCCTGCCCAACACCATGTTCCGCGTGGAGTTGGAAAACGGGCACGTCGTAACCGCGCACATCTCCGGAAAGATGCGCAAGAACTACATCCGTATTCTCACTGGCGACAAGGTCCGCGTCGAACTGACGCCGTACGACCTGAGCAAGGGCCGCATCACCTACCGTGCGCGCTAAGCTCAAGCCATGAAAAAGCCCGGCCATGTGCCGGGCTTTTTTGTGCCTTCAGGACTTTAGGGGGCTGCTTTGCAGCCCTTCGCGGGCACGCCCGCTCCCACAGGGGGATAGCTATTACCTGCGGGAGCGGGCGTGTCCGCGAAGGGCCGCAAAGCGGCCCCATCTATCAAGCAACCTCAGCCGTGGTTTCGAAGTCGAACACCAGTTCGCCATCGCGCAGGTCGACGTGCACCACGCCACCATGCTCGGCCAGCTCGCCAAACAGGATCTCCTCGGCCAATGGCCGCTTGATCTTGTCCTGGATCAGCCGCGCCATCGGCCGCGCGCCCATCTGCACGTCGTAGCCCGAGGCCGCCAGCCAGCCGCGCGCGGCATCGCTGACTTCCAGCAGCACCCGCTTGTCTTCCAGCTGCGCCTGCAGTTCGATAAGGAACTTG
This sequence comes from Pseudomonas sp. LAM2023, assembly GCF_016620375.1. NCBI lineage: Bacteria > Pseudomonadati > Pseudomonadota > Gammaproteobacteria > Pseudomonadales > Pseudomonadaceae > Pseudomonas > Pseudomonas sp. LAM2023. Next base: position 803,138 of record NZ_JAENHV010000036.1, on the reverse strand, counting down.
TCGACGATGCTCTTGATCGTCTCGTGGCTCAGGCGGCCGAACTGGATGATGGTGTCCAGGCGGTTGCGGAACTCCGGCGTGAAGCTCTTGCGGATGACTTCCATGGCATCGGACGCGTGGTCCTGGTGAGTGAAGCCGATCGAGGCCCGCGCGGCCGTTTCGGCACCGGCGTTGGTGGTCATGATCAGGATCACGTTACGGAAGTCGGCCTTGCGCCCGTTATTGTCGGTCAGGGTACCGTGGTCCATCACCTGCAGCAGCAGGTTGAAGACTTCCGGGTGGGCCTTCTCGATTTCGTCGAGCAGCAATACGCAGTGCGGTTGCTTGGTGATTGCCTCGGTCAGCAAGCCACCCTGGTCAAAGCCAACATAACCGGGCGGCGCACCGATCAGGCGCGACACGGTGTGGCGCTCCATGTATTCGGACATGTCGAAGCGCACCAGCTCCACGCCCAGTGCCTTGGCCAGTTGCCGCGCTGCTTCGGTCTTGCCGACGCCGGTCGGGCCGGCGAACAGGAACGAACCGACCGGCTTGTCTGGCGACTTGAGGCCGGCGCGCGACAGCTTGATGGCGGTGGCCAGCGAATCAATGGCCGCATCCTGGCCGAACACGGTCAGTTTCAGGTCGCGCTCGAGGTTGCGCAGCAGCTCCTTGTCGGAACTGGTGACGTGTTTTGGCGGAATCCGCGCGATCTTGGCGACGATGTCCTCGACCTGCGGCACGTCGATACGCTTGACCCTGTTGGCTTCCGGCTGCAGGCGCTGGTAGGCACCGGCTTCGTCGATGACGTCAATGGCCTTGTCCGGCATGTGCCGGTCATTGATATAGCGCGAAGCCAGTTCGGCGGCGGCGCGCAGGGCTTCGTCGCTGTACTCGATGTTGTGGTGGCTTTCGAAGCGACCTTTCAGGCCACGCAGGATGCCCACGGTGTCTTCCACCGATGGCTCGCTGACATCGACCTTCTGGAAGCGCCGCGCCAGGGCGCGGTCCTTCTCGAAGATGCCACGGAATTCCTGGAACGTGGTCGAGCCGATGCAGCGAATTTCGCCCGACGACAGCAGCGGCTTGAGCAGGTTGGACGCATCCATCACCCCGCCCGATGCCGCACCGGCACCGATGATGGTGTGGATCTCGTCGATGAACAGGATCGCCTGCGGGCGCTTGCGCAGCTCGCCGAGCAGCGCCTTGAAGCGCTTCTCGAAGTCGCCACGGTACTTGGTACCGGCCAGCAGCGCGCCCAGGTCGAGGGAATACACCACGCTCTGCGCCAGCAGGTCGGGCACCTGGCCATCGACGATACGCTTGGCCAGGCCTTCGGCGATGGCAGTCTTGCCCACGCCGGCTTCACCCACCAGCAGCGGGTTGTTCTTGCGCCGCCGCGCCAGGATCTGCGCCACGCGCTCCACTTCCTGCTCGCGACCGACCAGCGGGTCGATACGGCCGGCACGGGCCAGCTCGTTCAGGTTGCTGGCATAGGCATCCAGCGGGTTGCTCGAAGAAGCGGTATCGCCGCCTTCATCGTCCTGCATTTCCTGGTCGTTTTCGGAATGCGAACCATGGCCCGGCACCTTGGAGATGCCGTGGGCGATGTAGTTGACCACGTCGATGCGGGCCACGCTCTGCTGCTTGAGCAGGAACACGGCCTGGCTTTCCTGTTCGCTGAAGATCGCTACCAGCACGTTGGCGCCGGTGACTTCACGCTTGCCGGAGCTTTGCACGTGGAACACGGCACGCTGCAGCACGCGCTGGAAGCCCAGGGTCGGCTGGGTTTCGCGGTCTTCGTCGTTGACCGGAATCAGTGGGGTGGTGGAATCGATGAACTCTTGCAGGTCGTGCTTGAGCTTGTCGAGATTGGCGCCACAGGCGCGCAGAACGGTCGCGGCAGCCTCATTGTCAAGGAGTGCCAGGAGCAGATGCTCGACGGTCATGAACTCATGACGCTTCGAACGGGCCTCCTTGAAGGCAAGATTGAGGGTGACTTCGAGCTCGCGGTTTAACATAGCTTCACCTCATACCCAAGTGGTCGGCTTTTAACCGTCCTTCTCGATTTCACAGAGTAGCGGATGCTGGCTTTCCCTGGCGTATTGGTTGACCTGCATAGCCTTTGTTTCGGCGATGTCACGGGTAAACAATCCGCACACTGCCCGCCCTTCGGTGTGGACGGTCAGCATGATCTTGGTCGCCAGCTCGCGGTTCAGATTGAAGAACGTCTCGAGCACTTCGACGACGAAATCCATCGGCGTGTAGTCATCGTTGAACAAAACCACCTTGTACATCGGTGGCGCCTGCAGGATCGGCTTGGCTTCCTGAACCGCAAGACCTGAGCCGTCGTCCTCATTCGATTGCGGGCGATCCTGATTGAATGTTAGTCGAATCTCACTAGGTGCATGCATGGAAAGAATTTCATCATGAGCGACAGGTTAAGGTTGTGGGTTGACTGCAAAAGCCGCCACCGGAGCACGCGCCGCGTGACCTTGACTAACGGCAAAACGGTGTTACAAACAATAAGAACCCACCGTGGTCGATAAAGATCCGCGCAGTCAACCAGATTTTTCGCAAGGTTCGTATGCGGATGAAGTGGATGATACTCCAGTGATGGAGTCCTTTGCAGAGGGACATAGGGATGGCAAGCGGTAAAGTCAAGTGGTTCAACAATGCCAAGGGCTACGGGTTCATCAATGAAGAGGGCAAGAGCGAAGACTTGTTCGCTCATTATTCGGCCATCCAGATGGACGGTTACAAGACCCTGAAGGCCGGCCAGGCGGTGAGTTTCGAAATCGTCCAGGGCCCCAAAGGCCTGCACGCGGTGAATATCAGCAACAAAGCCCCCAGCCCCTCCGCCGCCAGCGCCCATTCCGCCGGCAGCCCTGCCGACGCCTGAGTGCCGCGGCGCCTGTCGGCAGGCAAAAAACCGGCCGCCTCCTTACGGAAGCGGCCGGTTTTGCGTTGCCTCACATATGCTTGATCATTTCATCGCCAAAGCCTGAACTGCTGACCAGGGTGGCGCCCTCCATCAACCGCTCGAAGTCGTAGGTCACCGTCTTGGCGGCAATCGCGCCATTGGTGCCCTTGATGATCAGGTCGGCCGCTTCGGTCCAGCCCATGTGCCGCAGCATCATTTCAGCCGAGAGGATCACCGACCCTGGGTTGACCTTGTCCTGCCCGGCATACTTGGGCGCGGTGCCATGGGTAGCTTCGAACATGGCCACCGTGTCGGACAGGTTGGCCCCCGGCGCGATGCCGATGCCGCCCACCTCTGCCGCCAGGGCATCGGACAGGTAGTCACCGTTGAGGTTGAGGGTGGCAATCACGTCGTACTCGGCCGGGCGCAACAGGATCTGCTGCAGCATGGCGTCGGCGATGGCGTCCTTGACGATGACCTCGCGGCCGCTCTTGGGGTTGCGGAACTTCATCCACGGGCCGCCGTCGAGCAATTCGGCACCGAACTCGTCACGCGCCACCTCGTAGCCCCAGTCCTTGAAGGCGCCTTCGGTGAACTTCATGATGTTGCCCTTGTGCACCAGGGTCAGCGATTCGCGGTCGTTGTCCACCACGTACTGCAAGGCCTTGCGCACCAGGCGCTTGGTCCCCTCGCGGGACACCGGCTTGACGCCGATACCGCAGTCCTGGTCGAAGCGGATCTTGGTGACGCCCATTTCCTCCTTGAGGAACTTGATCACCTTGTTCGCCTCGGGCGAACCGGCCTTCCACTCGATGCCGGCATAGATGTCCTCGGAGTTCTCGCGGAAGATCACCATGTCGACGTCGCCAGGCTTCTTCACCGGGCTTGGCACGCCCTGGAACCACAGCACCGGGCGCAGGCACACGTACAGGTCGAGCTGCTGGCGCAAGGCTACGTTGAGCGAACGGATACCGCCGCCCACCGGCGTGGTCAGCGGCCCCTTGATCGACACCACGTAATCACGCACGGCATCGAGGGTTTCCTGCGGCAACCAGGTGTCCTGGTCGTACACCTGGGTGGCCTTCTCGCCAGCGTACACCTCCATCCAGGCGATCTTGCGCTTGCCGCCGTAGGCCTTCTGCACGGCGGCGTCGACCACCTTGATCATGACCGGCGAGACATCCACGCCGATGCCATCGCCTTCGATATAGGGAATGATCGGGTTGTCAGGCACGTTGAGCGAATGGTCGGCATTGACGGTGATCTTGGCGCCGTCGGTCGGAACCTTGATTTTCTGGTATCCCATGCTTGCACTACTCCGCTGTCGGGTATGTGTGTTTGGTCATCTGCGATCCAATGAGACTAAACCACATCTGCCGAGGTGCAAGGCATGCGACAACCGACCACATTGCGGGTACGTCTTTGGTCTTATAAATGGGCCGATATCACTTGGCCTTGCTGATTAGCCCGAATGGTTTGGTATACTGCGCCGCGACCGAAGGGTCATCGGGGCGATCCCTTGGAAAAATGCGGACCGCCCTCGGCCATGAACGGCCACTAAGCCTGGGCTGTTACCGCAGTTCAGCACTTGACGCTCGACTGATGCATCCACCATCACCGCTCGCAGCCTCTCGACTTTCCGCTCATGGCGCTGCCAGGGCGATGCGCCTACCCTGCGCACCACGAGACTCGAGCACGCTCAGCACACAGAGAGTTAACCCGCATGCCCACCCGTTCCAAGATCATCTATACCTTCACCGACGAAGCCCCCGCCCTCGCCACCTACTCGCTGCTGCCGATCATCGAAGCCTTCACCGCTTCGGCTGACATCGCCGTCGAAACCCGCGACATCTCCCTGGCTGGCCGTATCCTCGCCGCCTTCCCGGAGCAACTGGGCGCAGAGAAGCAAGTAGGCGATCACCTGGCGGAACTGGGCCAGCTGGCTACCACCCCCGAAGCCAACATCATCAAGCTGCCGAACATCAGCGCCTCGGTACCGCAGCTGAAAGCCGCGATCAAGGAACTGCAAGCCAAGGGCTACAACATCCCTGACTATGCCGACGAGCCGGCCACCGCGGAAGAGAAAGAATCCCGCGCCCGCTACGACCGCATCAAAGGCTCCGCCGTCAACCCGGTACTGCGCGAAGGCAACTCCGACCGCCGTGCACCACTGTCGGTGAAGAACTACGCGCGCAAGCACCCGCACAAGATGGGCGCCTGGGCTGCCGACTCCAAGTCGCACGTCGCCCACATGACCCAAGGCGACTTCTACGGCAGCGAGAAAGCCGCGCTGATCGAAGCCGACGACACCCTGCGCATCGAGCTGGTGGGCAAAGACGGCAGCACCACCGTGCTGAAGGAAAAGACCGCCGTCAAAGCCGCTGAAGTCATCGACTGCGCCACCATGAGCCGCAAGGCCCTGAAAGCCTTCATCGCCGAGCAGATCGCCGATGCCAAGGCCTCTGGCGTCCTGCTGTCGGTGCACCTGAAAGCCACCATGATGAAGGTCTCCGACCCGATCATGTTCGGCGTCATCGTCGAAGAGTTCTACGGCGACGTGCTGGCCAAGCACGCCGCTGCCCTTGCCGAAGTAGGCTTCAACGCCAACAACGGCATCGGCGACCTGTACGCCCGCATCAAGGACCTGCCAGTCGAGAAGCAGGCCGAGATCGAAGCCGACATCCAGGCCCTGTACGCCCAGCGTCCGGCCCTGGCCATGGTCAACTCCGACAAGGGCATCACCAACCTGCACGTGCCGAGCGACGTCATCGTCGACGCCTCGATGCCCGCCATGATCCGTGACTCGGGCAAGATGTGGAACGCCGCCGGCGAACTGCAGGACGCCAAGGCAATCATCCCGGACCGCTGCTACGCCGGTATCTACCAGGCCACCATCGAAGACTGCAAGGCCAACGGTGCCTTCGACCCGACCACCATGGGCAGCGTGCCGAACGTTGGCCTGATGGCACAGAAGGCCGAAGAGTACGGCTCCCACGACAAGACCTTCCAGATCAAGGCCGACGGCGTTGTTCGCGTGGTCGACAGCAAAGGCAAGGTCGTGCTCGAGCAGAACGTCGAAGCCGGTGACATCTTCCGCATGTGCCAGGTCAAGGACGCCCCGATCCAGGACTGGGTCAAGCTGGCCGTCAACCGTGCCCGCCTGAGCAACACCCCGGCAGTGTTCTGGCTGGACCCGGCCCGCGCCCACGACGGCGTGATGATCGAGAAGGTGCAGAAGTACCTGAAGGATCACGACACTTCCGGCCTGGACATCCGCATCCTGGCCCCGGTGGACGCCATCAAGTTCTCCCTGGCCCGCATCCGCGAAGGCAAGGACACCATCTCCGTGACCGGCAACGTGCTGCGCGACTACCTGACCGACCTGTTCCCGATCATGGAACTGGGCACCAGCGCCAAGATGCTGTCGATCGTGCCGCTGATGAACGGCGGTGGCCTGTTCGAAACCGGCGCCGGCGGTTCGGCACCGAAGCACGTGCAGCAGCTGGTGGAAGAGAACTTCCTGCGTTGGGACTCGCTGGGTGAATTCCTGGCCCTGGCCGCTTCTCTGGAGCACCTGGGCAACACCTACGACAACCCGCGCGCCAAAGTGCTGGCCAACACCCTGGACCAGGCTACCGGCAAGTTCCTCGACACCAACAAGTCGCCTTCGCGCAAAGTCGGTGGTATCGACAACCGTGGCAGCCACTTCTACCTGACCCTGTACTGGGCCCAGGCCCTGGCTGCGCAGACCGACGACGCTGCCCTGCAGGCGCGCTTCGCGCCACTGGCCAAGACCCTGACCGAGAACGAGGAGACCATCGTCGCCGAGCTCAACGCCGTTCAGGGCAAGCCGACCGACATCGGTGGCTACTACGCCCCGGATGCCGAGCTGACCGCCAAGGTGATGCGCCCAAGCCAGACCCTGAACAGCGCCATTGCCGCCCTGTAAGGTTCGCTTGAAGTAACCGCACAAACCCCGGCCACGCACCGGGGTTTGTGCTTTCTGGATAAACGATTTCTGGCTGCCCGCGCGGACCCTGTGGGAGCGGGTTCACCCGCGAATGCGATGGCGAAGCCACTGAAGCATTCGCGGGTAAACCCGCTCCCACATGGGCTGCGCAGGCCTCTAAGGAGCTGTTCATGACCTGGCAACCCCACATCACCGTCGCCACCATCGTCGAACGCGAAGGCAAGTTCCTCTTCGTCGAAGAATTCAAAGCCAACCAGCACGTGTTCAACCAACCCGCCGGCCACCTCGAACCCAACGAGACCCTGCCCCAGGCCGCCCTGCGCGAAACCCTCGAAGAAACCGCCTGGGAAGTCGAGCTGACCGGGGTGGTCGGCATCTACCTGTACACCGCGCCCAACAACGGCGTGACCTACCAGCGCATCTGCTTCGCCGCCCGCCCCGTGCGCCACCACGCCGACCTGGCCCTGGACAGCGACATCGTCCGCGCCGTGTGGCTGACCCGCGAGCAACTGCTGGCCGACCCGGCCCGCTGGCGCAGCGAGCTGGTACCACGCTGCCTCGATGACTACCTGAAAGGCCCGTTGCACAGTCTCGACCTGCTGCGCGACTGACGTGGCGCCGCGGGTTTGATAGAATCGGCGCTTTTCCCCCCTGATACACACCGGTAACCATGACCAGCCCAGCACTCAAAGACCCCGCCAAGACCCGCGTCATCGTCGGCATGTCCGGCGGCGTGGACTCTTCCGTCTCCGCCCTTCTGCTCATGGAGCAGGGCTACCAGGTGGAAGGGCTGTTCATGAAGAACTGGGAAGAAGACGACGGCACCGAATACTGCACCGCCCGTGAAGACCTGGCCGACGCCCAGGCCGTGTGCGACCGCATCGGCATCAAGCTGCACACCGCCAACTTCGCTGCCGAATACTGGGACAACGTCTTCGAGCATTTCCTCGAGGAATACAAGGCCGGCCGCACGCCCAACCCGGACATCCTCTGCAACCGCGAAATCAAGTTCAAGGCGTTCCTCGACTACGCCCTGTCGCTGGGTGCCGACCTGATCGCCACCGGCCACTACGTGCGCCGCCGCGACACCGGCGAACGCACCGAACTGCTCAAGGGCCTGGACCCGAACAAGGACCAGAGCTACTTCCTGCACGCCGTCGGCGGCAAGGAAATCGCCCGTACCCTGTTCCCGGTTGGCGAACTGGAAAAACCCGAAGTGCGCGCCATCGCCGAAAAACATGGCCTGGCCACCGCCAAGAAAAAGGATTCCACCGGCATCTGCTTCATCGGCGAGCGCCGTTTCAGCGACTTCCTCAAGCAGTACCTGCCAGCCCAGCCGGGCAACATCGAAACCACCGACGGCGAAGTGATCGGCCGCCACCACGGCCTGATGTACCACACCATCGGCCAGCGCCAGGGCCTGGGTATCGGCGGCCTGAAGGATGCCGGTGACGAGCCGTGGTACGTGCTGCACAAGGACCTGGCGCGCAACGTGCTGGTGGTTGGCCAGGGCAACGACCACCCCTGGTTGTTCTCGCGGGCCCTGCTGGCCTCGGAAATCTTCTGGGTCAACCCCATCGACCTCGCCAGCCCGCGGCAGCTCACCGCCAAGGTTCGCTACCGCCAGGGCGACCAGCGCTGCACCCTGGAGCGCAGCGCAAGCGGTTACCGCGCCGTGTTCGACGAACCGCAGCGCGCCGTCACGCCCGGCCAGTCGGTGGTGTTCTACGATGGCGAGGTGTGCCTGGGTGGTGGCGTGATCGAGACCGCCGAGCCGTGGAGCCCGCGCGCATGAGCAACCTGCAGGAGCAGCTGATTGCGCTGGGTGGCGTGTTCCAGGCCGCGGTGCTGGTGGACCGCATCGCCCGCACCGGGCAGGCCAGCGAGGCCAACATCGGTTGCATGCTGGGCAGCCTGCTGGTGCGTGACCCCAAGGACACCCTGGAGGTGTTCGGCGGCGACGACCTCAACCTGCGCGACGGCTACCGTGCGCTGGTCGGTGCCCTGGAGCGCGACCCCAGCAGCCTGCAGCGTGAGCCGCTGCGCTATGCCCTGTCGATACTCGGCCTGGAGCGCCAGTTGAACAAGCGCGCCGACCTGCTCGACACCATCGGCAACCGCCTGCCGCAAATCCAGTCCCAGGCCGAGCACTTCGGCCTGGTTCACGAAAACGTCATCGCTTCCAGCGGAGCCTTGTACCAGGACACCCTGAGCACCTTGCGCCAGCGTATCCAGGTGCATGGCGACATGCGTTTCCTGCAGCAGGCCAGCAACGCCTCGAAGATCCGCGCCCTGCTGCTCGCCGGTATCCGCGCCGCCCGCCTGTGGCGCCAGCTGGGCGGCCACCGCTGGCAGCTGGTGTTCAGCCGGCGCAAGTTGCTCAACGAACTGTACGACATGATGCGTTCGCCTTCCTGAAGGCGATACCCCGTTGTAGGAGCGGCCTTGTGTCGCGAAAGGGCTGCGCAGCAGCCCCGGAGTTGCCGCCCTAGCACAGATTGCCGGGGCCGCTGCGCGACCCTTTCGCGACACAAGGCCGCTCCTACAGGCAAAATTCATGTATGATATGCGCCCTTCCAAAAGCCTGACTGTCCGAGAACACCCCATGCAGCTCTCTTCGCTCACTGCGGTTTCCCCTGTAGACGGCCGTTATGCCGGCAAAACCCAGGCCTTGCGCCCCATTTTCAGCGAATTCGGCCTGATCCGTTTCCGCGCCCTGGTCGAAGTGCGCTGGCTGCAGCGCCTGGCCGCCCACCCGCAGATCGGCGAAGTGCCGGCGTTCTCCGCCGAAGCCAACGCCCTGCTGGACAGCCTGGCCACCGATTTCAAGCTTGAGCACGCCGAACGCGTCAAGGAAATCGAGCGCACCACCAACCACGACGTCAAGGCGATCGAATACCTCCTCAAGGAGCAGGCCGCCAAGCTGCCTGAGCTGGCCAAGGTCAGCGAGTTCATCCACTTCGCCTGCACCAGCGAGGACATCAACAACCTGTCCCACGCGCTGATGCTGCGTGCCGGCCGCGACGACGTGCTGCTGCCGCTGATGCGCCAGATCGCCGACGCCATCCGCGCCCTCGCCCACGCCCATGCCGACGTGCCGATGCTGTCGCGTACCCACGGCCAGCCGGCATCGCCGACTACCCTGGGCAAAGAGCTGGCCAACGTGGTGTACCGCCTGGAGCGCCAGATCGCCCAGGTTGCCGCCGTGCCGCTGCTGGGCAAGATCAACGGTGCCGTGGGCAACTACAACGCCCACCTGTCGGCCTACTCGCAGATCGACTGGGAGCAGAACGCCCGCGCCTTCATCGAAGACGAGCTGGGCCTGCAGTTCAACCCGTACACCACCCAGATCGAGCCGCACGACTACATCGCCGAGCTGTTCGACGCCATCGCCCGCTTCAACACCATCCTGATCGACTTCGACCGTGACGTGTGGGGCTACATCTCGCTGGGCTACTTCAAGCAGAAGACCGTCGCCGGCGAAATCGGCTCGTCGACCATGCCGCACAAGGTCAACCCGATCGACTTCGAAAACTCCGAAGGCAACCTGGGCATCGCCAACGCGCTGTTCCAGCACCTGGCCAGCAAGCTGCCGATCTCGCGCTGGCAGCGTGACCTGACCGACTCCACCGTGCTGCGCAACCTGGGCGTGGGCTTTGCCCACAGCGTCATCGCCTACGAAGCCAGCCTGAAAGGCATCGGCAAGCTGGAAGTCAACGAAGCCCGCATCGCCGCCGACCTGGACGCCTGCTGGGAAGTGCTGGCCGAACCGATCCAGACCGTAATGCGCCGTTTCAACATCGAAAACCCCTACGAGAAGCTCAAGGAGCTGACCCGTGGCAAGGGCATTACCCCGGAAGCGCTGCTGACCTTCATCGATGGCCTGGACATGCCAGCCGAAGCCAAGGCCGAGCTCAAGCAGCTGACCCCGGCTACCTACATCGGCAACGCGGCAGCACAGGCCAAACGCATCTAAGCTGACCGTCGCGTTCAACGCCCGGCCTGGCCGGGCGTTTTTATTCGCGGACGAAAATGACATTTTTTCAATAGGTTGAACATGAATCCTGATACTCCACTGCAGCTGCTCGGCGGCATCTCGGCCCGCGAATTCATGCGCGACTACTGGCAGAAGAAGCCGCTGCTGGTGCGCCAGGCCTTCCCGGACTTCATCAGCCCGATCGACCCCGACGAGCTGGCCGGCCTGGCCCTGGAAGAGGAAGTCGAGTCGCGTATCGTACTGGAACACGGGGCGCACCCGTGGGAGCTGCGCCGCGGCCCGTTCAACGAAGACACCTTTGCCGAGCTGCCGGAAAAGGACTGGACCCTGCTGGTGCAGGCCGTGGACCAGTTCGTCCCGGAAGTTGCCGAACTGCTGGAAAACTTCCGTTTCCTGCCGAGCTGGCGCATCGATGACGTGATGATCAGCTTCGCTGCCCCCGGCGGCAGTGTCGGCCCGCATTTCGACAACTACGACGTGTTCCTGCTGCAGGGGCATGGCCAGCGCAACTGGAAGATCGGCCAGATGTGCAGCAGCGACAGCCCGCTGCTGGAGCACGCCGACCTGCGCATCCTCGCCGCCTTCGAGCAGAGCGAAGAGTGGACCCTGGAGCCGGGCGACATGCTCTACCTGCCACCGCGCCTGGCCCACTACGGTGTGGCGGTGGACGACTGCCTGACCTACTCGGTCGGCTTCCGGGCCCCCAGCGCCGCCGAGGTGCTGACCCACTTCACCGACTTCCTCGGCCAGTTCCTGCCGGATGAAGAGCGCTACAGCGATGCCGACGCCCAGCCGGCCAGCGACCCGCACCAGATCCAGCACGACGCGCTCGACCGCCTCAAGGCCCTGCTCGACAAGCACATGAGCGACAAGGACCTGCTGCTGACCTGGTTCGGCCAGTTCATGACCGAGCCGCGCTACCCGGAACAGATCGTCGGCGAAGACCTCAGCGAAGAGGAACTGATCGACGCCCTTGAACAAGGCGCCATCCTGATCCGCAACCCGAGCGCCCGCCTGGCCTGGTCCGAGTTCGAAGACGACCTGCTGCTGTTCGCCAGCGGCCGCAGCTGCCCGCTGCCGGGCAAGCTGCGCGAGCTGCTGAAGCTGGTCTGCGCCGCCGACGCGCTGCACATCGACAACCTGGCCGAGTGGCTGCAGGATGAAGACGGCCTGATGCTGGTACAGCAGCTGGTCAAACAAGGAAGCCTGGGATTCGCCAATGAATAAGATTCATGTGCGCCTCGCCGACTGGCACAAGGACAACGCCGACATCCGCCGTATCCGCGAAGCGGTGTTCATTGCCGAACAGCACGTACCACCGGAGCTCGAGTGGGACTCGGATGACCCGACCGCCGCGCACTTCCTGGCGCTGGAAGGCGACTACCCGATCGGCACCGCCCGCCTGCTGCCGGACGGCACCATTGGCCGGGTCTCGGTACTGAAGGACTGGCGTGGGCTGAAGGTGGGTGACGCGCTGATGAACGCAGTCATCGCCGAAGCGCAGAACCGCGACCTGAAGCAGCAGATGCTCAGCGCCCAGGTACATGCCACGCCGTTCTACGAGCGGCTGGGCTTTCGCGTGGTCAGCGAGGAATTCCTCGAAGCCGGCATCCCGCACGTGGACATGGTGCGCGATTCGCGCGCCTGATGCTTGACCTGCACCGGCCTCTTCGCGGGCTTGCCCGCTCCCACAAGGACCCCACAGATATTGATATCTGCGCAGTACCTGTGGGAGCGGGCAAGCCCGCGAAGAGGCCGGCACAGCAAAACATATCTCCCCTGACAAAAACCTGTACATCCATCCAGATAAAACTTGCCTCCGCGCGCTCGCTTGCGCATCCTATCGCCCATCACTCTCGATGAAGCGTTCCCGGCCATGCGCCTGTTCCTCTGCGAAAAACCCTCCCAGGCCAAAGACATCGCCAAAGTGCTCGGCGCCAACCGCAAGGGCGACGGCTGCTGGCAAGGTACCGACGTCTGCGTGACCTGGTGCATCGGCCACCTGCTGGAAACCGCCCCGCCCGACAGCTACGACGAACGCTACAAGCGCTGGAACCTGGCCGACCTGCCGATCATTCCGGAACAATGGAAGATGCTGGTCAAGCCCAAGACCGCCAGCCAGTTCAAGGCGGTCAAGCGCCTGCTTGGCGAAGCGCGGGAGCTGGTGATCGCCACCGACGCCGACCGCGAGGGCGAGATGATTGCCCGCGAACTGGTCGAGCATTGCCGCTACCGCGGCCCGGTGCAGCGCCTGTGGTTGTCGGCACTGGACGACGCCTCCATCCGCAAGGCCCTGGCGCGTCTGCTGCCGGGCCACGAAACCTTCAACCTGTACCACTCGGCGCTGGGGCGCTCCCGCGCCGACTGGCTGATCGGCATGAACATGAGCCGGCTGTTCACCTTGTTGGGCCGCCAAGCCGGCTACCAGGGCGTGCTACCGGTGGGCCGGGTGCAAACACCAACCTTGCGCCTGGTGGTCGACCGCGACCGCAGCATCGCCGACTTCGTACCGGTGCCGTTCTGGGCCATCGACGTGCAACTGGAACATGCCGGCCAAGGCTTCAACGCCCAGTGGCGCGCGCCCGAAGACGCCTGTGACGACCAGGGCCGCTGCCTGAAACAGGACCTGGCACGGCAGGCCGCCGCCGACATCAACCAGGCCGGTAGCGCCCAGGCCGTAAAAGTGTCCACCGAGCGCGTACGCGAAGCCGCGCCACTGCCCTTCGACCTGGGCACCCTGCAGGAACTCTGCTCGAAAAAGTTCGGCCTCGGCGCCCAGGAAACCCTCGACATCGCCCAGGCCCTGTACGAAACCCACAAGCTGATCACCTACCCGCGCAGCGACTGTGGCTACCTGCCGCAAAGCCAGCACGGCGAGGCGCCGGCCATCCTCGCCGCCCTGCAACGGGCCGATGCCAGCCTGGCAGCGCTGCAGCCCCACCTGCAGCCGCAGCGCCGCTCGCGGGCCTGGAACGATGCCAAGGTCAGCGCCCACCACGGCATCATCCCGACCGCCGCCGCCAGCGACCCATCGCGCCTGCCGGCCAAGCACAAGGCGGTGTATACGCTGATCCGCGCCCGCTACCTGGCGCAGTTCCTGCCCAATCATGAATATGACCGCACCCAGGCCGACTTCGACTGCGCCGGCCATGCCCTGCGCGCGGTGGGCAAGCAGATCGTCGAACCCGGCTGGCGCCGCGCCCTGCCCGAGGCACTGACCCCGGCCAAAGGCCGCGAGGCGCCGCCGGCCCAGGTACTGCCAGCGCTGCGCGAGGGCCAGGACTGTGCAGTGCAAGGCCTGCAACTGAAAGACCTGTGGACCCAGCCGCCCAAGCCGTTTACCGAAGGCGACCTGATCAAGGCGATGAAGAACGTGGCCAAGCTGGTGGATGACCCGCGGCTGAAACAGAAGCTCAAGGAAACCACCGGCATCGGCACCGAGGCGACCCGCGCCAGCATCATCCAGGGCCTGCTCGACCGTGGCTACCTGGTAAAAAACGGCAAGGCCCTGGCCGCCACGCCTGCAGCCTTCAGCCTGATCGACGCCGTGCCCCGCGCGATTGCCGACCCCGGCACCACGGCAATCTGGGAGCAGGCGCTGGACATGGTGCAGAGCGGCGAAATGTCCCTGGAAGAGTTCGTCGCCCGCCAGTCGGCGTGGATGGGCAAGCTGGTGGAGCGCTGCAGTGGCATGCGCATCAGCATCAGCGGGCCGCCAGTGGGCAAGGCGGCGCCGTGGAAGAAGAAACGCCGCAGCGGTGGCGGCAAAGGCAAAAGCGCAGCTGGCTCGGCCAAGGCCAGCGAAGGCAAACCAAGGCAGGGCCGGCGCAAGGCGGCGGCGAAATGAGCCGCCGCCTTGCCGGTTGCAGCCCCGCGCTCAGTTATTCATGTGCTGCCAAAGCGCCGCAGCCGCCCCTGGCGCCCAATCCTCGGAGAGAGACTGGTGCGCTTGCCTGCAGCGCCAGTCAGCGCCGACATGGCTGACAAGGTCGCCACTGGCGTAATCCTGGTGCAGTCGCCAGGCAGGGTAATCACTTTTTCCGGCAGTTCTGACCGAGAGGTTGTTGCTCGGAGCGGAAACCTTGCCCTCCCCATCAACCGCCACGACCTGGTAACCATATAGCGTGTCCGGCTGCAGGCCACCATCGGTATGTTCAGTCCTGTCACCGGCGATGCTGGCCACCTGCTGGGCATCACGATAGAGCTCGTAGCGATTGATCGGGCTCGCACCGCTTGAGCTCCCCCACATCAGGCGGATGCTGTCGACAGCCTGCCCCATCGAGTGCAGATCTTTAGGCGCGCTGGGCACGCCACCTTCGCCCAGTGTACGCACGACGATGGGGGCCGAAGGCTTGGAGCTCGCACCCGTGCTGTCAACTGCGCTGATGGAATAGCGGTAGGTCGCGTCCGCCAGCACCTGGTCGTCATCCCAGTGCGTGATGGGGGCAGGCACGACGAACGTGTCGATACCATCACGGCTCAGCAGATAGCACTCGATGGGTTGCGCACCACTCGATGGCTCCCAGCTCAAAGAAACCTTCTTGTCGGTCACCTCATCGGCTTTAAGGCCCATCGGTACGCTCGGCCGGTCATCACCGTCGCCCGGCAGGAAGTCGAGATCGACCACGTGGTAGAAGGCGTTGCCCGTGTCCGCCACTTCCCACACCGCGAGCAATACGTGATAACCCTCGCGCGCGGGTAGCTGCAATGCGTGGGTGGTCGGATTGCCGGGTTTCATCTCTTCGTCATACGCCCAGTACGGCTGCAATTCGATCAGTTCCGTGTGGAAAGGCTCGGCCTCGAACTGATCGCGAGCCAGTACCTTGGCACTGTCCCAATCCGGTTTGGTGATGAAATAGTTATAGCGACGCGTTCTATGATTGGCGGCAAAATACCAGGAGATGTCCAGGGTATCCCCGCTACGGACTTCGTGTTTGCTCCAGTGGTCGCCGGGCTGGTCGAGCACCATCCCGGTCGCCTGATTGGCACTGGCAATTTTGCCGTCCGGTGGCGGCAGCAGGTTTTTCGGGTCGTCCTTGGCGAATGGATCCGTCAGGCCAGCTTGCGTCTGCGGAAAGAACTTGCCTGCTTCGCGCTGATTCAGCGCACCTTCATCCAGCATGCCTGCTTGCCAGGCAAAGTAGGCCCGCGATGCGGGGGTAAACACATGGCCATGTCGTGGCGTGACAGGCCCGCGGAGCGAATTTTGTTCAGCTTGATTCATCGTTGGTTCCTTGAATGGATGGTCGTATTGGCCAAGGCCATTTGTAAGGATTGTCGATGCCCGGAGATACACGTAGATCTGACAGGCGGGCAGGGTTTCCCGGATAACATGAAAATTTCCTGATATATTTTCATGAAAAACATCACAATAATTTTCATGAGGTTCCGGCATGTTCAAGCAGTCCGCCCAGCACATCGCCACGTACTACGCCCAGACCTACCCCGCCAGCATTCCACTGCACCCTAGCCTGCAAGGCCGCCACGACACCGAGGTGCTCATAATCGGCGCCGGCTTCAGCGGCCTCCACACCGCCCTGCGCCTGGCCTTGGCTGGCAAACGCGTAGCCCTGCTGGAAGCCAGCCGCGTGGCCTGGGCCGCGTCCGGGCGTAACGGTGGCCAGGCCTTGCTCGGTTGGTCGTGCGACATGCCACCCTTGGAAAAGGCCCTGGGCCTTGAACGCAGCCAACGCCTGTGGGCCAGCATGTGCTGGGCGGCCGACGAAATGCGCGAACTACCGCAGCGCCATGGCTTCGACATCGACTACCGGCCAGGCAGCCTGTGGGCCGCCGTGATGCCACGCCGGGTGAAAATGCTTGAACAGGCCTTGCACGAGGCTGAACACAAATGGGGCTACGACGCCCTGCGCCTGATCGGCCGCGACGAGCTGCAGCAATGGATCGACAGCCCGCGCTATCAGGCCGCGTTGCATGACGCCAAGGGTGCCCACCTCAACCCGCTGAAGCTGGCCCTGGGCCTGGCCGACACCATCGAGGCTGCGGGCGGGTGCATCTTCGAGCAAAGCCAGGTGCTGAGCTACACGCCGAGTGGCAACGGCTACGTGGCACGCACCAGCGGCGGCGAGGTACGTTGCGACGTGCTGGTGCTGGCCTGCAATGCCTACATCGACCGGCTCGATCGTAACCTGTCGCGGCGCTTGTTGCCGGTCGGCTCCTACCAGGTCGCCACCGCGCCATTGGATGCCGACTTCGCCCAGTCGCTGCTGCCACGCAACAGCTGCGTGATCGACACCCAGTTCGTGCCCGACTACTTCCGCCTCACCCCGGACCACCGCCTGCTGTTCGGCGGTGGCTGCACCTACCTGGGTGGTATTCCCAGGGACGTCGCCAGCGCCACCCGCCCCTACCTGGAGCGGGTGTTCCCGCAATTGGCCGGTGTGGCCATCGATTACGCCTGGGGCGGCCATATCGACTGCAGCATGCAGCGCACCCCGGACGTCGGCCGTGAGGGCCAGCGTTACTGGTTGCAAGGTTTTTCCGGGCATGGCGTGTTGCCTACCCTGGCCGCGGCGCGAGCGGTGAGTGACGCCATCCTCGGCGACGACGACCTGCTGGCACTGTACCAGGGCATCGACAACGGCCGCTTCCCAGGCGGCGACCTGCTGGCCGCCCCGCTGGAAGCCGCCGCCAAGGCCTGGTATCGCATGCGTGACCGCGTCTGAGGCATTTTCTGTCGCCTGTGCAGTCAGGGCTTGATCTCCGCCCATGTTCTGTGGGAGCGGGTTCACCCGCAAAGAAGCCTGCACAGGCGACACTAATTACCGATACCCGCCAAAATCCCTCCTATGCTCAATAGCTCCCTTCGGTGCCTGCACACAGGAGACACGACGATGAGCTATGTAACCACGCAGGACGGCGTACAGATCTTCTACAAGGACTGGGGCCCGCGCGATGCGCCGGTCATCCACTTCCATCACGGCTGGCCGCTGAGCGCCGATGACTGGGACGCGCAGATGCTGTTCTTCCTCGCCCAAGGTTACCGTGTGGTCGCCCACGATCGCCGTGGCCATGGCCGCTCCAGCCAGGTCTGGGACGGCCACGACATGGACCACTATGCCGACGATGTGGCGGCAGTGGTTGCCCACCTGGGTATCCAGGGCGCCGTGCATGTCGGCCATTCGACCGGTGGCGGCGAAGTGGTGCGCTACATGGCCCGCCACCCCGGCGACAAGGTCGCCAAGGCCGTGCTGATCGCCGCCGTACCGCCACTGATGGTGCAGACAGCCGCCAACCCGGGCGGCCTGCCCAAGTCGGTGTTCGACGGCTTCCAGGCCCAGGTCGCCAGCAACCGTGCGCAGTTCTACCGGGATGTTCCGGCTGGGCCGTTCTATGGCTACAACCGCCCCGGTGCCAAAGCCAGCGAAGGTATCATCGGCAACTGGTGGCGCCAGGGCATGATCGGCAGCGCCAAGGCCCATTACGATGGCATCGTGGCGTTTTCCCAGACCGACTTCACCGAGGACCTGAAGGGCATCAGCCAGCCGGTACTGGTGATGCATGGCGACGATGACCAGATCGTGCCGTATGAAAACGCCGGGTTGCTGTCGGCGAAGCTGCTGCCCAACGGCACGCTGAAGACCTACAAAGGCTACCCGCATGGCATGCCGACCACCCATGCCGATGTGATCAATGCCGATCTGCTGGCGTTTATCCGTAGCTGATGTGATCGCCTGCACCGACCTCTTAGCCGGTAAACTCGCTCAACAGGTACTGCACAGGTCTTGAAATGTGCACGTAACCTGTGGGAGCGGGTTTACCCGCGAAAGGGCCGGCACTGGCAACCCATACACCTCAGGATTAACATGTTTCCCTTCCAGCGCGGCCCCTTGCCGCCCCTTGCCTCCCTGCCTGCCAAGAAACCATGCCCTTCGAACTCACCGTAGAACCGCTCACCCTGCTGATCCTGGCGCTGGTCGCCTTCATCGCCGGTTTCATCGATGCCATCGCCGGCGGCGGCGGCCTGCTCACCACCCCCGCATTGCTTACCGCCGGTATGCCACCGCACCTGGTGCTGGGCACCAACAAGCTCAGTTCCACATTCGGCTCGGCGACGGCGGGTTTCACCTACTACAAGCGCAAGCTGTTCCACCCGGCGCAATGGCGCCCGGCATTGTTCGCCACCCTGACCGGGGCCCTGCTCGGCGCAGTGATCGCCCACTACATGCCGGCCGAATGGCTGAACAAGATGCTGCCGGTAATCGTCTTCGCCTGTGGCGTCTACCTGTTGTTCGGCGGCACGCCCAAGGCACCGCTCGATGCCGACGCCCCGATCAGGAAGAAATGGCAGCTGCCACAAGGCTTCACCCTGGGCTTCTACGACGGCGTGGCCGGCCCGGGCACCGGGGCGTTCTGGACCGTCAGCACCCTGCTGCTGTACCCCATCGACCTGGTGCGCGCCAGCGGTGTGGCGCGCAGCATGAACTTCGTCAGCAACATCGCGGCGCTGACGGTATTCATCATCTCGGGGCAGGTGGACTATATCGTTGGCCTGTGCATGGGCCTGTCGGTGATGGTCGGCGCCTTCTTCGGTGCACGCACGGCGATCAGCGGCGGCAGCAAGTTCATCCGCCCGGTGTTCATCACCGTGGTGCTGGCCTTGACCGTGCGCCTAGCGTGGCAGCACTGGTTCGGCCAGGCCTGATGGGCTGTGATACCCCTGCTTACCGGCCCTATCTGCGCGAGAAATGTCCTCCGTCGTCGTTGCAGGACTTGGCAATGGAATGACCATTGCCTGCGCCCTGCGCCTAATCGGAGAACATTTCTCACTGCAGCTAGGACGGGAAAGCAGGGATATCACAGCCCAGCCGCCGTGCAACGTAGAGGTCGATGAGGTAGCGGGCGATGGAGCGCCCGGCCGGCAGCGGCGGCAGGTCGTGTACGCTGAACCACCTGGCGTCCTCGATTTCGTCCGGCTGCATGACGATATCGCCCCCGGCGTATTCGGCATGGAAGCCCAGCATCATCGAATGTGGGAATGGCCAGCACTGGCTGCCCACGTACTGGATGTTCTGCACCTCCACCGCCACTTCCTCACGCACTTCGCGCACCAGGCAATCCTCCGCCGACTCACCCGGTTCGGCGAAGCCTGCCAGGGTGCTGTACACCCCGCTGACAAAGCGCGGCGAGCGCGCCAGCAGGATCTCGTCACCACGGGTCACCAGCACGATCATGCTCGGCGAAATGCGCGGGTAGCTGCGCAGGTCGCAGGGCTGGCAGTACATCGCCCGCTCCCAGCGGATCTGCGTCATCGCCTGGCCGCAGCTGCCGCAGAAGCGGTGCTCACGCGCCCAGGTGCCGATCTGGGCGGCGTAGCCCAGCACCTTGTAGGTGTCGAAGTCGCCTTCGAGCATGAACGCACGCAGGCCACGCCAGGCACAGCCGGGCACCTCGGTGGCGCGGCGCAGCTCCAGCAGGAACACCGGCTGGCCATCGAAATGGCCGATGCCGTGCTCGCCGAGCACATCCAGGTCCTGGCGCTTGAGCCAGTCGCGGGAGAACAGCGCGCCGTTGGCGTCCACCAGGAACCCTTCCGGGCTGCGGGCCACGGCCAGACCCCCGGTGATCTGCGGGTCGAGTACTGCGGTAGTCCAGCGTGCTGACATGTCGGGGGATCCTTTACTGCGCGTCCCCCGGCCTGATCAGTCGGCGAACGTCGGTTTCTGTTTGCTCATGTGCGCCGCCACGGCCACGCGCAGGTCTTCGGACTGCAGCATCGCGGCGTTCCAGGTGGCGATGTACTCCAGGCCATCGTCAATGCGATGGTCACGCATGTAGCTGAGCA
This sequence comes from Pseudomonas sp. LAM2023, assembly GCF_016620375.1. Lineage (NCBI taxonomy): Bacteria > Pseudomonadati > Pseudomonadota > Gammaproteobacteria > Pseudomonadales > Pseudomonadaceae > Pseudomonas > Pseudomonas sp. LAM2023. The sequence continues at coordinate 782,467 of NZ_JAENHV010000036.1, read as the reverse complement.
TTTGCTTGGTGCCGGCCACGGCAATCGGTGATTTTGCGGCAATCTCGCGGGCAATGGCAAAGACCCCGTCCAGCAGCGCAGCCTGATCATCATAGACCCGGTTGACCAGGCCGATGCGCAGCGCCTCTGCGGCCTCGACATTGCGCCCGGTGAAGGCCAGCTCACGCATCATGCCGTCACCGATGATACGAGGCAAACGTTGCAGTGTGCCGACATCGGCAGCCATGCCCATGTCGATCTCCTTGATCGAGAATTGCGCGTCGTTGCTGCAGTAACGCATGTCGCAGGCCGCGATGAGGTCGATGGCACCGCCGATGCAGTAGCCCTGCACGGCGGCCAGCACCGGCTTGCGGCACTTGTCCACGGCATTGAACGAGGCCTGCAGGCGTAGGATGGTGCTGCGCAGGAAGCGCGCGTTGCGCCCCACATCCTTGCCCATCTGGCCCGCCAGCGAGGCCAGCATCATCAGGTCGATGCCGGCGGAAAAATGCTTGCCGGCGCCGCTGAGCACCACTACCCGCACCGCGTCGGTATCGTCGACCCACTGGAAGATGTCGATGATCTCTGCCCAGAAGGCGGCGTTCATCGCATTGACCTTCTCCGGGCGGTTGATTTGCACGTGGGCAATGTTGTCGGTCAGTTCGACCTTGAATGCGCTGTACTCGGTCACGGGCGGCACTCCTGGGAGTAAAAGGTTCATGCCACGGATGGTAACCCAGCCCGATGGCCGCGCTTGTGCCAAAAACGGGACTGTATGCCTTGCCTAAGGCGCGCTGATGCGGCACCGTTCGCCATCGCCGAATCATAAGGAAACATATTCATGTCGCGCTCCCTGACTGGCGCCCTCGCCCACGGCTTCCTGGGCCAGTCGCCGCTGTGGTACAAGGCGGTCATCTGCCTGTTCCTGGTCCTCAACCCGCTGCTGCTGGTCAGCCTCGGCCCGGTTGCCGCCGGCTGGGCACTGGTGCTCGAGTTCATCTTCACCCTGGGCATGGCCCTGAAATGCTACCCGCTGATGCCCGGCGGGCTGCTGCTGGTCGAAGCCCTGCTGTTGCAGATGACCACCCCGCAAGCCTTGTACGAAGAGTTGCAGCACAACTTCCCGGTCATCCTGTTGCTGATGTTCATGGTCGCAGGCATCCACTTCATGAAGGAACTGCTGCTGTTCCTGTTCTCGCGCATCCTGCTCGGGGTACGCTCGAAGGCCATTCTGGCATTGCTGTTCTGCGTGCTGTCGGCATTCCTCTCGGCGTTTCTCGATGCGCTGACGGTGACCGCCGTGATCATCAGCGCCGCGGTCGGCTTCTATGCGGTCTACCACCGGGTTGCCTCCGGCACCAACCCGCGCGAGGACGCTGCACTCGACAGCGACCAGCAGGTCGCAGCGCTGCACCGCAACGACCTCGACCAGTTCCGCGCCTTCCTGCGCAGCCTGTTGATGCATGGCGCGGTAGGTACCGCCCTGGGCGGGGTATGCACCCTGGTGGGCGAACCGCAGAACCTGCTGATCGGCCACGAAATGGGCTGGCACTTTGCCGATTTCTTCCTCAAGGTGGCGCCGGTGTCGTTGCCGGTGCTGACTGCCGGCCTGCTGACCTGTGTACTGCTGGAGAAACTGCGCCTGTTCGGTTACGGCAAGCTGATGCCCGAGCCGGTGCGCCAGGTACTGGCCGCCTACGCCGCCGAGGATGACGCCGCGCGCACCCAGGCCCAGCGCATCGCCCTGTGGGTGCAAGGGCTAGCCGCGCTGATCCTGATCGTCTGCCTGGGGTTGCACGTTGCCGAAGTCGGCCTGATCGGCCTGATGGTGATCGTGCTGATCACGGCATTCACCGGCATCACCGACGAACACCGCCTGGGCCGTGCCTTTCAGGACGCCATGCCGTTCACCGCGCTGCTGGTGGTGTTCTTCGTCGTTGTCGCGGTGATTCACCAGCAGCAGCTGTTCGCCCCGCTGATCACCTGGGTACTGGGACTACCGGCCGCGCAGCAGCCGGGCATGTTGTACCTGGCCAACGGTTTGCTTTCGGCGATCAGCGACAACGTGTTCGTCGCCACCATCTACATCACCGAAGTGAAGCAGGCGTTTCTCAATGGCGGCATGAGCCGCGAGCATTTCGAGACCTTGGCCGTGGCGATCAACACCGGCACCAACCTGCCCAGCGTGGCGACCCCGAACGGGCAGGCCGCGTTCCTGTTCCTGCTGACCTCGGCCATCGCGCCGCTGGTACGGCTGTCGTATGGGCGCATGGTATGGATGGCGTTGCCCTACACCGTGGTGATGGGTGGCCTGGGGTGGTGGGCGGTGACCTACTGGCTGTGATGTAGCCTGCTCTGGCCCTATCGCCAGCAGCCAGTGCCCACAGGCGTAGCGTGCATTACCTGTGGGCACTGGCCTGCCAGCGATAGAGGCAGTGCAGAGACAGCACAAGCCTCTGTCGATTCCGCTGCCTGCCATTCGACTATCCCATGCCAGCAGCCACCCCGGCTGCCAACAGGAGAGTCCCCATGCGCAAACTCATCGTAGCCGCGTTCATCAGCCTCGACGGCGTCATGCAGGCCCCCGGCGGCCCGCAGGAAGACACCAGCGGCGGTTTTACCTATGGCGGCTGGCTCGTCCCCTACGCCGAGGAAGTTTTCGGCCAGGCCATGCAGGCCTTGTTCAGCCAGCCCTTCGAGCTGCTGCTGGGCCGGCGTACCTATGACATCTTCGCCGCTTACTGGCCAAAGGTGGATGGCAGTTCGCAAGACTTCTCCATCGCCAACCTGTTCAACAGCGTGCCCAAGCATGTGGCCACCCACGCCCCGGCTACCCTCGCCTGGCACAACAGCCATGCCCTGGGTGCGGACATCAGCGCAGCGGTGCGGGCGCTGAAACAACAGGCCGGTGCCAACCTGCTGACCCAGGGCAGCAGTGAACTGGTGCAGCAACTGCTGGCCGCGGGCCTGGTCGATGAACTGCAGTTGCTGATCCACCCATTGCTGCTTGGCCATGGCAAACGCCTGTTCGGCGACGATGCCGCAGCGGCGGCCTTCACCCTGCAGCACTCGCAGGTTTCGCCAAAGGGTGTAATCATCGCCCGCTACGTACGCGCTGGCGACGTGCAGACCGGCTCGTTCTGAAAGGCGCGATTGCGTACAACTTTTGCCGCGCGCCCGCATCGAAACACAGGTAAGCCCCCTCCACCGCAAGGAGCTCGACCATGGCGCTACGCACCCCGCTGCTGCTTTCCTGCCTGACCCTGGCCCTGCTCGGCTGCGCCGGCAACGACCACCCGGCGCCACCACATACCCAGCAGGTCGACCTGCAACGCTACCAAGGTACCTGGTACGAACTGGCGCGGTTGCCGATGTTCTTCCAACGCAACTGCGTGCAGTCCGAGGCACACTATGGCCTGCGTGCGGACGGCCGCATCGACGTGACCAACCGCTGCCGGGAAAAGGACGGCCAGTGGAATGAAGCCAAGGGCATCGCCGAAGCCCAGCAACCGGGTAGTACCGACAAACTCTGGGTGCGCTTCGACAACTGGTTCAGCCGCCTGGCACCCGGCCTGACCAAGGGCGAGTACTGGGTGCTGTACCACGACAAGGACTACCGCGTGGCGCTGGTCGGCCACCCCAACCGCGAGTACCTGTGGCTGCTGTCACGCACACCGGCCATACCGGACCAGACGCGAGACCAGTTGCTGGATATCGCCAGGGAGCAGGGCTACGACACCAGCAAGCTGATCTGGCGCCAGGCGGATGCCGACGTGACCAACTGAAACCACCGGCGACCCGGACGGCTCGGCCGCCCGGGTTTGGCCAATAACAAGGAGTTGTAATGGATCTGCTGTTCCTCGGCACCTCCGCCGGGGTGCCTACCAAGGCACGCAACGTCAGCGCCACGGCCGTGATCGAAGCCACGGGCAGCCACTGGTACCTGGTCGACTGTGGCGAAGGCACCCAGCACCAGTTGCTGCATACCCCGCTTTCGATCCGCGACCTGCGGGCGATCTTCATCACCCACGTACACGGCGACCACTGCTTCGGCTTGCCGGGCCTGCTGGCCAGCGCCGGCATGAGTGGGCGCACCCAGCCACTTGAGCTGGTGCTGCCCAGTGCCCTGCATGAATGGCTACGCCAGGGGCTGGCGGTCAGCCAAACCTTCCTGCCGTTCGAACTGCGCCTGCTGGCCGTGGAGGATCTGCTGGAGTGGCGCAGTGAGGCGATGCACGTCACTACCGTGCAGCTGTCGCACCGGGTACCGAGCGTCGGCTTCGTGTTCACCGAACTCAACCCCGAACCGCGCCTGGATATCCCGCGCCTGGAAGCCGAAGGCATCCCCCGCGGCCCGCTGTGGGGCGAGCTGGCCAAGGGCTTCACGGTAGAGCATGAAGGCCGGCTGCTGCACGGCCGCGATTACTTGCGCCCCTCGCGCCCGCCACGGCGGGTGATCGTGTGCGGCGACAACGACAACCCCGAGCTGTTGGCCGATGCCGCCCAGGATGCGGACGTGCTGGTGCACGAAGCCACGTTCACCCAGGCGGTGGTCGAACGTACCGGGGTCACCTTTGGCCACAGCACCGCAGCGGCGGTGGCGCGCTTCGCCGAAACCGCAGGCGTGCGCAACCTGGTGCTAACGCACTTCAGCGCCCGCTACCAGCACGACCCACGGCGCAGCCCGAGCATCGTCGATATGCGCGAAGAGGCCCTTGCACATTACCGTGGCCATCTGACCCTGGCGCAGGACCTGCAGCGCTATCACATCGGGCGGGAGGGCTGCCTCGAACCGAGCGGATGATTCAATGGGTTTCCGACCCTTTTTTGGAGTTCGTATGGACGTTCGACCGCGGGTATCGGCCGGGATCGAGGCGAGCCGCCAGCCCACAGGGGCAGCAGGTGCCGATGGTGCATTTGCGGCGTTTCTGGCAGATCTTACCCAGCCCGCCCCGGCAGCGCGGCCGCTGTAGGAGCGGCCTTGTGTCGCGAAAGGGCCGCAAAGCGGCCCCGGTGGTGCCTGCTTCTACTTCAGGATCCTGGAGCTGCTGCGCAGCCCGATCGCGACACAAGGCTGCTCCTACAAAAAGCGCGTACTCCTGATATTGAGGGCTCTAGGCCGCCAGGCGTCCGCTGGCAATCGCCTCCGACGCCGCCAGCATCGCCCGCAGCAACACCGCGCAGCCCGCGGCCAGGTCCTCAGGGGTGGCGTTCTCGATTTCGTTATGGCTGATGCCGTTCTCGCACGGCACGAAAATCATCCCCGCCGGCCCCATCTCGGCAAGGAAGATCGCGTCGTGCCCTGCCCCGCTGACGATGTCCATGTGCGGCAAGCCCAGCGCCTTGGCCGACTCGCGCACGGCATCGACACAGCCCTTGTCGAAGTACAACGCCGGGAAGTCCGCCGTCGGCACCAGCGTGTGGCTCAAACCGTGCCTGGCGCAGGTCGCCTCGATCACCGCACGCACTTCACTGATCATCGCATCCAGTTGCTCACCTTGCAGGTGGCGGAAGTCCAGGGTCATGCGCACTTCGCCGGGGATCACGTTGCGCGAGCCGGGGTAGGCCTGCAGGCAACCCACCGTGCCACAGGCGTGCGGCTGGTGGCCGAGGGCGGTGCGGTTGACCGCTTCGACCACGGCGGCAGCACCGACCAGGGCGTCCTTGCGCAGGTGCATGGGGGTCGGGCCAGCATGGGCTTCGACGCCGCGCAGGGTCAGGTCGAACCACTTCTGGCCAAGAGCACCCAGTACCACGCCAATGGTCTTGGCCTGGTCCTCGAGGATCGGCCCTTGCTCGATATGCGCTTCGAAATAGGCCCCCACCGGGTGGCCCTGCACCGCGCGCGGGCCGGCGTAGCCGATGGCGTTCAACGCCTCGCCGACGCTGACACCCTGGGCATCACGCTTGGCCAGGGTCTCCTCCAGGGTGAACTTGCCGGCAAACACGCCTGAACCCATCATGCACGGGGCAAAGCGCGAGCCCTCCTCGTTGGTCCATACCACCACTTCCAGCGGCGCTTCGGTTTCCACACCCAAGTCGTTGAGGGTCCGAATCACCTCCAGCCCCGCCATGACCCCGAAGCAGCCATCGAACTTGCCACCGGTGGGCTGGGTGTCGATATGGCTGCCGGTCATCACCGGCGGCAGCTTGGGGTTACGCCCCGGGCGCCGGGCGAAGATATTACCGACCGCGTCGATGCTCACCGTGCAGCCGGCGGCTTCGCACCATTGCACGAACAGGTCGCGAGCCTGGCGGTCGAGGTCAGTCAGGGCCAGGCGGCAGACACCGCCCTTGGCAGTGGCACCGAGGCGCGCCAGGTCCATCAGCGATTGCCACAGGCGGGCGCTGTCGATATGCCGGGCGGTGGTGTTGAGGATTTCTTGGACTGGGGTCACGGGTTTCTCCTTCAGGCTTTGTTGTTGTCTGTGCCGGCCTGATCGCGGGCATGCCCGCGAAGCAGCAGACGCGGCCTCACGGCAAAGGCTTGGCCACCCGCGCCGGGCTGCGCGCCAGCACCCCGGCGAACAGGTAATACAGCCCCCCTCCCAACAGCGAGCCGGTGAACCAGCCATAGTCGTAGAACCAGCTGAAGCTGCTGTTGCCGATGGCCATCACCGTCAACGCGACCGGCAACGCAAAGGCGGCAAAACCAGCCCAGTTCCAGGCCGGGTACACGTCGTCGCGGTACAACCCGGCCAGGTCCAGCTGCTGCCGGCGGACCAGGAAGTAGTCCACCACCATGATCCCGGCGATCGGCCCGAGCAGGCTGGAGTAGCCCAGCAACCAGTTGGAGTACACGCTCTCCAGGCTCAGGTCGGAAACGATCCAGCCCAGCTTCTTGAGCAACTCATGGCCCATCAGCGCCAGGCCGATGAAGCCGGTCAGCCACACCGCGCGGCTGCGCCCGATCAGGCGCGGGGCGATGTTCTGGAAGTCGTTGGTCGGCGACACGATGTTCGCTGCGGTGTTGGTCGACAGCGTGGCGATGACGATCAAGGCCATGGCCAGGGCCACCCAGAACGGGCTGTGGATCTTGCCGATCAGGCTGACCGGGTCGGCCACGGTCTCGCCTACCAGCGACGCCGAGGCGGCGGTCAGCACCACGCCCAGGGCGGCGAACAGGAACATGGTCAGCGGCAGGCCGAAGATCTGCCCGAGAATCTGGTCCTTCTGGCTGCGGGCGTAGCGGCTGAAGTCGGGGATGTTCAGCGACAGCGTGGCCCAGAAGCCGACCATGGCGGTGAGCCCGGCGCAGAAGTAGCCGAGCACGTTCGCGTCGGCCGGGCGCTTGGCCGGCTGGGCCAGCAACTCGGTCATCGACATGTGCGGCAGGGCCCAGAACAGCAGGCCGACGCCCACCGCCACCAGCAGCGGTGCCGACAGCGTTTCCAGCCATTTGATCGACTCGGCGCCGCGCAGCACTACCCACAGGTTCAGGCACCAGAAGAGCATGAAGCCGATCACCTCGCCGGTACCGCCCAAGGCCTTCCAGCCGTCGAACACCGAGCCAAGGAACAGGTGGATGGCCAGGCCACCGAACAGGGTCTGGATGCCGAACCAGCCACAGGCGACCACTGCCCGGATCAGGCACGGTACGTTGGAGCCGAGGATGCCGAACGACGAGCGCAGCAGCACCGGGAACGGGATGCCGTACTTGGTGCCGGGAAAGGCGTTGAGGGTGAGCGGGATCAGCACGATCAGGTTGGCCAGCAGGATCGCCAGCAAGGCCTCGCCCACGCTGAGGCCGAAGTAGGCGGTGAGCACGCCGCCGAGGGTGTAGGTGGGTACGCAGATGGACATGCCCACCCACAGGGCGGTGATGTGCCATTTGTTCCAGGTGCGCTGGTGCACCTTGGTCGGGGCGATATCGTGGTTGTAGCGTGGGCTGTCGAGGACATCGCTGCCCTCGGCCAGCTCGAACAGGCCATCCTGCTCGACCACTTCCGATCTGCTCTGCTGCATGGGAGGCTTCTCCAGATGTTCTTCTAGTTCTTCGCTCATCGGGTCGATCCGACGGCCGGAGTACACGCTTTATGTGCTTGAAAATCTCGACCAGTTTTTCATCTTGTCAAGTCAGACAACCTTCCCGAAAGCCCCGCCGCCAGCACGACAATATGAATTAATCGTTTATTTTCAGTGAGTTAAAAACCATGAAATTCATGGGAAAATTTTCTTGCCGAATCCAGGATCTGCATCTAGCCTCGAATCTTGTCAGGCATGACAGGATTAACCGCCCTGCTCGCCTGCCCCTGACAATTCCAAGAACCGGCCCAGACCGGTCAGCCTGCGAGGAAGACGGCATGTCCCTGTTGATCCGTGGCGCCACCGTGGTCACCCACGAAGAAAGTTACCCCGCCGATGTCCTGTGTGCCGATGGCCTGATCCGCGCCATCGGTCAGAACCTCGAACCGCCCACCGGCTGCGAAATCCTCGACGGCAGCGGCCGTTACCTGATGCCCGGCGGTATCGACCCGCACACGCACATGCAGTTGCCGTTCATGGGCACCGTGGCCAGCGAGGACTTCTTCAGCGGCACCGCCGCCGGCCTGGCCGGGGGCACCACCTCGATCATCGACTTCGTCATCCCCAACCCGCAGCAATCGTTGCTGGAGGCTTACCACACCTGGCGTGGCTGGGCGCAGAAAAGCGCCAGCGACTATGGCTTCCATGTGGCCATCACCTGGTGGAGCGAGCAGGTGGCCGAAGAGATGGGCGAACTGGTTGCCAAGCATGGGGTGAACAGCTTCAAGCACTTCATGGCCTACAAGAACGCCATCATGGCCGCCGACGACACCCTGGTGGCCAGCTTCGAGCGCTGCCTGCAACTGGGTGCGGTGCCCACCGTGCATGCCGAGAACGGCGAGCTGGTGTACCACCTGCAGAAAAAACTGCTGGCCCAGGGCCTGACCGGGCCGGAAGCGCACCCGTTGTCGCGCCCCTCGCAAGTCGAGGGCGAGGCCGCCAGCCGCGCCATCCGCATTGCCGAAACCCTCGGTACACCGCTGTACCTGGTGCACGTTTCCAGCCGCGAAGCGCTGGATGAAATCGCCTATGCCCGCGGCAAGGGCCAGCCGGTCTATGGCGAGGTGCTGCCCGGCCACCTGCTGCTGGATGACAGCGTCTACCGCGACCCGGACTGGGCCACCGCCGCAGGCTATGTGATGAGCCCGCCGTTCCGCCCGCGCGAACATCAGGAAGCGCTGTGGCGCGGCCTGCAGTCGGGCAACCTGCACACCACCGCCACTGACCACTGCTGTTTCTGCGCCGAGCAGAAAGCCATGGGCCGGGATGATTTCAGCCGGATCCCCAATGGTACGGCTGGCATCGAGGACCGCATGGCGGTGCTGTGGGATGCCGGGGTCAACAGCGGGCGCCTGTCGATGCATGAGTTCGTCGCGCTGACCTCCACCAACACGGCAAAGATCTTCAACCTGTTCCCGCGCAAAGGTGCCATTCGCGTTGGCGCCGACGCCGACCTGGTGCTGTGGGACCCGCAAGGTACCCGCACCATCTCGGCCAAGACCCACCATCAGCAGGTGGACTTCAACATCTTCGAGGGCCGCACTGTGCGCGGCATTCCCAGCCACACCATCAGCCAGGGCAAGCTGCGCTGGGCTGATGGCGACCTGCGCGCAGAAGCGGGCGCGGGGCGCTATGTGGAACGGCCGGCGTATCCGTCGGTGTATGAGGTGCTCGAGCGCAGGGCCGAAGTGCAGCGGCCGACGCCCGTGCAGCGCTGAAGCCATTGGGGCTGCTGCGCAGCCCATCGCGACACAAGGCCGCTCCTACACGAGTACGCGGTTCCTTGCAGGAGCGGCCTAGTGTCGCGATGGGACGCGCAGCGGCCCAGGAAACCACTGCAATCCTTGTTGCCTGCATCCAAAAAAAATAGAGAGGCTACAACCGTGATCGACGCCCTGAACCACTTGCCGCGCCCCCGGGCCGGTGCCGACCAGCTGGCCGAGCGCTTCAGCGACCTGGCCCCACCCCTCACCCCGCGCCAGGCCGCCGTCGAAAGCGCGCGCTGCCTGTACTGTTACGACGCGCCCTGCGTCAACGCCTGCCCCAGCGAAATCGACATCCCGTCGTTCATCCATCGCATCAGTGACGACAACCTGCAAGGCGCCGCCGAACGCATCCTTTCGGCCAACATCCTCGGCGGCAGCTGCGCCCGCGTCTGCCCCACCGAAATCCTCTGCCAGCAAGCCTGCGTGCGCAACAATGCGCAGGAATGCGCCCCCGTGCTGATCGGCCAACTGCAGCGCTATGCCCTGGACAATGCGCAGTTCACCGCGCACCCGTTCCAGCGCTCGCCAGCCACCGGCAAGCGCATCGCCGTGGTCGGCGCTGGCCCGGCCGGGCTGGCCTGCGCCCATCGCCTGGCCATGCACGGGCATGACGTGGTGGTGTTCGAAGCCTGCGACAAGGCCGGTGGCCTGAACGAGTACGGTATCGCCCGCTACAAGCTGGTGGATGACTTCGCCCAGCGTGAAGTGGCGTTCCTGCTGGGCATCGGCGGCATCGAGATTCGGCACGGCCAGCGCCTGGGTGGCAACCTCAGCCTGGGCGAGCTGCGCGACCAGTATGACGCGGTGTTCCTCGGCCTCGGCCTGAATGCCGTGCGCCAGCTGGGCCTGGCCGCTGAAGAAGCCCCCGGCCTGCTCGCCGCCACCGAATACATCCGCGAGCTGCGCCAGGCCGATGACCTGAGCCAACTGCCACTGGCCGACCGCTGCCTGGTGATCGGTGCCGGCAACACCGCGATCGACATGGCGGTGCAAATGAGCCGCCTGGGCGCCCGCGATGTCAACCTGGTGTACCGCCGCGGCCACGCTGACATGGGCGCCACCGAGCACGAACAGGACATCGCCAAGGCCAACCAGGTACGCCTGCATACCTGGGCGCGCCCCGATGCCGTGCTGCTGGATGCCAGCGGCAAGGTGCGCGGCATGCGCTTTGCCCGCACCGAGCTGGCTGACGGCCGCCTGCGCGACAGCGGCGAAACCTTCGAGCTGGCCGCCGATGCCATCTTCAAGGCCATCGGCCAACGCTTCGACGACAGCAGCCTCGGCGACCCGCTGGCGACGCAACTGGCCCGCGACGGCGAGCGCATTCGGGTCGATGCAAACATGCAGACCAGCCTGCCGGGCATTTACGCCGGTGGCGACTGCACCGCCCTGGGCCAGGACCTGACCGTCCAGGCCGTACAACACGGCAAGCTGGCCGCCGAAGCCATCCATGCCCAACTCATGCTCAATGTGGAGGCAGCATAAATGGCCGACCTGTCGATCGAATTTGCCGGTATCAAGGCACCCAACCCATTCTGGCTGGCCTCCGCACCGCCAACCGACAAGGCCTACAACGTCGTGCGCGCCTTCGAGGCCGGCTGGGGCGGCGTGGTGTGGAAGACCCTCGGCGAGGACCCGGCGGCGGTCAACGTGTCGTCGCGCTACTCGGCGCACTATGGCCCGAATCGTCAAGTGCAAGGCATCAACAACATCGAGCTGATCACCGACCGTTCGCTGGAGATCAACCTGCGCGAAATCACCCAGGTGAAGAAGGACTGGCCCGACCGTGCGCTGATCGTGTCGCTGATGGTGCCGTGCGTGGAAGAGTCATGGAAGTTCATCCTGCCGCTGGTGGAAGCCACCGGTGCCGACGGCATCGAGCTGAATTTCGGCTGCCCGCACGGCATGCCGGAGCGTGGCATGGGCGCGGCGGTGGGCCAGGTGCCGGAGTACGTGGAGATGGTCACCCGCTGGTGCAAGACGTATTGCGCGCTGCCAGTGATCGTCAAGCTCACGCCGAATATCACCGACATCCGCCAGTCGGCCCGCGCCGCGCACCGTGGCGGGGCCGATGCGGTGTCGTTGATCAACACCATCAACTCGATCACCAGTGTCGACCTGGAGCGCATGGTCGCCCACCCCATCGTCGGCGACCAGAGCACCCATGGCGGCTACTGCGGTTCGGCAGTCAAGCCGATCGCCCTGAACATGGTGGCGGAAATCGCCCGCGACCCACAGACCCTTGGCTTGCCGATCTGCGGCATCGGCGGTATCGGCAACTGGCGCGACGCCGCCGAATTCATGGCCCTGGGCAGTGGTGCCGTGCAGGTGTGCACGGCGGCGATGTTGCATGGCTTCCGCATCGTCGAAGACATGAAGGACGGCCTGGCACGCTGGATGGACCAGCATGGGCATCGCAACCTCGAGGCGTTCCGCGGCCAGGCGGTGGCGCATACCACCGACTGGAAGTACCTGGACATGAACTACAAGTCGGTGGCGCACATCGACCAACAGGCATGCATCGGCTGCGGGCGCTGCCATATTGCCTGCGAGGACACCTCGCACCAGGCCATTGCCAGCACGCTGAAGGCAGATGGCACGCATGCCTACAGCGTGGTGGAGGAGGAATGCGTGGGTTGCAACCTGTGCCAGATCACCTGCCCGGTGGAAGGCTGCATCGACATGGTGGCGCAGGATACCGGCAAGCCGTACCTGAACTGGACGCAGGACCCACGCAACCCCTACCGCGAGGCCAGTTGAAGCGGATTACTACCCGACCGACTGACGCAATCAGTGTAGCAGCGGCTTCAGCCGCGATCACCGGCATAGCCGGTGCCAGCCAACGCGTCGCCTGCATCGCGGATAAATCCGCTCCTACAGTTGGCGCCGTACCTGTAGGAGCAGCCTTGTGTCGCGAAAGGGCCGCGAAGCGGCCCCGCATTCATCTAACGATGCGTAAATCGACGGGGCCGCTCTGCGGCCCTTTCGCGACACAAGGCCGCTCCTACACGGCCGGCGCAAACCAGGCTTTGCCCATCAAGGCTCCAGCCCGATCCCCCGCAGAATCACGCAAGTCACCGTCTGCACCGCATTCTCGAACGCCATGTCCGACAACGCCTCGCCACCATTGAGCAGCTCGACCTGGTAACCAAAGTCGGCATAGTGCTGGGTCGAGGCCCAGATCATGTACAGCAGCGCCGAAGGCTCCACCGCCAAAATGCGCCCCTCTTCTACCCAGCGACGGATCTTGGCCTCCTTCAGTTTGGCCCAGGGCACCAGGCTTTCCGCCAGGTCCGCCCCCAGCACCGGTGCCCCGTGCAGCATCTCCTCGGCCCAGATCTTCGAACCCAGCGGGCGTGAGCGTGAATGGCCCATCTTGGCGCGGATATAACTGGTCAATACCACGCGCGGGTCGTCGAAGTTCTCGAAGCACAGCGCGTCCTGTTTCCACACCTCCAGCAGATCCTGCAACACCGCGCGGAACAGGTCGTCCTTGGTGCTGAAATAATAGTGCAGGTTGGAACGCGGCAACTCGGCCTGCTCGGCGATATCGCCCATCGAGGTGGCGCCGTAGCCCTTTTCGGCAAATACCTTTTCCGCCGCCTGCAGGATCTTGCCGATATTGCGCCGGCGGATTTCGATCTTGTGGTTGGCCATCAGGCTTGCGCCGTCCACACCGCCAGTTCGTAGCCGTCCGGATCGATGACGCTGACATTGAACTCGATGTTGCCGATCTGCCGATCTGTACCGCGAATACCCATGGGTGCTCCGTGCCGAATGGTGTTTGCGCTAGGCTCTGTACGAAAAGTCTTGAGACGCAGGTCAGGCAAGGCGAAAACAGCCGAGGAAGCGGAGTGTACTGGAGTACATGAGCATTCCGAGGCTGTTTTCAACGCAGCATGAACAAGTATCAAGGCTATTCACACAGAGCCTAGGCTCTGTGTGAATAGCCTTGATACTCGGTTCGGGTAGCTTCTCGCAACTGCTAAAATGTGCGCCACCATGATTGCTGACAGGCATGACGTTGATCATTGCCCAAGCCCCCTCGCCAACAGACAGTCGCCTTTCAGGATGACTGATACGCCTACAGAACTGGAAGGACCTCACGATGTACCTGGTGCGAATCGCGTTGCGCGATGTCCGATCGATCAAGTCCTTGGACCTGGACTTCCATGCCAGTGCCGGCGGAACGCGTCGCTGGACCTTGCTACTCGGAGAAAACGGCTGCGGCAAAAGCTCGGTGCTGCGAGCCATTGCATTGCTGCTGGCAGGCAGCGATGCCCTTCCTGAACTGCTCGGTGACCCTGATGCGTGGATCAGCAATGGCGCGAAGAAATGCCGCATAGAAGGAACACTGGTTACCGCCAAGGGCGAAACCCGAGAGATTGCGCTGGAAATCAACCGTGGTGACGGGATCCGCAAGATCTTTGCGAACAACCATGACTCGCTGGAAGCGCTGGATGCCGCGATTGCCAAAGCTGATCGCAACTACTTTGTCCTGGCCTACGGTGTTTCCCGTCGGCCACCGGTGATCAACATGCGCGCCACGTTCCCCGATGAACGCTCACGCGTGCCACGGGCGCAAGGTATGGCGACAATGTTTTCGCCAGACGCCAGCCTGGTGTCACTTGAACAGTGGGTGATGGACCTCGATTACCGAAAAGGCCTGTCGTCGATGATGGGCGCGATCAACGAAGCGCTGGACAAGCTTTTACCCGGCATGCAGTTCTCGCGAATCGATCGGGCCACGCGGCAGATCATTTTCAACACGGTGGATGGCGAAATACCACTCAACCAGCTTTCCGACGGCTACCAGAACATGGCCGCCTGGTGTGGCGACCTACTGTACCGAATTACCGAAACCTTTCCCGACCGCAAGAACCCCCTCAGCACGCGCGGGGTGCTGCTGATCGACGAAATCGATCTGCACCTGCATCCGGTGTGGCGGCGCCATCTGGTTGATTTTCTCTCCAGCACCTTGCCGAACTTCCAGTTCATTGCGACCACGCACTCGGCACTCACGGCACAGCAGAGCGGTGAAGGTGAGCTCTATGTCATCCGAAGGGAAGGTGCAGAGGCAACGCCGACCCTGGTTCCGTTCATCGGTGAACCGCGCAAGATGATGCTTCATCAACTGCTGATGAGCCCTATGTTCGGTTTGGACTCGCTGGAATCAGTCGAAATCGAAAAGGCTCGCAACGCAGTCAGAGAACTCTGCCTTAAAGAGTCGCTCAACAAGCAAGAAGCAGCGCAAATGAAAGCGCTGCAGGCAATCTTGAACGATGCCCCCGAATGGGACGTCATGCCGCACTATGCGAAAGAGCAAGCCGAGTTGATCCTCAGCCTCAAATCTGCACTGCTCGAAAACAAGCGCAAAACCAAGATATCGCCAGACAAACTCACCGCCATCACAAAAAACCTAGAGAGCGAGCCATGATCAAGGTTTCGCGCACTCGCTCTGCCGCAAAACTGAAGGGCTTTACCGGGACTCAGCTGGAAACCAAACTCAACAACCTGGTGCAGTACTACCAGGACGACGGCCATACGGGAACGGTCAATTTCAGACTGAAGAACCGTCAAGTCTGGGGCCGCGCCAAGCCGCAACTCAAGGTCGAGTCCTGCAACAAGTGCATCTACTGTGAAGCGGACACTGGCGTGGTAGCGCATGGCGACGTCGAACACTTTCGACCCAAAAGCCAGTACTGGTGGCTGGCGTACTGCTACGACAACTACACGTTCAGCTGCCAGATCTGCAACCAGACCTATAAAGGCGATACGTTCCCGGTGCAGGGCCCAAGGCTCGCGCCGCCTACAGTGCCGTTGACCCTACCCAGCGACGGCGCAGAGCTGAAATCCTTGTTGCAGACTATTTGCCCCGACCCAGTCACCACCACGGATGCTGCAGTGGCCCAGCTCTACGCCAAGGAAGATGCTGAACTCATCAACCCCTACGTCGCCGACCCTGAACAGTTCTTTGCCTGGAAAGCCATCCCGGAAACACGCGAAGTCTGGTTGGTTGGCATAACCGGATCCAGTCAATCCAGCAGAGCGGTGAAGGCTGCAGAGGACGTGCTCGGGTTGAACCGCCAGGAATTGCTGCGCCTGCGCTGGAATGCCTACGAAACGCTAGAGACGCTGGTATTGCTTTTTCAGGAAGGTAACTTTGCTGCCGAGCGCCAGCGTGATTTCCTGCTGCGGATCCGAACCCAGGCCGATGCAGACCGCCCTTTTGCCGGTATGACACGGTTCTTTCTGAAAAGTTGGGGTCTGCTCTAGCCACCCGGCAGCTGCATGCCAGTCGCCTGTAGTTCAACGCCGGGTCGCCCGGTCCCGTACCGGGCACTGGGCCCGGTGCAGGTTCAGCGCGGTATTGATGATGCCGATATGGCTGAATGCCTGCGGAAAGTTGCCGAGCATGCGCTGGCCAACCGGGTCGTACTGCTCGGCCAAAAGGCCGAGGTCGTTGCACAGGCCGGTCAGGCGTTGATACAGGGTCTGGGCCTCGGCCTGGCGGCCCAGCAGCACATACACATCGGCCAGCCAGAACGAACACACCAGGAAGGTGCCCTCGCCGGGCGTGAGGCCATCGCTGCAGCTGTCGCTGTCGTAGCGCAGCAGCAGGCCATGCTTCAGCAGGCGCTGTTCGATCTGCTCCAGGGTGCGCAAGAAGCGCGGGTCATCCACCGGCAGGAAACCGGTCAGGGCGATCTGCAACAAGCTGGCGTCCATTTCGCTCGAGCCATAGGCCTGGACAAAGAACTGGCCGCTGGCGTCCAGGCCCTGCTCGCACACTTCGCGGCGAATCTGCTCAGCCACCTGGCGATAATGCTGGCCACGCTCGCGGCCTTCTTCGGTGGTGTCGGCCAGCCCCGCGGCACGGTCGAAGGCCACCCAGGCCATGACCTTGGAATGCACGAACTGCTGGCGGCCACCGCGCACTTCCCAGATGCCTTCGTCCGGCTCGCGCCAGATGCGTTCAAGGTAAGGCAGGATCAGCCGGGCGATGGCGGCGCTGCGTGGGTGGCGCGGCAAGCCGCCCTTGATTGCCTGGGCCATGGCATCGGCGAGTTCACCGTAGATGTCGAGCTGCGTCTGCGTCGACGCCGCATTGCCCACGCGCACCGGCTGCGAGTGCTCGTAGCCGGCCAGCCACGGCAGGGTGTATTCCTGCAGGTCGCGCTCACCGGCCAGGCCATACATGATCTGCATCTGTTCGGGGTTGCCGGCCACCGAGCGCAGCAGCCATTCACGCCAGGCCTGGGCTTCGTCGAAGTAGCCCAGGTTCATGAACGCCAGCAGGGTCATGGTGGCGTCGCGCAGCCAGCAGAAGCGGTAGTCCCAGTTGCGTTCGTGGCCGATGCGCTCGGGCAGCGAGCTGGTGACCGCCGCGACGATGCCGCCGGTGGGGGCGTAGGTCATCGCTTTGAGGGTCAGCAGCGAGCGGCGCACCAGGGCACTGTAGGGGCCTACCTCGGGGCAGCGTGCCGCGAACGCCTGCCACTGGTCGATGGTGTTTTTCAGGGCATCGTCGATGTCGCAGTCCGGTTGCACCGGCAGGTGCGATGGCTGGTGACGCAGGCTGAACACCTGCCGCTGGCCCGCGCCGACCCGGAAACGGGCCACGGTGTGGTGGTCACGCGCTTGCGGCGCCACCGTCGCCTCCAGGATCAGGCGATCAGGCCCGGCCACGGCGCTGAGCGTGAGCGGTGCCACACGCTCCACCCAGGGTACGCTGCGGCCATAGTCGAAGCGCACCACCAGGTCCATCTCGAAGTTGGTTTCACCCGTCAGGCCTTCGACGATGCGCACCACCGAGTTGACCTCGCCCAGTGGCATGAAGTCGAGCACGCGGGCGCGGCCGGTGGCAGTGGCCCAGGTGGTCTCCAGCACCAGGGTGTCGTCCAGGTAACGACGGTTGCTGTGCTCTACCGGGTCGCTGGGGGCCAGGCGCCAACGGCCATTTTCTTCGTTGCCCAGCAAGGCGGCGAACACTGCCGGGGCGTCGAAGCGTGGCAGGCACAGCCAGTCGAGCGAACCATCGCGGCTGACCAGGGCGGCGCTGCGGCAGTTGCCCAGCAAGGCGTAGTCTTCGATGTGGGCAGGCATTGCGGCTCCTTCGTGTGGTTGCCTGTGTCAGCCTCTGTGCGGGCTCGCCTGCGAAGAGGCCGGCACAGGCCATACAGAAAACTCACCCCAACCGGTGCCACTCGCGTTTGTCCCGCGCCAGCAATTCATTGCCGGCCTCGGGCCCGTCTTCACCGGCCGGGTACTCATGCACCTCGCCGCCCTGGGCCCAGGCGTCAAGGAACGGCTGCACCGCCCGCCAGCCGTTCTCGATGTTGTCGGCGCGCTGGAACAGCGTCTGGTCACCGGTCAGGCAGTCATAGATCAACGTCTCGTAGCCGGTCGCCGGGGTCATCTTGAAGAAGTCCTTGTAGGCAAAGCCCAGTTCCACGTTCTCCATCACCAGCTCCGGCCCGGGGCGCTTGGCCTGCAGGTCGAACCACATGCCTTCGTTGGGCTGGATCTGGATTTTCAGGTAATTGGGCTTGGGCCGCTCCAGCTCCGACTCGCGGAATTGCGCATACGGCGCGGGCTTGAAGCAGATGGCGATTTCGGTGTCGCGCACGCTCATGCGCTTGCCGGTGCGCAAGTAGAACGGCACGCCGGCCCAGCGCCAGTTGTCGATCATCACCTTCAGCGCCACGTAGGTTTCGGTGTGGCTGTCGGGGGCGACGTTGGCCTCCTGGCGGTAACCGGGCAACTGCTTGCGCCCGTGCTTGCCGGCGCGGTACTGGCCGCGGACGGAATGCTTGAGGGCCATCTTCGGCGACCACGGGCGAATCGCGCCGATCACCTTGGCCTTCTCGCTGCGCACGGCATCGGCGGCGAATGCCGCCGGGGGCTCCATGGCCACCATCGCCAGCAACTGGAACAGGTGGTTGGGCACCATGTCGCGCAGCGCCCCGGTGCTGTCATAAAAAGCACCGCGGGTCTCGACACCGACGGTTTCCGCGGCGGTGATCTGCACATGGTCGATGTAGTGGTTGTTCCAGAACGACTCGAACAGGCCGTTGGACAAACGGCTGACCAGAATGTTCTGCACCGTCTCCTTGCCCAGGTAATGGTCGATGCGGTAGATCTGCCGCTCGCCCATCACTTTCAGCAGGCAGGCATTGAGCGCTTCGGCGCTGGCCAGGTCAGTACCGAAGGGTTTTTCCACCACCACGCGGCGAAAGCCCCCGGCGGATTCGTCGAGCAAGCCGGCCTGCCCCAGGCGCAAGGCGACCTCCGGGAAGAACCGCGGCGAAGTCGCCAGGTAGAAGATGGCGTTGCCATGGCTGGTCTTGTCGATGCGCCTGGCGAGGGCCTGGTAGGTGGCCGGGTCGAGGAAGTCACCGGTCTGGTAGTCCAGGCGCTTGGCCAAGCGCGCCCACAGTTTCTCGTCCAGGCCTTTGGCGCTGCCCTCGCCGCCTTTATCACGCTCGACCATGAACGCATGCAGGCGCTCGGCGAATTCATCGGCAGTTGCCGGGTTGTGGTCGACGCCGACAATGCGCAGGTTGCGGTCCAGCAGGCCGTCGCGGCTGAGGTTGTACAGCGCCGGCATCAGCAGGCGCTTGACCAGGTCGCCATTGGCGCCGAACAGGAACAGGGTGCAGGGTGGAGCGGCAGGAATGTGCTGTCTGGTCATTCGCCTTTCTTCTCGATATGGCCACCGAAGCCCAGGCGCATGGCCGAGAGGATCTTGTCACCGTAGGTGCCCTGCTGCTGGCGCGAGCGGAAACGCGCGAACAGGGCACTGGACAACACCGGCACCGGCACTGCCTGCTCGACGGCGGCATCGATGGTCCAGCGGCCTTCACCGCTGTCGGACACCGAGCCACTGAACTGCGCCAGCTGAGGGTCGGCCACCAAGGCATCGGCGGTCAGGTCGAGCAACCACGAGGTGACCACGCTGCCACGCCGCCACACTTCGGCGATTTCGGCCACGTCCAGGTCAAAGCGCTGGTCTTCGGGCAGTTCGTTGCCGCCCTTGCTGCGCAGCAGGTCGAAGCCTTCGGCATAGGCCTGCATCAGGCCGTATTCGATGCCGTTGTGCACCATTTTCACGTAGTGCCCGGCACCCGGCGGGCCGGCATGGATGTAGCCATGCTCGGCGCGCTGGTGCTCGCCGCTGCGGCCATGGGTACGCGGGATGTCACCTACGCCCGGGGCCAGCGCCTTGAACAGCGGTTCCAGGCGCTCGAACACGGCCTTTTCGCCACCGATCATCATGCAGTAGCCACGCTCCAGGCCCCACACACCGCCGGAGGTGCCCACGTCCAGGTAATGCAGCCCGCGCCTGGCCAGCTCGCCCGCCCGGCGCATATCGTCCTTGTAGAAGGTATTGCCGCCGTCGATGATCGCATCGCCCGGCTCCAGCAGCTCGGCCAGCTGCGCGATGGTCTGCTCGGTGGGCTCGCCGGCCGGCAGCATCACCCATACCGCGCGCGGTGCCTTGAGCTTCTGCACCAGCGCCCCGAGGTCGTGCGCCCCTTGGGCACCCTCGCCCTCCAGAGTGCTGATGGCTTCACGGCTGCGGTCGTGCACCACGGTACGGTGGCCGGCGCGCATCAGGCGCCTTGCGATATTGCCGCCCATGCGGCCCAGCCCGATGATTCCCAGTTGCATGAGCCGATGCTCCCCTTGCGAATTGAATGACAACACAGTGCAGCCTTCAGGTTAGTCCAGCGAACCGCTCGTGGGTTCAGCGACGAACGGCGCGACCACGATAAACAAAAAAGTTCCCAAGGCCTGCAAAAGAATTCAGAATGCGCCCCGCGTGAAGCGTCTACGCTTTAACTTGTCACCAGCCAAAACCGCGAGGTGTGCTCATGGGTACCTTGATGCCTGCTACTCCAACCCAGACCCTCTATGTCTCCGTGCGCCGTGATGAGCTGCGTAAACTGAAGGAAGAACGTGACCAGCTGCGTCAGCAGGTCGCCCAACTGAACCTGCTGCTGGCACAGGCACGCACCGACGATTCAGCTGTCAGCCTCTGATTCTTCCATCCTCCGTGGGGGCTTGAGGGCTCCCACCTGCTGATCCTTCCCCTGCCCCATTCCTTCAAGCCTGCGAAAATAGCAGTGCGGCCCAGGCACCATCATGGTGCACAAACCCGTCCTGGCGACAATATGGCGCAGCCGTAACGCCGCGCGCCGGCCGGTGGCTCACATTTGCTCACGGACGCCAACGTTTGCGTCTATTTCGGCGCATGCGCTTAGTGACCAGCGGGTCACCTTTTCCCCTTTTTCTCTCCTACACTCGGGTTTCGGCCCGCCATTTGCTCATCGGAAGAGTGACGAAAAAAAGTCGAACTTTCAGGAAAGCCGGCAGGTCAGGAACTAAGTAGGCCAAACGCAAGGGACATTCCCTGGCTCGGCCCACCCATCCCAACCAGTCCAATCGCTTTTGGCGGGAATGCCGATCGCGCTGTGCCTGCGCGCACGACTCAGGGGCATGGAAGCACTACGCAGCATTCAGCATCAGAGAGAACCAACACGAGATATCGCCACGGGTGCCAGCACCCGACCAAAGCATAGGGACGGAGAGAAGTATGATCAGTGCCGCTGTCGAGCCTCACGTAGCTACCTTAACCTCGGACAATCGCGAATCGGTCACCCCGGATTTCGCCACGACAGGCAAGGCACCCGGCGCCCAGCGCCGCCAGCACAACCCCAACAAGCGCAAGATCCTGTTCGTCACCTCGGAGATCGCCGACCTGGTGAAGACCGGCGGCCTGGGCGACGTTTCTGCCGCCCTGCCGCGGGCGCTGGGGCATCTGCATGACGTACGGGTGCTGATTCCGGGCTACCCGCAAGTGGTGGAGAGCGACAACCCCATCCACATCGTCGGCGAACTGAGCGGCCATGCTGCCCTGCCGCCGTGCAAGATCGGCCGCATGGACCTGCCCGACGGGCTGGTCATCTATGTGCTGATCTGCCCCGAGCTGTACCAGCGCGCTGGCACCCCCTATGCTGCCGACAACGGCCGCGACTGGCCGGACAACCACATCCGCTTCGCCCGCCTGGGCCTGGCCGCGGCGGAAATCGCCGCTGGCGAGGGCATGATCCACTGGAAGCCCGAACTGGTGCACGCCCACGACTGGCCTGCCGGGCTGGCGCCTGCCTACATGCACTGGCGCGGCCTGAACACCCCGACCCTGTTCACCATCCACAACCTGGCCTACCAGGGTGTGTACAGCCGCGGCTGCAGCCCGGAACTGGCGATCCCCGACCACGCCATGCAGCAGGAAGGCATGGAGTTCTACGGCAAGCTGTCGTTCCTCAAGGCCGGCCTTGCCTACTCCAGCCACATCACCACGGTCAGCGCCACCTACGCCCAGGAAATCACCACCCCGGAATTCGGCTGCGGCCTGGATGGCTTCCTCGCCAGCAAGGCCCAGCAAGGCCTGCTGGGCGGTATCCCCAACGGCATCGACGAAAGCTGGGACTCGGCCACCGACAAGCACCTGCAGCACAACTTCAGCATCAATGACTGGGAAGGCAAGGCACGCAATACCCGCGAGGTGCGCGAGCTGTTCCAGCTGCAGCCGTCCGAGGGGCCGCTGTTCGCCGTGGTGTCGCGCCTGGTCTACCAGAAGGGCCTGGACCTGACCCTGGGCGTGGCCGACTACATCGTCGAACAAGGTGGCCAGATCGCGATCATCGGCCGCGGCGAACCGGAAGAAGAACAGGCCATGCGCGAACTGGCGCTGCGCCACCCCGGGCGCATCGGTGTGCGCATCGGCTTCAACGAAACCGATGCACGACGCATGTTCGCCGGCAGCGACTTCCTGCTGATGCCATCGCGCTACGAGCCCTGCGGCCTCAGCCAGATGTATGCACAGCGCTTCGGCTCGCTGCCGGTGGCGCGCAACACCGGCGGGCTGGCCGACACCATCGAGAACGGTGTCACCGGTTTCCTGTTCGATGAATCGACCGTGGAAAGCTACCGCGAAGCGCTTGCCCGCGCCTTCTATGTGTACCAGAAGAAAGACCTGCTCAACGCCATGCGCTGCCTGTCGATGACCCAGCCGTTCAACTGGTGCCAGGCCGTGGAACCCTATGCCCGCCTGTATGAGGATCTGGTCCGGCAGGCCCACCTGGCCTACTACTGAAAGAGGGCTCGAAGATGCACAGGCATGGCGCACACTTGCTGGACGCCACGTCGGCGCGCTTCGCCCTCTGGGCACCCGATGCGCGCAGCGTGAGTGTGGAACTGGAGCAGCAGCCGGCGATAGAGCTGCTGCCCGAAGAAGATGGCTGGTACACGGGAGTGGCCCCGGCCCGGGCAGGCGACAACTACCACTACCGGATCGACGGGCAGCTGCAAGTGGCCGACCCAGCGTCCCGCTACCAGCCCGACGGTGTCCACGGCCCAAGCCAGCTGGTGGATATCGCCGCCTATCCTTGGCAGCACCACTGGCAAGGCCGACCCTGGCACGAAGCCGTGATCCAGGAACTGCACGTGGGTGTGCTGGGTGGCTACCAAGGCGTGGCCAGCCTGCTGCCCCGCCTGGCCGCCACCGGCATCACCGCCATCGAACTGATGCCGATAGGCCAGTTCCCCGGGGCACGCAACTGGGGCTATGACGGTGTGTTGCCGTTTGCCGCCCAGCATTCCTACGGCACCCCGCAGCAACTGTGCCAGCTGATCGACCAGGCACACGGCCATGGCCTGATGGTGATGCTCGACGTGGTCTACAACCACTTCGGCCCGGACGGTAATTTCCTGCACCAGTACGCCAGCCCGTTCTTTCGCGAAGACCGCCAGACGCCCTGGGGCGCGGCCATCGACTTCCGGCGCCCGCAGGTGCGCGAGTACTTCATCCAGAACGCCCTGATGTGGCTGTGCGAGTACCGCTTCGACGGCCTGCGCCTGGATGCGGTGCATGCCATCGACCAGCCGGATTTCCTCGTCGAGCTGGCGCAACGGGTGCGCGCCGCGGTCGAACCCGGCCGCCAGGTATGGCTGGTACTGGAAAACGAACACAACCAGGCCTTCCTGCTGGAACAAGGCTTCGACGCGCAGTGGAACGACGACGGCCACAACGCCCTGCACGTGCTGCTGACCGGCGAAACCGAAGGCTACTACGAAGACTACAAGCACCAGCCGATCGACAAGCTGGCCCGCTGCCTGGGCGAAGGTTTCGTGTTCCAGGGCGAAGCCAATCGCCACGGCCAGCCCAGGGGCGAGCCGAGTGGCCACCTCGCCCCCAGCGCTTTCGTGCTGTTCTTGCAGAACCATGACCAGATCGGCAACCGGGCACTGGGCGAACGCCTGAGCGTGCTGTGCCCACCTGCGGCGTTACGGGCGGCGACCGCCTTGCTGTTGCTGAGCCCGATGATCCCGCTGCTGTTCATGGGCGACGATGACGGCAGCCGTGCGCCCTTCCTGTTCTTCACTGATTTCCACGACGAACTGGCCGACGCCGTACGTGAAGGCCGGCGCGGCGAATTCGCGCACTTTCCGGCCTTTGCCGAACCGGAACAGCGCGCCCGGATTCCCGACCCGAACGCCTTGCAGACCTTCGAGCGCTCGCGGCCGGACAGGCACGACGTGCTCGCCGGCTGGCATGGGCTCTATCAGCAGTTGCTGACAATTCGCCGCCAGCAGTTGCTGCCACGCCTGCCCGGCACGCGTGCGCTGGGTGCCAAGGTGCTCGGTGCCAAGGCGCTGAGTGCCAGCTGGCGCCTGGGTGATGGCAGCACCTTGCGCATCGACCTGAACCTGGCCGGCCAACCCCAGCCCGTCGCGCTGCCGCAAGCCGGGCTACGGTTGTTCGACAGCAGCGCCGACGCCCACCCGGACGCCACCCTTTCGCCCTACAGCTGCGTGGTCAGCCTGCTGCCACCCAGCCCGGAGACGCCATGAGCGAACCTTTGCTACACCAGCTGGCACGGCAGGCTGGGCTGGCCCGCGACTGGGTCGATGCCAACAACCGCCCCCAGCAAGTCAGTGACGATGTACTGCGCCGGGTACTGGAAGCCCTTGGCCATGGCTGCGCAGACGATGCCCAGGTACGTGACAGCCTGGCCAGCCTCGCGCAAAGCGATGATGCCGAGCATATGCCACCCCTGCTGACCGCGGATGTGGGCCAGGCGCTGGCGCTCGACCGCTACTTCGCCGGCGGCAGCCCGGTGCGCTGCAACCTGGAGGACGGGGCCCAGCTGCAATTGCAGCTGGATGCCCAGGGCCGGCTGCCTGGCCAGCTGCCACCGGGTTACCACCAACTACTGATCGAAGGCCATGCCTTCACCCTGGCCGTGGCACCGGCCGCCTGCGTGGCGCTGCATGAGCGGGTCAGCCAACCGCCAGCGCGCTGCTGGGGCATCTCGGTGCAGCTATACAGCCTGCGTCGCCCTGGCGATGGTGGCTATGGCGACTGCATGGCCCTTGAACAACTGGCCCGCAGCGCTGCCGAACGCGGTGCCGATGCCCTGGCCATCAGCCCGATCCACGCTCTTTCGGCCTTCGACCAGCACCATTACAGCCCCTACTCCCCCTCCAGCCGGCTGCTGCTCAACAGCCTGTACGCCAGCCCGGCGGCGATCCTTGGCGAGCGTGCCGTGCGCCAGGCAGTGGAAGCGTGCGGCCTGGAACAGGCGCTGGAAGCGCTGGAACAGGAGCCGCTGGTGGACTGGCCGCGCGCAGCCGAAGCCCGTCGCCGGCTGTTGCAAGCGCTGTACCAGGACTTCAGCCAAGGCGATCACCCGCAGCGAAGCGACTTCGAGAGTTTCCGCGAGGCCGCCGGCGAAGCGCTGGAACACCATTGCCGCTTTGAAGTGCTGCAGGCCGAAGCCGTCGATCAGGGCCTCGGCGCCGACTGGCGCAACTGGCCAGAGGCCTGGCGCGACCCCTACCATGCCGAAGTGCAGAGTTTTGCCGCCAGCTACCCGGCGCGCATCGAGTTCCACGCGTTCTGCCAATGGCTGACCGAGCGCAGCCTGCAACGCGCCCAGGAAGCCGCGCGCGGCAATGGCATGGCGGTCGGCCTGATTGCCGACCTGGCGGTGGGGGCTGACGGCGCCGGCAGCCAGGCCTGGAGCCGCCAGGACGAGCTGCTGGCCAACCTCACCGTGGGTGCGCCACCGGACATCCTCAACCGTTCCGGCCAGGACTGGGGCATCTGCGGCTTCTCTCCGGAAGGCCTGAAACGCAACGGCTACCGCGCCTTCATCGAAATGCTGCGGGCCAACCTGGCGCATGCCGGCGGGCTGCGGATCGACCATGTGATGGGCTTGCGCCGGTTATGGGTGATCCCGCGTGGCTCCAAGCCCAGCGAAGGGGCCTACCTCGAATACCCGCTGGACGACCTGCTGCGCCTGCTGGCGCTGGAGTCGATGCGCCACGGCGCGGTCATCCTCGGCGAAGACCTCGGCACCGTACCCGCAGGGCTGCGCGAAGCCTTGGCCAGGCGCAACGTGCTGGGCATGCGTGTGCTGCCGTTCGAGCAGCCCTCGCCCGGCAACTTCACGCCGATTCTGGACTGGCCGGACAACGCGCTGGCCACCACCGGCACCCACGACCTGGCCCCCCTGGCCGGTTGGCTGGAAAACCGCGATATCGACTGGAGCCACCGCCTGCAACTGATCGATGCCGCTACCGAACTGCATTGGCGCCATGACCGGCAGAAAGAACACGCCGGCCTGCGGCGCACGCTGGAATCCAATTATGGCCTGCTTGAGGACAACGACGCCGTGATCGACGCCGCCATTCGCTATGTCGGCCACACCCGCGCCCCGCTGGTGCTGGTCCCCCTCGAAGACCTGCTGGGCTGCGACGAGCAACCCAACCTGCCCGGTACCACCGAAGGCCACCCCAACTGGCGCCGGCGCTTTGCCCGGCCAGTGCGTGAGCTGCTCGACGATGAGGATGCCGCCCGGCGTATCGAGCTGCTGGCCCAGGCCCGCGAGCAAGCCTGGGAGCGTGACCGATGAAAGCCCTGAGCGCGACCCTGCGCCTGCAATTTCACAGTGACTTCACCCTCGACCACGCCGTGCCGCTGGTGCCGTACTTCGCCCAGCTGGGCATCAGCCACCTGTATGCCTCGCCCATCCTCAAGGCCCGCGCCGGTTCGCGCCATGGCTACGACGTGGTCGACCCGACCCAGGTCAACCCGGAACTGGGCGGCGAGGCAGCCCTGGTGCGGCTGGTCGCAGCCCTGCGCCAGCACGGCATGGGGCTGATCCTCGACACGGTGTCCAACCACATGGCTGTCGGCGGTGCCGACAACCCGTGGTGGCAAAGCCTGCTGGCCTGGGGCCGGCGCAGCCCGTATGCTCAGTTCTTCGACATCCAGTGGCATTCCAGCGACCCATTGCTGGCCGGGCAGTTGCTGCTGCCATTCCTCGGCAGCGACTACGGCGTGGCCTTGAAGCAGGGTGAAATACCGCTGCAATTCGACGCGCAGCAAGGCGTGCTGCACATCGCCCATTACCAGCACCGGTTCCCGATCTGCCCAGCCGATTACGGCTGGATTCTGGCCTTGAGCCCGGACCCGGCGCTGAAGGCCCTGGCCGAACATTTCACCGCCCTCAACGCATCGCCCGACCCGCTGGCCGACGCCCTACCCTTGCACGCCGAGCTGGCCCGCCTGGTAGGCGAAGGCGCTGACCTGCAAGCGGCCCTGCTGGCCTTCGACAGCCGCAGCGAGGCTGGCTTCAGGCGCCTGCACTTGCTGCTGGAGCGCCAGACCTACCGCCTGGCCAGCTGGCGCACCGCTGCCGACGACATCAACTGGCGGCGCTTTTTCGACATCAACGAACTCGGCGGCCTGCGCGTCGAACGCGCAGTGGTGTTCGAGGCCACCCATGCCAAGCTCTTCGAGCTGATCGAGCGCGGCCTGGTGGATGGCCTGCGCATCGACCATATCGACGGCCTGGCCGACCCGCGTGGCTACTGCCGCAAACTGCGCCGGCGGGTCGATGGCTTGCTGGCGCGACGCCCGCTGCACGCGGCACTGGAACACTTCCCGATCTACGTGGAAAAGATCCTCGGTGCCGACGAGCACCTGCACCGCGACTGGCTGACCGACGGCACCACCGGCTACGAGTTCATGAACCAGGTGTCGCTGCTGCAGCACGACCCTGCGGGCGAGGCCGCGCTGAGCGAGCTGTGGGCCAGCGTCACAGAGCGCCCTGCCTTCGCCGAAGAAGTGCGCCAGGCCCGTCACCTGGTGCTCAATGCCAGCCTGGCCGGGGACTGCGAGTCGGTAGCCCAGGCGCTGTTGCAGGTAGCACGCAACGACCTGATGACCCGCGACCTGACCTTGGGCGCGATCCGCCGTGCCTTGCAAGCGCTGGTGGCGCATTACCCGGTGTACCGCACCTACTTCAATGCCTGCGGCCGCCCGGCGCAAGACGAAGCGTTCTTCCAGCAGGCGCTGGCCAACGCCCGGCAGGACCTCAGCGAGGCCGACTGGCCGCTCCTGGAACAACTCGAGCAGTGGCTGGGCGGGCAGGCCTGGCGCAAGCTGCCAGCGGGCTATGCGCGCAAGCAACTACGCCACGCTTGCGTGCGCTTCCAGCAACTGACCGCCCCCAGCGCCGCCAAGGCCGTGGAAGACACGGCCTTCTACCGCAGCGCCCGGCTGCTGTCGCGCAACGACGTCGGTTTCGAGGCCGAGCGTTTCAGCGCCCCACCCGAACACTTCCACAACGAGGCGCAGCGGCGCCTGCGCGACTTCCCTGACAACTTGCTGGCCACCGCCACGCATGACCACAAGCGCGGCGAAGACACCCGCGCGCGCCTGGCAGTGCTGAGCGAGCGCGGCCCGTGGCTGGCCAGCCGGGTGGAACACTGGCGCGAGCTGGCAAGCCCGTTGCGCGTGGCCCTGGACGACGGCCCGGCACCCAGCCCCGGCGATGAGCTGATGCTGTTGCAGACCTTGCTCGGCAGCTGGCCGCTGGACCTCGACCCGCATGATGACAACGGCCTGCGCCAATACGCCGAGCGCATTCGCCAGTGGCAGCAGAAGGCCGTGCGTGAAGCCAAGCTGCGCAGCAGCTGGAGCGCTCCCAACGAGGGTTATGAAACTGCCTGTGCGCGTTATGTCGACGGCCTGCTGCTGGACGGCGAGAACCAGCAGTTGCGCAAGTCGCTGGCTGAAGCCGCCCAGCTACTGGCCTGCCCCGGCGCACTCAATGGCCTGGTACAGGCCCTGCTGCGCATGACCACGCCCGGTGTGCCCGACCTGTACCAGGGCAACGAATACTGGGACTTTAG
Organism: Pseudomonas sp. LAM2023; assembly: GCF_016620375.1. Lineage (NCBI taxonomy): Bacteria > Pseudomonadati > Pseudomonadota > Gammaproteobacteria > Pseudomonadales > Pseudomonadaceae > Pseudomonas > Pseudomonas sp. LAM2023. Next base: position 753,425 of record NZ_JAENHV010000036.1, on the reverse strand, counting down.
CCTGGTCGACCCGGACAACCGCCGGGCCGTGGATTATGCCACCCGGCGCAACACCCTGGACGACGCCACGCCGCTGGCCGAATTGCTGGCCCAGTGGCAGGACGGCCGGGTCAAGCAGGCGCTGATTGCCCGCGTGCTCGACTGCCGCCAGGCTAATGCCGAGCTGTTCCGCCGTGGCGCCTACCTGCCCCTGACCGTGCAGGGCCGCCACGCCGACAAGGTGCTGGCGTTCGCCCGCCTGGGCGAAGGCCAACGCGCCGTCATCATCGCGCCACGCCTGGCCAGTAGCCTGCTGGGCGCAGCTACCATACCCCTGATCCCGGCGCAGAACTGGGACGACACCCGGGTAACTTTGCCGTTTGCCTTGTCGCCTGCCAATTCGACTGGACTTTTTGGCGGTGCCGTTGTCAGCCCTGTTAGAGAGTTGATGTTGAGCGCCGTGCTGTCGGAGTTCCCAGTCAACCTGTTGATCGAACATGCCTAGCATTCAGGAGCGTCGTGATGAGTGTCGATGAAAAACGAGTACGCGAATTCGCCTACCAGATCTGGGAATCGGAGGGTAAACCGGAGGGCCAGGAAAGCCGCCATTGGGACATGGCGCGCAAGCTTGCCGAAGCCGAGGCGTTGGCCCCCGAGGCCAAGCCCAAGGCCGCCGGCAAAGCCAAGGTAGCGGCCAAGCCAAAAGCAGCGGCAGCGCCCAAGGCGCCCGCCGAGCCCAAGGTAGCGGCGTTGCCGGGCGTTAAGCCGGCTGCGGCGAAGAAACCACGTGCGGTGAAGAAGCCCACTGCCGGCTGAGCCGCTACCGGCCCTTTCGCGGTAAGCCCGCTGCCACGAGCCTGTACTGGCTAGCGGCTGGGGAGATCCCTGTGGGAGCGGGCGTGCCCGCGAAAGGCCGGCCAGCCATCCATCGTTCCGTTCCCAACACCCGGCCATTCGAGGACCGTCATGAGCCCGCGCACGCCCAAGAAAACCCGCTCCGTTGCTCCCTCGCGCATCCGCGAAGGCCTGCCCTTCCCCCTCGGCGCCACCTGGGACGGCCTGGGCGTCAACTTCGCCCTGTTCTCGGCCAACGCCACCAAGGTCGAGCTGTGCCTGTTCGACCCGACCGGTGAAAAGGAAATCGAACGCATCGAGCTACCGGAATACACCGACGAGATCTATCACGGTTACCTGCCCGACGCGCACCCTGGGCTGATCTACGGCTATCGCGTGCACGGCCCGTACGAGCCGGAGAACGGCCATCGCTTCAACCCCAACAAGCTGCTGATCGACCCTTACGCCAAACAATTGGTCGGCGCGCTGAAGTGGTCCGAAGCGCTGTTCGGCTATACCATCGGCCACCCCGACGGCGACCTGTCGTTCGATGAGCGCGACAGTGCGCCGTTCGTGCCCAAGTGCAAGGTCATCGACCCGGCGTTCACCTGGGGCCGCGATGAGCGCGTGCAGATCCCCTGGGAGCGCACCATCATCTACGAAGCCCACACCAAGGGCATCAGCATGCGCCACCCCGCCGTGCCGGAACACCTGCGCGGCACCTTCGGCGGCCTGGCCAACGACGAGCTGCTCGGGCACATCAAGGAGCTGGGGGTATCCAGCATCGAGCTGCTGCCGATCCATGCCTTCGTCAACGACCAGCACCTGCTGCAGAAAGGCCTGAACAACTACTGGGGCTACAACACCATCGCCTTCTTCGCCCCCCACCCGGCCTACCTGGCCAGTGGCAAGATCGCCGAGTTCAAGGAAATGGTCGCGCACCTGCACGACGCCGGGCTGGAAGTGATTCTCGACGTGGTCTACAACCACACCGCCGAGGGCAACGAACTGGGGCCCACGCTGTCGATGCGCGGTATCGACAATGCCTCGTACTACCGGCTGATGCCCGACCAGAAGCGCTACTACATCAACGACTCCGGCACCGGCAACACGCTGGACCTCAGCCACCCGTGCGTGCTGCAACTGGTCACCGATTCACTGCGCTACTGGGCCGGCGAGATGCATGTGGACGGCTTCCGCTTCGACCTGGCGACCATCCTCGGCCGCTACCATGAAGGCTACAGCGAGCGCCACAGCTTCCTCGTTGCCTGCCGCCAGGACCCACTGCTGCGCCAGGTCAAGCTGATCGCCGAGCCCTGGGACTGCGGCCCGGGCGGCTATCAGGTGGGCAATTTCGCCCCGGGCTGGGCAGAGTGGAACGACCGCTTCCGCGACACCATGCGGGCGTTCTGGAAAGGTGACGAGGGCCAGCTGGCCGACTTTGCCGCGCGCATGACCGCCTCCGGCGACATGTTCAACAACCGCGGCCGACGGCCGTACTCATCGGTAAACTTCATCACCGCCCATGACGGTTTCACCTTGCGCGACCTGGTTTCGTACAACGACAAGCACAACGAGGACAACGACGAGAACAACCAGGACGGCACCGACAACAACCTGTCGTGGAACTGCGGCGTCGAGGGGCCCACCCAGGACCCGGGGATCAATGCCCTGCGCATGCGGCAGATGCGCAATTACTTCGCCACCTTGCTGTTCGCCCAGGGCACGCCGATGATCGTCGCCGGCGACGAGTTCAGCCGTACCCAGCACGGCAACAACAATGCCTACTGCCAGGACAGCGAAATCGGCTGGGTGAACTGGGAGCTGGACGAGGAAGGCCAGGAGTTGCTGAAGTTCGTCAAGCGCCTGACCCGGCTGCGCCTCAGTTACCCGGTATTGCGCCGTTCGCGCTTCCTGGTGGGTGACTACAATGAAGCCATCGGGGTCAAGGACGTGACCTGGCTGGCACCAGACGGCAACGAGATGAGTGTGGAGCAGTGGGAAGACCCGCACGGGCGCTGCCTGGGCATGCTGATCGATGGCCGTGCCCAGGTCAGTGGCATTGCCCGGCCAGGCGCCGAGGCCACCGTGCTGCTGATCGTCAATGCTCACCATGACATCGTGCCGTTCAAACTGCCGAGCGTGCCTGAAGGGGATTACTGGAGCTGCCTGGTCGATACCGACCGGCCGGAACTGCGCAAGGGCCAGCACCTGCAGTTCGACAGCAGCTTCGAGGTCAAGGGGCGGTCGTTGCTGCTGATGGTGTTGCAGCGCGACGAGGAGTGAACCTGTACCGCCGGCATGGGTCCCTTGTGTAGGAGCGGCCTCGTGTCGCGAAAGGGCCGCAGAGCGGCCCCGGCCCGGCTTGGCATGCTGATGGAAACGGGGGCCGCCGGGCGGCCCTTTCGCGACGCAAGGCCGCTTCTACACTGAAGCGTGTAAACCGTTACCTGAGGAGCCACCGTGAACCCCGAAGCCGGCGGTAAAGGTTTCGCCAGCGTCAACCAGGCCCCGGCCGTGAAGCGCCTGCGGGTACTGACGGTGAACACCCACAAGGGCTTCACCGCCTTCAACCGGCGCTTCATCCTGCCGGAGCTGCGCGAGGCGGTGCGCAGCACCCAGGCCGATATCGTGTTCCTCCAGGAAGTGCTCGGCAGCCACGATCGCCACGCGGCACGCTACCCCGGCTGGCCGCAGACGTCGCAGTACGAGTTCCTTGCCGACAGCATGTGGAGCGACTTTGCCTACGGCCGCAACGCGGTCTACCCCGACGGCCACCATGGCAATGCCCTGCTCTCCAAATACCCGATCATCGAACACCGCAACCTCGACGTGTCGATCACCGGCCCCGAACGCCGCGGCCTGCTGCATTGCATTCTCGACGTTCCCGGGCAGCACAACGTGCATGCCATCTGCGTGCACCTGTCGTTGCTGGAAAGCCACCGCCAGAAACAGCTGCTGCTGCTGCGCAGACTGCTTGAATCATTACCCGGCGACGCCCCGGTGATCATCGCCGGTGACTTCAACGACTGGAAATCCCACGGCAACCGCACCCTGGGCCTGCAGCGCGACCTGCACGAGGCCTTCGAGCGCCATCACGGCCACCTCGCCCGCACCTACCCTGCGCGCTTGCCACTGCTGCGCCTGGACCGCATCTACCTGCGCAACGCGGAAAGCCATGGCCCACGTATTCTGGGGCACAAACCTTGGTCGCACCTGTCGGATCACCTGCCCCTGGCAGTGGAAGTCAGGCTTTAGCAATCATTTTTCATAGTGCAGTGACGGCAAATAGCGAACCCGGCTATGCCGCAAACTTTATTCAATAAAATCAAAGCGTTGATCAAGATCACGCGACACCTATGCTTTTTTCACGCTTTCTTGACGCAAGCGGCGGCCTCTCCTTAGCTGATCTTGTCTAACACTGAATATCTCGCGCCGGGCCCTCTAGCTCGCGCCTTCGTGCGCGTCCGCGAAAGCTGGCGTGCTGGTTTGGGTCGCCCACTGTTTTTTCGGTACAGCTCGTGACCTCAGGCCAGGTCCCAGGCTGTACCCCAAAAAACCAAGGAGATCCGCCATGAAAAGCACCTCGAACCCCTCGCGCTTCGACAGCATTTTCTATGCGGTTTCCACGTCGCTGCTTCTGGCAACCCCGGTGGAAACGATCGCGTACGAACTGCAGGATGACCCCACTTCGCCCAGCTTCCTGCAGCAACTCGCGCCACCGCAGCTGTCGCTCGACCCGGTCAGCGCCAGTGGCTTGAGCATCGGTACCCTGAATGCGTTTTCACAAGCAATGAGCGCGCGCCACGGGCAACCCGTACCGGACCTGGACGCCAGCCAGTGGGCGCAGTTCTTCCCCAGCCCCGCGCACAGCGGCGTGCAGCCACCGGCCCGGCTGGAGGCACCCAGCCAGCAGCTGAGCATCGGCCCGGACCTGTTCGTGCGTGAAACGGCAGCCGGCAATGTGCACCGTGCGGGCATCTTCGTGGGGCAGAACAACCCGCAGACCCACTTCAACGGCATGCGCCGGCGGCTGGGCGACAACCAACGCAATGCAGTAAACCTGAGCGGCGAGAGCCTCGGCGTTTACTGGAGCATGACCCATGAACAGGGCTGGCACCTGGATGCCGTGGCCATGGGCTCGCGCATAGACATCAACGGCCGCGGCGAGAATGGCCAGCGCCTGGACGACAGCGGCCACGCCATGACCCTCTCGCTGGAGGGTGGCATCCCGATCGGCCTGGGTGGGGGGTGGGTGATCGAGCCACAGGCGCAGTTGATCAACCAGCAGTTCTTCCCCGGCAACCAGGCCCAGGAAGAGACCTTGCAGGCCTTCGACAGCCAGCCGAGCTGGAGTGGCCGGGTCGGTGCCCGCTTGTCCGGGCGCTACGATGTGCGCGGCATGCCGATCGAGCCCTACGTGCGTACCAACGTGTGGTATGACTTCAGCAATGCCGATGAGGTGAAGCTGGACCAGGTCGACAAGATCTCCAGCTCGCGTTATTCCACCACGGTGGAACTGGGTCTGGGGCTGGTGGCGCGGGTGACGCCGGCGGTGGCGTTGTTTGTCAGTGCCGACTACAGCAGTGACGTGGATGACAATGACCTGAACGGATTGATTGGCAGCCTTGGGGTCAGGATGCGGTGGTAGGCAGATTCGGCCCTTTCGCGGGCACGCCCGCTCCCACAGGGATAGCACCCGGGCCAGAGGCTGGCGCCGTACCTGTGGGAGCGGGCATGCCCGCGAAAAGGCAGAAGATCAGGCCGGCTTCATCACCAGCACACCCAGCGGCGGCAGGTTCAGGGCCAGTGACTGCGGCTGGCCATGGCTGGCTATCTCGTCACTTTCCACCACCCCCAGGTTGCCGACATTCGACCCGGCATACAGCTCGGCATCACTGTTCAGCAGTTCCTGCCAGCGCTCGCCAAACGGCACGCCGATGCGGTAGCCCTCACGCGGCACCGGAGTGAAGTTGGCCACCACCAGCACCGGCTCGCCGCTGCTGCTCCAGCGCAGCCAGGCGTACACGCTGTTCTGGGCATCGTCACCGATCAGCCACTGGAAGCCCTGTGGCTGACAATCCTGCTCATGCAACGCAGGAATATCCCGGTACAGCCGGTTGAGGTCGCTGACCAGGCGCTGCACGCCCCGGTGCTCAGGGTATTGCAGCAGGTACCAGTCCAGTTCGCTGTCGTGGTCCCACTCGCGCCATTGGCCGAACTCGCAGCCCATGAACAGCAGCTTCTTGCCCGGGTGCGCCCACATGAAGGTGAGGTAGGCACGCAGGTTGGCGAACTTCTGCCAGCGGTCGCCAGGCATCTTGTCGATCAGCGAATGCTTGCCGTGGACCACTTCGTCGTGGGAGATGGGCAGGATGAAATGCTCGGAATAGGCATAGATCAGCCCGAAGCTCATCTCGTTGTGGTGGTAGGTGCGGTGCACCGGGTCGTTCTGGATGTAATGCAGGGTGTCGTGCATCCAACCCATGTTCCACTTGTAGGCAAAGCCCAGGCCACCCTGCTGGGTTGGCTGGCTGACACCAGGCCAGGCGGTGGACTCCTCGGCGATGATCAGCGCCCCTGGAGCCTCATGGGCTGCCACACCGTTGAGGTGGCGGATGAAGTCGATGGCTTCCAGGTTCTCGCGCCCGCCATGGCGGTTGGGGACCCACTCGCCAGCCTTGCGCGAATAGTCGCGATACAGCATCGAGGCCACCGCATCGACCCGCAGGCCGTCGATGTGGAAGTGCTTCAGCCAGTGCAGCGCCGAGGCCATCATGAAACCGCGCACTTCGTTGCGGCCGAGGTTGTAGATCAGCGTGTTCCAGTCCTGGTGGTAGCCTTCCAGCGGGTTGTCGTATTCGTACAGGGCGGTGCCGTCGAAACGTGCCAGGCCGTGTTCGTCGGTGGGGAAATGCGCCGGCACCCAGTCGAGCAGGACGCCGATGCCGCCCTGGTGGCAGGCGTCGACGAAGGCGGCGAAGTCCTCGGCGCTGCCGTAGCGCGAGGTAGGCGCGAACAGCGACAGCGGCTGGTAGCCCCAGGACCCACCGAACGGGTGCTCCATGATCGGCAGCAACTCGATGTGGGTGAAGCCCAGCTCCTGCACATAGGGCACCAGGCGCTCGGCCAGTTCGCGCCAGTTGTAGAAGCGCCCGATATCGCCCGCCTCGTCCAGTTCGCAGCGCCACGACCCCGGGTGCAGTTCGTAGATCGACAGCGGTGCACTGTAGGCATGGCGCTGGGCGCGTTGCGCCATCCAGTCGTGATCCTGCCAGGCGTGAGCGAGCGGCCCCGCCACCTTGGACGCGGTACTCGGTGGCAGCTCGGTGGCACGCGCCAGCGGGTCGGCCTTCAGCGGCAGGATGCCGTCCTTGCCCAGCACCTCGTACTTGTAGGTTTCGCCCACGCCCAGGCGCGGCACGAACAGTTCCCACACCCCGGCGCTGTGGCGCAGGCGCATCGGGTGGCGACGGCCGTCCCAGTTGTTGAAGTCGCCCACCACCGAGACCCGGCGTGCATTGGGCGCCCACACCGAGAAGCACACACCGTCGACACCATCGACCTGCGTCGGCTGCGCGCCGAAACGCCCGGACAGGTCGCGGTGGTTACCCTCGGCGAACAGGTACAGGTCCATGTCGCCCAGTTGCGGGCCGAAGCTGTAGGGGTCTTCGGTGATCTGCTCGCCGCCGGCCCAGGCGATCTGCAGCAGGTACGGGTGCGCCTCGTCGAGGTGCGCAGTGAACAAGCCTGGCAGGCTGCCCTGCTCCATTTCGGCCAGGATGCGCCCGTCATGCCGGGCCAGGATGCGCACTTTCAGGGCATTCGGCAGGAAGGCGCGGACCACTTGCCCGCCACTGCCGTCGCCATGGGGGCCGAGTACTGCAAATGGGTCGGCGTGCTCGGCGCGGGCCAGGGCATCGAGGTCCCGTTGCCGAAGGCCGCCGTTTTCACGCGTTGTTACGTTCATTCTGACTCTCCCCAGGTACTGATCAGTCCATGCAGGCCATGCAAAGGCACGGCCAGCCAAGTTGGACGGTTTTCGGCTTCGTATGTGATTTCGTAGGCAGCTTTTTCCAGGCAGAACAGCTCCAGTGCGGCACGTTCGCCTTCGGCCTGCTGCCAGGCATGGGGCATGGCCGCGGTGGCGAGCCCATAGGCTTCGACAAAGGCATGCCGCGACTGGTGCAGGTACTGCCTGGCAACCCGCTGCCGGGCCTGCCGCGCCGGGTCGGAAAGGTCTACCGCAGACGCGCTGCGCAGGATCATGGCAGCAGCATAGTCGAACGATCGCAGCACGCCGCTGACGTCCTTGTACGGGCTGTGTTTCGCCCGCCGCTCCTGTAGCGGCCGGGCCGGCTCGCCTTCGAAATCGATCAGGTAGGCATCGCCCTGCACCACCAGCACCTGGCCCAGGTGCAGGTCGCCGTGCACGCGCATCAGCAGGCCGCCCTGGGCCTGGCGGGTGAGTTCGGCGACGTGTTGGGCCAGGCCGTCGCGCTGTTGCTGCAGGTCGTCGACCAATGCTTGGCTGTCGCTGTCGAGGTGCTCACGGTGCTGCACCAGCAGGTCGAGGGCACGGCTCAGTTCGGCACTGATCTGCGCGCTCCAGCGTTCACTGTCGGCAGCATCGCTCGGCCGCGGCTGGAAGGCCTCGTCGTTGCTCGGCGCAGCCAGCAGCAGGTGCATCTCGCCCAGGCGCTGACCAAGCAAGGCGGCAAAGCCGGTCAGCTCGGCCAGCGCGTCGGTGTGCACCTCGGTGTCGAGGCTGGCTGGTTCCATCTGGTCGCGAATGGCCCGTTCCAGGGTGTTCTGGGTCCAGGCCCAGGCATCGCCCTGGTTGCTCAGGTAGCCCTGGGCGATCATCAGCAGGTGTGGCGCGCCCTGCTCGTCCACGCGGCTGACCCAGGCCAGCAACGGCGAGATATTGGCAAAGCCGGCAGCGGTCAGGTAGGCACTCATTTCCAGCTCCGGGTGCACCCCCGGGTTGACCCGGCGAATCAGCTTGAGCACCACCTGGTCAGCGATCACCACCGAGCTGTTGGACTGCTCGGCACTGAGATAGCGCACGGTGCTTTCCTCGTTCAGGCCCAGCCCGGCCAGCTGTTCCGTGCACTGGAAGTGCAGTTCGCCCTCGCCACGGCCGCAGGGCAGGTGCAGGCCATCCTGGCAGGCCCGCAGCACCGCGCGAATGAACGGTTCGAGGACGAAGGCATCGGTGATCAAGCCGACCTGATGGGCACGCCGCACCCGCGACAGGGCCAGTTGCTGGGGCAGCGCGGTGCTGATCTGTTCTTCTCGCAACAGGCCGAACGGCAGTTGGTAGCGGCTACCCACGCCGTCGCTGAACACTTCGATTTCACTGAGCAGCACCGGCGTGGTGGCCGTGCCGAAGCGCACGCCGTAGCACAGCCGTACCTGGTCGATCGGGCTTTCCTTGCCGGCGAACCAGCGGCGCTTGGGCAGGTACTGCGGCAGGATGGCGCCTTGCAGGGTATCGCTGGAAGGGGCATCGAGCAGCTCTTCCATGCGCTTGCGCAACACTAGCGTGGTCAATTCGGGTAACCCCTCGGTGGGCTGGATGTGCCAGCTGGGCATGCGATCGTGTTCGGCCAGCAGGAACCAGTAGAAGGCATAGGGTGGCAAGGTCAGCAGGAACGGCAGTTGCCCGATCGGCGGGAAGGCGCTGCCACCGAGCATCTCCACCGGTACCTTGCCGGCGTACTGTGACAATTCCAGTTCGGCCGCCTGCGCGGCACGCGAGACGTTGGCCACGCACAGGATGACCTCGGTGTTGCCGTCGGCATCGGTGTATTCGCGGATATAGGCGAGGATGCGCCGGTTGTTCGGCGTCAGCGTGCGCAAGCTGCCTCGGCCAAAGGCCTTTTGCTGCTTGCGCACCGCCAGCATGCGCCGGGTCCAGTTGAGCAGCGAGTGCGGGTCGTTGGCCTGGGCTTCGACGTTGACCGTCTGGTAGCCGTACAGCGGGTCCATGATCGGCGGCAGCACCAGGCGCTGCGGGTCGGCACGGGAGAACCCGCCATTGCGGTCTGGCGACCATTGCATGGGGGTGCGCACACCATCGCGGTCGCCGAGGTAGATGTTGTCGCCCATGCCCAGCTCATCGCCGTAGTACAGCGTGGGCGTGCCGGGCATCGACAGCAGCAGGCTGGTGAGCAGCTCGATACGCCGGCGGTCACGCTGCAACAACGGCGCCAGGCGCCGGCGGATGCCCAGGTTGATGCGCGCGCGGCGGTCTTCGGCGTAATAGTTCCACAGGTAGTCGCGCTCGCGGTCGGTGACCATTTCCAGGGTCAGTTCGTCGTGGTTGCGCAAAAAGATCGCCCACTGGCAATTGGCCGGGATCTCCGGGGTCTGGCGCAGGATGTCGGTGATCGGGAAGCGGTCTTCCATGGCCAGCGCCATGTACATGCGCGGCATCAGCGGGAAGTGGAAGGCCATGTGGCATTCGTCGCCCTCGCCTTCACCGAAGTACGGGCGGGTGTCTTCCGGCCACTGGTTGGCTTCGGCCAGCAGCATGCGGTCCGGGTAGTTGGCGTCGATCTCGGCGCGGATCGCCTTGAGCACGGTGTGGGTTTCGGCGAGGTTCTCGTTGTTGGTGCCGTCACGCTCGATCAGGTAGGGGATGGCGTCCAGGCGCAGGCCATCGACACCCAGGTCGAGCCAGAAGCGCATGACGCCGATCACCGCCTTGAGCACCTGCGGGTTGTCGAAGTTGAGGTCCGGCTGGTGCGAATAGAAGCGGTGCCAGAAGTACTGGCCGGCGACCGGGTCCCAGGTCCAGTTGGACTTCTCGGTGTCGAGGAAGATGATGCGTGTGCCGTCGTACTTCTGGTCGTCATCCGACCATACGTAGAAGTCCCGCGCCTTGCTGCCGCGCTTGGCGTGGCGGGCGCGCTGGAACCAGGGGTGCTGGTCGCTGGTGTGGTTGATGACCAGCTCGGTGATCACCCGCAGGCCGCGCTTGTGCGCCTCGGCGATGAAGCGGCGGGCGTCGGCAAGGTTGCCGTAGTCGGCATGCACGGCTTTGTATTCGGCGATGTCGTAACCATCGTCGCGGCGTGGCGAGGGGTAGAACGGCAGCAGCCACAAGGTATTGACGCCCAGCTCGGCGATGTAGTCGAGCTTGCTGATCAGGCCGGCGAAATCGCCGATGCCGTCGTTGTTCGAATCGAAGAACGACTTGACGTGCAGCTGGTAGATGACGGCGTCCTTGTACCACAGCGGGTCGTCGATGAAGGCTGCCGGGCGGGAACGCTTGGCCATGTGCGACTCCTTTCAATTACAGGTTGCTCTGGCCCCATGCACAAGCAACTGACTTTACACAGGCCCTGTGAGAGCGGGCGGGCCGGCGAATCAGGCGCCGCAGTGCAGGGCACCGGCTTTGCCGGTGTTCGCGGGCGCGCCCGCTCCCACAGGTTTACCGCAGCTTTTCGATACGCCAGATCCCGAATGGCAGGTGCCAGGGTTCGATACGCATGAACTGGGTCTTGCCATACCAGGACCAGCGGTGGCCGTTCATCAGGTCCTCGCCATGGGTCTCGGCGTTGTCATCCAGCCCCAGCTCCCACAATGGCAGCTCGAAGTGCGCCTCCTGGGCATTGTGCGGATCGAGGCTGATGGCGATCAGGATGTAGTTGTCGCGCTCGGGCGTGCGCTTGGCGAAGTACAGGATGTTGTCGTTCCAGCAGTTGAAGAACGTTACGCCCAGGTGGGTTTGCAGCGCCGGGTTCTGCCGGCGGATGCGGTTGAGCTGGGCGATCTCGGCGATGATGTTGCCCGGCTGGGTGTAATCGCGCGGGCGAATCTCGTACTTCTCCGAGTCCAGGTATTCCTCCTTGCCCGGCAAGGCCGCCGCCTCGCACAGCTCGAAGCCCGAATACATGCCCCACAAGCCCGAGCCCATGGTCGCCAGGGCGGCGCGGATGAGAAAGCCGGCGCGCCCGGAATGCTGCAGGAAGAACGGGTTGATGTCCGGCGTGTTGACGAAGAAGTTGGGCCGGTAGCACTGGCTCCAGGGCGGCTGGTTGAGCTGTTCGAAGTACTCGCGCAGCTCTTGCTTGGTATTGCGCCAGGTGAAATAGGTGTAGCTCTGCGCGTAGCCGACCTTGCCCAGGCGCGCCATCATCGCCGGCTTGGTGAACGCCTCGGCGAGGAAGATCACGTCCGGGTAGTGGCTGCGCACATTGGCGATCAGCCATTGCCAGAACGGCAGTGGCTTGGTGTGCGGGTTATCGACGCGGAAGGTCTTCACCCCCTCCTCGACCCAGCCGATGATCACGTCGCGCAAGGCCAGCCACAGGCCTGGCACCGCATCGGGGGCATAGAAGTCGACGTTGACGATGTCCTGGTACTTCTTCGGCGGGTTCTCGGCGTAGCGGATGCTGCCATCCGGGCGCCAGCTGAACCAGCCAGGGTGCTGCTGCAGCCACGGGTGGTCCTGGGAGCACTGGATGGCGAAGTCCAGGGCGATTTCCAGGCCGTGCTGGGCGGCTGCCGAGACCAGCCGGCGAAAGTCCTCACGGCTGCCCAGCTGCGGGTGAATGGCGTCGTGGCCGCCTTCCGGACTGCCGATGGCATACGGGCTGCCGGGGTCGCCGGGCTGCGCCTGCAGGGAATTGTTGCGGCCCTTGCGGTGCTTGGTGCCAATCGGGTGGATGGGCGGGAAATACAGCACATCGAAGCCCATGTCGCGGATCATCGGCAAGCGCTGATGCACGTCGTTGAAGGTGCCGTGGCGCTCGGGGCGGTCAGTGCAGGAACGCGGGAACAGCTCGTACCAGCTGGCGAACTGCGCGGCCGGGCGATCCACATCCAACGGGTACTCGATGCTGCGGGTGAGGTAGCTGCGGTGTTCGGCCTCGGCCATCAGCCGGCTGGCCTCGGCGCCGAGGAACACGGCCACCTGCTCGTCTTCATCGAGGGTGGGCAGCCGGTCGGCAAGTGCCTGCAGTTGGTCGCGCAAGGCACCACCGCTCAGCTCGATGCCCTTGCCCAGCAGCAGGCGCCCTTCTTCGAGTTCGAGCCTGATGTCGACGCCGGCCTGGTACTTTTTCTCCAGGTCGTGGCAATAGGTGGCAAAGGGGTCGATCCAGGCCTCGATACTGAACAGGTGCGGGCCGATTTCGGTGGGGATGAACTCGGCCAGCCACAGGTCGTTGCCCGCCGCGGTCATCGGCACGCAATGAATGCGCCGGCTGCCGGCCTGGCGCCAGTTCAGCATCACCGCCATGCGGTCGTGGCCGTCGCTGAATACCTTGCTGCTGACCGCAACCGGCTGGTTGCTGATGGCCTTGGCTGCGAATGCGCCGCCTTCGAGCACCGGCTGGGTGTCCTCGATGACAATGCGCGGCGCCAGCAAGGCCTGGGACAGGCTGATGACCTGGTCCGGATGGTCATTGGCCATGGGCACGCTTTCGAAGGGCTCTTTCAGAGACATCAGGCCTTGCTCCCTTGGGCTGGTGGCAGTAAGGGTTCAGAGCCATGCGCAGGCGTGGGGGTTCAAAAAAATTGAGCGAACGGCAGCTGCCAGGGGTCGAAGCCTGCAGCACCTCTTCAATTACCCACGCGAGGTCAGGCCATGAACATTCCCATTCCACCGGAAACACCCGACCCCAACATCGACGATCCGAGCCTGCCGCCACCGGTGCCGGAAGAGGACCCGGACGAGCTGCCGATCAAGCCGACCGTGCCGCCGACGGTGGGTGACCCACCGAGCCAGGAGCCACCGGTGAAGGGTTAAGGGTAGACCAGGATTTTGTGCTGACAGGGCCGGCCTCTTCGCGGGCACGCCCGCTCCCACAGGTGCCCCAGGGCAGTGAAGTAGCTGTGGGAGCGGGCATGCCCGCGAAAGGGTCGGAACCACCAACGCTTCAACCAGCAGTAACCGCCGAGATCTCCGCCACACTGATCTCGCGCATGCGGAACTTCTGCACCTTGCCGGTCACCGTCATCGGGAACTCGTCGACGAAACGGATATGCCGCGGCACCTTGAAATGCGCGATGCGCGCCTTGCACCATGTCTGCAACTCCTCGACCGTGGCGCTGTGCCCCGGATGCAGCTTGATCCAGGCGACGATTTCCTCGCCATACCGGCTGCACGGAATGCCGATCACCTGCGCATCGGCCACCGCCGGGTGGGTGTAGAAGAACTCTTCCAACTCACGCGGGTAGATGTTCTCGCCACCGCGAATGATCATGTCCTTGTTGCGCCCGACGATGCGCACATAGCCCTGCTCGTCCATCACCGCCAGGTCGCCCGAATGCATCCAGCCGGCCGGGTCGATGGCCTCCGCCGTGGCCTGCGGGTTGTTCCAGTAGCCGAGCATCACGCTGTAGCCACGGGTGCACAGCTCGCCGATCTGCCCGCGCGGGACGATGCAGCCGTCGGCGTCCACGACCTTGTTCTCCAGTTGCGGTTGGGTACGGCCAACGCTGGTCACACGCAGCTCCAGGTCGTCGTCCGGGCCGGTCTGCAGCGATACCGGGCTGGTCTCGGTCATGCCGTAGGCAATCTGCACTTCGGCCATGTGCAGCTGGTCGATGACCCGGCGCATCACCTCGATCGGGCAGGTGGCGCCGGCCATGATGCCGCTGCGCAAGGTGGACAGGTCCACGTGTGCCCGCAACGGGTGGTCGAGCATGGCGATGAACATGGTCGGCACGCCATAGAGGATGCTGGCACGCTCCTCGGCCACGGCGCGCAGGGTGAGCTCGGCGTCGAAGGCGTCGTTGGGGTAGACCATGGTGCTGCCGTGGGTGATGCAGCCGAGGTTGGCCATGACCATGCCAAAGCAGTGGTAAAGCGGCACCGGGATCACCATGCGGTCGCGTTCGCTCAGGCCCAGGCTTGCGCCGACCATGAAACCGTTGTTGAGGATGTTGTAGTGGCTGAGCGTGGCACCCTTGGGTGCGCCGGTGGTGCCGGAGGTGTACTGGATGTTCACCGGCTGGTCGAACTGCAGGCTCTGCTGGCGCGCAACGCAAGCCTCGCGAGAGGTCTGCCCTGCCCGCTCAGCCAGCGCATGCCAGGGCAGGAAGCCTGACGGCGGGTTGGCCGCGAGGCTGATCACACCACGCAGATCCGGCAGCCGTGCACTGGCCAGTTGACCCGGTATGGCGCCAGCCAGCTCGGGTACCAGTTGCTGGACCATGGCATGGTAATCGGAGGTCTTGAACGCGTCGGCACACACCAGCCAGCGGCAGCCGGACTGGCGCAGTACATATTCAAGCTCGCCCACGCGGTAGGCCGGGTTGATATTGACCAGTATCGCGCCGACCTTGGCACTGGCCAGTTGCAGGATGCACCACTGGGCACAGTTGGGCGACCAGATGCCGACGCGGTCGCCGGTATTTACCCCCAGCGCCATCAGCGCACGGGCATGCACTTCGACCTGTTCGGCCAGCTGCCGCCAGTTGTAGCGCAGGCCCTGGTGGCGCGAGACCAGGGCTTCGCCATCGGCACAGCGGGCCACGGTGGCATCGAACGCCTGGCCGATGGTCAGGGTCAGCAGCGGTTGGTCCTGGCGACCGCGGGTATAGCTTGGTTGACTCATGGGTGTCCCTTCTTGTGGTTGTTCTGGGCACGGCTGAAGCAAGCGGGAATACTCTGGCGCAGATTTACGTTTACGTAAAGGTGACGAGTCGATTGACAGTCACCCTGCACAGGTTTACGTTAACGTAAAGGTGATGAACGACACCGGCCCCAGGCTTTACGTCGAGCCCTGTGGGAGCGGGCGTGCCCGCGAATGCCATCACTCAGGCAATGACGGTGGTCCTGCTGACGCATTGGCGGGCACGCCCGCTCCCACAGGGTTCGACGCCAGATCCTTGAGCTACGGTGTTACCCATATTTCAAGAACAACAAGGTGCCCCAGCATGCATTACCCCACCCTGAACTTCGCCCTGGGCGAAACCATCGACATGCTCCGCGACCAGGTCCGCACCTTCGTCGCCGCCGAACTGGCGCCACGCGCCGCGCAAATCGACCACGACAACCTGTTCCCCGCCGACATGTGGCGCAAGTTCGGTGACATGGGCCTGCTGGGCATCACCGTGCCGGAAGAATACGGCGGTGCCGGCCTGGGCTACCTGGCCCACGTGGTGTCGATGGAAGAAATCAGCCGTGGCTCGGCCTCGGTGGCACTGTCCTACGGCGCCCACTCCAACCTCTGCGTCAACCAGATCAACCGCAACGGCAGCCACGCGCAGAAGCTCAAGTACCTGCCCAAGCTGATCAGCGGCGAGCACATCGGCGCCCTGGCCATGAGCGAGCCCAACGCCGGCTCCGACGTGGTGTCGATGAAGCTGCGCGCGGAAAAGCGCGGCGACCACTACGTGCTCAACGGCAGCAAGACCTGGATCACCAACGGCCCCGACGCCAACACCTACGTGATCTATGCCAAGACCGACCTGGACAAGGGCGCGCACGGCATTACCGCGTTCATCGTCGAGCGTGACTGGAAAGGCTTCAGCCGCAGCAACAAGTTCGACAAGCTGGGCATGCGCGGCTCCAACACCTGCGAGCTGTTCTTCGACGGCGTCGAGGTGCCGGAAGAAAACATCCTCGGCCAGCTCAACGGCGGCGTGCGCGTGCTGATGAGCGGCCTGGACTACGAGCGCGTGGTGCTGTCGGGCGGGCCGACCGGCATCATGCAAAGCTGCATGGACCTGGTGGTGCCGTACATCCATGACCGCAAGCAGTTCGGCCAGAGCATCGGCGAGTTCCAGCTGATCCAGGGCAAGATTGCCGACATGTATACCCAGCTCAACGCCAGCCGCGCCTACCTGTACGCCGTGGCCCAGGCCTGCGACCGTGGCGAGACTACCCGCAAGGACGCTGCCGGGGTCATCCTCTACACCGCCGAGCGCGCCACGCAGATGGCCCTGGAGGCGATCCAGATTCTCGGCGGCAACGGCTACATCAATGAATTCCCGGCAGGCCGCCTGCTGCGCGACGCCAAGCTGTACGAGATCGGTGCCGGCACCAGCGAAATCCGCCGGATGCTGATCGGCCGCGAACTGTTCAACGAAACCCGCTGAGCACAAGGGACGGGCGCACATGGCTACCTTGCACACCCAGATCAACCCGCGTTCGGCGGAGTTCGCCGGCAACCGCGCGGCCATGCTCGAACAGGTCCAGGCCCTGCGTGGCCTGCTCGCCCAAGTGGCCCAGGGCGGCGGGCCCAAGGCCCAGGAACGCCACACCTCACGCGGCAAGCTGCTGCCGCGCGAGCGCATCGACCGCCTGCTGGACCCCGGCTCGCCGTTCCTCGAGATCGGCCAGCTGGCCGCCCATGAGGTGTATGGCGAAGACGTACCGGCTGCCGGCGTGATCGCCGGCATCGGCCGCGTCGAGGGCGTGGAATGCATGATCGTGGCCAACGACGCCACGGTCAAAGGCGGTTCCTACTACCCACTGACGGTAAAGAAACACCTGCGCGCGCAGACCATCGCCCTGCAGAACCGCCTGCCGTGCATCTACCTGGTGGACTCCGGCGGCGCCAACCTGCCACGCCAGGACGAAGTGTTCCCCGACCGTGAGCACTTCGGGCGGATCTTCTTCAACCAGGCCAACATGAGTGCCCTGGGCATCCCGCAGATTGCCGTGGTCATGGGCTCGTGCACCGCCGGCGGTGCCTACGTGCCAGCCATGGCCGACGAAGCGATCATGGTGCGTCAGCAGGCCACCATCTTCCTTGCCGGCCCGCCCCTGGTGAAGGCCGCCACCGGTGAAGTGGTGAGCGCCGAAGACCTCGGCGGCGCCGATGTGCACTGCCGCACCAGCGGCGTGGCCGACCACTATGCCGACAACGACGAGCACGCCCTGGCCCTGGCCCGGCGCAGCGTGGCCAACCTCAACTGGCGCAAGCTGGGCCAGTTGCAGCGCCAGGCCCCGGTGGCACCGCTGTATGCCGCCGAGGAGCTGTATGGCGTGGTGCCGGCCGATGCCAAGCAGCCGTTCGACGTGCGTGAGGTGATCGCCCGGCTGGTCGACGGCTCGCAGTTCGATGAATTCAAGGCGCTGTTCGGCACCACCCTGGTATGCGGTTTCGCCCACCTGCACGGCTACCCGGTGGCGATCCTGGCCAACAACGGCATCCTCTTCGCCGAAGCCGCGCAGAAAGGCGCGCACTTCATCGAACTGGCCTGCCAGCGCGGCATCCCGCTGCTGTTCCTGCAGAACATCACCGGCTTCATGGTCGGCAAGAAGTACGAGGAAGGCGGCATCGCCAAGCACGGCGCCAAGCTGGTCACTGCGGTGGCCTGCGCCCAGGTGCCGAAGTTCACGGTGATCATTGGCGGCAGCTTCGGTGCCGGCAACTACGGCATGTGCGGCCGCGCCTACGACCCACGCTTCCTGTGGATGTGGCCCAACGCGCGGATCGGCGTGATGGGCGCCGAGCAGGCCGCCGGCGTGCTGGCCCAGGTCAAGCGCGAGCAGAGCGAGCGCAGTGGCCAGCCGTTCAGCGCCGAAGACGAAGCCCGGCTCAAGCAACCGATCCTCGACCAGTACGAGCATCAGGGCCACCCTTACTACTCCAGCGCCCGCCTGTGGGATGACGGCGTCATCGACCCGGCCCAGACCCGCGACGTGCTCGGCCTGGCCTTGTCGGCCGCGCTGAACGCAGCGATCGAACCGAGCCGCTTCGGCATTTTCCGGATGTGACCCATGAGCGATTTCAGCACCCTCGAAGTGATCCGCGACCCGCGCGGTTTCGCCACCCTGTGGCTGAGCCGCGAGGACAAGAACAACGCCTTCAACGCCTTGATGATCCGCGAGCTGATCGTCGCCCTCGACCAGCTGGCCGAGGACGCCAGCCTGCGCTTTGTGCTGCTGCGCGGCCGTGGCCGGCACTTCAGCGCCGGCGCCGACCTGGCCTGGATGCAGCAGTCGGCGCAACTGGACTTCAACACCAACCTGGACGACGCCCGCGAGCTGGGCGAGCTGATGTACGCCCTGCACCGCCTGAAGACGCCGACCCTGGCGGTGGTCCAAGGCGCAGCCTTTGGCGGCGCACTGGGCCTGATCAGTTGCTGCGACATGGCCATCGGTGCCGAGGACGCCCAGCTGTGCCTGTCGGAAGTGCGCATCGGCCTGGCCCCGGCAGTGATCAGCCCGTTCGTGGTCAAGGCCATCGGTGAGCGCGCCGCCCGCCGCTACGCCCTCACCGCCGAACGCTTCAGTGGTGTGCGAGCGCGCGAACTGGGCCTGCTGGCCGAGGTGTACCCGGCCAGCGAGCTGGACGCCCAGGTCGAAGCCTGGGTCGCCAACCTGCTGCAGAACAGCCCGCAGGCGCTGCGCGCCACCAAGGACCTGCTGCGCGAGGTGGACGCCGGCGAACTCAGCCCGGCCCTGCGCCGCTACTGCGAAAACACCATCGCCCGCATCCGCGTCAGCGCCGAAGGCCAGGAGGGCCTGCGCGCCTTCCTGGAAAAACGCCGCCCCGCCTGGCAAACCGATGACAAGAAGGAGCCGCGCCCATGAGCCGCCCCGCTTTGACCACCCTGCTGGTCGCCAACCGTGGCGAAATCGCCTGCCGGGTGATGCGCACCGCCAAGGCCATGGGCCTGACCACCGTTGCCGTGCACAGCGCCACCGACCGTGACGCCCGGCACAGCCGCGAAGCCGATATCCGCGTCGACCTCGGCGGCAGCAAGGCAGCCGACAGCTACCTGGTGGTCGACAAGATTCTCGCCGCCGCCAAGGCCAGCGGCGCCCAGGCCATTCACCCCGGCTATGGCTTCCTGTCGGAGAACGCGGGCTTTGCCCGTGCCATCGAACAGGCCGGGCTGATTTTCCTCGGCCCACCGGCCAGCGCCATCGATGCGATGGGCAGCAAGTCGGCGGCCAAGGCGCTGATGGAAGCCGCTGGCGTGCCGCTGGTACCGGGTTACCACGGCGAAGCCCAGGACCTC
Source organism: Pseudomonas sp. LAM2023 (assembly GCF_016620375.1). Classification (NCBI taxonomy): domain Bacteria; kingdom Pseudomonadati; phylum Pseudomonadota; class Gammaproteobacteria; order Pseudomonadales; family Pseudomonadaceae; genus Pseudomonas; species Pseudomonas sp. LAM2023. The sequence continues at coordinate 733,673 of NZ_JAENHV010000036.1, read as the reverse complement.
GACACCTTCCGCGCCGCCGCCGAACGCATCGGCTACCCGGTGCTGCTCAAGGCCAGCGCCGGCGGTGGTGGCAAGGGCATGAAAGTGGTCGAGGAGGAAAGCCAGCTGGCCGACGCCCTGGCCTCGGCCCAGCGCGAAGCGCAAGCGTCGTTCGGCGATGCGCGCATGCTGGTGGAAAAGTACGTGCTCAAGCCGCGCCACGTGGAAATCCAGGTGTTCGCTGACCAGCACGGCAATTGCCTGTACCTCAACGAGCGTGACTGCTCGATCCAGCGCCGTCACCAGAAGGTGGTTGAAGAAGCCCCGGCACCTGGCCTGTCGCCTGAACTGCGCCGGGCCATGGGCGAAGCGGCGGTCCGCGCCGCCCAGGCGATCGGCTATGTCGGTGCCGGCACCGTCGAGTTCCTGCTCGACGCCCGTGGCGAGTTCTTCTTCATGGAGATGAACACCCGCCTGCAGGTGGAGCACCCGGTTACCGAGGCCATCACCGGGCTCGACCTGGTGGCCTGGCAGATCCGCGTAGCCTGCGGCGAGCCCCTGCCGATCACCCAGGAACAGGTGCCGCTGATCGGCCATGCCATCGAAGTGCGCCTGTATGCCGAGGACCCGGCCAACGAATTCCTGCCCGCCACTGGCACGCTGGCGCTGTACCGTGAGTCGGCGCCTGGCGAAGGCCGGCGGGTGGACAGTGGCGTCAGCGAGGGCGATGCGGTATCGCCATTCTACGACCCGATGCTGGGCAAGCTGATCGCCTGGGGCGAAGACCGCGAGCAGGCACGCCTGCGCTTGCTGGCCATGCTCGATGAATTTGCCATTGGCGGGCTGAAGACCAACATTGCCTTCCTGCGGCGCATTCTCGCGCACCCGGCATTTGCCGCGGCCGAGCTGGACACCGGCTTCATTCCGCGCCACCAGGCCATGCTGCTGCCCGCGCCGCAGGCGTTGCCAGCCGCTTTCTGGGAAGCCGCGGCCGAGGCGTGGCTGCAAGGCCAGGGCGGGCAGCAGCGGGATGACGACCGCGGTTCGCCGTGGGCCGAGCGCACTGGCCTGCGCCTGGGCCTGCCGGCACGCAGCAGCCTGCATCTGGCCAGTAATGGGCAGGATCAGGCGGTGGCCCTGGAACGCAGTACCGCGTCCGCCTGGCAACTGCTGGGCGAGCACCTGGTGCATGACCATGCAGGTGTACGCCGCCAGCATCTGGCGCTCCGCCGTGGTGGCATGCTGTACCTGCAGTGGGACGGCGAGATGCATGCGGTGCAAGCCTTCGACCCGATCGCCGAGGCCGAGGCCAGCCACAGCCATCAGGGCGGTTTGGGCGCGCCGATGAATGGCAGCATCGTGCGGGTGCTGGTAGAGCCGGGACAGCTGGTCGAAGCGGGGGCGGCGCTGGTGGTGCTGGAGGCGATGAAGATGGAGCACAGCATTCGAGCGCCGCATGGCGGCACGGTACAGGCGTTGTTCTGCCAGGAAGGCGACATGGTCAGCGAAGGGACGGTCCTGGTCGAATTGGCCGAGTGACCGAGGCCGATTGGCTTGAGTCTTGTGGGGCCTATGAGATCGAGCGCCGCGCGAGCGGCGTTCGATCTGCAACGCGCCACACCAACCACGCCTGGCACCCGACAGCCCCACCAGAATCGCAAACCTTAAAACACCCCGTGCACCCGTACGACCACACCCAGAAACTCGCACCCCGCTTCACAGAGAACAGTCGGATAGCGCGTATTCAGCGGCTTGAGCATCTTGTCTCCGCCCTCCTCGATCAACTGCCGCAACACCGCCGGCCGCCCCGGCTGCCGGGCAATGACCAGCCTACCTGGCTCTGCCGGCAGGCCGGTATCCACCAGCACTCGCATACCCTCGGGCACGCTCTTGCCACTGGCGGCATTCATCGAATCGTTCTCTACCACCAGCCAGAACGCATTACCCGCAGGCATGTAGTCGCTCTGTTCGTGGCTTTTGCCTGTTTCTGGCAAGGGCCCCTGCAAGTCCGCCCAGCTCAGCACTGGGAAGCGAAAGCTTGCATAGAGCAGCGCCTTGCCTGAAGCCGGTTGGTCGGCCGCATAGCGACCAGGTGATTCGCGCACCATATCGCGCTCCACCACCATGACTTGGGCTTCAAGAAACACCAGCCCAAGTTTCTCAAGCTTTTCGTTGATGGTTTCCAACGTCGGCTGCCGCGTGCCACGCAGCCAATGACCTACGCCGCCCTGGGTCATGCCCAGGCGTTCGGCCAGCTTGAGCTGGCTGAGATTGTGTTCGCGCTTGTAGCGCTTGAGAAAAGCGTTCCAGTTTTCCATGAGCGGCAACAATACGGACTGTATTACCCGCAGCAATACACAATCTGAATTATTTCTTTGGCCATGAATAGTACAGATTGACCTATGCTGTGATTCCTGTGTGTTTGAAGGGAAATCAGAAGGTATCGCGATGAAACCACCGAAAAACGACGAAACAGATCTCGACAGCGGAGCCGCCCGCCGCGCCCTCGACTACTACCTCAACCCCAACCCGCAGCGTCCCACCCTCGACAACAGGATCTGGACGTTGCACGAGGGTGTCACCAGCGAACAGGCCCGGGAGCATGCCATCGCCCTGCTGCGCTGCGCCGCCGCCACCGCCCAGGAAACCGCCACCCACCAGCACGGCAGCCAGCGCGAACTGACCTTAGCCCTGATGCACATGATGGACATGGCCCGCGCGCTGCTGGAGCACAAACGCGCCGTGGAACCAGGCATCTAGGCAACAAAGAAGGGAGAGAACGTGATTGGCCGGGTAACGGCAAAGGCCCCGATTGTCGGGACAAGGAAGCGCACCGGTAAAACTTTTTTACCGGATAAGCGAAAAATTCATTTGACTTGCAAATGATAACGATTATTATTGCACTCAACTGATCGCGAGATCAGCTGGATAACCTGGAGCTTAGGTCGCTCTCGGATTATCTCCTCATCAGGCTAATCACGGTTTTGGACCCGGCTTTTTGCCGGGTCTTTTTTTTGGCTCTTCAGGCTAATGAAGATCGTGATGGCGCGCATGCTAGCAAAAGTGTTTCAGGGCGTGAACGCTCATTGCAGAACATTGCAAAATCAGCACTTGAGAATCAATATCGTTTAGCTTAGGCTGACAGTGCGTCACGGAAGATGCCCCCTCTCCCTCCCAGCAAGGAGCTGACCATGAGCCGCCTGCTACTGCCGCTCGAACACCCAACCCCGACTACGGGGGACGCTACCGCAGAGTCCCTGCTGCATGCCTTGCAACAGCTGCCACGGCGCGTACAGCAAGTGTTCCTGCTCAACCGCCTGGACCAGCTGGACTTCGCCGCCATCGCTGCCCGCCTCGGCCTGCCCCTGGCAAGCATCGAGCGGCACATGGTCCAGGCCCTGCAAGCCGGCCGTTCGCGCCGCGACGGGCTGGCGAGTGCTGCCGGGCGATGGTATGTGCGTTTGCAGAGCCCCGAGGTGACCGCCTGCGAGCGCATCGATTTCCGTCGCTGGCTCGACGCAGACCCGGCGCACCTGCAAGCGTTTCATGACACCGAACTGCACTGGCGCAGCCTGCTGGTACCGGCACGGCAACTGGGACATGACGGCTGGTACCGGCACGGACGAGCCGCGCTGTCGCTGGGCGGCTGCTCGGTCGCGCTAGGCCTGGGCGTGGCGGCGCTGCTGCTGCTCGGTATTTGCGCCTGATCAACCCTCAGCTATGCGGTCAGTTTCCGCCATGCATGCAAGCAGTAGCCACCCGCACAGACTGGCGCCCAGGAAAAAAAGCCCCAGGCTCATCGGCAGCGCGCTTTCGACACCGGCCACAAGACTGCCAGCCAAACCACCACCTGCGAACAGCAATGTCGTATTGAGCGACGCTGCCGCACCGGCCTGGTGTGGGTAACGCGCCAAGGCTTGGGTCGTCGCAGCAGGACGCACCAGTGTTGTCCCCGTCGTGCAGATGATCATCGGTAGAACAAGGCCTGTCACCGTCAGTCCCGCTAGCTGCTCCCAAACCAAAAGTGTGATGCCCCCGGCAGCTATGAGCAGGAATCCCGTCTTGATCTGAACCTGCGGAGTTACTCGATTGTTCAAATAGGTCGCGGCTGCTCCGCCAGCGATATATGCAAGCCCATAGGCGATAAATACCACCGAGAATTGATATGGCGTCAGCCCCAGGCTGTCCATCAACGCCAATGGCGCGACAACGATGAAGGAAAAATGGCAGGCAAAAGCGAGACTGGACAGCAGGGAGTGCGCAAGATAGGTCGTATCACGCAGCATGACCCAGTAGCTGCGCATGCCCGACCTACGGCCTCTCAATGCAGGCGTGTCCTGCAGCAATGCATATGACAGGGATGAAACGATCACGGCTATGAAAGCGAATACCGTAAAGCTGCCCTTCCAGCCAAAGGATTGTTGGAGAAAAGCGCCTGCGACCGGTGACAACGAGATGAATAGCCCACTTGCGCTGGTCAGCAGGATACGCATGGCATTGCGCTGTCTACCACTGTACAGATCTTGCACGAGCGCCTGGCCCAGCACGAAACTCCCGCAACCCAGGGCCTGCAGCAAACGGAACGCCATGAACGTCTCATAGCGGGTTGAAAGTACACAACCCACTGCGCCTGCAATGGACACTGCCAACCCAGCGAGCAACAACCGCTTGCGCCCCGTGCCATCCGACAATGGCCCGATCACGATTTGCGCCACGGCGACACCAAACGCAAAGAAGCTCACCGAGTAGGCTATCTGTTGCGGCTCGACGTGAAACTCGTCTGCGAGCGCCGGGAATGATGGCAGGATCACATCCAGAGGGAATACGCCTAACAGACACAACAGGATCAACAGGGCCGAGCACAGAAAACTATTGAGCGATTCGGAGGGCCGATTCACGCTACTAACCCCGCTTTTCTGAATTGCAATAAATAGCCCTCATCATCCAGCAAATCAGTCCGTTCAATCGCTCGAAGCGTGGGCCCAGAAACTTCAAGCATCCGAGCAGACCAACTCGACTCCAAATAAGCGACAACTTCATTTCCGATTACTGGCCGACCTTTAAAAAGCGTCTGCAAGAAAGAAATATCAGGCCTACAGAATACCGCGAGCACCTCAAGCAGTACTTGAACTACATAATTCCTCTCGCACCTGGAGATTTTCCGCCACAGCTGAACAAAGCATTCAGAAAAGAAAACCGCATGACGCCCTTCATCATGTAGGTGATCAATAAACATATATGCCACAGGATCTACAAGTGAGTCGCGAGACAACTTTAACAGCTCGCAAGCAATCAAAGTCTCTGAGACAAATGCAATACAAAATCGGGTTAGACACCTAAACCCTAAAGGACTTTTCTCTAAAATACGATCCAACCCCACAATGCGAGTAGATTTAGCTCGCACCAGATCAAAATGCTTTGACACTTGATCTGCAATATCCCGTGAAAATAAAGCGTGATAGCCTTCATCAGCATACAACTTCAAAGCAATACGCCGCTCTCCATCCTCAAAGTACTTCTTTAAACCACCAATTACAATGCACTGCACAGCTTCGTTGACATGCGCTATCTCTAGCTCAGTCGTGTAATCCATAAAATACACTAAATGATACACATGCAAAATCCTCAACTCTTGCTTTGAAAGAGCTCTTACTGAGTCATGAGCTAGCACAGGACTGAGCGCAGCAGGAAACCACAAGCCAGGATCACATCGAGCAAAGTCCGCCTCTGAAAATTTATACACATAAGGCCGCGAGCGCACAGCGCTAGTCAGGTGCCAGCCTCTAAACATAGTAATACTACGATCAGTTCCTTTCCTCATGCACACACCCCATTGTAAACTCACTTAAGTAGAGATTTTAGGCAGTTCGGGATAGCGGAACCATCGCTATAACCACAGCCAACAAAAAAAATCACCTGCTCATCAGAATTTTCAAGATGTAGCAATGATTCAATGGAGGATTCATTCAACGCACCAGTTAGCCATGTATTCATCCCACGGGCAGTTGCCGCTAGTTGGAACGTCTGCGCCACATGACCAACCTCTATCAATGCCATCCGATAGGCGCGGGAATGCTCGTACTTCCACCACAATTTATCGAATCTGGATGTTAGAAACAGCCCCACTGGTATATCGTTCGCGAAATGCTGTCCTGAAGGCAAGGCGCCGAGTTTCGGTACCAATTGACTACGCCAATGCACCTGATGAAGATGAGGATCGTAATAATATATTCCTGGCTCTAAGCCTTCGACATTAGCCACATATACATAACCTTCTGTAGCATTTAAGCCACCTGCTGATGGACTGCTACGCCGCTTGGAGAACTGCTCCACTCCTCCTTGTTGATTAGAAAGTTCCCGCCTTTCAACAAAGCCCAGTGTACGATGCAAGATTTTCCCTAGCTCAGCTATTGAAATCGGTAACTGATGGAAAGCTCTTGCTGTTGCGCGGCGTGCAAGCACCTCATCGAATTCATCAGCAGCGCAAAAACCAGGTAACTGGATACCACCCCCAACGCCCCGAAAGCTCTCAACAGGAGAAGTTTTACCCAATACATCATTACAGTGTTCTAAGTATTGAACAGCCCACTCATGCTCGCTGGCAGGCTGGTTTTCCGGAACTATATCTTTAGTACCAATATGAAAAATCCTAGACAGCACATCCCAACCCCAATCACTCTCGCCCCTGGGAGAGTCCAACATAACCTTGCAACGTTTAAAATCCTCAACCACAGTATCACTTGAATCACTGCAACCCTGATCATAAATTAGTGAAATCAACCGATGAGCATGCTCCGCCGACAACTGATACTGCTTGTGCCTTTTGAAATCCCAGCAAATCAGAGCATTATCTACGGCAATAAAAAAGCAGTCGCTACTTATCATACCCCCTCCTTTAGCCAAAGCGCAGGCCGGCACTGCGCTTTAGCACTTATCGGCTAAGGCTTATTTAGCCGTTTTAACCAGAAGAGCCAAATTTGCCAATTTTGCGGATTCCATCTTGATAGCTTTCATATTCGATTCCCCATTAAATGCCGCGAAATTGCGACACGCCTGATAATAGCGGCATCTTGAAGATGTACAAGCCGAAGCAGGCAGCGAAACTTCCGAAGGCATTGTAGGATTTTTTACCGGCACACTTGCGGACGACGCGTCTAATTCGCCTGCAGAGTATCTGGAACGCGCCAAACAAGCTATTAGGCCGCAGCTTCGCTCGGCTCATCTCAGCTGATAAAAACAATTTAGTCTCAGGTCTAGACCAGGAAATCAGATTTATTGAGGACCAAAGGACTGGAAGTTCCTGGAATGGCAGGACCGTCGCACGCGTAGGCGATCGGATCAGTTACAGTGCCGTCATCGAAACAGATGCAGCCTGCACAATCATCGAGGGAGCGAGACACAACCTGCCACGGACGGATCTTGGTCGAGGGAGAGCCGGGTTGGCTCATTGATTGAAAGTCCGACAGCGACATATCAGTATTACAAATACTGACACTGTCGCCGGGCAAGCCTTTCCAGAAAACCGCTTAGCCTTCCAGTCCCTTCTTCAGCGCCGCCAGGCCATCTTCCTAGATGCCGGCTAACAGCGCAGTTGCTTCAGCATCGCTGATACCCATCGGCACGAACGAACCAGACCACTCCCCCGAGACCCGCTACCTTCAGCCATGTTGCCCAGTGGGGCGGCACCGAAGCCCAGCGGGTTGGTGATAAGGGGGTATGAGGTTCCTGTGCGTTTTCCTGATGGGAGAGTCGGTTGTGAACTCCAGTGGCTGCAATGCTATGCGCCACCCACCAAGACCGTCCAAGTCATATTTCGAACGACTTGAGACCTTTTATGCGACACCGATCAATCGTACTTCGTAATCCCACCATGGCATCTTTGCGATAGCGATCAGCGCCTTGTTGCCTTCAACAGTCTGTCGTGCGGACTGCTCTCAGTAATTGAAGTCATGACCGAGCTGGCCTTGCACCCATTCAAGGAACTGACGAACCCTGAGAGCTTCAGCATGGCCTCGAGGAAATACCAAGTGGTGGGCACTGACGGGCGTCGCCAGGTCTTCTACAAATACCGGTACCAACTCGCCTCGGGCAATATAGTCCTGAGCCAGCAAGGAACTCTCCAAGGCCACCCCATACCCGTGGCTGGCGGCTTCAAGGCTCATGTACGAGCGATCGAAACTCAGCGCATACGGGGATTGCGGCAACGCCAAGCCTTGCTGGGCAAACCACTGCGGCCACTGCACCAATGCGGCCTCCGACAGGATCAGGTTCTGCCCCAGCAGGTCGCTGGGCTGCTTGACCGGTGTGCGTTCGAGCAGCCGCGGCGAAGCCAGCACGGTGGCGCGTTCATGGCGGATGGTGCGCACTTCCAGGTTGGGCCAGTTGGGATAGCCATGGCGGATATCCAGGTCGATCTGATGACGGCCAAAGTGCAATGACTCGTACGAGCAGGACAGGTTGATCTGGATTTGCGGGTGACTGTTGCGGAAGTGGTCCAGGCGCGGCAGCAACCAGAGCAGCCCGAAGCTTGGTGCGGAATGCAGCCGCAGGCAATCGAAGCCCACGGCGTTACCGGCGCGCTCGGTGGCCATGGCCAGGCTCTGCAGGATGCCCGATACCTCGCGCAGGTACTGCTCACCCGCCGGGGTCAGCGCTACACCACGCGCCTCGCGAATGAACAATGGTCGACCAATCAGGGCCTCCAGGTTGGCGATCTGATGGCTGACCGCTGAGGGCGTGAGGTTCAACTGCTCGGCGGCACGCGCAACGTTAGCGAAGCGGGCGACTTGCTCGAAGGCCTGAATTGCTTTCAGCGAAGGGATCTGCGGAGACTTTCTGAGAAGGTCCAGGCTCATGGGCATTCCTGCATGGTTCGCGGCGGTACCTAGGGTTTTACCCGTCCATCGAACCCAGGCACAAGCCGAGGGCTGAATTTTTTTCAGCATCGGGTGAAAGCGGCAGCGTTGCTCGGCCCGCCCAGCGAGACGAAGCTGTGCCTATCGGTTCTGCCTGAACCGCTGCTCACAACAATAATCACCCGGAGCACTCCCGATGCTGTTAACAGGAAAATTTGCCGTCATCACTGGCGCCGCCTCGCCCCGCGGTATCGGCCGCGCGACTGCCCAGGCGTTCGCCGAACAGGGCGCCAAGGTCGCGATTCTCGACCTTGATCCAACGGCCGCCGCCGAAGCCGCCGCCTCCCTCGGCGAAGGCCACATCGGCCTGGCCGCCAACGTTGCCGATGAAGCGCAAGTGCGCGATGCCATCGCCCAGGTCCTGGCGCAGTTCGGACGGATCGACGTGCTGGTCAACAACGCCGGTATCACCCAGCCAGTGAAGACCCTCGACATCACTGGCGCGGACTATGATCGCATTCTGAACGTGAACCTGCGTGGCACGCTGCTGATGTCCCAGGCGGTCATCCCGACCATGCGTGCGCAGCAGGCCGGCAGCATCATCTGCCTGTCGTCGGTGTCTGCACAACGCGGTGGCGGCATCTTCGGCGGCCCTCATTACAGCGCCGCGAAGGCTGGCGTACTCGGCCTCGGCAAGGCCATGGCCCGGGAGCTGGGGCCGGATAACATCCGCGTCAATTCGATCACCCCTGGCCTGATTCACACCGACATCACGGGCGGCCTGATGCACGATGAGCGCCGTCACGCCATCATCGAAGGCATCCCGCTGGGGCGCCTGGGCGAGGCCCGCGATGTCGCCAATGCGGCATTGTTCCTTGCCAGTGATCTGTCCAGCTACCTCACGGGCATTACCCTGGATGTCAACGGCGGCATGCTTATCCACTGAGCATCCACCGCATCGTGACCGGCGCCCGAGCCCGGCGCAGGTCACGCGTTCGATAACAACAAGAGATCAGAACGAAATGACCACACTAGCGCTCGATGCGGTGTCCGCCGCACGCAGCAGTGCCTACCGCAAGACGGCCTGGCGACTGATGCCCTTTCTCATGCTCTGCTACCTGTGTGCCTACCTCGACCGGGTCAATGTCGGCTTCGCCAAGCTGCAGATGATGGACGACCTGGCCCTGTCCGAAGCGGTCTATGGCCTGGGCGCGGGCATGTTCTTCATCGGCTACTTCCTCTGCGAGGTGCCCAGCAACATCATCCTGCACAAGGTCGGCGCCCGGCGCTGGATTGCCCGCATCATGATCACCTGGGGCATCATCTCGGCAATGTTCGCCCTGGTGGAGACGGCCTGGCAGTTCTATGCCCTGCGCTTCCTGCTGGGTATCGCCGAGGCGGGCCTGGCACCTGGGCTGCTGCTGTACCTGACCTACTGGTTCCCCTCCTATCGCCGGGCGAAGATGACTGCGCTGTGGTTCATCGCCATTCCGCTCTCGGGGATGATCGGCGGCCCGCTGTCAGGCTGGATCATGGAACGTTTCGCCGGTGTGCACGGCTGGGCGGGCTGGCAGTGGATGTTCCTGCTCGAAGCCATCCCCACGGTGCTGGTGGGGATCCTGGTGCTGAGCTACCTGAAGGATGGCGTCGACCAGGCACACTGGCTGAGCGACGAAGAAAAGGCCCTGGTGCGCAAGGAACTGGCCGAAGACGAGCAACACAAGGTCACGCATGGTTCGGTGTCCGACTTCATCCGCGACCGTCGCCTGTGGTTGCTGGCCAGCATCTACTTCTGCGTGGTGATGGGCCAGTACGCGATCACCTTCTGGCTGCCTACGCTGGTGCGCAATGCCGGTGTCAGCGAGCCTTTGCACATCGGCCTACTGACCAGCCTGCCGTACCTGTGCGCCATCGTCGCGATGCTGCTGGCCGGACGCAGTGGCGACCGCCACCGTGAGCGCCGCTGGCACCTGGCGATCCCCATGCTGATCGGCGCCCTGGGCTTGAGCCTCGCCGCCGCGCTGGGCAGCAGCCTGACCCTGTCGATCCTCAGCCTGTGCCTGGCTGCGGCCGGGGTGCTGTCCGCTTCCTCGCTGTTCTGGATGTTGCCTACCACGCTGCTCGGCGGGGTTTCGGCAGCAGCCGGCATCGCCGCGGTGAACAGTTTCGCCAACCTTGCCGGGTTCTGCTCGCCGTACCTGATCGGCTGGGTTACCACCACCTTGGGCAGCAATGCCATCGGTATGTATCTCATCACCGCCGTGCTCATCCTTGGCGCCTTCCTGGTGTCGCGGGTACCGGCTCATCTGGTCAATCGCTGATTCGAAAAAGGAGTCACCCCCATGACTGCTGTGCGTTCCACCAACGAGGCGCTGCCACTGGCTGTGCGCGCCCGCAATATCCGCCGCCATGCATTGCGCATGGGCCAGGTCCAGGGCCAGGGCTATGTCGGCCAGGCCCTGGGCGCTGCCGACCTGCTGGCCGTCGCATACTTCCACGCGCTGCGTATCGACCCCGCCAACCCTGAGTGGGAGCGGCGCGACCGCTTCTACCTGTCCATCGGGCATTACGCGATTGCCCTCTACGCCGCACTGATCGAGGCCGACGTGATTCCCGAGGAGGAGCTGGAAACCTACGGCAGCGACGATAGCCGCCTGCCCATGTCGGGCATGGCTGCCTATACCCCCGGCATGGAAATTACCGGCGGTTCGCTGGGTCATGGGCTGGGCATCGCGGTCGGCGCCTGCCTCGGGCTCAAGCGCAAGGGTTCGGACAGCTGGGTGTACAACCTGTTGTCCGATGGCGAGCTGAACGAGGGTTCGACCTGGGAGGCGGCAATGTCGGCCAGCCATTGGCGCCTGGACAACCTGATCGCGATCATCGATGTGAACAACCAACAGGCCGATGGCCACGCCAGCGAAGTGCTTGCCTTCGAGCCGATCGTCGAGCGTTGGCAAGCGTTTGGCTGGTTCGTGCAGCGAGTGGATGGCAACGACCTGGATTCGCTGGTCAGCGCCTTCGACCAGGCCCGCGCCCACCCGGCGGCACAACCGCGGGTGATCATCTGTGACACGCGCATGGGCAAAGGTGTGCCATTCCTGGAAAACCGCGACAAGACGCATTTCATTCGCGTCGATGAAAACGAATGGGATCTCGCCCTTGAGGCGCTGGACGCCGGGAGCCAAGCATGAGCACAGTGAATGCACCGAAGAAACGCCTGACCACCTCGGCCATGATCGCCTCGATTGCCGCCGAGGGCCAGCCAACCCGCCCTGCCCCGTTCGGCCATGCCCTGGCCAGCCTGGCCGAGCACCGTCAGGATATCGTCGGGCTCAGTGCCGACCTGTCCAAGTACACCGACTTGCACATCTTCGCCAAAGCCCACCCCGAGCGGTTCTACCAGATGGGCATGGCCGAGCAGTTACTGATGAGCGCTGCCGCTGGCATGGCCCGCGAAGGAATGACCCCGTTCGCCACTACCTATGCGGTATTCGCTTCGCGTCGGGCTTATGACTTCATTTGCATGGCGATCGCCGAAGAAAACCTCAACGTCAAGATCGTCTGCGGTTTGCCTGGCCTGACTACCGGCTATGGCCCAAGCCACCAGGCCACGGATGACCTGGCGATCTTCCGGGCGATGCCCAACCTGATGATCGTCGACCCCTGTGATGCGCTGGAAATCGAACAGGCCGTGCCGGCGATCGCCGCCCACCAGGGGCCGGTGTACATGCGCCTGCTGCGCGGCAACGTACCGTTGGTACTGGATCGCTACGACTACCGCTTCCAGCTGGGCAAGGCCCAGGTGCTGCGCGGTGGCCGCGACGTGTTGCTGATCGCCAGCGGCCTGATGACCATGCGCGCCCTGGAAGCTGCAGAGCAATTGCACAAGGATGGCGTGGATGTGTCGGTACTGCATGTGCCGACCATCAAGCCGCTGGATGAACAGACCCTCCTCGCCGAGGCGCGCAAGCCTGGGCGCCTGGTGGTCACGGCGGAAAACCACTCGATCATCGGTGGCCTTGGCGAGGCTGTGGCGGGCGTGCTGCTGCGCAACGGGGTCACGCCCACCTTCCGCCAGATCGCACTGCCGGATGCGTTTCTCGATGCGGGTGCGCTACCGACACTGCATGACCGCTACGGGATTTCCACCGACGCGGTGTCGAGGCAGATCAAGGCGTGGTTGTAGCGCAGCCAGTCGTTGCAGGTCAGGCTGGGATGGCACCGGCTTCGCCGGTGCTCGCGGGTGACCCCGCTACCACAGGTTGTGCGCAGCGTTTGCGAACAGCCTGTGCAGCCAAGGCGATCTCCAGCTTCTCGACCAGTGTATCGATCTCCTCACTACCGATGGTCAATGGCGGCAGGAAGCGCAGCACCGCGCCATGCCGCCCGCCCAGTTCGAGGATCACCCCTTCACGCAGGCAGCCCTGCTGCACGGCCTTGGCCAGCACGCCATCCCCGGCCGGCACCCGGCCTTGACCTGCGTCGGTAGAGACGATCTCCACCCCGACCATCAGCCCACGCCCACGTACATCGCCGATACACGGGTAATCGCGTTGCAACTGGCGCAGCCGGGTCATCAGGTAGTCGCCCATGCGCTCGGCGTTGGCCACCACGCCCTCGTCGCGGATATACCGCAGGGTCGCGGTGCCGGCCGCCATGGCCAGCTGATTGCCGCGGAACGTGCCCGCATGCGCACCCGGCGTCCACACATCGAGCGCCTGCCGGTAGACCACCACTGCCAGCGGCAGGCCACCGCCGATGGCCTTGGACAGCACCAGTACGTCCGGCTCGATAGCGGCGTGCTCGAAGGCGAACATGCGCCCGGTGCGGCCGATGCCGCTCTGCACCTCGTCGATGATCAGCACCACGCCATGCTCGCGGGTCAGCTTGCGCAGGCCCTGTAGCCAGCGCACCGGCGCCGGAATGACACCGCCCTCGCCCTGCACCACTTCCACCACCACCGCCGCCGGCAGCGGCACCCCGGACTCGGGGTCACTCAGCAGCTGGCCGATATAGCTCAGCCCTGCGTCGATACCGGCCTCGCCACCCAGGGCAAACGGGCAACGGTAGTCATAGGGGTACGGCAGCACCTGCACATCGGGCATCAGTGAGCCCGGCAGCTGCTTGGGCCCCAGGTTGCCCATGAGGCTGAGCGCGCCGTGGGTCATGCCGTGGTAGCCGCCGGAGAAGCAGAACACGCCTTTGCGCCCCGTGGCGATCTTCGCCAGCTTGATCGCCGCCTCGATCCCGTCGGCCCCGGTCGGCCCGCAGAACTGGATACGCGCCTCGGCAGCAAAGGCTGGCGGCAAGGCTGCGAACAAGGTCTCGACGAACAGGTCCTTGACCGGCGTGGTCAGGTCGAGGGTATGCAAGGGCACGCCGCTGTCCAGGGTCGCGCGCATCGCCGCCAGGGTGCACGGATGGTTGTGGCCAAGCGCCAACGTCCCTGCCCCCGCCAGGCAGTCCATGAACAGTTGCTCACGGGTGTCCTGTACGTAGAGCCCCTGCGCTGCCTTCAGCGCAAGTGGGATACGCCGCGGGTAGGAGCGCGCGTTCGACTCGCGCGCCGCCTGGCGCTGCAGCAGCGGGTCAGCCTCGAAGTGGCGCGGCGGTTGGCGGCGAAAATGCGCCAGGTTGTACGGTGCAAGCTGAATGTCTTCCATGGATCGCTCCCTCTGCGGCTGGCGCTCAGCGTTGCTCGGCGGTTTCAAGGGCCTGGCGCAGGCTCAGCGGGCGCATGTCCGTCCAGTGCTGTTCGATCCAGGCCAGGCACTGCGCCTTGTCACCCTGCTGGCCGACCGCACGCCAGCCCTCGGGCAGGGCTTTGTAATCCGGCCAGATGGAATACTGCTCCTCATGATTGACCACCACCACGTACCCGCACTCGGCCTTTTCCCAACTCATTGTCGACTCCTTGGACAAACGTTTTCACAGAATCCCGGCTGCCCGCAGGAAGGCTGCAGTCGAGGCGCTCACAAACAATGTGAATGCTAATAAATTGCATTAACACTTACCATATCTTTCGTATATATTCCGCCGGGGCCCCGTGGGAGACCAGGGATGGCCTTTTGCTGTGACTACCACGATAAAAAGGAGCAACTCATGGGACGAGGTGTCGGGCCGGGCAATGGCCTGTCGGTGCAAGCACTTTTGCCAGACAGCGCCCTGCCGCTGCTGGTCGAGCCGGCACAACCCGGTGCGGGAAACTTCGCGGCGCTGCATGCGCTGGCCAACGACTGCCTGCACGAAAGCGGCGCCCTGCTGCTGCGGGGCTTCGGAGTGCTGGGCGAACAGGCGTTCCAGGGGTTGGTGCGCAGCTTCGGTCACCCGCTGCTCAATTACGAATTCGGCTCCACCCCGCGCAAGGCGATCGAACAGGGGGTGTATACCTCCACCGAATACCCCGCGCACCAGGTCATCCCGCTGCACAACGAGCAGTCCTACACCCTGCAGTGGCCGATGAAGATCTGGTTCCACTGCATACAGCCCAGCGCTGAAGGTGGCGAAACCCCGATCGCCGACAGCCGGCGCATCTTCCAGCAGCTCGACCCGGCCCTGCGCCAACGCTTCGAAAGCAAACGCCTGATGTACGTGCGCAACTACGGCAACGGTCTCGACCTGCCCTGGGAACAGGCCTTCAACAGCGCAGACCGCGCCGTGGCCGAGGCCTACTGCCGGGCCAACCAGATCGCCTTCGAGTGGAAGGACGACGGTGAACTGCGCACCCGCCAGGTCTGCCAGGCCAGCGCTCGCCACCCGGTCACGCAGGACTGGGTCTGGTTCAACCAGGCGCACCTGTTCCACGTGTCCAACCTGCCAGCTGCCGTGCGGGAAAGCCTGCTGGCGGTGGTCGAAGACCCGCTCGACCTGCCGCGCAACGTCTATTACGGCGACGGCAGCGAACTGGAAGAAAGCGCGCTGGCGGAGATCCGCGGCGTGCTCGAGCAATGCACCGTGCGTTTCCCCTGGCAGCAGGGCGACGTGCTGATGCTCGACAACATGCTGGTGGCCCATGGCCGCGCCAGTTTCAAAGGGCCACGGCAAGTGATCGTGGCCATGGCCGAACCCGCCCAGGAGTGCCGCCCATGACCACTTCCCAGCCGTTGCGTGAGGCCAGCGCCGGCCAGCAGGCGCTGTGGCAGTACCATCAGCTCAACCCGGCCAGCCCGGCCTACAACATGGTCGCCGCACGCGAGCTGCGCGCCGACCTCGACCCGGCCACCCTGTGCCAGGCCTTCGCCCAGGTGGTCAGGCACTGCGAGACCCTGCACTGCGGCTACCGCGAGCAGGATGGCAAGTTGTGGATGTACCGCCCGGAGCACATCCAGGTAAACACCCGCATCGAGCGTATCGACGACCTGGACAGCGCCGGCGTCGCCGCCTGGATCGCGCAACACGCCGACCAGCCGTTCGACCTGGCTGCGGCAGACATCTGCCGGCTTGGCCTGTTGCAAAGCCAGGGCCGCCTGTACCTGTGCATGGCGGCCCACCATATCAGCGGGGATTTCCTCAGCGTCGAATGGATGCTCAAGCTGACCTTCGCCGCCTACCATGCAGCGCTCAGCGGCGAGGCTCTGGTCCTGCCGCCGGCCGGCCTGTATTTCGACTGGCTGGACGAACAGCGCACGCTACTCGCCGAGGACAAGCTCGAGGCGGCAGCCAGCTACTGGCGCAACCAGCTCAGCGGCAGCCCGACGGCACTGGCGCTGCCCGCCGACCGACCACGCCCGCGCACGCCCGGCTTCGCCGGTGAAGAAATCGAGTACCTGCTCGCACCGGCCCTCAGCAGCCAGCTGCGCCAGCTCGCCGAGGCCCAGGGCGTCAGCCTGTACGTCGTGCTGGCCACGCTGTTCCAGATGTTCATGCACCGTTACACCGGCCAGGACGACTTCCTCATCGGCACGCCGACCATGGACCGGCACAGGGCGCGCTACAAGCAGCTGATCGGTTTCACCCTCAACAGCCTGCCGCTGCGCGCCCGCTTCGCGCATGCCCCGAGCCTGGCCGAATGCCTGCGCGACACCGCCCAGCAAATGCGCGAGGGGCTGCGCCATCGCCGCTACCCGGCGGCGCGCCTGCAGCAGGAAGTCGACGGCCCGCTGTTCCAGTGCATGATGACCTACATGCCCAGCCAGCGTGACGCCGCCTTCGCCGAGTACACGCTGCGCGAGCACCTGTTCACCCAGCGCGGCGCCGCCAACGAACTCAACCTGCGCTGGCAGGACGACGGCGTGCAACTGCTGGCGCAGTGGCGCTATCGCAGCGACCTGTTCGACGCCGCACGTATCGCCCGCCTGGCCGAGGATTTCGCCTGGTTCGCCGGCATCGCCCTGGCGCAGGTCGACACGCCCGTCCACCAGTTGCCGGCCACGCCGCCGGCCAACGGCGCGCGCCGCGCCGGGGCCGACCAGCCACCCACCTTCGCCACGGCGCTGGCTGCCTTCGAGCACCAGGTGCAGACGCATGGCCAGCGCATTGCCCTGCGCGATGCCGACGGCAGCCTGAGCTATAGCGAACTGGACCAGGCCGCCAGCGCCCTGGCCGCACGCCTGGGCGAGGCCGGTGCCGCTGCCGGGCACATCGTCGCCATCGCCCTGCCGCGCAGCCGCGCGCTGATCACGGCGATGCTGGCCAGCTGGAAGCTCGGCGCCGCCTACCTGTGCCTGGACCCGGGCCTGCCCGCGCAGCGCCAGCGCCAGCTGCTCGACAACAGCGGCGCCAGCGTACTGATCGACCCTACGCATACCCTGCATGGCCTGGCCCCAGCGGTAAGCCAGGCGCACACCGCCGGCCACCCGCAGCAACTGGCCTACCTGATCTACACCTCCGGCTCTACCGGTACGCCCAAGGCCGTGCGGGTGACCCAGGGTAACCTGGCGCACTATGCCCAAGCCGTACTCAAGCCGCTGGCCCTGAGCCCGCAAGCCAGCCTGACGGCACTGGCCAGCGTCGCCGCGGACCTGGGCTACACCGCCTGGTTCGGCGCGCTGCTCAGCGGCCGTACCCTGCAGCTGATCAGCGACGAACTGGCCAGCGCCCCGGAAGAGCTCGCCCAATACCTGGCAGCCAACCCGGTCGACTGCCTGAAGATCGTGCCCTCGCACCTGGCCGCCCTGCTCGCCGTGGCCGAGCCACACCGCCTGCTGCCGCGCCAGTGCCTGGTGCTCGGTGGCGAAGGCCTCGACCTGGCGCTGGTCCAGCGCCTGCAGCAGCTTGCCCCGAGCTGCCGCATCGTCAACCACTACGGCCCCACCGAAACCACCGTTGGCTGCCTGACCCACGCCGTGCAGGACGAAGCCCCGAGCCTTTCCGGTTTCGCCCCGGTCGGCCTGCCGCTGGACAACGTGCAGGTGCATGTGCTCGATACGCACCTCACGCCACTGCCGCTGGGCAGCATCGGTGAGCTGTACATCGGCGGCGCCGGGGTCGCCGACGGCTACCTCGGCCAACCCGGCCTGACCGCCCGGCAGTTCGTGCCCGACCCGTTCGCCGACAATGGCCAGCGCCTGTACCGCAGCGGCGACCGCGTGCGCATGTTGGCCAGCGGCGCCATCGAGTTCCTGGGGCGGATCGACGACCAGGTCAAGATCCGCGGCTTCCGGGTCGAGCCGGGCGAGGTCGAAGCCTGCCTGCGCGCCTGCAGCGGTGTGCGCGAAGCAGCCGTGCTGGCGCGCGCCCTGGCTGAAGGCGAAGCGCCACGGCTGGTTGCCTACCTGGTGGCCGAACCCGGGCTGGACCGGGCGCAGCTGCGCCAGCAACTGGCCGAGCGCCTGCCCGAGCCACTGCTACCGAGCGTTTATGTCGAACTCGAGCAGCTGCCGCGCCTGGGCAACGGCAAGGTCGACCGGCACAACCTGCCCCTGCCGGCGCCCGAGCCAGCCCCTGCGCAGGCGCACAGTACCCCGCGCGACCCAGTCGAGGCGCTGCTGCTGACACTCTGGTGCGAGGTGCTGGGCAAACCGGCGCTGTCGATCCATGACGACTTCTTCGCCCTGGGCGGCGACTCGATCATGGCCCTGCAAGTGATCGCCCAGGCGCGCAAGCAACAGCTCAAGTTCAGCCCCCGGCATTTCTTTGCCCACCCCACCATTGCCCGCCTCGCAGCCACCCTGGACTCGCCGCTCAAAGCCCTGGAAGCCCAGTTGCTGGGGGTCTGGCGCGAAGTGCTGGAGCGCCCCGAACTCACTCGCCAGGACGACTTCTTCAGCGTTGGCGGCGACTCGATCATCGCCCTGCAGGTGATTGCCAAGGCGCGCAAGCTGGGCTTGAAGTTCAGCCCCAAAGAGCTGTTCGCCCAGCCGCGGGTCGACGCCCTGGCCCTGCTCCTCGCCCAGCGCCAAGCGGCCCAACCCACAGCTGTGGCAACGCCCTCGGTACCACCAGCCACCCCCTCGGTATCGCTGAGTGCCGAACAGCGGCAACCGTTGCAAGCGCTGCTCGGTACCCCGCTGGAGGACGCCTACCCGCTGTCGCCGCTGCAAAAAGGCCTGCTGTTCCACACCCTGCTGGAAGGTGCCAGCGGGGTCTACGTCAACCAGCTGCAGGCCGAGCTGCAAGGCCCACTGGACGCCGAGCGCTACCTCGCTGCCTGGCATGCCACCTTCGCCGCCCATCCCCTGATGCGCACGGCAATCCTCTGGCAAGGCCTGGACGAGCCGGTGCAAGGCGTGTGCAGTGGCCTCACCCTGCCGGTGCAGCGCCTGGACTGGAGCGCGCTGGACCCGAGCCAACGCCAGCAGGCCCTGGACGCCTACTGCCAGGCCGACCGAGCCCAAGGCTTCGACCCTCAGCGCCCACCGCTGCAACGGTTGGCCCTGATCCACCTCGACGCGCAGCACAGCTGGCTGATCTGGAGCCGTCATCACCTGATTGCCGACGGCTGGAGCTCGGTGCTGCTGATGGAGGAGATTCTCGCGCGCTACAACGGCCTTGCCGTACCGTCGCGCCCACCTTACCGCGACTACATCGCCTGGCTCGCCGCGCAACCGCACCAGCACAGCCTGCAGTACTGGCAGCAACACCTGGCGCAGTTCGAAGGCGTCGGCACGCTGCCGGCGCTGAACCCGGCCGACCCCGAGCACAAACCGCGCTACCACAGCCGCAGCCTGCGCCTGAGCGAAGCCCACAGCAGCCGCCTGAACGCACTCGGCAAAGCCTGCCGAGTCACCCTCAACACCCTCATGCAAGCTGCCTGGGGCCTGTTGCTAGCCCGCGCCAACAACCACACCGAGGTGATGTTCGGCGTCACCAGCAGTGGCCGCCCGGATGCCTTGGCCGATGCCGGGCAGATGCTCGGCGTGTTCATCAATACCCTGCCGCTGCGCCTGCGCATCGACCCCGGCATGGCCCTCGGCGACTACCTGCAGCAGGTGCAAGCCACCAGCGTGGCCATGCGCGAACACGAGCAGACACCGCTGGCGCAGATCCTCCAGCAGCACCCGCGCGGTGCCGGGCTGTTCGACACCCTGCTGGTATTCCAGAACCTGCCGGCGCTCAGCGAGCGTCAGTTGCAGGCTGGCGAGCTGACCTTCAAGGTCCTCGACAACCTCGAACAGACCAGTTACGGCCTGACCGTCGAAGTGCTGCCCGGGCGCTGCCTGGAAGTGCTGTTCAGCGCCGATGCCCAGCGCCTTCCCGCTGCCGCGCTGGCGCGCCTGAGCGACGACTTGCTGAACCTGCTGCAGATGCTGGACAGCCCACCGGACACCCGCCTGGAACAACTCACCACACTCAGCCCGGCCCAGCATCGGCGCCTGCTCGACTGGGGCCGCCACCCGGCGGACTACGACCTTGAGCAAAGTTGGGAAGCACGGGTGGCAGCCCAGGTCGCCGCGCACCCCGAACGTATCGTCGCGCGCTGCGCCGAGCAAACGCTCACCTATGCCGAACTATGGCAGCAGTCCGAACGCCTGGCGCGGGGCCTGCAAGCCCTGGGCGCCCAGCCCGACCAGCCGGTGGCCTTGTTGGCCGAGCGCGGCATCGAATGGTTCTGCCTGATGGTTGCGACCCTGCGTGCCGGTTGTGGCTGGTTGCCGCTGGAGCCCTCGCAGCCGCCGGCGCGCTGGCAGCAGGTGCTGGCGCGCCTGGAGCAGCCGCTGGTGGTTTGCAGCCAGGCCTGTGCCGAGCCTTTGGCCAGCGTCTACCAGGGCCGCCGTGCGTTGCCGTCGGAGCTGCTGCAGCTGAGCACCAGCGGCCGGCTGCCGCAGCAGCCGGCACGCCCGCAACAGCTGGCCTACGTGCTGTTCACCTCTGGCTCCACTGGCCAGCCCAAAGGGGTGATGGTGCCGCGCGCCGGCATGCTCAACAACATGCTGGCCAAGGTGCAGCCGTTGGGCCTGAACGCCGACGACGTGATCGCCCAGACCGCCCCGGCGTGCTTCGACATCTCGGTCTGGCAAACCCTCACCGCGCCGCTGTTCGGCGCCTGTGTCGAGATCATCGGCGATGCGCTGGTGCGCGATCCGCAGGCCCTGCTGGCGCTGCTGCGCGAGCGCCGCGTGAGCCTGTTCGAACCGGTACCGGCACTGCTCCAGGCGATGCTCGAAAACCTCGACGGCCAGCCAGCGGCGCTGCCGCATCTGCGCTGGGTCATACCGACCGGCGAAGCACTGCCGGTCGCCACCGCGCAACTGTGGTTCCGCCACTACCCGCACATCCCGCTGATGAATGCCTACGGCCCGGCCGAATGCTCCGATGACGTGGCTTTCCAGCCGCTGTACCAGGCCCCGGGGCCAGACGCCAGCGTGGCCATCGGCCGGCCCACCGCCAATGCCGAGCTGTATGTGCTGGGCCATGACCTGCAACCGGTCGCCGCCGGGGTGGTCGGTGAGCTGGCGATTGGCGGCATCGGCGTCAGCCGCGGTTACCTGGCCGACCCGGCGCGCACCGCCGCCAGCTTCATCCCCAACCCGTTCGGCACGCCGGGCAGCCGCCTGTACCTCAGTGGCGACCTGGCCCGCTGGGACGCTGACGGCGTGCTGCAGTACCTCGGGCGCAAGGATTTCCAGCTCAAGTTGCGCGGGTTCCGCATCGAGCCTGGCGAGATCGAGGCGCACCTGGAGCGCCACCCCGACGTACTGCGGGCCATGGTCTGCTTGCAGACGCTCGGCGGCAGCGACCTGCTGGTGGGCTACTGGCAGGGGCGCAGCGGCCATCGGCTGAACGACGCCCAGCTGGCCCAGCACGTGCGCGACAGCCTGCCGGCGTACATGGTGCCGTCGCTGTGGGTGGCGATGGACAGCTGGCCGACCAACGCCAACGGCAAGGTCGACCGCAAGGCCCTGCCGCTGCCAACCTTGCAGCACGCCGAGGTCGAGCCCCTGGTCAGCGCCAGCGAGCAGTTGCTCGGCGAGCTGTGGGCCGCGCTGCTGCCCGCGCAACCGCTGGGGCGCAACAGCCACTTCTTCGAAGCCGGCGGGCATTCGCTACTGGCCACCCGCCTGATCGCCCGCCTGCGTCAGCGCTGTGCCGTGGAACTGCCGCTGCGCAGCGTGTTCGAGGCGCCGCTGCTGTGGCAACTGGCCGAGCGCCTCGACGCCCTGGCCGCCGCGCCTGCGGCGGGCACGACGCGCCCGGTGCTGCTGCCGGTGCCGCGCCAGGCGCACATGCCGGTGTCGCTGAGCCAGCAGCGGCTGTGGCTGGTCGACCGTCTGCACGGCCCCTCGGCGTCCTACAACATGGCCGCCAGCCTGAGCTTGAACGGGCAGCTGGACCTGGCGGCGCTGCGTGCCACCTTCAATGCCCTGCTCGCCCGCCATGAAGTGCTGCGCAGCGCCTACCACGACATCGACGGCGAACCGGTCATGCGCATCGCCGAGCCACTCGCGCTGGAGGTCGGCCTGCGCGACCTCAGCTCGATGGATGACGCCCAACGCCAGCAAGTGGCCGAACAGGAAAGCCTGGACAACCTGCGCCTGCCGTTCGACCTGCGCCAGGCGCCGCTGATCCGGGCGCGGCTGCTCAAGCTTGGCGAGCACCAGCACCTGCTGTTGCTGGCACTGCACCATATGGTCGCCGACGGCTGGTCGGTGGGCGTGCTGGTCAACGAGTTCAGCCAGCTCTATGCGAGCCTGCGCGCAGGGCAACCGGCGGCGCTGCCCGCACTGCCCGTGCAATACGCCGACTACGCGGCCTGGCAGCACCAATACCTGCAGGGCGCAGTATTGCAGTGCGAGGTCAGCTTCTGGCAGCAGCAGCTGCAAGGCGCGCCCCAGGTGCTGGCCCTGCCCTGCGACTGGCCACGCCCGGCCCAGGCCGACGCCCGCGGCGCCGCCAGGGCGCTGGAGATCCCCGCGCCGCTGCTGGCGCGTCTCGAAGCCCTGGCCCTGGCCGAGGGCGTGAGCCTGTACATGCTGTTGCTGGCCAGCTTCGAGCTGCTGTTGCACAGCATCACCGGTGCCGACGACCTTTTGCTGGGTACCGACGTGGCCGGCCGCGAGCACGCCCACCTCGATGGCCTGATCGGCTTCTTCGTCAACGTCCTGCCGCTGCGCTCGCGGCGCCTGGCTGGCGAGACGTTGCGCGAGTTCCTCGGCCGCACCCGCGACACCTGCCTGCAGGCCCTGGAACACCAGGCGCTGCCGTTCGACCGCATCGTCGAGGCGTTGCAAGTACCGCGCGAGCGCAGTCGCAACCCACTGGTGCAGGCGCTGTTCGTGCTGCAGAACACGCCGTCGGGTGATTTCTCCATCCCTGGCCTGGAGGTGCGCATGCAACCTGCGGCCGAGCGCACCAGCAAGTTCGACATGGCGCTGTTCCTCGAACGCCACGGCGACGTCATGCGCGGCGACTGGGTATACGCCCGCGCCCTGTTCAAGGGCGAGCGCATCGACGCGCTGATCGGCGCCTGGCTGAACCTGCTGCAGCAAGTGGTGGAGCAGCCGCACGCCGCCCTTGCCCATTTCACCGTCACGCTGCCCCTCGTGGAGACCCCGGCCTTGGCAAAACCCGCCCCCTCGTCCAGCAAGCTCGACAAGCTGAAAAAACTCCCGGCCCGGGCCTCTGCACCGCGGCCATTGATTCGTACCTCACCGCTGCAAGCAGGCCGCACCTTCCCGCTGGTGATCGAACCGCTGGCCGCCGACCTCGACCCGGTGGGCTGGGCGCAAAGCTCGCGCGACCTGATCGACACCCTGCTGTGCCAGCACGGTGGCCTGTTGTTCCGCGGCTTTGCCCTGGACGACGCAAAAGCCTTCGAAGCCTTTGCCGAAGCCATTCACCCCGGCCTATTCGGCGGTTATGGCGACCTGCCGAAAAAGGAAGGCGGGCGCAACATCTACCGCTCCACGCCCTACCCGGAACGGGAAATGATCCTGTTCCACAACGAGAGTTCGCACCTGCCCCGCGCCCCGCGCAAGCAGTGGTTCTACTGCGAACAACCGTCGCCGGTCGGCGGTGCCACGCCGATCGTCGACTGCCGCGAGCTGTACCGGCAACTGCCGGCCGAGCTGGCCGCGGCCTTCGAGCGCAAGGGGCTGCTGTATGTGCGCACCTTCACCGAACGGCTGGACGTCAACTGGCGGGCGTTCTTCAAGACCGACAGCCGCGACGAAGTCGAGGCCTTGTGCCGGGCCAGCCATACCGAATTCCGCTGGCTGGCCAATGACGAGCTGCAAACCCGTACGCGCTGCCCGGCGGTGATCCGTCACCCGCTGAGCGGCGAACGCAGCTTCTTCAACCAGCTGCAGCTGCACCACAGCTTCTGCCTGGACGCCCAGGTGCGCGAAGACCTGCTGAAGATGGTCGGCGCCGAACGCATGCCACGTCAGGTGTACTTCGGCGACGGCAGCCCGATCGACGACGCCAGCATGGCCCTGATCGGCCGCCTCTACGAAGCCTGCGCGGTGCGCTTCGACTGGCAGCGCGGCGATGTGGTGATGCTCGACAACCTGATTGCCGCCCACGCCCGCGACCCGTACGAAGGCCCACGCAAGATCGCCGTCGCCATGGGCGACATGCATGAACCGGCCCGGCTGGCCGCCCGCCACAACGCAACGGAACTGCAGGACTAAAGCACACGATGAACGACGCCATGGAATTGAACCACGACCTGCCACTGAGCGCCGAACAGGCCCTGGCCGTACAGCTCGGCCGCACGCCCCTGCACCTGGGGCTGAACCTTGCCGGGCCGCTGCAGGCAAGCCGCCTGCACGAAGCCTTGCTGCAGGTTATCCAGCGCCACACCAGCCTGCGCGTGGCCTTGCGCCCGTCGACGCTGTACCGCAGCCTGCGCCAGAGCACGGTCCCGGCCAGCCTCGACTGGCACCTGCTGGGTACTGAGCAGCACGCCGAGGCCCAGGCCCTGGCCGCCCAGCCACAGGCCGTCGAGCAAGGTTGCCTGGTGCGCGCCATCCTGCGTCCGCAGGGTGCCGACCAGTGGCGCCTTGACCTGTATGTCGCCGCCTGTGCCGCCGACCGGCTGAGCCTGCAGAACCTGCTGGGCGAACTGGCAGCGCTGTACGCCCAGCCCGACGCGGCCCTGGAGGAGCCGTTCCAGTACAGCCAGTACGTGGAATGGCGCAACGACCTCGACGCCGACGAAGAAGCCCCTGCCGGGCGCGCCTACTGGGCCGGCCTGGGCCTGGAGACGCTGGCGCCGGTGCGCCTGGGCGGCCTGCGCGAGCCCGCTGCGCAGGCGCCAGGCAACGCCGTTCAACAAGCCCTGTCCGAGGCCCTGCAAGCGCAGCTGGAACACCTGGCGCAACGCAGCGAGCAAAGCGTGGGCAGCGTGTTGCAAGCGGCCTGGTGGGCGTTGCTGGCGCGCATTGGCGGTGATGCCAGGTTCATCGGCGGCTGGCAACAGGACTGCCGCTTCGACTACGAAGCCCTGGCCAACGGCATCGGCGCCTACGAAAAAATCCTGCCGCTGGCCTTGGCACCGCAGCTCGATCAGCCCTTCGGCACCTGGCTGCAGCAACTGGCCGAACAGCTCGACGGCCACGCCCAGCAGCAGGAGTACTGGCACGTCAACGACCCTGCGCACACCCTGCAGCGCACGGTCGGCTTCACCTTGGTGCGCGACACCGCACCCTTCGCCAGCGGCGGCCTGCACTGGTCGGTCGATGCCCTGCCCGGCGCCGATGTGGGCTTCGCCCTGGCACTGCAAGCCACCCTCGACGCGCAGGAGCGGGTACTGGCCCTGAGCGTGCAGTCGCCTAGCGCGCATTACGCCGAGGCCGATTTGCGCTGCCTGCTGGAGCAATACCTGCACCTGCTGCAGGCACTGGTCGAACAACCATCCCAGCGTGCCCTTCTCGAACTGCCGCTGAGCCCGCCGGCGCACCAGGCCTTGCAGCAACGCCTGCGCGGCCCGCAGCGCGACTTCGG
The DNA here is from genome assembly GCF_016620375.1 of Pseudomonas sp. LAM2023. Taxonomy (NCBI): domain Bacteria; kingdom Pseudomonadati; phylum Pseudomonadota; class Gammaproteobacteria; order Pseudomonadales; family Pseudomonadaceae; genus Pseudomonas; species Pseudomonas sp. LAM2023. The sequence goes on along the minus strand of NZ_JAENHV010000036.1, from coordinate 707,514 downwards.
TAGCCGCCCGCTGATCGCGCGCCTGGCCCACTGGGCACAGCACACCCCGGATGCAGCGGCGTTGCAGGACGGCGCGCTCAGCCTGACCTACGGCCAGTTGCATGGCCAGGTCGAACACCTGGCGGCCGTGCTGCAGGCGCGCGGCATCGGTCGCGGTGCGGCCGTCGCCCTGCTGCTGCCGCGCTCGGCGCAACTGCTACTGGCGCTGCTCGCGGTCATGCGCGCGGGCGCCGCCTATGTGCCGCTGGATCCAACCTGGCCAGCGGCACGCCAGCAGCGGATCCTGGCCGACGCCCAGCCGCAGCTGGTGATCGGCGGCGCGCAGGGCATCGCCCTCGGCGAATTGCTCGAAGCCCCTGCTGGTGCGCTAGCCAGCAGCGACGTCACCCTGGATGATGCCGCCTACCTGCTGTACACCTCCGGCACCAGCGGCGAGCCCAAGGGCGTAGTGATCGAACATGGCCAACTGCTCAACTACACCGCCGCGGTCAGCGAGGCGCTGAGCCTGGGGCAATGCAAGCGCTTCGCCTTGATCTCCTCGGTGGCCGCCGACCTTGGCAATACCACCCTGTATGCCGCGCTGTGGGCCGGCGCTTGCCTGGTGCTGGCGGACGACCACGCCAGCCGGGATGCCAACGCCTTCGCCCGCTTCCTCGAAGACGGGCAGATCGACTGCCTGAAAATCGTGCCGTCGCACCTGGCAGCGCTGCTCGACGGCCAGCCAGCCATCGCCCTGCCCCAGGTGCTGGTGCTCGGCGGCGAGGCCTGCCCTGCGGCCTTGCGTCAGCGCATCGGCCAACTGGCCCCGGCCAGCCGCGTGCACAACCATTACGGCCCCACCGAAACCACGGTCGGCGTCCTCTACAGCCTCGACCAGACGCCTGACCCGCGCAGCCCGCTGCCGCTGGAACAGGCCTTGGCCAACACCTGGGTGCGCCTGCTGCAAGCTTCCCCGGCCGGCCTGCAACCTGCACCGATCGGCGCCCTGGGCGAGCTGTACATCGGCGGGGCGCAGGTCTGCCGCGGCTACCTGAACCGGGCCTCCGACGCCTTCATCGACGACCCGCTGCAACCCGGCCAGCGCCTGTACCGCAGCGGCGACCTGGCGCGCCTTGCGGCCAACGGCCAGTTGCACCTGGCCGGGCGCGTCGACCAGCAGATCAAGATTCGCGGTTTCCGCGTCGAGCCCGGCGAGCTGGAAGCTGCGCTGCTGGCCCTGGAGGGGGTCAGCCAGGCCGTGGTGCAGTACCGCGACGGCAAGTTGCTGGCGCATGCCGTCAGCCAGCGTGACAGCGCCGCGCTGCTGGCCGAACTGCGTGACCGCCTGCCGGACTACCTGATACCGGCGCAACTGCTGTGCCTGGCCGAACTACCACGCCTGGCCAACGGCAAGGTCGATTTCGTCGCACTGCCAAGCGAAAGCCCGGCCAGCGAACAGCTCGAGGTGCCGCCGCGCGATGCCCTCGAAGCGCTGCTGGTCGACCTGTACCAGGAATTGCTCGAACGCCCACAGGTGAGCATCAACGACAGCCTGTTCGACCTGGGTGGCCATTCGCTGATCGTCATCAAGCTGTGCACCCGCCTGCGCAACCTGCTGCAACTGGAGGTGGCGCCGGCGCTGGTGTTCGACCACCCGAGCGTGGCGGCGCTGGGCGCAGCGCTGCGCGCCGGCGAAAGCCGGCCCGGCCAATTGCTGAAGATCGCCGAGCTGCGCCGCCAGCTCGCGGCGCTGTCACCCGAGGAGCGTGCCGCCCTGCAGGCCCGCGCCCAGTCCGCCACTGTGCCACGGAGCTGAAGCCATGCAACTCGATCCCCAGCAACTGGCCGAGCGTATCGCCAGGCTCGCCCCGGAAAAACGCCAGGCCTTCGCCAGCGCCCTGGCCGCGCAAGGCTTCGCCCTCAGCCGCCTGCCCATCGTCGCCGCTGGCGAGCCGGGCCCGTACCCGCTGTCGTGGGCCCAGCAGCGCCTGTGGTTCCTGCACCGCCTGGACCCGGCCAGCAGCGCCTACAACATGCCCGCGGCCCTGCGCCTGCGCGGCAGCCTCGACAGCGCGGCGCTGCAACGCAGTTTCGACCAGCTGATCGCCCGCCATGCGATCCTGCGCAGCACCTTCGACGAGGCCAACGGCCAGGCACGCCAGACCGTGCATGAGCAGTTGCCGATGGTGCTGGCCCAGGTGGACTTGGCCTCGCTGCCCGAGGAACAGCGCAGCGCGCGCCTGCAACAGCTGATCGACAGCGAGAGCAACCGCCCCTTCGACCTCGGCCAGGCGCCCTTGCGCGGCCTGCTGGCGCGGCTCGCTGCCGATGAGCATGTGCTGGTCCTCAGCGCCCAGCACATCGTTGCCGACGGTTGGTCGCTGGGCATCCTGGTCAAGGAACTCTCCGCCCTGTACAGCGCCGCCGTGCAAGGCCGCGACAACGACCTGCCGGCCCTGCCGATCCAGTATCACGACTACGCCGCCTGGCAGCAGACCGGCCTCGGCGACAGTGCCCTGGCCAGCGAGCTGGCGTACTGGCGCGAGCAGTTGGGCGCCGAGCAGCCGACCTTGCAACTGCCCACCGATCACCCACGCCCGCGCCAGCCGAGCGGGCGTGGCAGCCGCCACACGTTGCGCATCGAGGCGCCGTTGTGCCAGGCCCTGCGTGAGCTGGCCCAGGCCCGTGGCACAACGCTGTTCAGCGTGCTGCTGGCGGCGTTCAACGTGCTGCTGTATCGCCTCAGCGGGCAGACCGACCTGCGGGTCGGCGTGCCGGTGGCCAACCGCAACCGGGTCGAGACCGAAGGGCTGATCGGTTGCTTCATCAACACCCTGGTGCTGCGTTGCCAGCTCGACGGCCAGCTGCGCTTCGACAGCTTGCTCGACACCCTCGAGCACACCCGCCGCCAGGCCCTGGCCCACCAGCAGCTGCCGTTCGAGCGCCTGGTCCAGGCCCTGGAGCCCGAACGCCAGTTGCAGCATTCGCCGCTGTTCCAGGTGATGTTCAACCTGCTTGACGGCACCACCCCGCGTCGCCTGCAACTGCCCGGCCTGACAATCGACGAGATCGAGCGCGAACAGACCAGTGCGCAGTTCGACCTGGTGCTCACCGTGGTCGAGCGCAGCGACGCACTGGAACTGACCCTGACCGGCAATGCCGACCTGTTCGAGGCCGCTACCCTGGCCGACCACGGTCGCAGCTATGCCACCCTGCTGCACAGCCTGGCGCAGGCGCCCGCCACGCGCATCGCGCAACTGCCGCTGTACAGCGACGCGCAACAACAGCGCCTGCTCGCCGACTGCCAGGCTGCGCTGGACCTCGGCCCGCTGCCGCAGTTGGTGCACCTGCGGCTGGCCGCGCAAGCGGCCGAACAGCCGCAACGCATCGCCCTGATCCACGACGACCGCACCTGGAGCTACGCCACCCTGCAGCAGCGTGCCGCGCTGATCAGCCGCCACCTGCTGGCCCTGGGCCTGCCCGCCGAAGCGCGCATCGGCCTGTGCCTGCCGCGTGGCCTGGACATCATCGCCGCCGTGTTCGGCACGCTCAATGCCGGGCTGGCCTTCGTGCCCCTCGACCCGCAGTTCCCCAGCGAACGCCTGGCGCACATGATCGACGATGCCGACATCTGCCTGGTGCTGGTGGCCCCGGACACCGCACCCTGCATGGCGGCGTACCAGCGCCCGTGCCTGGACGTCACCAGCCTGGACGCCGACGCACCGGCGCTGGCCGGGGTGCCGAGCACGCGCCCGGTACAGCGCGAACAACTGGCCTATGTCATCTATACCTCCGGCTCCACCGGCAAGCCCAAGGGCGTGGCAGTCACCCACCGCTCGCTGGCCGGCTACAGCGAAGTGGCGCGCACCTATTACGGCGTCGACGCCGACGACCGCGTATTGCAGTTCTCGACGTTCAACTTCGATGGCTTTGTCGACCAGCTGTTCCCCCCGCTGGTGTGCGGCGCGGCGCTGGTGGTGCGCGGCCCGGAGCTGTGGGACAGCCACGAGTTCCATGCCCGCCTGTACCGGCACCGCATCACCGTCGCCGCCTGCCTGACCACCGCCTACTGGTTCCAGCTGGTGCAGGATTTCGCCCGCCAGCCGCACGCCGCCTATGGCGCGTTGCGCCTGGTCAGCGTGGGCGGCGAAGCGATGCCCAGCGCCGGCCTCGCGGCCTGGCGCCAGGCCGGCCTGGGCGCCGTGCGCCTGCTCAACATCTATGGCCCGACGGAAATCACCGTGGTCTCCAGCATCCAGGACTGCACCGCGCTGCTGGCCCGCGAGCCGCTGCCGCTACAACTGCCAATTGGTGCACCACTGCGCGGGCGCGCCTATTACCTGCTCGACCGCGACGACAACCTGGCAGCGCCCGGCGTCCCTGGCGAGCTGTGCATCGGCGGCGAGCTGCTTGCCCGTGGCTATCACGACGTGCCCGACCTGACCGCCGAGCGCTTCTGCCCCGACCCCTACGGCCCGCCCGGTAGCCGCCTGTACCGCACCGGCGACCTGGCCCGGCGCTTGCCTGACGGCAGCTACGAGTACCTGGGCCGGATCGACCAGCAGGTCAAGCTGCGCGGTTTCCGCATCGAGCTCAGCGAGATCGAATCGCACCTGCGCAGCCACCCCCAGGTCCGCCAGGCCCTGGCGCTGGTGCGCGAGGACCGCCCAGGCGATCGCCGCCTGGTGGCCTATCTGGTGTTCCACGATCACCCCGTAGATGCCAGCGAACTGCGCCAGCACCTGGCCGCGCAATTGCCCGACTACATGATCCCCGCGGCGTTCGTGAACCTGGCACAGATGCCCATGACCCCCGGCGGCAAGCTCGACCGCGCCGCCCTGCCGGTGCCGGACTACAGCGTCCAGGGCAGCAACCAGCGCGCCGCGCAGAGCGAGCGCGAGCAGCAGCTGCTGGCCCTGTGGCAGGAAGTGCTGGGCGAGCAGGCGATCGCCATGGACGACAACTTCTTCGCCATCGGCGGCCACTCGCTGCTGGCCGCGCAACTGGTGGCCCGTATCCGCCAGGTGCTGAAACTGGAACTGCCCCTGCGCAGCCTGTTCGAGGCGCCGACCATCGCCCAACTGGCCATCCTGCTGGACAACGCCAGTGCCGACCGCCAGGCAGCCATCGGCGTCGCCGCACTGCCGAGCGATGGCCGCCGCGTGCTGTCCCATGCCCAGCAGGGCATGTGGCTGGTGCAGGCGTTGCAACCGGGCAGCGCGGCCTACCACATCCCCAGCGCCGCGCGCCTGCTCGGGCGCCTCGACCTGGCCGCCTTGCGCCAGGCATTCCAGGCGCTCGCCCAGCGCCACGAGGCCCTGCGCAGCAGCTTCCACGAAGACGACGGCACGCTGTATGTAAAGGTGCAGGACAGCCTCGAACTGCCGCTGGACTGGCACGACCTCGGCCTGCTGCCGGAAACCGAGCGCGAGGCCAGCGCCCGGCGCCTGCTGGTGGAGCTGGCGACCCGCCCGATCGACCTGCGCCAGGCCCCGCTGCTGCGCCTGCACCTGGTGCGCCTGGACGATCAGCAGCACCTGCTGTTGCTGGTGATGCACCACATCGTCTCCGATGGCTGGTCGATGGGCGTGCTGGTGCGCGAACTCTGCCAGCTCTACCGCGCAGCGCTGCACGGCGCCAGCGCTGCGCTGCCCGCACTGCCGGTGCAGTACAGCGACTATGCCGCCTGGCAGCGCCAGCAGCTCGACGCCGCGACCTGCCAGCGCCACCTGGACTACTGGCGCCAGGCCCTGGGCGAGCCGCTGGCGCCGCTCGAACTGTTCAGCTACCGGCCGCGCCCCGAGGTGCTCGGTGGCCAAGGCGCACGGCTGTCGTTCCAGATCGACGCGGCCTCGGCCCAGGCCCTCAGGCAGCTGTGCCTGAGCCATGGCGCCACCTTGTTCATGGGTTTGCTGGGCGTGCTGCAACTGAACCTGTACCTGCACAGCGAGCGTACCCAGGCGGTGATCGGTACCGACGTGGCCAACCGCGAACGCAGCGAGACCGAGGGCCTGGTGGGCTTCTTCATCAACCAGCTGGCGCTGCGCGGCGATGTCGGCGGCAACCCCAGCTTCAACGCCCTGCTGCAGCGCCTGCGGCCACAGGTGCTGGAAGCCTTCAGCCACCAGGCCCTGCCTTTCAGCAGCCTGGTCGAAGCACTCAACCCCGCCCGCAGCCTGGCCTACAACCCGCTGTTCCAGGCCAAGCTGGTGCTGCAGAACCAACCCGACAGCGCCCTGGAATTGCCGGGCCTGAAGGTGCTGCCCGAACGCATCGAGCATGGCCAGTCGCAGCTGGACCTGCACCTGAGCGTGGAAGAGCACCCGGCTGGCCTGGCCTGCACCCTGAAATACAACACCGACCTGCTCGATGAGCACGCGGCCGAGGCCTTCGCCAGCGCCTTCACGCGCCTGCTCGAACAGCTGGTGATGGCCCCCGAGCTGCCGGTGGAAACGCTGCTCCAGCCGCTGCGCGCGCAGCTGCAGGAACAACGCATGCAGCACCTGAGCGCGCGTAGCGAACGGAGCCTGGCCCGCCTGGGCGGCAGCCGTCGCCGCAGCCGCATCACCATCGACTCTATGGAGGGATAACACATGAACGGCCCCGCGATTGCCAAGCTGGGCGGCATGCGCCGCAAACCAATCCGTGTGGACGAGGATTCCCTGGTCCGCTTCACGCCGCTCAACCCGGGCAGCGGCTACACTGCCGTGTGCGAACCGGCCGGCTCCGGCATCAGCCTGGTGGCCTGGGCCGAGGCCAACCGCGAGCTGATCGAGCGCAAGTTGCTCGAGCATGGTGCGCTGCTGTTCCGCGGCTTCCCGGTGGACAGCGCCCAGGCCTTCGACGACTGCATCAGCGCGTTGTCCGGCGGCGCGCTGGAGTACAAGTTCCGCGCCTCGCCGCGCACCCAGGTGGACCCGCGCCTGAACATCTACACCTCCACCGACTACCCCAAGGACCAGCGGATCTTCCCGCACAACGAGCACTCCTATTCGCCGGTGTTCCCACTGAAGATCTTCCTCTGGTGCGACATCGCCCCGCTGGCACGCGGCGAAACGCCGATCGGCGACACCCGGGCAATCACCCGCGCCATCGACCCCGAGGTGCGCGAACGCTTCGCCCGCCTGGGCATCATGTACGTGCGCAACTATGGCGATGGTTTTGGCCTGCCCTGGCAGACCGTATTCCAGACCGACGACCGCGCCCAGGTCGATGCCTACTGCGCCAGCGTCGGCATCCAGACCGAATGGAAGGCCGACGGCCGCCTGCGCACCCGCCAGGTCGGCCCGGCGCTGGTACGCCACCCGCGCAGCGGCGAGACGCTGTGGTTCAACCACGCCACGTTCTTCCACGTCAGCACCCTGCCGCCCAGCGTGCGCGACGCCCTGGAGGCCGACTTCGCCGATGACGACCTGCCGCAGAACACCTTCTACGGCGACGGCAGCCCAATCGAGCCGCAGGTGCTGGAACACCTGCGCGGCATCTACCTGCAGCACATGACCGAGTTCCCCTGGCGCCACGGCGACGTGCTGCTGCTGGACAACATGCTCTCGGTGCATGCCCGCAACGAATACGACAGCCCGCGACGCATCCTGGTGTCGATGGCCGAGGCCCTGAACAGCACGGAGGTGGCGCTCAAGCCCTGACGCGCGCGCCTGGTTCACGGTTTCCCTGCCCACCATTCAAGGTTTTCACACATGTCCAGCATCGCCATCGAGGGCTTCCGCCCTGCCCTGCAACAAAATGCCCACTGGTCCCGTGCCAACGGCCGCGACGACGCCCTGTACCTGACCTTCGCCGTCCCTGACGGCACTGACCTGGCGCGCTTGCGCAGCAGCCTGGCGCAAGTACTGGAGCAGCACGAGATCCTGCGCACGCGGCTGCTGGCCAGCCCCGGCATGCAACAGCCGGTACAGGTGATCGCCGAGCGCCTGCACATCGACTGGCGCGAAATCACCGAGCAGCCGTCGCAAGCGGCGTTGCACCCTGCGCTGCAAGAAGCACTGGGCCAGGCCAGCCTGGCAGTGGCAGTAATCCGTACCACACCGCTGCGTGCCTGCCTGGCCGTGCCAGCCGCCAACGCCGACTACACCACCTTGCAACTGCTGCTCGACGCTTGGCAGGCGGCGTACCAGGGTCAGCCCGCAGACGAGGAAGCGGTGCAGTTCGCCGACTTCGCCGAATGGCAGTTCGAGCACCTGGGCAGCAGCGACAGCGATGCCGGGCGCGCCTTCTGGCAGCGCCAGCAAGCCGCCGACCAGTACCTGACCCTGCACCCGTTCCAACGCGCCGAGGCCACCGCGTCGGCGCAGCCAGCCAGCCTTGCACACACACCGGACGCCGCCTTCCAGGACCTGATCGGCAGCGCCCTGGCCGGGCTCGCTGCCACGCCTGAGGCATTGTTCGGCTACTGCTGGGCGCTACTGCTCAAGCGCCACCTGGGGCAGCCGCAGGTGTTGCTGGGCTGGGCCGACGATGGCCGCAACAGCGCCACGGCGGGGGCCTTCGGGCCCTATGCCAAGCGCCTGCCGCTGCGCCTGGAACCGGACGACCAGGCCACCCTGGACACCGCCCTGCCGGCCTTCGCGCAATTGCTGGAACAGGCTCGCACCTGGCAGGAAGAGTGGCCGGCCCAGGCCCAGGACACGCCCTTCGGCTTCCGCCTGCGCCGGCCACTGGCCTCGGCCTGGCCGGTACTGGCGCTGCACGGTGAAGCCTGCGCCCACAGCCTGCTGCTGGAAGTGCTCGAGCAGCCCGAGGGCTTCAGCTTCCAGCTGCACTACGATGCCGCGCGCCTGGACGCCGGCGCGGCCGGGCTGTTGCTCGACCAGTTCCTCACCCTGTGCCGGCAGGCCAGCGCTGCCAGCCAGCAAGCGCTGGGCGAGGCTTCGGGCATTAGTGACGCTCACCAGGCCTGGCTGGCAGCACTGAACCACACCGAGGTGCAGCAGCCAGCGCCGACCCTGCTGCACCAGTTGTTCGAGCAACAGGTCGCGGCCCGGCCAGACGCCATCGCGGTCAGCCACGGCGAGGCACAACTTACCTATCAGGCGCTGGAGGCCCGGGCCAACCAGCTGGCGCACCAGCTGCGCCAGGCAGGCCTGGTACCCGGCCAGGCCGTCGGCCTGTTCATCGGCCGCAGCCTGGAGGCAATCGTCGGCATCCTCGGCATTCTCAAGGCCGGTGGCGCCTACCTGCCGCTGGACCCGAGCTACCCGGCCGAGCGCCTCAGCGACATGCTCGAACAGACCCGCGCCGCGCTGCTGCTGAGCCTGAGCAGCCTGGAGAGCCGCCTGCCCCAGGGCGACTACCGCACCCTGTGGCTCGACCGCCTGGCCGAGCACGAGCTGCCCACCCAGCGCCCGGCACCACTGACCGATGGCGACAGCCTGGCCTACCTGATTTTCACCTCCGGCTCTACCGGCCGCCCCAAGGGCGTGATGGTGTCGCACCGCAACGCCGTGCATTCCACCTCGGCGCGCCTGCTCGCCTACCCGGAGCCGCTGCAGGCCTTCCTGCTGGTCTCGGGGCTGGCGTTCGACAGTTCGGTGGCCGGGCTGTTCTGGACCCTGGCCCAGGGTGGGCAGCTGTGCCTGCCGCAGGATGACCAGGTGCAGGACGCCCTGGCCCTGGGCCGGCTGATCGCCGCCCAGCAGATCAGCCACACGCTGATGCTGCCTTCGCTGTACGCGCAGGTGCTGGAACAGGGCGCCGAGCACCTGGGCAGCCTGCGCTGCGCCATCGTCGCCGGCGAAGCCTGCCCGGCCAGCCTGGCCCGCCGGCATAAGCAGCAATGCAAGCAGGCGCAGCTGTACAACGAGTACGGCCCGACCGAGGGCACCGTGTGGTGCAGCTATTACCGCGCTCGTGGCGACGAGCACGGCGTGCTGCCGATCGGCAAGGCGATCGCCAACATGCAGGTGCAGGTGCTCGACAGCCACCTGCGCCCGGTGGCTGCCGGGGTTATTGGCGAGATCTACCTCAGCGGCGCCGGCATCACCCAGGGTTACCTGGGCCGTCCGGACCTCACTGCCGAGCGCTTCCTGCATAACCCGCTGAACCCTGGCGCTGGCCTGCTGTACCGCAGCGGTGACCTCGGCCGGGTCAACGCCCAGGGCGACATCGAGTTCCTCGGCCGCCTCGACGACCAGGTCAAGATTCGCGGTTTCCGTATCGAGCTGGGCGAGATCGAAGCACGCCTGCTCAGCCACCCCGGGGTGCGCGAGGCGGCAGTAGTCGCCCGCGCCAACGATGCCGGCGACACGGAACTGGTCGCCTATGTGGTCGCCCGCGATGCCTGCCCCGGGGCCATCGCCCTGCAGGCGCACCTGGGCCTGCAGATGCCCGAGCACATGGTGCCGAACACCTACGTGATGCTCGGCGCCTTGCCGCTGACCCCGAACGGCAAGCTCGACCGCAAGGCCCTGCCGGCACCGGTGCGTGAGCGCCGGGCCAGCTACCGTGCACCGCGCAACGAGCACGAAGCCGCGCTGGCGGCGCTGTGGGCCGAGGTACTGGGGGTCGAGCAGGTGGGCCTGGACGACAACTTCTTCGAACTGGGTGGCCACTCGCTGACCGCCACCCGGCTGGTCTCGCGCCTGCGCAGCAGCCTGGGCATCGAAGTGCCGGTGCGGGCGCTGTTCCAGCATTCCACCCTGGGCGCGTTCGCCGAGCAGGCCTTGCCCAAGGCCGAAGCATCGACACTGCCGCCGATCCGTGCACAGCAGCGCCAGGCGCCTTTGCGCCTGTCCTTTGCCCAAGAGCGCCTGTGGCTGTTCGACCGCCTGCACCCTGGCAGCACCACCTACAACGTCCCCGAGGCGGTACGCCTGCGTGGCGCGCTCGACCTGCCGGCCCTGGAGCGCAGCTTCAGCGTGCTGCTGCAGCGTCACGAAAGCCTGCGCACCACCTTCATGCTGGACGGTGCCGTGCCGGTGCAGCAGGTGCAACCTGCCGAAGCCTTTACCCTGGGCCTGATCGACCTGAGCCGTTTGCCTGCCCCGCAGCGCGACCTGCGCCTGCACCAGGAACTCAAGGCCAAGGCCGCGCAGCGCTTCGATCTGGAGCAGGGGCCGCTGCTGTGCGCCGGGCTGATACGCCTGGCCGCCGACGAGCATGTGCTGTGGCTGACCCTGCACCATATCGTGTTCGATGGCTGGTCGATGCGCGTGTTCACCCGCGAGCTGGTCGCGCTGTACAGCGCCTTCAGCAACGGCCAGCCCTCGCCGCTGGCCGAGCCGCAGTTGCAGTACGCCGACTTCGCCCAATGGCAGCGCCGCGAGCTGACCCCGACGGTACTCAAGCCGCAGCTGGACTTCTGGCTACGCCACCTGGGCCAGGACCGCAGCCTGCTGCAGTTGCCGTGCATGCTGCCGCGCCCGGCCCTGCCCAGCCATCGCGGCGCCGAGCACAGCCTGGTGCTCGGCCCGCAACTGACCCAGGCCCTGCACGCCTACAGCCGCGAACAGGGCTGCACGCTGTTCATGACCTTGTTGGCGGCGTTCAACGTGTTGCTGGCTGGCCACAGCCGGCAGTCGGCAATTCGCATCGGCATCCCCATCGCCAACCGCCACCACCAGGCGCTGGAGGGGCTGGTGGGCTTCTTCGTCAACACCCTGGCGCTGCGCACCGACCTTTCGGGCAACCCGCATTTCGACAGTGTGCTGCACCAGGTGCGCGACAACCTGCTGCATGCCCATGCCAACCAGGACCTGCCGTTCGAGCAATTGCTGCAGGCCCTGCCAGGCGCCCAGCAACACGCCGTGCCGCTGATCCAGGTGATGTTCGACCTGCACCAGGAGCGCAACCTGCGCTCTTCGGCGTTCGGCAACCTGAGCATCGAACCGTTGCAGCAAGAGCACGGCAAGTGCAGCACCTTGTTCGACCTGATGCTGGATGTCAGCGAACGCGAAGAGGGGCTGATCGCGACCTTCACCTACGCCACCGACCTGTTCCTGCCGGCCAGTATCGAGGCGTTGGGCGAAGACCTGCGGGCCCTGCTCGAAGCCCTGCCCGGCCAGCCGGCGGCTTCGTTCGAGGCGCTGGTGCAGCGCCTGCAGCCACAGCCGCTGGCTCAGACCGGGCAGCGTCCGGCGGCCCGCGAACAGTTGGCAGCATTGTTGTGCGAGGTGCTGGAGCTCGCGACGCTGGATGAACAGGCGCAGTTCTTCGAGGTGGGCGGCAGCTCGCTCAAGGCCGTGCTGCTGTGCGCGCGGGTACAGCAGATGTGGGGGACCCAGGTACCCGCCAGCCTGGTGTTTCTCAACCCGCAACTGGGTGATTTGCTGAACGTGCTGAGCCGCTACAGCCACGCCTGACGAGCAGCTGCGGGGCACTGTCCCCGTAGGTGATCGCGGATAAATCCGCTCCTACAGGTCCGGCGTCGGCCCGAAGCCGGCGCGGTTCACATGTGTAGGAGCGGATTTATCCGCGATGCAGGCAACGCGGAGGATGGCACCGGCCTTGCCGGTGATCGCGGCTGAAGCCGGTCCTCCTGACGGTGGGCAAAAAATCCAATTTCAGGCGCGCAGCCAGTACAGCAGCAGGGCCACAGCCAGGCCACACGGCAGCAACGCAAGCACCCAGAACAGCGCCCCCATGGCCAGCCCCAGGTCCCCCATGCTCACCAACAGGGCCAGCGCCGATAGCAGCAGCGCCACCAGCCGCAAGCCTCGCGTGCCGGGAAACCGCCGTGGCTGCATTACCCCCTGCCAATGCTGCGCCTGGCTCAGGGCCAGGGCCGACAGCCCCAGCAGTTGCAAACCCAGCACTGCTACGCTGAGCAGCCCTTCAAGCATCCTTGACCTCCGCCAACCGATGCACCAACACCGCGCGTCGTCGCAAGCGCCAGCCCAGGCAGCCAGCCAGCACCGCGCAGGCCAGCAGCACCAGGTCGACCCCGGCTACCGCCCACAGGCCCTGGCCAAGCGCGCGCAGCAGATGATCACCAGTGCTCCAGGCATTGGCCAGCACCGCCAGCAACGCCAGGGCAGCGATCGCCAGGCACTGGCTGGCCCACGGGGCACGAGCATGCGCGCAGCGGCCGATCGCCCACCAGGCGTGCACCCCAGCCAATAGCCAGACGCCGAAGAATACCTGCACTTCCCAGTCGGCGCGCCCAGCCAGGCCGGAGGGCAAGCAACGGTTGGCCAGCAGCATGCCCAGCGTGGCCAGCGGCATGCCGGTGATCAGTACGCTGCACAGCAGGGTCATCACCAGCGAGCCCCATTCCCGGCCGGGCTGCTGCAGGCGGCGCTTGGCCAACCAGTACAGCAAGCCGCTGGCAAGCATCACGCAACCACTGAGGCCGGCGAAAAAGTACAACGCGCGCAGCGCCGGTTGATGGAAATGCGCCACATGCAGCCCAGCCAGTACATCCAGGGTCGCCGCCGCGGCGGGCAGGCGCGCGGCATGCAGCAAGCGTGCGCTGGCACCATCGAAGTACAGGGTTTGCCCGTCCACACTCAGGCGGTCGGCCACGCTGCGGCTGATCTCGACATAGGCGTTGGCATCGCCGGGATGCCACACCCTGACAAATGCCGGTGCGCCCCCGCCCCACTGTTGGCGGGCCTGGGTCAGCATGCCATCGAGCGAGGCCAGCGGCCCCGGGGTGCCGGTCGCCGGGCGGCTGTAGCCAGCGTCGGCGTGTACCGCGAACTGCCCGGCCTGGCCGGGGTACAGCGCCTCGATGGCCGACGGCAGATACAGCGGAAACAAAATCAGCAGGCCACTCAGCAGGATCAGCGCATGAAACGGCAAGGCCAGCACACCGGTGAGGTTGTGCAGGTCGAGCAGGCGCCGGGGGGCTTTGTTGGCGCGCAGGGTGAACAGGTCCTGGAACAGCCGCGCATGGATGCACAGCCCGGCGACCAGGGCGATCAGCCCGATCATGGCGGCCAGCCCCAGCAGCCGGGTACCGAGGTTCCAGGCCTGGATGTTCAGGGTGTAGTGCAAACGGTAGAAGAAGTCGCCGCCACGGCTGCCGGCCACCTCCAGCGCGCCCTGCCCGTCTGGTAGCAGAAAGCGGCTGAAGCCTTCGCGCTCGACACTCCAGGCCTGGAAGCGCACCAGCGGACGGCGGGCATCGGGCAATTCGACATACCACTGCAACAGCGCCTTGCCGTCGCTCAGGCTGGCCACCTGGGGCAGCACCTGGCGGTCCAGCGACAACGGTGTGGTGGCCGGTGCCACGCGCAGCGCTGGCAGCATCCAGCTGTCCAGTTCGCGGTCATACAACGCCAGGCTGCCCATGAAGAAGGCGATCAGCAGCAGCCCGGAAAAGCCCACGCCGAGCACCCGGTGCGCCCACAGCATGGCCTGGCGAACACTGTCGAACATCAGCCCGCCTCCGCCAGCAGGTGCTGCAGGGCCAGCAGCGCCAAGGCGATGGTGGTCAGCCACAGGGCGTTACGCCGGGCACGGCGCGCGCACAACAGCCACAGCACCAGCGCCGGGTACGACATAAAGGCCGCAAGCGAACTACTCAGCACCGCCTCGCTGCGCGCCTGCCCCAGCCAGGCCAGCGCCAACGCGAGCTGGGCGCTGAGCGCCCAGGTGAACAAGTAGGCCAGCAGCATGGCCAGCAGCAGCCATAGCGCACGCTGTCGGCCGCGCTTGGCGGCCGTGTTGGATACGGGTCGTTTCAACCGGGCCTCCTTGTTCGGCATCAAGTGCAGCGCGACCAGGGCGCAGCATGCCGCCAGGTCACGCGGCTGTCACGCCTCAGAACTTGGCACGCAGGGTGAACGACACCGCGCGCGGGTCGCCGAAGATGTTGCCATCCTGGAAGGTGTTGATGCGCTGGTAGTACTTCTTGTTGGCCAGGTTGGTACCGAGCAGGTCGGCCGACAGGTTCTCGTTGATCTGGTAACCGATACCGGCATCGTACAGGGCGTAGCCACTCTGCTGCAGCTTGGTGCCGTGCATGTCGATGCTCGGCACGTTGAGCTTGTTGTAGGTTTCGCTGACCACGCTCACCCCACCCTGCACGCTCCACTTCTCGAACTCGCCCGGCAGCTTGTAGAGGGTCCAGACGCGCAGCATGTTCTTCGGCAGGTAGGTCTGCAGCTGCTCGTTGGGGCTGTCGTAGCGCTTGTAGGTGTGGGTGAAGTTGGCGGTGAGGAACCAGTCCGGGGTCATCTGGCCGCTGACTTCCAGCTCGTAGCCGCGGGTGCGGGCCTTGCCACCGGCCACCACGGCCCGCGACGACGGGTCGTTCATGTCGGGAACGGCACGGTTCTCTTCCTCGATCTGGAACGCCGCCAGCGAGGCATTCACCGCACCGTCGAGGAACTCACCCTTGATCCCCAGCTCGTGCTGCTTGCCTTCGATCGGCTCGAGGATGTTGTTGTTGATGTCCAGGTTGCTGACCGGCTGCGGGTTGAACACTTCGGCGTAGTTGGCATACAGCGAGTAGGTGTCGTTCAGCTGGTAGATCAGCCCGTAGAACGGGGTGAACTTCTGCGACTCGCTCTGGCTGCTTTTTTCCGATGGCGAACCGGCCTCGGGCTGGTGCTGGCTGCGGTGCATGTCGAGCCAGGTGACGCGCCCGCCCAGGACCAGGGTCAGCGGCTCGGCCAGGCTCAGGCGCAGGTTGCCGTAGACCGCCTTGGTGCGGCTGTTGGCGACGTTGGTGGGCAGGCGATCGGAGTCGGGGAACGCCGGGTAAGGGAAGTTCGCCTGCGGGTCATACAAGTCAACATCGCCGAGGTAGCTGGAATAGTAGCCGCCGTTGGAGGAAAACTCCGAACGCGAATAGTTGGTACCCACCAGCAGCTTGTGCTCGCGGCCGAACAGGCTGAACGGGCCGTCGGCGTACAGGTCCACTTCGTCCTGTTTCTCGCGGTAGTCGAACATGATCGAGTTCATCGACACCAGGTTGTCGGCCGGGTCGATCCCCCCGCCGTTGCGCGCGTAGGCCTGGGTCAGGTCGTAGTTGTTGTCGGCATGGCGCACCGACAGCTTGGTCTTCCAGCCGCCACCAAGCTGGTGCTCGAGTTCGGTGAACACCGAGGCGCTCCAGAAATAGTCGCGGTTCCAGTTGGCCCCGTAGAAGTTCTTGCGCGACACATCCGGCAGCGACATGGCCGCTTCGCCGGCGCTGTTGGTGTAGCGGAACGCCGGCAACGAGCGTTGGGCGCCACGGATGTCGGTGTTCTGGTTGCTGGCACCGAGGGTCCAGACCGTGTCCGGGGTCAGGTCGATATCGACGATGCCGTAGGCCTGGTTGGTCTCGCGCTTGCCGCTGCCGTCGTAGGGGAATGCCGTCTTGTTCTCGCTGAGCACCAGGCGCCCGCGGATGTTGCCGGTTTCGGTCAGCGGGCCGGTGACATCGATCATGCCGCGGTAGGCATCCCAGGAGCCGGCGCTGATTTCGGCCGATACCGCTGGGTCGGCCATCGGCCGCTTGCGCACCAGGTTGATGCTGCCGCCGGGGCCGCCCGCGCCGGTCAGGCTGCCGGCCGGCCCCTTGAGCACTTCGACGCGGTCATACATGGTCAGGTCCGGGGACAGGAAGATCCGGTTGTCCATGGTGGTCGGCGTGCCGTCCAACTGCAGCGAGGTGATCTCGAAGCCACGGGCGAAGAAGCTCAGGCGGCTGGCGTCGATGCGCTGCACGGTCACACCACCGACTTTGCCCAAGGCATCTTCGAGGGTATAGAGGTTCTGCTTCTGGATGCGTTCCTGGCCGATCACGTTGATGGTCTGCGGCACTTCCTTCAGGCGCAGCGGTACCTTGGTGCCCACTGACACCGTCGGTGCTTCGGTCTGCATGCCGACGATGGTCTGCTCCGGCAAGGTGATCGAAGACGGTGGCAGCTGCTCCTCGGTGCTTTCCTCGGCCCAGGCCATTGGCGCAAGCAGCACACTGCTGCTCACCAGCGGGGCCAGCAGCCAGCTCCCCGTCTTGCTCGGCTGGCGGCCCTTTTCAACTTGACACATACCGCGAACTCCTATGCGTGGCCGTTTGGGGCCATTGTTTTTATGTGGTGTGAGGTGTTTTGCGTCGGCTACACCGACGCGGGCAGAACGGGAGAAGCACCGGGCGCCGTGCTGATCGCGCCATGCTCGTAGGGATAGAGCTGGCCGCCGTCGCACTTGAGCACCCGGTCGGCAACCGAGAAATAGTGGTCGTCGTGGCTGATGGCGATGATGGTCTTGCCCTGGGCCTTGAGCTCGGGCAGCAGCTCGCGGTAGAAGAACGCGCGGAAGCCCGGGTCCTGGTCGGCGGCCCACTCGTCGAGCAACAGGATCGGCCGCTCCTCGACCAGTGCCACCAGCAGCGCCAGGCGCTTGCGCTGGCCTTGCGACAAGCGGGTGGTGGACAACCCGCCCTGCGCATCGATGGTGACCTTGCGCTGCATGCGCAGGCGTTCCAGCCAGGCCTGGGCCAGCTGCGGGTCGAAGTCGCCCTGCGGGCCGACCAGGCGTTCGAACAAGTAGAAGCTGGAGAACACCGTGGAGAAATGCGTCCGGTACCAGTCGCGCAGTGCCGGGGTGATGGCGACGCCGTGCAGCTTCAGTGCGCCGGCACTGGGTTCGTAGAGGCCGGTGAGCAGCTTGGCCAGGGTCGACTTGCCGCTGCCGTTGCCGCCGACGATGAACAGGATTTCGCCCTTGGCGACGCTGAGGTTCACCGGCCCCAGGCGGAAGCCGTAGTCATCGCCCTGCGGCGGGTAGTCATAGCTCAGCGCCTGCAGTTCGAGCAGCGGTTGGCTGGGGTCGGGCTGGCCGCTGTCGGCCATCAACCCGCTGCGCTCGTCGGCGAAGGCCAGGGTGTGGATCTTGGCCAGCGACACATTGCCCGCCACCAGCGTCGGCAGGCTGCCGATCAGGTCGTTGAGCGGCATGCGCAGGAACATCAGCACCAGCACGAAGGCGGCGATCACGCCATTGCCCACCCCCAGCCAGGCACCAGCGGCGAACAGCCCGCCGGCCAGGGCGAGGATCAGCGCCACGGTCCAGTTCAGGCTCAAGGTCCAGTAGCGGTCGGCATGGACCTCGTTGCGCCGCGCATATTCGGCAGCCGGCTGCAGGTCGAGGGCATAGAAGCGCTCCTTGCGCCGGGCATTGAGGGCCAGTTCGAAACGCCCTTCGATGGCGCCCTGGTAGGCGGCGTACAGGCGATCGTCGGTTTCCCGCACGCGCAGCATCAACTGGCGCATGCGGGCGAACCAGCCGTGCGCCAGCCAGGTGCCCAGGCCCAGGCCGACCACGCAGAGCAGCAGCAACTGCCAGGACAGCCAGGCCATGTACAGGCAGCCACCGAGCATCAGCAACAGGTTGTAGAACACGAACGGCATGCGGTTGAAGGCCTGGCCGATGCTGACGATATCCTTGCTCAGGGTCGCGTAGAGGCTGGCTTCACCGATCTTTTCCAGTTGTTCGATGGAGGTGTCGAGCAGGCGCTTGACCATCTGCAGGCGCAGTTCGTAGACCACCCGGTGGCCCAGTGCCGTCAGCAGCGCCTGGGCGCCGAAACCGAAGCCGAACAGCACGACCAGCAGGCCGACGAACATCGCCCCCAGGGCCGGGGTCATGCTGACGCTGCCGGCGATCAAGCGGTTGATCTCGTTGATCAGGCCGATGCCGGCGGCCGCGCTGACCAGGCTGGCCAGCAGGCCCAGGCCGAGCAGGCCACGGTGACGCTTGAGCAGGGATAGAAACAAAGGCATGCGAAATCCTCGGGGTGGCCTGTTAAGCGGCGCAAATGGCTTACTCGAAGGCGAGCAACAGTTTTTCGATCTCGGCCAGCTCATCGACGACCGGCGTGCTGCAGGCCTGCTCGATCAACCCTGCCATGTCGGCCAGCACCGGGTTGGCGAACAACTGCGCCAGGGCGATTTCGCAGGCGAACTGCTGGCGGATCCGCGCCTGGATCCGCACCAGTTGCAGCGACTGCGCGCCCAGGCGGAACAGCTCGGCACGCGGGGCGATCGGCCAGACGCCCAGCACCTCGCGCCAGATCTGCGCCAGCCCTTCTTGCCACGGGCCGGCCAGGGGCGCCTCGTCGCAGGCAGCGGCGGCGTCCCACTGCGGCTCGGGCAGCGCCTTGCGGTCGACCTTGCCATTGGCGTTCAGCGGCAGACGCTGCAGCACCACGAACGCGCTCGGTACCATGTAGGCCGGCAGTTGCAGGCGCAGGCGCTGCTGTGCCGCGAGGCTGTCGAAGGTGCCGGCACCCAGGCACAGGTAGGCCACCAGCAAGTCCTGGCCGGCCGCCGCCTGACGCAGCGCGACCACGGCCTGGGTGACCCCAGGCAAGGCTGCCAGTGCGCTTTCGATCTCGCCCAGTTCGATACGGAAACCGCGCAGCTTGACCTGGAAGTCGCTGCGCCCGAGGAACTCCAGGCTGCCATCGGCGCGGTAGCGTGCACGGTCACCGGTGCGGTACAGCCGGCTGCCGGCCTGCGCCCCTGGCGCCGAGGCCTGGGCAAACGGGTTGGGCACGAAGGCGGCAGCGGTCAGTTCCGGGCGATCGGCATAACCACGGGCCACGCCAGCGCCACCGATGTACAGGTCGCCCGCCACGCCCACCGGCAGCGGTTCGAGGTAGTCATCGAGCACATACAGGCGGTTGTTGGCCAGCGGTCGGCCAATTGGCAATACCGCGCTGGTCACCTGCTCGACCGCGTGCGCCGCTGACCACACCGTGGTTTCGGTCGGGC
Source organism: Pseudomonas sp. LAM2023 (assembly GCF_016620375.1). Taxonomy (NCBI): domain Bacteria; kingdom Pseudomonadati; phylum Pseudomonadota; class Gammaproteobacteria; order Pseudomonadales; family Pseudomonadaceae; genus Pseudomonas; species Pseudomonas sp. LAM2023. Next base: position 687,868 of record NZ_JAENHV010000036.1, on the reverse strand, counting down.
CGTAGACGTTCAGCAGCTGCACCTTGCGCGCCAGCAGGCGCTCGGCCAGCTCGGCCTTGAGCGCCTCGCCACCGCACAGCAGGCGCAGGCCGGCCCAGGCCGGCGAGTCGTGTTCGACCAGCATCTGCCAGGTGGCGGGCGTGGCCTGCATCACGCTGATGCCATGGCGCGCCATCAACCCCAGCAATGCCGCCGGGTCCTGACTGTCGGCGCGGCTTGCCAGCACCACGGTGGCGCCGTGGACCAGTGGCAGGAACAGCTCCAGGCCGGCGATATCGAAGCCCAGGGTGGTCACCGCCAGCAGCCGGTCGGCGGCGCTCAGCTGCACACGGGCCTGGATGCCATGGAGGAAATTGACGAACGCCTCGCGCTCGATGTCGACGCCCTTGGGGCGCCCGGTGGAGCCCGAGGTATACAAGGTGTAGGCCAGCTGGCGCGGGTGCACCGGCAGGCCGAGGGGGCTCTGCGGCAGTTGGCTCAGGGCGTCGTCCAGGGTTTCCAGCAGCACCACCCGGCCGGCATTGCCGAGCACCTGCTGCAGGTTGGCGCGGGTCAGCACCAGCCGTGGCCGGGCCTGGCCGAGGATATCGCTGTTGCGCGCAGCCGGTTGCCCGGGGTCGATCGCCAGGTAGGCGCCACCCGCCTTGTGCACGGCCAGCAGCGCTACCAGCAGCTCGGCTTCGCGCTCCAGGCAGATGCCTACCCGCTCGTCGCAAGCCACGCCATTGGCCCGCAGCCAATGGGCCAGGCGGTTGGCACGGGCGTCGAGCTCAGCGTAGCTCAGGGCCTCCCCGCCACAGATCAGGGCGCAGCGCTGCGGCGCGGCCAGCACCTGGCGCTCGAACAGCGCGAGCATGTCCTGCCCTGGCTGCAAGGCCAGTTCGCTGGCGTTCCAGCGCTGCAACTGGTGCTGGCGCTGCGCCGGTGCCAGCAGCGGCAGTTGCCACACGGGCGTGTCGGGCTGGCCCATCAAGCCATCGAGCAGCAGGCCGTAACTGCTGGCGAAGCGCTCGATGGTGGCCGGGGCGAACAGCTCCAGGCTGTATTCCAGTTCGCAGAAGATCCCGTCAGGGCGCACCGCGACATCCAGCGTGAGGTCGAACTTGGCGCTGTCCTGGGCGGGCAGGACGCGCACGATGTGCAAGCCGGGCAGGCTGAAATTGACCGCTGCCCCGCTGCTGAGGTTGAACATGGCCTGGAACACCGGGGTACGGCTGACATCGCGCTGCACGTCGAGGTGTTCGAGCAACAGTTCGAACGGTGGTTCGGCGTGTTGCAAGGCATCGAGCGACTCATGGCGCAACCGCTCGCACAGCGCGCGGCCGCTCAGGTGCGGATCGAGATCGACGCGGTAGACCAGGGTATTGACGAAAAAGCCCAGCAAGCCATCGAGTGCTTCGTGATTGCGCCCACCGTGGGGCACGCCCACGGCGAAGCTGGACTGGCCGCTGTAGCGCGCCAGCAGCAGCTGCCAGGCGGCCAGCAGAATCACCAGGGCGCTGCTGCCATTGGCACGGCAGAAGGCCTGGACCTGCTCGGCCTGCGCGGCGGGCAGTTGCCAACGCAGGCGTTGCCCGCGCAGCCCTGGCTGCGCCGGACGAGGATAATCGGTGGGCAGCTCCAGCACCGGCACTTGGGTGCCCAGGTACTGCTTCCAGTAGTCGAGGTCGGCCTGGTATTGCGCGCCGTCCAGGCGTTCACGCTGCCACAGTGCGTAGTCGATGTACTGCACTGGCAGCGCTGGCAGCTGCGGCGTATCGCCACGCAGCGCCTGGGCATAGGCACTGGCCAGGTCGGCCACCAGGATCGGGTTGGACCAGGCATCGCTGACGATATGGTGCATCTTCAGTAACAGCCCGTGGCAGGTTGCGTCGTAGCGGATGAGCTCGACCTTGAGCAAGGGGGCCTGGGACAGGTCGAAGGCGGTGCCGTCCTCGATGCTCAACAAACCCTGCAGATGATCGTGTCGTGCGGCCTCGGCCACGTCCGGGAACGCCCGCTGGTGCAGGACGAATGCGGCCTCGGCCAGCATCTCCTGGCGCGGCTCGCCGTCAATTTCGATGAAGCGCGTACGCAGCACCCCGTGCCGTTCGACCAGTGCGGAGAATGCCTGGCGCAGGGCCGGCACATTCAGCTCGCCGTTGAACAGAAAGGCGCGAGTGAGGTTGTAAGCGGTGGAAAGCGGTGCCAGGCGTTGCAGGAACCACAGGCGCTGCTGGGCGAAAGAGAGCGGTTGCGGCCCCTCATGGGCGCGCCTGCGAAGCGGGTCTGGCTGTGCCTGGGCATCGCTTTGCAACAGGGCAAGCAACTCATCGACATTGTCCATCGGCATTCGAATTCCCTTGTATGAACCGACTGGAATTGGGTGCGCGGGATCTTATTGGTAAATGATAATTGATGTCAATTAAGATGGAATACAATTCTCTTCCGCGTGTCCAGACACGCCGAATACCGCAGCGTCATGCTTCAGGCACGAGAGAATTGCGTTGATACACGCAGGGATGAGGTACCGGGGTGCAGCAACAGCGGCAGGCCGGAGAGGCAAGTGAATACGCTTGATGAGTGTGGCTGGGTGATGTCGGCGGTGATACCGGCGTCTGCCCCACAAAGGTAGTGCAGCTGAGGCTACAGAACCTTTTTTCAGCACAAAAGCAAACGCCCCGAACAAGTCGGGGCGTTTGTTGAATTGCCTTTGCAGGGCGTCTTCACGCAACCTGCTTAGGCCCATATTTCGAGCAGCTACAGAATCCTGAGGGCCTCTGTAGTACATAATTTGGAGCGGGAAACGAGACTCGAACTCGCGACCCCGACCTTGGCAAGGTCGTGCTCTACCAACTGAGCTATTCCCGCGTCGTGATGGGTGCCATTCTAGCGATTTCCAAAACGGCGTCAACCCCTTGATTCAAAAAACTTTTATTTCTGCTCCGAGCCTTCGCGCAGGTGCGGCCAGGCCGCCAGCAGGTAGTGAACCATCGACCACAGCGTCAGCCCCGCTGCCACCAGCAGCAGTGCATAGCCAAGGATGACCCAGAAGGTCACTGCCGGTGGGTTGGCCAGCAGGATCACCAGCGCCAGCATTTGCGCGGCAGTCTTCCACTTGCCCAGGTTGGACACCGCCACCTGCGCCCGCGCCCCCAGTTCGGCCATCCATTCGCGCAGTGCCGAGACCACGATCTCGCGGCCGATGATGACTGCCGCCGGCAGGGTCAGCCAGAAGTTGGCGTGGGTCTGCACCAGCAATACCAGCGCCACTGCCACCATCAGCTTGTCGGCCACCGGGTCGAGGAAGGCGCCGAACGGCGTGCTCTGCTGCAGGCGACGCGCCAGGTAGCCATCCAGCCAGTCGGTAGCGGCGGCGACGGCGAACACGCTGCTGGCAGCCATGTAGCTCCAGTGGTACGGCATGTAGAACAGCAGGATGAAAATCGGGATGAGCAGGACGCGCAGGACGGTGAGCAGGTTTGGAATATTCATCGATACGACTGGCCGCAGGTTGAGCCCGGCATTCTACTCGCTATGCAGGCTGGCATAAATCGACTCGGCAAGCTTTTTACTGATGCCGGGGGCTTTGGCAATTTCGTCGACACTGGCGCGGTTGAGTTCCTGCAGACCGCCGAAATGTTTCAGCAGGTCGCGGCGGCGCTTGGGCCCTACCCCGGCCACATCTTCCAGGCTCGACACCCGCCGCGCCTTGCCACGGCGGGCGCGGTGGCCGGTAATGGCAAAACGGTGCGCTTCGTCGCGGATCTGCTGGATCAGGTGCAAAGCCGGCGAATCGCCCTTGAGGGTGAATTCGTGGTGCACGTCGTTCAGGTACAGGGTTTCGAAGCCGGCCTTGCGCGTCACGCCTTTGGCCACGCCGAGCAGGGTCAGGTCGGTGAAGCCCAGCTCCTGCATCACGTCGCGAGCCATGTTCAGCTGGCCTTTGCCACCGTCCACCAGCAGCACGTCGGGCAGCTTGCCCTCACCGTCGCGGATGCGCCCGTAGCGGCGGGTCAGCGCCTGGTGCATGGCGGCGTAGTCGTCTCCGGCGGTGACCCCTTCGATATTGAAACGGCGGTAGTCGGACTTCAGCGGGCCTTCCGGGCCGAACACCACACAGCTGGCCACCGTGGCCTCGCCGCTGGAATGGCTGATGTCATAGCACTCCAGGCGCTGCGGCACTTCGTCCAGGCCCAGCACTTCGGCCAGTGCTTCGAAACGCGCGGCCATGTGCTGGCGGTTGGCCAGGCGTGCATTGAGGGCCTGCTCGGCATTGGTCACCGCCAGCTGCTGCCAGCGGGCGCGAGTGCCACGCACGCGGTGGCTGATGGCCAGCTCGCGGCCACGCAGGGTCTGCAAGGCTTCGCTGATGGCCTCGAAATCTTCATGTACCACGTTGACGATCAGCTCGCCGGGCAGTTCGCGCTCGGCGTTACCCAGGTAGTACTGGGCGAGGAACGCGGCCATCACTTCGGCCACTTCTTCCTCGATGCCCACCTGCGGGAAGAAGTTCTTGCTGCCCAGCACCCGCCCGCCGCGCACGCTGATCAGGTGCACGCAGGCGCCGCCAGGGTTGACGAAGGCGGCAATGACGTCAACGTCGCCGCTACCGCCTTCGATGTATTGCTGGTCCTGGACCCGGCGCAACAGGGCGATCTGGTCACGCAGCTCGGCGGCCTTCTCGAAGTCGAGGGCCATGGCGGCCTTTTCCATCTCGGCATTCAGCTCGTTGCCCAACTGCTGGCTGCGGCCTTCGAGGAACATCACCGAGTGGCGGACGTCTTCGGCGTATTCCTCGGCGCCCACCAGCCCAGTGCACGGCCCTTTGCAGCGCTTGATCTGATACTGCAGGCACGGCCGGGTGCGGTTGGCGTAGTAGCTGTCTTCGCACTGGCGCACGGAAAAGGCCTTTTGCAGCAGGCTGAGGCTCTCGCGTATGGCGCCGGCGCTGGGGTACGGGCCAAAGTAACGGCCCTTGGCCTTCTTTGCCCCACGGTGAATGCCCAGGCGCGGAAACTCACCGTCGGAAAGAAACACGTAGGGGTAGGACTTGTCGTCGCGCAACAGGATGTTGTACGGCGGCCGCCATTCCTTGATCAGGTTCTGCTCCAGCAGCAGCGCCTCGGTTTCGTTGGCGGTGATGGTGGTTTCGACCTGGGCGATGCGCGCCACCAGCGCGGCAGTCTTGGGCGCCAGGCCGGTCTTGCGGAAGTAGCTGGCCAGGCGCTTCTTGAGGTTCTTGGCCTTGCCTACGTAAAGCAGGCGGGCTTCGCCATCGAACATGCGGTAGACGCCCGGGCGACCGCTGCAGGTCGCCAGGAAAGCGCTGGCATCGAAAACTTGGGACATGAGATTTTACAGGCTTGCGTCGACCATACCGTGGCGAACGGCCAGCAAGGTCAGTTCGACGTCGCTGGTGACCGAGAGTTTTTCAAAGATCCGATACCGGTAAGTATTGACGGTCTTGGGCGACAGGCACAACTTGTCGGAGATGATCTGCACTTTCTGGCAGCCAACGATCATCAGAGCAATCTGGATTTCCCGTTCCGACAGGGCATCGAACGGCGAGCCCTGTGGCTGGAAAGGTTTCAACGCCAGCTGCTGGGCGATCTGCGGGCTGATGTAGCGCTGGCCGGCGAAGGCCAGGCGGATGGCCTGGACCATTTCGTCAAGGCCGGCACCCTTGGTCAGGTAGCCGGCGGCGCCGGCCTGCAACAGGCGCGTGGGGAACGGGTCTTCCTCGCAGACAGTCACGGCAACCACCTTGATGTCCGGATGGCTGCGCAGCAACTTGCGGGTGGCCTCCAGGCCGCCGATGCCGGGCATCTTGACGTCCATCAGCACCACATCCGGCTTCAGCTCACGAGCCAGCTTGAGCGCCGACTCGCCCGAGTCCCCCTCACCCACCACCTGCAAGCCGTCGATGTCGGCCAGCATGCGGGTAATACCGGTTCGTACCAGATCGTGATCGTCAACCACTAGGACCCTAATCAAGCACACACCTCGTCAGCAGGGCGATTGGATCCCGTCACCTTAACAAAATTTTGCATGATGGGCCTAACGCATTCCTTCTGTCAGAAACGTCTGACGTTGAGCGCTGGCTGGCCGCGCTGCCTGAGGTAGCCTGGCGTTGTCGGTCAAACGTGTCATCAGGTGCCAAAGTACCGCCTGATCGTCGCTTGACAACTGCCGGAAAGCCGCCAGCAAACCGGCCTCATCCGCACTCAGCCCCGCTAGCGGTGCCGGGGTGCGCGTGCCGTTGAGCACATACAATGCATCCACGCCATGGGCCGCCAATGCCGCCAGGTAATCGAGCCGCGGTGTGCGCCCGCCACTCTCGTATTTGCCCTGGGCATTGGGTTCGACCCCACCGATATCGCCAAACACACGCTGGGTCATGCCCAGTCGTTCCCGCTCTTCCCGCAACCGTGGTCCGATTCCATTCATGGTGGCTCTCCTGTTACCAGAAGCCACTATGCCGATGCGCTCAGGCCACGACAAGCCATCATCACGCTATCAGTCGATCGTGCGCTGCATGCGCACGAAACACTCGTCCTCGCCCATTTCGACAAAACCATGGCGGCGGTACAGCTGGCGGGCCGGATTGCTGCGAAACACCATCAGGCGCAGCAGTGGCAGACGGCGCTGCCTGGCCCATAGCGCCAACTCTTCCAGCACCCAGCTGCCGACGCCCTGCCCACGATGCTCGGGAAGCAAGTGCAGTTCGCGAATGAACAGGGCCTGGCGGTCCTGGCTGAGGCTGCAGTAGCCCAGCCGGGTATCGCCGTCGGTCACCAGCCACTGCTCGCGCCAGCCCCAGGCCTCGTCGAAGGCTTCCTCTATCCACAGCAGGTCGTGTTCACGGTAGTACGGCAACATGGCCCGCCGCGTCAGGTCGCGGGCGAAGGCGCAATGGCTGGCGTTGGCGGGTGTCAGGGTCAGAGGCATCAACTTTCGAACTCTTGGGTTTGCCAGCCCGGGCAATGGGGCCGGGACCATGAAAAATCAATCAACGGGCGTAGCACACCGGCGAGCTACCGGGCCCTTGTTTGTCCAGCTCGTCTTCAAGCCATTCAGCCAGCACCCGGGCATTGTTGCACTCGGTGTCCTTGCCGGCATACAGCAAGGTCAACGCGCCCTTCGTGGCCAGGTCCAGCAATGGATACCAATGTTCGGGGTGGGCTGCCAATTCCTGCTGGTAGCGCCGGGTAAAGCCGGCAAAATCCAACTCGCCCTGGTGAAACGCCTTGCGCAACGCGGCCGAAGGCGCCACCTCGCGCAACCATTGCCCCTGCAGGTCTTGCTTGCGTTTGTTGCGCGGCCACAGGCGGTCGACCAACACGCGCTGGCCGTCAGCCTCCTCAACCGCATCGTAGACACGCTTGCAGCGAATCATCGGTTTCACCTGCCTTTTACCGTCCGTCCTGAGCCTAGATAATTCATTGATCAAGGTCACGGTCAGGCGGCGAATTGTTTCTATGCTCTAGGACTTCGGCACCTTCGCCAACGCCAACCGGAGCCCCCATGGCTACCCCGTTACTGGCCAGCCAGCCGCAACTGGCCCACCACGACGCCCGCCCACAGTTGGCGCACAAGCCTGGCCGCGCCACCCTGGTGTTGTTCTTCGGCCTGCTGCTGGCCGGGCTCGCCTACAGTACCTGGAGCCTGAAACAGGACGTCAGTGCCAGCGGCACGGTCATCACCACGGTCACGCCGTTCCTGCTGCTGGGCCTGGCGTTGCTGATTGCCCTCGGCTTCGAATTCGTCAATGGCTTCCATGACACCGCCAACGCGGTGGCAACGGTGATCTACACCCACTCCTTGCCAGCACCTGTTGCCGTGGTCTGGTCCGGGCTGTGCAACTTCCTTGGCGTGCTGCTTTCCAGCGGTGCGGTGGCGTTCGGCATCATCGCCCTGCTACCGGTGGAGCTGATCTTGCAGGTCGGCTCTTCAGCCGGTTTCGCCATGGTCTTCGCCCTGCTGCTGGCGGCTATCATCTGGAACCTCGGCACTTGGTGGCTCGGCCTGCCGGCCTCGTCTTCGCACACATTGATCGGTTCGATCATCGGCGTCGGCGTGGCCAATGCGCTGATGCACGGGCGTGACGGTACCAGCGGGGTGGACTGGGCCCAGGCCAGCAAGGTCGGTTATGCCCTGTTGTTTTCGCCCCTGATCGGTTTTGCCTGCGCCGCTCTGTTGCTGGTGGCATTGCGTGCGCTGGTCAAACGCAAGGCGCTGTACCAGGCGCCGCAAGGGCAAACGCCACCGCCGTGGTGGATCCGCGGCGTGTTGATCCTGACCTGCACCGGGGTGTCCTTTGCCCACGGCTCCAACGACGGCCAGAAAGGCATGGGCCTGATCATGCTGATCCTGGTCGGCACCCTGCCGATGGCTTACGCGCTGAACAAGACCATGCCCAATGAGCAGGCGCTGCAGTTTTCCGCCGTTGCCGAGGCAACCCGCCAGGCGCTGGTACGCAGTGACCCGCTGACGGCCCCGGCCGACCCGCGCCAGGTGCTTGCCCGCTTCGTTGCCGAACCCAAGGCCAGCCCGCACCTGGTACCGGCACTGGCTGCGCTGACCGGGACGATCGGCACAGAGGTCAAAGGCTACGGCTCGCTCAAGCGTGTACCAGCCGAGGCCATGGCCAATGTGCGCAATGACATGTACCTGGCCAGCGAAGCCATTCGGCTGATCGAGAAAAACCAGCTGGTGACCTTCGATACCGACACCCGCAGCCATCTGCAGCTGTTCAAGACCCAACTGGACGACGCCACCCGCTACATCCCGCTGTGGGTGAAAGTGGCCGTGGCAATCGCGCTGGGGCTGGGGACCATGGTTGGCTGGCGGCGCATCGTGGTGACGGTGGGCGAAAAGATCGGCAAGAGCCATCTCAGCTATGCCCAGGGTGCTTCTGCGGAAGTGGTGGCGATGTGCACCATTGGCGCAGCGGACCTGTTCGGGCTACCCGTGTCGACCACCCATGTGCTCAGTTCAGGGGTGGCCGGGACCATGGTGGCCAACGGGTCAGGCATCCAGAAGCGCACGCTGGTCAATTTGCTGATGGCCTGGGTGCTGACCTTGCCAGCGGCGATGCTGTTGGCCGGGAGCCTGTACTGGCTTCTGAGTCACATTTTCTGACCGGCCGGACATGCCGTAGCAGGACCGGCCGGTATATACCTGCAAGGTCGGTGTGGTCAGCCAGGGATCTTCAGGCCACGCTGCACCGCTGGTCGTTCAAGGAACACCGCCAGCACCCGCTGCACTTCCTTGAACTGATCGAAACCGACCAGTTCGCGGGCGTTGTACCGTTCTACCAGGTTGCGCACCCAAGGGAGGATGGCGATGTCGGCGATGCTGTAGTCATCGACCATCCAGTCCCGCCCCTGCAGATGCCGGTCGAGCACGCCGAGCAGGCGCCGGGATTCGTTGACATAGCGGTCACGCGGGCGCTTGTCTTCGTATTCCTTGCCAGCAAAGAAGTGGAAAAAGCCGACCTGGCCGAACATCGGCCCGATGCCGCCCATCTGGAACATCAGCCACTGCATCGTCTGATAGCGCTGGGCCGGGTCGCGGCTCAGCAACTGCCCGCTCTTTTCCGCCAGGTACTGCAGGATCGCGCCCGACTCGAACAGCGCCAGCGGCTGGCCGCCCGGCCCGTCGGGGTCGAGGATGGCGGGGATCTTGTTGTTGGCACTGAGCGAGATGAACTCGGGGCTCAGCTGGTCATCGTTGTCAAAGCTGATTTTATGCGGCTCGTAAGGCAGGCCAATTTCCTCCAGCATGATCGACACCTTCACGCCATTGGGCGTAGGCAGCGAATACAGCTGCAAGCGCTCGGGGTGCCGCGCCGGCCATTTACGGGTGATAGGGAATGCGCTCAGATCGGTCATGCTCGGCCCCTGCAGGAATGAAAGCTGCCACTTTAGGGACAACATCGCGGTTTGGCCATCGCCAGGCAAGTGACCGAAGGCGGCGAAGGCGCAGCTCCCTGCCGCGCCCAGTGGCAATCAGTAACGCGGTGCTACAGCCTCGGAGCCCTGCGAGATGATGACTTCGACGCGGCGGTTAAGCTGGCGCGATTGCGCATCGGCATTGCTCGCCACCGGGTACTCCTTGCCATAGCCCGCACTGGCAATCCGCGCGGCCGCCACACCCTGGCGACGCAAGGCATTGGCCACGGATATGGCGCGGCGCTCGGACAACTGCTGGTTGAAGGCATCGCTACCGGTGGCGTCGGTGAACCCTTCCACCAGCACTTTGCGCTCCGGGTTGGCCAGCAGGTACTCGGCCAGTTGCCGGATGTTACGCTGGCTGCTGCCACGCAGTTCCGCGCGGCCGGTATCGAACAACACATCGCCGAAGGTCACCACGGTACCGCGTTCGGTCTGTTTGGCCTTGAGCGCCTGTAGCGCCTTCAACTGGGCAGTGCGCACATCCAGGCGTGCCTGGGTGCGCTGTGCCTCGATACCTTGCAGGCCGGCCTCTGCCTGGCGCAACAGGATGGTCTGCTCGGCGCTCTCGATCTTGCGCTGGGCCAGGTAAGCCAACTGCTCGACGTCGGGCGACTTCCGATTGTTCAGCGAAGCCCCTTCGGCCTTGCCCAGGGCGATGTAGGCTTCCTGGGTTTCCAGTGCGGCAATACGGCTGGATTCAGGCTTGCTCTGCAATACCGAATAAGCCTCACGGGCCTCCAACAGGCGGGCATTTTCCGGTGAGGCAGCGCAGCCGGCCAGCAGCAGGCCGAGTAGCGAAACCATGGTAAACAGTGGGCGTTTCGACATGTTGGTGTCCTTCAGTGGATGACGTTCTGCGGCGCTTCGAGCATTTCCTGCCTGAGCACCTCGATGCCTTTGCGGGCAGTGTCCAGTTGCTCCTGGCGTTTGCTGGCCATGGCCTTGCGTTCGGCCAGGCGGGCATCGGCCTCGGCCTGCTCGGCCAGCCGGCGGACCAGTTCGAGGTCGTGCTGGCCGAGGGCGCGCTCCATGGCGCTGAGCTTGTCCTGGGCGGCGCGCATCTCGACCGGGGCATAGTGCGTGGCATCGGCAGACACTGCGCGATTGACCGCGCTTCGCGTCAGTTCGATCTGCTCGCTGGGCATGAGGGCGCTGGCGCAGCCGCCAAGCAACATCAGCGAACCGACGAGCACGCTTTTGACTGTGGATCTGGCACGCATGCAGGGTCTCCTTGAATGCGTCTGCACAGCTTTCGGGCACGGCGTTGCCGCCGTTGCCGGAGTGTCGATGCAGAAGGTTGGGCATGAACCAGGATGGCGGTGAGAAGCCCGCCCGCGTCAGCGGGCCGGGCAAGGGGGCAGCGTGAAATACGTGCGGGTCATCCTGGGCTTGTTGTGGTGAAGACGCGGCCAGAGTAGTGCGAAAAGCGCGAAGCCCAAATCGGACCTATCGCTGAAAGACGTGCGATTTTTCAACAGGCAGGCGGCATCGCGCCGCCCTCAGCCTTGGCCATGCGCCTTGAGCTTGAGCTTTTCCGTGTCCACACGCACGAACACCGAGTCGGCACTGACCGTCAGTACGTCGCCGGCCCAGACTTCGCAGAGCACCCGCGTCTTGCGCCCGACCTCACCTTCCACGCGGGCCTTGAGCAGCAACTCGACGCCCATCGGCGTAGGCTTCAGGTAGCTCAGGTTGAGCGTGCCAGTGACACAATCGATACGCGGCAGGCTGCCGGCTTCGCGGCCCTCGGCGCGGTAGTGGTAGGCCATCGCGGTCCAGTTGGAGTGGCAGTCCACCAGCATTGCCAGCAAACCACCGTAGACCAGGCCTGGCCAGCCGATGAAGGTGCTGTCTGGGGCATGCCGGCATAACAGATGGACGCCGTCGGCGTCCCAGTGGCTTTGCAGGTGCAGGCCGCTGGGATGGGAGCAACCGCAGCCGTAGCAGGTGCCGTCGGGTGCAGCCAGGGCCTGGAGGGAAAGGGGCTGGTCGTTCATACGCTTCCTGTGCTTGTTGGAATGGGGGCGGATAACGCCCCCATTTAAGCAGAAACATCAGGCTGGCTGGGTGACTGCCTTGCCGCCTTTCTGAGTCAGCGACACCAGCAGGATGAACAGCGTCACACCTGCGGTCATCAGGGTCTCGTAGCGGTAGGCATCGCTGAACAGCATGTAGCCCAGGACCATGACGATGGTGCCGATCACCAGCCAGGTCAGCCACGGGAACAGCCACATCTTCAGCTCCAGCTGGCGCCCTTCGCGCTCGGCACGGGCACGCATGCGCAGTTGCGACACGGCAATCACCAGGTACACCAGCAAGGCGATGGCACCGGTGGTGGACAGCAGGAAGCCGAACACCTTGCCGGGGAACACATAGTTGACCAGGCAACCGGCAAAACCGGCCAGGGTCGACAACAGCACCGCCACGGTCGGTACGCCGGCGCCCGAGATGCGCTTGGTCACGCTCAGCGCCTGGTCACGGGCACCCAGCGAATAGAGCATGCGCGACGCGGTGTACAGGCCCGAGTTCATGCAACTGGTCACCGCCACCAGCACCACCAGGTCGACCAGCAGCTTGGCACCGGGCACATTCAGCACTTCCAGCACGCGCTGGAACGACCCCACCGCTTTCAGCCCCGGGTCGTTCCAGGCCACCAGCGACACCACCAGGAAGATCGACGCCAGGTAGAAGATGGCGATGCGATACACCACCAGGTTGGTGGCGCGGCGGATCTTGTCTTTCGGGTTGGCGGTTTCGTCGGCGGCAATGGTCACGATCTCGGCGCCGAAGAACGAGAAGATGGTGATCAACACGCCGCCCAGCACCGTGCCGAAGCCGTTGGGCATGAAGCCGCCGTGGTCCCACAGCCGGCTGACCCCGGACACCTCGGCCAGCGGCCAGGCGCCGAACACCGCCAGGCTGCAGACCACGATGAAGGCGATGATCGCCACCACCTTGACCAGGGCGAACCAGTACTCGAAGGCACCGAAGTTCTTCACGCTGATCAGGTTGGTAGCCGACAGCACCAGCATGATCAGGAAGGCGAACAGCCAGGACGGCACAGCGGGGAAGTAGGCATGCAGGATATCGGCGCCGGCAATCGCCTCGACCGGGATGATCAGCACCCAGAACCACCAGTACAGCCAACCGATGGTAAAGCCTGCCCAAGGGCCGATGGCCTCGGAGGCATAGGTGGAGAACGAACCGCTGTTGGGGTTGGCGATGGCCATTTCGCCCAGCATGCGCATGACCAGCAGCACCAGCAGGCCGGTCATGGCGTAGGAAATGAGGATGGCCGGGCCAGCGGTGGCGATGGCGTTGGAAGAGCCGATGAACAGGCCGGCACCAATGATGCCGGCGATGGAAATCATGGAAACCTGACGGGAAGTCAGGCCGTGCTGCAAGGAGCGCTGTTTGTTGTTGTGTAGCGAAGCCATGAACAACCCTCGAATGGCTCGGCCGCGGCAAAGCGGCGGAAGATTGAAGCAGAATTCTTGTCAATTTCTGATGTTGGTTATTGTTGTTTTGCAGACGCTGGAAAAAGCCACTGACCTCCTCTTCGCACAACCGGTTGTCATCGTTGATCGAGGTCAGTATTAATCTATAGGGCGGGGTCAACAAACGACCTTTTCGAAACACATGATTCCGTTATGGAATGAACTCCTTCCTTTTTTGCTCGGTATTTGCCCCTCATGTCCAAACGCCTGATGCCTTCGACCACCGCCCTCCAGTGCTTCGAAGCGGCCGCGCGCCACCTCAGCTTCACCCGCGCAGCGCAGGAACTGCACCTGACCCAGAGCGCGGTGAGCAAGCAGGTGGCCCAGCTCGAGGACATGCTGGCGCACTCGCTGTTCCAGCGCATTCGCCGCCGCCTGCACCTGACCCCGGCCGGTGCGCTGTACCTCACCGAAGTGAACAAGATCCTCACCCAGATCGACATTTCCAGCCGTTACATCCTCAGCTACGGCGACGAGACCGAAGTGCTGCGCATCGCCACCCAGCCCACCTTCGGTGCGCGCTGGCTGGTGCCGCGGCTGAAGGGGTTTGGTGACCGCCACCCGCGCATTCACCTGGACATCCGCAACGAGCTGGAGCCATTCGACCTGGTCCAGGCCAAGGCCGACATCGCCTTCTTCTTCGGCCAGGGCACCTGGCCCGGGGCAACCTGCATCGAGCTGTTCAGCGAAGAAGTGGTACCGGTGTGCAGCCCGCAGCTGCTGGCCAGCCACCGGTTCGACAGTGCCCAGGCACTGACCGAACACCGCCTGCTGCAATGCGTGTCGCGCCCGGAGGCCTGGCACGAATGGTTCCTGGGGCTGGGCTTGCACAGCCAGAACAGCTACCACGGGCCGCGTTTCGACACGTTCTACCTGTGCATTCGCGCGGCCATCGCCGGCTGCGGCATCGCCTTGATCCCGCGCTACCTGGTGGCCGAAGAGCTGAGCGAGGGCAAGCTGGTGGTGGCCTGGGACCACCCGGTGGCGAGCAATGGCCGGCACTTCATCGCGCATGCCGAGCATGCGGCCGAAGTGCCCAAGATCCGGGCCTTTGTGCAGTGGATTCGCGAGCGGGTGGCTGAGGGGGATTGAGTTAACCTGTACCGGCCTCTTCGCGGGCTCGCCCGCTCCCACAGGTACTGCACAGTATCCGAACCTGTGGTGATCCTGTGGGAGCGGGCAAGCCCGCGAAGAGGCTGGCACAGCCAACACAACTCAACGGCCAGATCAAGAATCCATGGAATGACCCCAATCAAATAATTCGTTTGCGGAATAACCTGCCGACACGCTTGGATAGTAAGAAACTCGAACAAGGTCCCGCGTGCCCATGAACCAGGAAAGTATCAGCCAGTCCATTGCCATCGTTCATCCGATCACACTTTCCCATGGCCGTAATGCCGAAGTCTGGGACACCGACGGCAACCGCTACATCGACTTCGTCGGCGGTATCGGTGTACTCAACCTGGGCCATTGCAACCCGGCGGTGGTCGAGGCGATCCAGGCCCAGGCCAGCCGCCTGATCCACTCTGCCTTCAACGCCGCCCCACACGGCCCGTACCTGGCGTTGATGGAGCAACTGAGCGAGTTCGTGCCGGTCAGCTATGCACTGGCCGGCATGCTCACCAACAGCGGCGCGGAAGCGGCGGAGAACGCCCTGAAAGTGGCCCGCGGTGCCACCGGCAAGCGCGCCGTCATCGCCTTCGATGGCGCCTTCCACGGCCGCACCCTGGCCACCCTGAACCTCAACGGCAAGGTTGCCCCGTACAAGCAACGGGTCGGTGAACTGCCCGGGCCGGTCTATCACCTGCCCTACCCCAGCGCCGACACCGGGGTTACCTGCGAACAGGCACTCAAGGCCATGGAGCGCCTGTTCAGCGTCGAACTGGCGGTGGAGGACGTGGCTGCGTTCATCCTCGAGCCGGTCCAGGGCGAAGGTGGCTTCCTCGCCCTTGACCCGGCTTTCGCCCAGGCCCTGCGCCGCTTCTGCGACGAACACGGCATCCTGATCATCATCGACGAGATCCAGTCGGGCTTCGGCCGCACCGGCCAGCGCTTCGCCTTCCCCCGCCTGGGCATCGAGCCAGACCTGCTGTTGCTGGCCAAGAGCATTGCCGGTGGCATGCCGCTGGGCGCGGTGGTCGGGCGCAAGGAATTGCTCGCGGCACTGCCCAAGGGCGGCCTGGGTGGCACCTATTCGGGCAACCCGATCGCCTGCGCGGCGGCCCTGGCCAGCCTGGCGCAGATGAGCGACGAGAACATCGCCACCTGGGGTGAGCGCCAGGAGCAGGCGATCGTGCGTCGTTTCGAGCGCTGGAAGGCCACGGGCCTGAGCCAGTTCATCGGGCGCCTGACCGGTGTCGGCGCGATGCGCGGCATCGAGCTGGTGAATGCCGACGGCAGCCCGGCGCCAGCGCAACTGGCCAAGGTGCTGGAGGCAGCACGGGCCAGGGGCCTGCTGCTGATGCCCAGCGGCAAGGCCCGGCACATCATCCGCCTGCTGGCGCCGCTGACCATCGAAGCCGCGGTGCTCGAGGACGGCCTGGACATTCTCGAGCAGTGCCTGGCGGAGCTGGGCTGACGGTTACAGGCCGAGTTCCTGCGGCGTGAGCATGTCGGACTCGAAGGCAATCCAGCCGCCTTCGAGTTCGGCGTGGCCGTTGACGATCGGGCCGTAGTAGGTCAGGCCGTTTTCCAGGGTCACGCAGATGTGCGTGGCGGACTTTTCCGGGGCTGCGAGCGTACCGACGAAATGCACCTTCTTCAGGGTTTCGGTCACCGCTTCCAGGCCAACGCGCATGTTGGGGTTTTCCGAGGCCTCGGTGTCGCCGCCACGGTCTTCGGCGCTGATGGTGATGGTGGCGATGTACGGGTACTTGGTGCTCAAGCGGGGTTACCTCAGTGGGTGTGTAGGCGTATGGGCGCGTAGAGTACGGCAGGTGGTCTCTATTGTCTCTACTGGCCTCTTCGCGGGTAAACCCGCTCCCACAGGGACCGCACCTTGCCCAAGGCGTGCGCAGTACCTGTGGGAGCGGGTTTACCCGCGAAGAGGCCGGGCCTGCAAAAGGTGATCTGAAAGGCCCGATCTGTTAGGGTGCCCGCCGATGCAAGACACACCACGCGAGGATCCCGAGTGAGCGCCGAAGAACCCCTGATCGCCGACCTGTTCGAAGTCGACAAACGCCTGTCCCTCAAGCCTGTGGTGGACTTCAACAGCTTCCTGCGCAATGCCTTCGGCGAAGGCCCGTGCCGCTGCCATCGCTGCGCCGAAGGTGGCGAGCAGAGCAGCTACAGCCACACCCACACCTTCACCTTCGACGGCCGCCCGTGGCACCGCCGCTTCGCCAGCACCGCCGCCAGCGACGTCGCCCAGGCCCTGAAAAAGGCCTGGCTGTCGTACACCAAGGCCGACCTCAACCTGGTCGGCAAGCTGGACCTGACCACCCTCAAGACCTTCACCGAAGCCGCCCTGCACACTCGCCTGCTGGCCCTGCTGCCGGCCAGCGGCCTGGCCCGCGAAGAAGATGGCCAATGGCTGCTGCTGGCCCAGGCTGACTGACAGCCGGGCGGCACGGCAGGATTCTGCCGGTCTGCTAACGTGGTGGAATCCGCCCATTCGCAGGTAGTCCGCCATGGCCCGCACAACGCCTATCGAGCTGTACCGCAATATCGGCATCGTCGCTCACGTGGATGCCGGCAAGACCACCACCACCGAGCGGATCCTGTTCTACACCGGGGTCAACCACAAGATGGGCGAGGTGCACGATGGCGCCGCGACCATGGACTGGATGGCCCAGGAACAGGAACGCGGCATCACCATCACCTCGGCGGCGACCACTGCGTTCTGGCAGGGCTCGACCAAGCAGTTCGCCCACAAGTACCGCTTCAACATCATCGACACCCCCGGCCACGTCGACTTCACCATCGAGGTGGAGCGCTCGCTGCGCGTACTGGATGGCGCAGTGGTGGTATTCAGCGGTGCCGACGGCGTCGAGCCACAGTCCGAGACGGTGTGGCGCCAGGCCAACAAGTACCACGTGCCGCGCCTGGCCTACATCAACAAGATGGACCGCCAGGGCGCCGACTTCCTGCGCGTGGTCAAGCAGATCGACCAGCGCCTGGGCCACCACCCGGTGCCGATCCAGCTGGCCATCGGCAGCGAGGAAAACTTCCAGGGCCAGATCGACCTGGTAAAGATGAAAGCCATCTACTGGAACGACGCCGACCAGGGCACCAGTTATCGCGAAGAAGCCATCCCCGCCGAACTGCAGGCGCTGGCCGATGAATGGCGGGCGCACATGGTCGAGGCGGCGGCCGAGGCCGATGACGAACTGCTCGGCAAGTTTCTCGAAGGCGAGGAGCTGAGCACCGAGGAGATCAAGGCCGGCCTGCGCAAGCGCACCCTGAACAACGAAATCGTACCGACCATCCTCGGCTCGTCGTTCAAGAACAAGGGCGTGCCACTGATGCTCGACGCCGTCATCGACTACCTGCCGGCGCCGTCGGAAATACCCGCCATCAAGGGCACCGACCCGGACAACGAAGAGAAACACCTGGAGCGCCACGCCGACGACAGCGAGCCGTTCTCGGCCCTGGCGTTCAAGATCGCCACCGACCCGTTCGTCGGCACCCTGACCTTCGCCCGGGTCTATTCCGGCGTGCTCAGCTCCGGCAACGCGGTGCTCAATTCGGTCAAGGGCAAGAAGGAACGCATCGGCCGCATGGTGCAGATGCACGCCAACCAGCGGGCGGAAATCAAGGACGTGTGCGCCGGCGATATCGCCGCGCTGATCGGCATGAAGGACGTGACCACCGGCGATACCCTGTGCGACATGGACAAGCCGATCATCCTTGAGCGCATGGACTTCCCCGACCCGGTGATTTCCGTGGCCGTGGAACCGAAGACCAAGGCCGACCAGGAGAAAATGGGCATCGCCCTGGGCAAGCTGGCCCAGGAAGACCCGTCATTCCGCGTGCGCACCGACGAAGAGACCGGCCAGACCATCATCTCGGGCATGGGTGAGCTGCACCTGGACATCATCGTCGACCGCATGCGCCGCGAGTTCAATGTCGAGGCCAATATCGGCAAGCCGCAGGTGGCCTACCGCGAAAAAATACGCAACACCTGCGAGATCGAGGGTCGCTTCGTCCGCCAGTCTGGCGGCCGTGGCCAGTACGGCCATTGCTGGATCCGCTTCGCCCCCGGCGACGAGGGCAAGGAAGGCCTGGAGTTCATCAACGAGATCGTCGGTGGCGTGGTACCGCGTGAGTACATTCCGGCGATCCAGAAGGGTATCGAAGAGCAGATGAAGAACGGCGTGCTCGCTGGCTACCCGCTGATCAATCTGAAGGCTGCGGTGTACGACGGCTCGTATCACGACGTCGACTCCAACGAAATGGCCTACAAGATCGCTGCCTCGATGGCCACCAAGCAACTGTCGCAGAAAGGCGGCGCGGTGTTGCTTGAGCCGGTGATGAAAGTCGAGGTGGTAACGCCGGAGGAATACCAGGGTGACATCCTCGGTGACCTCAGCCGGCGCCGCGGGATGATCCAGGACGGTGATGAAACGCCGGCTGGCAAGGTAATCCGTGCCGAGGTGCCGCTGGGCGAAATGTTCGGCTACGCCACCTCGATGCGCTCGATGACCCAGGGCCGGGCGAGCTTCTCGATGGAGTTCACCCGCTATGCCGAGGCGCCGGCAAGCATTGCCGATGCCATCGTGAAGAAAAACCGCGGGGAATAAGTCCTTCTCTTGGACCGGCCTCTTCGCGGGCATGCCCGCTCCCACAAGGGTGAGGTGCACCCCTGATGTTGGACAAAAATCCAACCTCAGGGGCGCAGTCCAAGGGTTATGCAATCCCTGTGGGAGCGGGCGCGCCCGCGAAGAGGCCAGCCCAGGCAACAGCCCTTCTCACTGCTGCTCCCCCGCCCGCTTCAACAGCTTCTTGCAGCGCTCCGACAAATGCACCACACGCAGATGCTTGCCCGCCTTGGCATAGCGCTCGCGCAAGGTCTGCAAAGCCGCAATTGCCGAATAGTCGACAAAGCTCAGATGCTGGCAGTCCAGCGTGACTCGGGCCGGGTCGTTGGCGCTGTCGAACTGTTCGAGGAACGCGGTGGTCGAGGCAAAGAACAGCGTGCCATGCAGCCGGTAATGCTTGCCCCCCTCGCCGTCTTCGTGGCTGTCGGCATACAGCTCCCGCGCATGCTGCCAGGCAAAGTTCAACGCTGCGATGATGATGCCGAACAGCACCGCCACCGCCAGGTCGGTGAACACCGTGACCACGGTAACCGCAATAATCGCCAGCACATCGTTCAGCGGCACCTTGTGCAGCACCCGCAGGGACGCCCAGGCAAAGGTCTGCTGCGCCACCACGAACATCACCCCGACCAGCGCTGCCAGCGGAATGCGTTCGATCAGCGGGGCCAGGAACAGCACGAACAGCAGCACCATACCCCCGGCCACCACCCCCGACAGCCGGCCACGGCCATTGGAGCTGAGGTTGATCACCGTCTGGCCGATCATCGCGCAACCGCCCATGCCGCCGCACAGGCCGGAAACCATGTTGGCCGCACCAAGGGCCACGCACTCACGGTCCGGAAAGCCTCGGCTTTCGGTGATTTCATCGGTCAGGTTGAGAGTAAGCAGGGTTTCCAGCAGACCGACCATGGCCATCAGCACCGCGTAGGGCGCCACGATCTTCAAGGTTTCCAGGTTCCACGGCACGTCCGGCAGGGCCAGCTGCGGCAGGCCACCGGCAATCTGCGCCATGTCGCCCAGGGTGCGGGTAGGCAGGCCGAGCAGGTACACCAGCAAGCCGACGCCAAGGATCGCCACCAGCGCCGGCGGCACCGTGCGGGTCACCTTCGGCAACACGTAGACCACCAGCATGGTCAGGGCCACCAGCCCGACCATCAGGTACAGCGGCGTGCCACTGAGCCACTGCCCGCCTTGCTTGAAGTGCTCCAGCTGGGCCAGGGCGATGACGATCGCCAGGCCATTGACGAAGCCGAGCATCACCGGATACGGCACAAGGCGCACCAGCTTGCCCAGGCGCAGCAGGCCAAACAGGATCATCACCGCACCGCCCAGCAGTACCGTCGCCAGCAGGTACTGCACACCGTGTTGCACCACCAGGGCGACGATCACCACCGCCATCGAGCCGGCCGCGCCGGAAATCATCCCTGGCCGGCCGCCGAACAGCGCCGTCAGGGTGCAGATGATGAACGCCCCGTACAGGCCCATCAGCGGGTTGAGATGAGCCACCAGGGCGAACGCGATGCATTCGGGCACCAAGGCGAACGAAGTGGTCAGGCCGGCGAGCAGGTCGGCGCGGAGTCGGGCGGGTTTCATGGGGATCCTGTGGTGCAGTCCGGGGCGGACGGGAAAAACGAGGGGCGCGATGTTACGGAATTTGTCTGCCAGCAGCCACCGTTCAGCGCACCCGGTCCCGGCTTTGTATGGCCAGGTCCAGTGCCCGTTGCATGTCCAGGCGCGCCGAGCGCCCCAGGTCGGGGTGGTCCAGCCGCCCGCCGCGCTCCGACGGCAGTATCGGCGCGGTCAGGTCTTCGGCATCCATGGCCTCGAAGTCCTGTTCGCTGCCCAGGGTCAGGGCGCTGCGCCGCAACAGCATGCGCACCTGCTGCGGGGTCAGGGCCGGGTTGATCGCCAGCATGGTCGCCACGGTGGCCGTGACCAACGGGGTGGCGTATGACGTGCCGCAGTGCGGCCGATCGGCGGCGAGTGGGCGAATGCACGCGGCAGCACTGATATCCACGCGCATGTCGATGTTCGAGCTGTGGCGCTTGCGGACATGCCGAGGGTCTTCGACCGGCACCGCCTGGTCACTGCGCTGATGCCCGCCCACCACCAGCAGCTGCTCGGTGACGAACGAGGAAGGCAGCCGATATTCATCGGTGCCCGACCAGGACGCACCATTGCCGGCCGAGTTCACCACCAGCACATCGGGATGCCTGGCCCGCAACCAGAGGAAGAATTCTTCGAGCAACTCTTCATAGCCACTCATCGCCAGCCCGGAGCGCACCAGTGACTCGACCTCATCCCCCTGCACGCTCTTCGTCCCGACCCGGTGGATGCCCCAGCTCCAGTTCAACACCCGCACGCCGTCTTCGACCAGGTTCACCGAGGCAGCGATATTGGCGGTGATCCCGGCATCCGAGTTGCGCCCGACAATCACCTCGAAGCCCGGACTGTGCCGGCCCAGCCCGGGCAGGAAGCCTTGCCCCCGGGCCGCCAGGATGCCGGCCACATGGCTGCCATGGCTGCCCGGGCGATCGCCGTCGGGGCCATACAGGCAGGTCTGACCCTTGTTGCAAGCACCCCGGTAGGCGCTGAATGGCGGCGCGTCAAAGTCCACCTCGCGCTCGATCACGCCACCCGTACTGGCTGCACCGGCACCCCGGAAGCAGGGATGCGGCGCTGGTAGAAGTACAACGCATCCATGAAACGGTTGGCGGCCCACTCGTCTGCCTGGTCGATGGCCGACTGGCCGCCACCATCACCCTCCTCGCCGCGTTCGGGGGCGGATTCTTCGACAATCACCGCATCCACGCTGACCTCAGTGCCGAGGCGCAGGACCAGCGCATCGCGCTGCACCAGGTCGCGCACCGGCAAGCGCAACTGGTAGACATTGAGCGGCGGGATGGCACCGACCACCTGGGCACCGTACTTGTCGGCAATGCGCCGGGCTTCGGCGGCGCCATCGTGCTTCTCCTCGATCAACAGGCTGACCAGGTCGAGGTAGGTGGTCAGGCCATCCATGTTCTTCGCCACTTCGCCAGGCCCTGCGGCGACCACGTGGCTGCGCTGTCGAGTCAGCCAGACGGCGTTGCTGGTCCGCTCTCCGTCTTGCAGCCACAGCGGCGCGCTGCGTTGCTCGTCCTTGGCCAGGGTCAGCCTGAGCATGTCGCCTTGCCGCTCGACGCCGGCCTGGGCGAGCGGCGATCCACCCAGCCGAACCGTCGGCACAACGGCACCCAGGCCCTCGGCGCGCAAGCACCAGTGCTGTGCGCCTTCGCCCAACAGATCACCGCAACGCTGCAGTTGCTTGATGCGCAGCGTGTCCGGCTGCGCCGACACGGCACTGCTGAAAATGGCCATCAGAACGATGACATGGCGCTTCATGCGATCAGCCCCCCGCCTTTCCTGTCATTGCGACTGCCCGACCAGCGCCAAGGTTCAGCGGCATGAACAGCAACTTGTGACCTGGGCCCGGCACAAGCGCTACAAATTTGCCATCATGTTGATTCCACCCGCGGAGATCATCCACATGCCGCTACGCCCCCTTTTCGCCTCGCTGCTGCTGGCCACCAGCCTTACCGTTCACGCCGCCACCGAGGTCGTGCCGCTGCAGCACCGCAGCAGCGCCGAACTGCTGCCGGCAGCGCAGGCGTTCCTCGGCAAGGACGGCAGCGTCACTGCCTTCGAGAACAAGCTGATCGTCAACGCCAGCGCCGAGCGCATCGACGACCTGCGCGCCCTGCTGCAACAACTGGACACTGTCCCCAAGCGCCTGCTGATCAGCGTCGACAACAATGACAGCAACTTCCAGGACAACCGCGGCAACGCGCGCGTCATCCACTACGGCACCAGCAACCGCGACGGTGGCATGCAACAGGTGCAGGCCAGCGAAGGCCAGCCGGCGTTGATCCAGGTTGGCCAGAGCATCCCGGTTACCAGCACCAGCACCGACAGCTACGGGCGCTTCCAGAGCAACACCGAATACCGCAACGTGACCCAGGGTTTCTACGTTACGCCAAGCCTGAGCGGCGATACGGTTCGTCTGCAAATAAGCACCAATAATGACCGTATCAGCCAGGAACGTGCCGATGTAGTGAAAGTGCAGAGCACCGACACGACGGTCACCGGCAAGCTGGGTGAATGGATCACCCTGGCCGGGTTCAACCAACAGAGCCAAGCCGAGCGCAGTGCCTCCAGCCACAGTTACAGCACCCAGCGCGGTGAAAACATGACTTTGCGGGTAAAAGTCGACCTCGTCGACTGATCCCAGGCAATTCAAGGCCTCGACCAAAGGCCTTGAAACTGACTGCCGAGTCGTATTAGACCAAAGATGTAGTAAGCACAAAAAAGCACTACAAAACATTTGACAGGGTCTTTTTGCCAAGGGCATGATGGCCTCGCTCCCGCTAATCAGGGGCCCTGGCAAGGGCCTTCGAGGCGCGCTCCTCCCACCCCTGGAGGCGTCTCGTGTCTATACGGCCCACAAGGCGGTTCGACGGGATTGCGACTGCAACGAAGAAGTTGTCCCGAGGGACGGAAGCGCATCACCGCAGTACTGGCAATCGCGTAGCACCGCAGCAAGGCAACCACGAGCCGACCTGCCGGAGTTCCTTGCGCCTGGCCTGCATCCCCTTCCCCTTCGAGCCTTCGCGTTCGCCGCCGCACTTCCTCGAACAGGACAGCCGCCAGCTTCCCTGATCGGCCCCGAGCATCAGCACAATTACCCCAAGATCGATGCGACGAGGTTTATTTCCATGGCACTGACACGCGAACAGCAAATTGCAGCCCTCGAGAAAGACTGGGCCGAGAACCCGCGCTGGAAAGGCGTGACCCGTACCTACACCGCCGCTGATGTCGTTCGCCTGCGTGGCTCCCTGCAGCCGGAGCACACCCTGGCCCGCCTGGGTGCAGAAAAACTGTGGAAGCTGGTCACCGAAGGTGCCCACCCGTCCTTCCGCCCAGAAAAAGATTTCGTCAACTGCATGGGCGCCCTGACCGGCGGCCAGGCAGTGCAGCAGGTCAAGGCTGGCATCCAGGCCATCTACCTGTCGGGCTGGCAAGTTGCCGCCGACAACAACTCGGCCGAGTCGATGTACCCTGACCAGTCGCTGTACCCGGTCGACTCGGTGCCGACCGTGGTCAAGCGCATCAACAACGCCTTCCGTCGTGCCGACCAGATCCAGTGGAAAGCCGGCAAGAACCCGGGCGACGACGGCTACATCGATTACTTCGCGCCGATCGTGGCGGACGCCGAAGCCGGTTTCGGCGGCGTGCTGAACGCCTACGAGCTGATGAAGAACATGATCGAGGCAGGCGCTGCCGGCGTGCACTTCGAAGACCAGCTGGCTTCGGTGAAGAAATGCGGCCACATGGGTGGCAAGGTACTGGTACCGACCCAGGAAGCTGTGCAAAAGCTGGTGGCCGCGCGCCTGGCCGCTGACGTGTCGGGTGTACCGACCATCATCCTGGCCCGCACCGACGCCAACGCCGCCGACCTGCTGACCAGCGACTGCGACCCGTACGACCAGCCATTCGTGGTTGGCGAGCGCACCCGCGAAGGCTTCTACAAGGTACGCGCCGGCCTCGACCAGGCCATCGCCCGAGGCCTGGCCTACGCCCCGTACGCCGACCTGATCTGGTGTGAAACTGCCAAGCCGGACCTGGACGAAGCCCGCCGCTTCGCCGAAGCGATCAAGAAGGAATACCCGGACCAGATCCTGTCGTACAACTGCTCGCCTTCGTTCAACTGGAAGAAGAACCTGGACGACGCGACCATCGCCAAGTTCCAGCGCGAGCTGTCGGCGATGGGCTACAAGCACCAGTTCATCACCCTGGCCGGCATCCACAACATGTGGCACGGCATGTTCAACCTGGCGCACGACTACGCCCGCAACGACATGACCGCCTACGTGAAGCTGCAGGAGCAGGAATTCGCCGATGCCAGCAAAGGCTACACCTTCGTGGCGCACCAGCAGGAAGTGGGCACTGGCTACTTCGATGACATGACCACCGTTATCCAGGGTGGTGCTTCGTCGGTGACCGCACTGACCGGTTCGACCGAGGAAGAGCAGTTCCACTGATAGTGGGTTGCGATTGAAGGAAGGCCCGGGGCTTGTGAAAGCCCCGGGCCTTTCTTTTTCCCATCAGGAGTACACGGAACCTGTAGGAGCGGCCTTGTGTCGCGATAGGGCTGCGCAGCAGCCCCAGCAATTTGTGCATCCGCGCCAAAATCCCGGGGCTGCTGCGCAGCCCTATCGCGACACAAGGCCGCTCCTACAGGGGTGATCGTGCAGTCCTGCGGTACCTCAGTGCTTCATGCCCAGCTCGGCATCATCCATCAGCGCCTTGGCCATCGCACTCAGGTAGTAGGCAGCCCAGATCATCATCGGCTTCTCTTCCATCAGGCAAGTGATGGTCAGTTCGCGCACATAGCCCATCAGTTCCGAAGATTGCTCGCGGGCGTCGCGACAGGGAATGCCTGGCTCGATGCGGAACAGCGGGTGGGTGCCGTTTTCGCCTTGGTAGAAGGTGGTTTTGCCGACGGTGAATTGGGTGTCTTCTGTGGTCATTGTTGTGGCCCCTGGAATTTCTCGAATGCCTGGGCGGGCCCTTTCGCGGGCGCGCCCGCTCCCACAGGTACTGTGCAAATCTTGAAGACTGTGGTGACCCTGTGGGAGCGGGCAAGCCCGCGAAAGGGCCGGCCCTGGCAACACATCAATCAGCCTTAGTGCAACGTCTTGGGTTCAGCGGGCATCTGCACCTGGATCAATGCCGACTCAAGCAAAGCCCGCAGGGCCTCAAGCTCATGCATCGAGGTCATCATCAGGATCGAGGCCGGTGATTTGGGTTGCAGCATCAAGGCCTGATGCACCACGGTCGCCGCGCACAGTGCATAGTCGGTGGCCTGGATCAGGGTGTCTTCGAGGGAATGGGTGTTGTGGGGTGGATCGGGAACAATTTTCAACATAACGACTTCCGCTGGCAGTGCCGCTACCCGTCTGCTGTCAAACAGAAGGGTGGCAGCTGTACGTGGGTTGACAGACCGGCGGAAATCGCAAAGTTCCGGCGCACGCAAGCGTGCCCGCACGTACAGCCACCATAACAATGAGCCGCACACGATTTACCGTCACAGCCTGTCAAAGCTGTATCGTTGATGAGCAACGACAGGCCGAGACTAGAGCGCTGCCAGAGCAGCGGCAACGGAAAATGCGCGGCAGGAGTATGTTTGGGAAATGGCCTACATGGAAGGGGACAAATCTGCTTTATGCCGAAATTCGGCAGCGCCTGCGCCGGCCTCTTCGCGGGCGCGCCCGCCCCCACAAGTACTGCGCAATTCCTGAAGGCTGAGGTGATCCTGTGGGAGCGGGCATGCCCGCGAAAGGGCCGGTACAGGCCAAAGCAAAACCCGGGATCAGGTCTATGCTTGTGGCAGCCCAGCCGCAAGGACCGCCCATGCCCCGTCCAAGCCACCTGACCACAATCGCCCTGGCCGCCGCCGCCCTCTATATATGTGCACTGGCCAGCGACAACACCCTGCTCGCCCTGCTCGCCAAACCGATCCCGGTACTGGCCCTGATCGCCTGGCTGCGTAGCGCTCCCGCCACACCTTATCGCCGCTGGATCACCCTCGGCCTGGCCTTCTCGGTACTCGGTGACATCCTGCTGACCATCCCCGCCGACCTGTTCGTGTTCGGCCTGGTCGCATTCCTTTGTGCCCACCTGGCCTACCTGCGCGCCTATTGCGGCCAAACCTTGCGCCCCGCCCTGCCCGCATTGCTGTTCAGCGCCCTCACCGGCATCACCCTGTTCGGCGTACTCGCCAGCCACGGCCTCGGCCCATTGCTGACCCCGGTCGCAGTGTACGCCCTGGCCATCAGCGCCATGCTCTGGCGCGCCCTGGCCCGTGGAGGCCTGGCCGCCCTCGGCGCCGGCCTGTTCGTCTGCTCCGACAGCCTGATCGGCATCGACCGCTTCGTCAGCCCGTTTGCCGCCGCACCGTACCTGATCATCCTCACCTACTGGCTCGGCCAGTGGGCAATCGCTTCATCGGCCAGTCATCGGCCAATCGGTAAAGTATTGACCCAGAGCGGTGCGAGCGGTGTCGGAAGTTGCTAGAACAGGCGTTTTTCGCGTTTGCAAGTAGGGGCAACCGCCAGATGAACTTTTCAAGGTACAGGACAGCCGAATTATCAGGGACCAGTTCAAATGATATCAATTATCATTACGAACTTTGTCCTTCGTTACCAGCGGCAAGAAACATAATTAACAAAACCGCATGCAATGCCCTAACTTCAAGGCTTTCAGCCGGTTACGCGCGGGTTTTGTACTTAATCCTACGAATAAATTTGCGACAGAAATTTTACTTGCACCGGGTTTACCCATAAAATCAGCGCGATTGATTCAGCTGCGACATTTGGTCACTGCACGTGCGACACCAGGTCGCCGCTCTACACTTATTTCAGACTGCAGAGCTGGGTCTCTGTATAAGGATTTCTAGCATGTCCGATTCGGCAGGACTCATCGCCCACAACTGGGGCTTTGCCATCTTCCTCCTGGGTGTCGTCGGCCTGTGCGCCTTCATGCTCGGCCTGTCCAGCCTGCTCGGCAGCAAGGCCTGGGGCCGCGCCAAGAACGAACCCTTCGAATCCGGCATGCTGCCCGTCGGCAGCGCCCGCCTGCGCCTGTCCGCCAAATTCTATCTGGTCGCGATGCTGTTCGTGATCTTCGATATCGAAGCCCTCTTTCTCTTTGCATGGTCTGTGTCCGTCCGCGAAAGCGGCTGGACCGGATTCGTCGAAGCACTCGTTTTCATAGCAATTCTGTTGGCAGGTCTTGTCTACCTTTGGCGCGTCGGGGCACTTGATTGGGCTCCCGAAGGTCGCCGCAAGCGGCAAGCGAAGCTGAAACAATGAGGCTTTGGCATGCAATACAATCTCACCAGAATCGATCCGGATGCGCCCAACGAGCAGTACCCGGTCGGTGAACGGGAAACCGTCACCGATCAACTGCTGGAGGACCAGGTCCACAAGAACATCTTCATGGGCAAGCTCGAAGATGTGCTGCGTGGCGCGGTCAACTGGGGTCGCAAGAACTCCCTCTGGCCGTACAACTTCGGCCTGTCCTGCTGCTACGTGGAAATGACCACGGCCTTCACGGCACCCCACGACATCGCCCGCTTCGGCGCCGAAGTCATCCGGGCCTCGCCGCGTCAGGCCGACTTCATGGTCATCGCCGGTACCTGTTTCGTCAAAATGGCGCCGATCATCCAGCGCCTGTACGAGCAGATGCTCGAGCCGAAATGGGTCATTTCCATGGGTTCGTGTGCCAACTCCGGTGGCATGTACGACATCTACTCGGTCGTTCAGGGGGTCGACAAGTTCCTCCCCGTGGACGTCTATGTGCCCGGCTGCCCGCCGCGCCCTGAGGCTTTCCTGCAAGGCTTGATGCTGCTGCAGGAGTCGATCGGCCAAGAACGACGCCCGCTTTCCTGGGTTGTTGGTGATCAAGGCATCTACCGTGCCGAGATGCCAGCCCAGAAGGACCTGCGTCGTGAGCAGCGCATCGCCGTAACCAACCTGCGCAGCCCCGACGAAGTCTGATCCAGCGACCTGCCGCCCGCTCCCCTGGAGCCGGCGGCCTGGCTTCATTCTTAACGTTGACCCAAAGCGACCGAGACCATGACAGCGGACAACGCTATTTTCATTCCGCCCTACAAGGCAGACGACCAGGATGTGGTCGTCGAACTGCACAACCGTTTTGGCGCCGAAGCATTCGTCGCCCAGGAAACCCGCACCGGCATGCCCGTGCTGTGGGTCAAGCGCGAGCAGCTCAAGGAAGTGCTCAGCTTCCTGCGCGGCGTGGCCAAGCCGTACAGCATGCTGTACGACCTGCACGGCGTCGACGAACGCCTGCGTACCCAGCGCCGCGGCCTGCCAGCCGCCGACTTCAGCGTGTTCTACCACCTGCTGTCGATCGAGCGTAACAGCGATGTGATGATCAAGGTGTCGCTCAGCGAAGGCGACCTGAACCTGCCGACCGTGACCGGTATCTGGCCGAACGCCAACTGGTACGAGCGCGAAGTCTGGGACATGTTCGGCATCGACTTTGCCGGCCACCCGCACCTCAGCCGCATCATGATGCCGCCCACCTGGGAAGGCCACCCGCTGCGCAAGGACTACCCGGCCCGCGCCACCGAGTTCGATCCCTACAGCCTGACCCTGGCCAAGCAGCAGCTTGAAGAGGAATCGGCACGCTTCAACCCGGAAGCCTGGGGCATGAAGCGCCAGGGCGCCAACGAGGACTACATGTTCCTCAACCTCGGCCCCAACCACCCTTCGGCGCACGGTGCCTTCCGTATCGTCCTGCAGCTAGACGGCGAAGAGATCATCGACTGCGTACCGGACATCGGCTACCACCACCGTGGTGCCGAGAAAATGGCCGAGCGCCAGTCCTGGCACAGCTTCATCCCCTACACCGACCGTATCGACTACCTCGGCGGGGTGATGAACAACCTGCCGTACGTGCTCGCGGTCGAGAAGCTGGCCGGCATCAAGGTGCCACAGAAGGTCGACACCATCCGCGTGATGCTGGCCGAGTTCTTCCGGATCACCAGCCACCTGCTGTTCCTGGGTACCTATATCCAGGACGTCGGCGCCATGACCCCGGTATTCTTCACCTTCACCGACCGCCAGCGCGCCTACACCGTGATCGAGGCGATCACCGGTTTCCGCCTGCACCCGGCCTGGTACCGCATCG
Organism: Pseudomonas sp. LAM2023; assembly: GCF_016620375.1. NCBI lineage: Bacteria > Pseudomonadati > Pseudomonadota > Gammaproteobacteria > Pseudomonadales > Pseudomonadaceae > Pseudomonas > Pseudomonas sp. LAM2023. The sequence goes on along the minus strand of NZ_JAENHV010000036.1, from coordinate 657,919 downwards.
GTGGCGTCGCCCACGACCTGCCGCGCGGCTGGGACAAGCTGGTCAAGGACTTCGTCGAATGGCTGCCGAAACGCCTCGACGAGTACGAAAAGGCCGCCCTGCAGAACAGCATCCTCAAGGGCCGTACCATCGGCGTTGCCGCGTACAACACCAAGGAAGCCCTGGCCTGGGGTACTACCGGCGCCGGCCTGCGTGCCACCGGTTGCAACTTCGACCTGCGTAAAGCCCGCCCTTACTCCGGCTACGAGAACTTCGAGTTCGAAGTACCGCTGGCCCACAACGGCGATGCCTACGATCGCTGCATGGTCCGTGTCGAGGAGATGCGCCAGAGTATCCGCATCATCGACCAGTGCCTGCGCAACATGCCGGAAGGCCCGTACAAGGCGGACCACCCGCTGACCACGCCGCCGCCGAAAGAGCGCACCCTGCAGCACATCGAGACCCTGATCACGCACTTCCTGCAAGTCTCGTGGGGCCCGGTCATGCCGGCCAACGAGTCGTTCCAGATGATCGAGGCGACCAAGGGCATCAACAGTTACTACCTGACGAGCGATGGCGGCACCATGAGCTACCGCACCCGGATCCGTACCCCGAGCTACCCGCACCTGCAGCAGATCCCTTCGGTGATCAAAGGCAGCATGGTCGCCGACCTCATTGCGTACCTGGGCAGTATCGACTTCGTTATGGCTGACGTGGACCGCTAAGCATGAACAGCACGCTTATCCAGACAGACCGTTTCGCCCTGAGCGAAACCGAGCGCTCGGCCATCGAGCACGAAATGCATCACTACGAGGACCCGCGCGCGGCGTCCATCGAAGCCCTGAAGATCGTCCAGAAGGAACGTGGCTGGGTACCGGACGGTGCCATCCACGCCATCGGCGAAGTACTGGGCATCCCGGCCAGCGACGTCGAGGGTGTGGCCACCTTCTACAGCCAGATCTTCCGTCAGCCGGTCGGCCGCCACATCATCCGCGTGTGCGACAGCATGGTCTGCTACATCGGCGGCCATGAGTCGGTGGTCAGCCAGATCCAGAGCGAGCTGGGCATCGGCCTCGGCCAGACCACCGCCGACGGTCGCTTCACCCTGTTGCCGGTGTGCTGCCTGGGCAACTGCGACAAGGCCCCGGCGCTGATGATCGATGACGACACCTTCGGTGACGTGCAGCCGGCTGGCGTTTCCAAACTGCTGGAGGGTTACGTATGACCATTACTTCCTTCGGCCCGGCCAACCGCATCGCGCGCACGGCCGAAACCCACCCTCTGACCTGGCGCCTGCGTGACGACGGCGAGCCGGTATGGCTTGCCGAGTACGAATCGAAGAACGGCTACGCTGCTGCCCGCAAGGCGCTGGCGCAGATGTCGGCCGACGACATCGTGCAAAGCGTCAAGGACTCCGGCCTCAAGGGCCGCGGTGGCGCAGGCTTCCCCACTGGCGTGAAGTGGGGCCTGATGCCCAAAGACGAATCCATGAACATCCGCTACCTGCTGTGCAACGCGGACGAAATGGAGCCGAACACCTGGAAGGACCGCATGCTGATGGAGCAACAGCCCCATCTGCTGGTCGAGGGCATGCTGATCAGCGCCCGCGCCCTGAAGGCCTACCGTGGCTACATCTTCCTGCGTGGCGAATACACCACCGCAGCGAAAAACCTCAACCGCGCCATCGAGGAAGCCAAGGCCGCCGGCCTGCTGGGCAAGAACATCCTCGGCAGCGGCTTCGATTTCGAGCTGTTTGTGCACACCGGTGCCGGCCGCTACATCTGCGGTGAAGAAACCGCGCTGATCAACTCGCTGGAAGGCCGCCGCGCCAACCCGCGCTCGAAGCCGCCCTTCCCTGCCGCCGTGGGCGTGTGGGGCAAGCCGACCTGCGTCAACAACGTCGAAACCCTGTGCAACGTGCCGGCCATCGTCGCCAACGGCAACGACTGGTACAAGTCGCTGGCCCGCGAAGGCAGCGAAGACCACGGCACCAAGCTGATGGGCTTCTCCGGCAAGGTGAAGAACCCGGGCCTGTGGGAACTGCCGTTCGGCGTCACCGCCCGCGAGCTGTTCGAAGACTACGCCGGCGGCATGCGCGACGGCTTCAAGCTCAAGTGCTGGCAGCCAGGCGGCGCCGGTACCGGCTTCCTGCTGCCCGAGCACCTCGACGCGCAGATGTACGCCGGTGGCATCGCCAAGGTCGGCACCCGCATGGGTACCGGCTTGGCAATGGCGGTGGACGACAGCATCAACATGGTTTCGCTGCTGCGCAACATGGAAGAGTTCTTCGCCCGCGAGTCGTGCGGCTGGTGCACGCCTTGCCGTGACGGCCTGCCGTGGAGCGTGAAGATGCTGCGCGCACTGGAAAAAGGCCAGGGCCGCGCCGAAGACATCGAGACGCTGCTGGGCCTGGTCAACTTCCTCGGCCCAGGCCGCACCTTCTGTGCTCACGCACCGGGTGCCGTCGAGCCGTTGGGCAGTGCCATCAAATACTTCCGCTCCGAGTTCGAGGCCGGGGTCGCTCCAGCATCCGCTGGCGACACCCTGCGCCCGGACCTGGCCAAGCCAATCCAGGCCGGGCCGATCGTGGTCGGCGCATAACAAGATGATTAGGCGAGTGGTCCGTGCCACTCGCCAGCTTGCCGACAGGCCCGATTCATTCGTGGCGTGTCGCAAGCTCACCGATTTCCATTAGCCACGCCCGCTCACGCGGGCCAACGAAGAACTTTGAACAATGGCCACTATCCACGTAGACGGCAAAGCGCTCGAAGTCAACGGTGCAGACAACCTGTTACAGGCCTGTCTGTCGCTCGGCCTCGACATCCCTTATTTCTGCTGGCACCCGGCGCTCGGTAGCGTTGGCGCCTGCCGGCAATGCGCGGTCAAGCAGTACACCGACGAGAACGACACCCGTGGTCGTATCGTCATGTCCTGCATGACCCCTGCCTCCGACGGCACCTGGATCTCCATCGACGATGAAGAGTCCAAGGCGTTCCGCGCCAGCGTCGTCGAATGGCTGATGACCAACCACCCGCACGACTGCCCGGTGTGCGAGGAAGGCGGTCACTGCCACCTGCAGGACATGACGGTAATGACCGGCCACAACGAGCGCCGCTACCGTTTCACCAAGCGTACCCACCAGAACCAGGACCTCGGCCCGTTCATCGCCCATGAGATGAACCGCTGCATCGCCTGCTACCGCTGCGTGCGCTACTACAAGGACTATGCCGGTGGTACCGACCTGGGCGTATACGGCGCCCACGACAACGTGTACTTCGGCCGCGTCGAAGACGGCGTGCTGGAAAGCGAATTCTCCGGCAACCTGACCGAGGTCTGCCCGACCGGCGTGTTCACCGACAAGACCCACTCCGAGCGCTACAACCGCAAGTGGGACATGCAGTTCGCCCCGAGCATCTGCCACGGTTGCTCCAGCGGCTGCAACATCAGCCCGGGCGAGCGCTACGGCGAACTGCGCCGGGTGGAAAACCGCTTCAACGGTTCGGTCAACCAGTACTTCCTGTGCGACCGTGGCCGCTTCGGCTACGGCTACGTCAACCGCAAGGATCGCCCACGCCAGCCACAACTGGCCGACGGCACCAAGCTGAGCCTGGACGCTGCCCTGGACAAGGCCGCCGACCTGCTGCGCGGGCGTACCATCGTCGGTATCGGCTCGCCGCGCGCCAGCCTGGAAAGCAACTACGGCCTGCGTGAGCTGGTCGGCGCCGAGTACTTCTACTCGGGTATGGAAGCCGGCGAGCTGGCCCGCGTCCGCCTGGCCCTCGACGTGCTGAACAACAGCCCGCTGCCAGTGCCGACCCTGCGCGACATCGAAGACCACGACGCCGTGTTCGTGCTCGGCGAAGACCTGACCCAGACCGCTGCCCGCGTCGCCCTGGCCGTGCGCCAGGCCACCAAGGGCAAGGCCGAGGCCATGGCCGAAGCGATGAAGGTGCAGCCGTGGCTCGACGCGGCAGTGAAGAACATCGGCCAGCACGCGCTGTACCCGCTGTTCATCGCTTCGCTGGCGGAGACCAAGCTGGACGACGTCGCCGAAGAATGCGTGCACGCTGCCCCGGCCGACCTGGCCCGCATCGGTTTCGCCGTGGCCCACGCCATCGACCCGAGCGCGCCTGCCGTTGCTGGCCTGGACGCCGAAGCGCAAGCGCTGGCCCAGCGCATCGCCGACGCCCTGGTCGCTGCCCAGCGCCCACTGGTGGTCGCCGGTACCTCGCTGGCCGACCCGGCGCTGATCGAAGCCGCCGCCAACATCGCCAAGGCCCTGAAACTGCGCGAGAAGAACGGTTCGCTGAGCCTGGTGGTGCCTGAAGCCAACAGCCTCGGCATGGCCATGCTCGGTGGCGAGTCCGTCGACGCTGCGCTGGACGCCGTCATCAACGGCAAGGCCGACGCCATCGTGGTGCTGGAAAACGACCTGTACGCCCGCGTACCGGCCGCCAAGGTCGACGCAGCCCTGGCCGCAGCCAAGGTGGTGATCGTTGCCGACCATTCGAAAACCGCGACCGTCGACCGCGCCCACCTGGTGCTGCCAGCCGCCTCGTTCGCCGAAGGCGACGGTACCCTGGTCAGCCAGGAAGGCCGTGCCCAGCGCTTCTTCCAGGTATTCGACCCGCAATACCTGGACAGCAGCATCCTGGTTCACGAAGGCTGGCGCTGGATGCACGCCCTGCGTGCCACCCTGCTGAACAAGCCGGTCGACTGGACCCAGCTGGACCACGTCACCAGCGCCTGCGCCGAAGCCGCCCCGCAACTGGCCGGCATCGTCAACGCCGCGCCGTCTGCCGCGTTCCGCATCAAGGGCCTGAAGCTGGCCCGCGAACCGCTGCGCTATTCCGGCCGTACCGCCATGCGCGCCAACATCAGCGTGCACGAGCCGCGTACCCCGCAGGACAAGGACACCGCGTTCGCCTTCTCCATGGAAGGCTACTCGGGCTCCGCCGAACCGCGTCAGCAGGTGCCGTTCGCCTGGTCGCCGGGCTGGAACTCGCCGCAGGCCTGGAACAAGTTCCAGGACGAGGTCGGTGGCCACCTGCGCGCCGGTGACCCGGGCGTGCGCCTGATCGAATCGCAAGGCGACCGCCTGAACTGGTTCACCCGCATTCCGGGGGCCTTCAACCCGGCCCGTGGCAGCTGGACTGCGGTGCCGTTCTTCCACCTGTTCGGCAGCGAAGAAAGCTCCTCGCGCGCCGCCCCGGTGCAAGAGCGCATCCCGGCTGCCTACGTGGCCCTGGGCAAGTCCGAAGCCGACCGCCTGGGTGTCAACGACGGCGCCCTGCTGAGCCTGACGGTCGGCGGTGTGGCCCTGCGCCTGCCGCTGCGCATCAATGAACAGCTGGGCGCTGGCCTGGTCGCATTGCCGAAAGGCCTGGCCGGCATTCCGCCGGCCATCTTCGGTGCATCCGTCGAAGGTCTGCAGGAGGCAGCACAATGAGCTGGTTCACCCCCGAAGTGATCGATGTGATCCTCTCCGTGCTGCGGGCCATCGTGGTCCTGCTGGCGGTGGTGGTCTGCGGTGCGCTGCTCAGCTTCGTCGAGCGTCGCCTGCTGGGCTGGTGGCAGGACCGTTACGGTCCGAACCGAGTCGGCCCGTTCGGCATGTTCCAGATCGCTGCCGACATGCTGAAGATGTTCTTCAAGGAAGACTGGAACCCACCCTTCGTCGACCGCGTGATCTTCACCCTGGCACCGGTGGTGGCCATGAGCGCCCTGCTGATCGCCTTCGTGGTCATCCCGATCACCCCGACCTGGGGCGTCGCCGACCTGAACATCGGCCTGCTGTTCTTCTTCGCCATGGCCGGCCTGTCGGTGTACGCGGTGCTGTTCGCCGGCTGGTCGTCGAACAACAAGTACGCCCTGCTGGGCAGCTTGCGCGCCTCGGCCCAGACCGTGTCGTACGAAGTGTTCCTGGGCCTGGCGCTGATGGGCGTGGTGGTGCAGGTGGGCTCGTTCAACATGCGCGACATCGTCGACTACCAGGCACAGAACCTGTGGTTCATCATTCCGCAGTTCTTCGGCTTCTGCACCTTCTTCATCGCTGGCGTCGCCGTGACCCACCGTCACCCGTTCGACCAGCCGGAAGCGGAACAGGAACTGGCCGACGGCTACCACATCGAGTATGCCGGCATGAAATGGGGCATGTTCTTCGTCGGTGAGTACATCGGCATCATCCTCATCTCGGCGCTGCTGGTGACCCTGTTCTTCGGCGGCTGGCACGGCCCGTTCGGCATCCTGCCGCAGCTGTCGTTCCTGTGGTTCGCGCTGAAGACCGCGTTCTTCATCATGCTGTTCATCCTGCTGCGCGCCTCGATCCCGCGCCCACGCTATGACCAGGTGATGGACTTCAGCTGGAAGTTCTGCCTGCCGCTGACCCTGATCAATTTGCTGGTGACCGCTGCGCTCGTGCTCTACAACGCGCCAGCCGTCGCGGCCCAGTGAGGATTTGACCCATGTTCAAGTATATCGGCGACATCGTTAAGGGCACCGGCACCCAGCTGCGCAGCCTGGCCATGGTGTTCTCCCACGGGTTCCGCAAGCGCGATACCCTGCAGTACCCCGAAGAACCCGTGTACCTGCCGCCGCGCTACCGCGGCCGCATCGTCCTCACCCGCGACCCCGATGGCGAGGAGCGCTGCGTGGCGTGCAACCTCTGCGCGGTGGCCTGCCCGGTCGGCTGCATCTCGCTGCAGAAGGCCGAGACCGAGGACGGCCGCTGGTACCCGGAGTTCTTCCGCATCAACTTCTCGCGCTGCATCTTCTGCGGCCTGTGTGAAGAAGCGTGCCCGACCACCGCGATCCAGCTGACTCCGGATTTCGAAATGGCCGAGTTCAAGCGTCAGGACCTGGTGTACGAGAAAGAAGATCTGCTGATCTCCGGCCCCGGCAAGAACCCTGACTACAACTTCTACCGTGTTGCGGGTATGGCGATCGCTGGCAAGCCGAAAGGCGCTGCGCAGAACGAAGCCGAGCCGATCAACGTGAAGAGCTTGCTCCCATAAGGACAGAAAGATGGAATTCGCTTTCTACTTCGCATCCGGGATCGCCGTGCTCTCCACCCTTCGGGTGGTGACCGGTACCAACCCCGTGCACGCCTTGCTTTACCTGATCATTTCGCTGATTTCCGTGGCCATGATCTTCTTCGCCCTGGGTGCGCCGTTCGCCGGCGCCCTGGAAGTGATCGCCTACGCCGGCGCCATCATGGTGCTGTTCGTGTTCGTGGTGATGATGCTCAACCTCGGGCCGGCTTCGGTCGCCCAGGAACGCGGCTGGCTCAAGCCCGGCATCTGGGCCGGGCCGGTGATCCTCGCCGCCCTGCTGCTGCTGGAGCTGCTGTACGTGCTGTTCGTCGCCCCGAGCGGCGCCGCCATCAGCGGTACCACCGTGGGCCCGAAAGCCGTGGGCATCAGCCTGTTCGGCCCGTACCTGCTGGTGGTCGAACTGGCTTCGATGCTGCTGCTGGCTGCAGCCGTCACCGCCTTCCACCTGGGCCGCAACGAGGCGAAGGAGTAAATCATGGGTGCTATCCCTCTCGAGCATGGTCTGGCGGTCGCCGGCATCCTGTTCTGCTTAGGTCTGGTTGGCCTGATGGTCCGCCGCAACATCCTCTTCGTGCTCATGAGCCTGGAAGTCATGATGAACGCCTCTGCCCTGGCGTTCATCGTCGCCGGTGCCCGTTGGGTCCAGCCCGACGGCCAGGTGATGTTCATTCTGGTGATCAGCCTGGCGGCCGCCGAGGCCAGTATCGGCCTGGCCATCCTGCTGCAGCTGTATCGCCGCTTCCACACTCTCGACATCGATGCTGCCAGTGAGATGCGCGGATGAACCTTCTCTTCCTGACTTTCGTCTTCCCCCTCCTTGGCTTCCTGCTGCTGTCGTTCTCGCGCGGGCGCTTCTCGGAGAACCTGTCGGCCCTGATCGGCGTCGGCTCGGTGGGCCTGTCGGCCGCCGTGGCTGCCTACGTCATCTGGCAATTCAACGTTGCCCCGCCGGAAGGCGGCGCGTACAGCCAGCTGCTGTGGCAGTGGATGTCGGTGGACGGCTTCGCGCCGAACTTCACCCTGTACCTGGACGGCCTGTCGGTGACCATGCTCGGCGTGGTCACCGGTGTCGGCTTCCTGATCCACCTGTTCGCCTCCTGGTACATGCGTGGCGAAGCCGGTTACTCGCGCTTCTTCGCGTACACCAACCTGTTCATCGCCAGCATGCTGTTCCTGGTGCTGGGCGATAACCTGCTGTTCATCTACTTCGGCTGGGAAGGCGTGGGCCTGTGCTCGTACCTGTTGATCGGTTTCTACTACAGCAACCGCAACAACGGTAACGCGGCACTCAAGGCCTTCATCGTCACCCGCATCGGCGACGTGTTCATGGCCATCGGCCTGTTCATCCTGTTCGCCCAGCTGGGTACCCTGAACGTGCAGCAGCTGCTGGTGCTGGCTCCGCAGAAGTTCCAGGCTGGCGACACCTGGATGGTCCTGGCCACGCTGATGCTGCTGGGTGGTGCGGTCGGTAAATCGGCGCAGCTGCCACTGCAGACCTGGCTGGCCGACGCGATGGCCGGCCCCACTCCGGTCTCGGCACTGATCCACGCGGCAACCATGGTGACCGCGGGCGTGTACCTGATCGCCCGTACCAACGGCCTGTTCCTGCTGGCCCCGGACATCCTGCACCTGGTCGGCGTGGTCGGTGGCGTGACCCTGGTACTGGCCGGCTTCGCCGCGCTGGTGCAGACCGACATCAAGCGTATCCTCGCCTACTCGACCATGAGCCAGATCGGCTATATGTTCCTGGCCCTGGGCGTGGGTGCCTGGGACGCGGCGATCTTCCACCTGATGACCCACGCCTTCTTCAAGGCCCTGCTGTTCCTGGCTTCCGGTGCGGTGATCGTTGCCTGCCACCACGAGCAGGACATCTTCAAGATGGGCGGCCTGTGGAAGAAACTGCCGCTGGCCTACGCCAGCTTCGTGGTCGGTGGTGCTGCCCTGGCCGCCCTGCCGATCGTGACCGTGGGCTTCTACTCCAAGGACGAGATCCTCTGGGAAGCCTTCGCCAGCGGCAACACCGGCCTGCTGTATGCCGGCCTGGTCGGCGCGTTCATGACCTCGCTGTACACCTTCCGCCTGATCTTCATCGCCTTCCACGGCGAAGCCAAGACCGAAGCCCACGCCGGCCACGGCATCAGCCACTGGCTGCCGCTGGGCGTGCTGATCGTGCTGTCGACCTTCGTCGGCGCCTGGATCACCCCGCCGCTGGCAGGCGTGCTGCCGGAAAGCGCCGGCCACGCCGGTGGCGAAGCCAAGCACGCGCTGGAGATCACCTCGGGTGCCATCGCCATCGCCGGTATCCTGCTGTCGGCCCTGCTGTTCCTGGGCAAGCGCCGCTTCGTCAGCGCCGTGGCCAACAGTGGCATCGGCCGTGTCCTGTCGGCCTGGTGGTTCGCTGCCTGGGGCTTCGACTGGATCTACGACAAGCTCTTTGTCAAACCGTACCTGCTGATCAGCCATATCCTGCGCAAGGACCCGGTTGACCGCACCATCGGCCTGATTCCTCGGATGGCGCGTGGCGGCCACGTCGCCATGAGCAAGACCGAGACTGGCCAGCTGCGCTGGTACACCGCCTCTATCGCCGTGGGTGCCGTGCTGGTGCTCGGTGCCGTGGTAGTGGCTGCGGTATGACTATGAATCTTGCGACTTTGCCAAAGGAAACCAACCCGTCATGATTTTGCCTTGGCTGATCCTGATCCCCTTCATCGGCGGCTTCCTGTGCTGGCTGGGTGAGCGCTTCGGCGCCACTCTGCCGCGCTGGATCGCGCTGCTGACCATGTCCCTGCTGCTCGGCATCGGCCTGTGGCTGTGGGCTAACGGCGACTACACCCTCGCCCCCGCTCCGGGCGCCGAGCCGGCCTGGGCCCTGGAATACAAAGTCCAGTGGATCCAGCGCTTCGGCATCAGCATCCACCTGGCCCTCGACGGCCTGTCGCTGCTGATGATCCTGCTCACCGGCCTGCTCGGTGTGCTGTCGGTACTGTGCTCCTGGAAGGAAATCCAGCGCCACGTCGGCTTCTTCCACCTCAACCTGATGTGGATCCTCGGCGGCGTGGTCGGTGTGTTCCTGGCCCTGGACCTGTTCCTGTTCTTCTTCTTCTGGGAAATGATGCTGGTGCCGATGTACTTCCTCATCGCGCTCTGGGGTCACAGCTCGGCAGACGGCAAGAAGACCCGGATCTACGCGGCGACCAAGTTCTTCATCTTCACCCAGGCCAGCGGCCTGATCATGCTGGTGGCGATCCTTGGCCTGGTGCTGGTCAACTACACCAACACCGGGGTGATCACCTTCAACTACAGCGACCTGCTGAAAGCCGAACTGCCAGCCGGTACCGAGTACCTGCTGATGCTGGGCTTCTTCATCGCCTTCGCGGTGAAACTGCCGGTGGTGCCGTTCCACTCCTGGCTGCCTGACGCCCACGCCCAGGCGCCGACCGCAGGTTCGGTGGACCTCGCTGGTATCTTGCTGAAGACCGCGGCCTACGGCCTGCTGCGCTTCGCCCTGCCGCTGTTCCCGAATGCCTCGGCCGAGTTCGCGCCAATCGCCATGACCCTGGGCCTGATCGGTATCTTCTACGGTGCCTTCCTGGCCTTCGCGCAAACCGACATCAAGCGCCTGGTGGCCTTCTCCAGCGTCTCGCACATGGGCTTCGTGCTGATCGGTATCTACTCCGGCAGCCAGCAGGCCCTGCAAGGCGCGGTGATCCAGATGTTGGCCCACGGCCTGTCGGCTGCCGCGCTGTTCATCCTGGCCGGCCAGCTGTACGAGCGCCTGCACACCCGTGACATGCGCGAAATGGGCGGCCTGTGGCACCGCATCGCCTACCTGCCGGCCATCAGCCTGTTCTTCGCCGCCGCCTCCCTGGGCCTGCCCGGCACCGGCAACTTCGTCGGCGAATTCCTGATCCTGATCGGCAGCTTCGCCAGCGTGCCGTGGATCACCGTGATCGCCACCACTGGCCTGGTGTTCGGTTCGGTGTACTCGCTGATCATGATCCACCGCGCCTACTTCGGCCCGGCCAAGGCCGACAACGTGCTGGCCGGCATGGACGGTCGCGAGCTGATCATGGTCCTGGGTCTGGCAGTACTGCTGATCCTGCTGGGCGTGTATCCGCAGCCGTTCCTCGACACCTCTGCCGCCACCATGAGTGGTGTGCAGCAGTGGCTCGGTTCCGCTTTCACTCAACTCGCTTCGGCCCGGTAAGAGCGCTATGGAATTCACCACTCAACACTTCATCGCATTGGCGCCGATGCTGATCACCACCATCACCACGGTGGTGGTGATGCTGGCGATCGCCTGGAAGCGCAACCACTCGCAGACCTTCCTGCTGTCCACCGTGGGCCTCAACCTGGCCCTGCTGTCGATCCTGCCGGCGCTGAAGGTCGCGCCGCTGGCGGTCACCTCGCTGGTGACCATCGACAAGTTCGCCTGCCTGTACATGGCGATCATGCTGGTGGCGACGCTGGCTTGCGTCACCCTCGCCCACGCCTACCTCGGCGAAGGCTCCAAGGGCTTCCCGGGCAACCGTGAAGAACTCTACCTGCTGCTGCTGATGTCGGCCCTCGGCGGCCTGGTGCTGGTCAGCGCCAACCACCTGGCCGGCCTGTTCATCGGCCTGGAGCTGCTGTCGGTACCGGTCTACGGCCTGGTGGCATATGCCTTCTTCAACAAGCGCTCGCTCGAGGCCGGCATCAAGTACATGGTGCTGTCGGCTGCCGGCTCGGCGTTCCTGCTGTTCGGCATGGCCCTGCTGTACGCCGACGCCGGCAGCCTGAGCTTCGACCAGATCGGCAAGGCCCTGGCCGCCACCAGCATGCCAAGCCTGCTGGCCCAGCTGGGCCTGGCGATGATGCTGGTCGGCCTGGCCTTCAAGCTGTCGCTGGTACCGTTCCACCTGTGGACCCCGGACGTCTACGAAGGCGCCCCGGCGCCGGTCGCCGCGTTCCTGGCCACCGCCAGCAAGGTGGCGGTGTTCGCCGTGGTGGTACGCCTGTTCATGCTCTCCCCTGCTGCCAGCAGCGGCGTGCTGAGCACCGTGCTGGCGGTGATTGCCGTGGCCTCGATCCTGATCGGTAACCTGCTGGCACTGACCCAGAGCAACCTCAAGCGCCTGCTCGGTTACTCGTCCATCGCCCACTTCGGCTACCTGGTCATCGCCCTGGTTGCCAGCAAGGGCCTGGCCCTGGAAGCCATGGGCGTGTACCTGGTCACCTACGTGATCACCAGCCTTGGCGCGTTCGGTGTCATCACCCTGATGTCGTCGCCATACGGCGGCCGTGACGCCGATGCGCTGTACGAGTACCGCGGCCTGTTCTGGCGCCGCCCGTACCTGACCGCGGTGCTGACCGTGATGATGCTGTCGCTGGCCGGTATCCCGCTGACCGCCGGCTTCATCGGCAAGTTCTACATCATCGCCACTGGCGTCGAGTCGCACCTGTGGTGGCTGGTCGGTGCGCTGGTGATCGGTAGCGCGATCGGCGTCTACTACTACCTGCGCGTCATGGTCACCCTGTACCTGGTCGAGCCGAACCTGCGTCGCCACGACGCCCCGCTGAAGTGGGAACAGCGCACTGGCGGCGTGATGCTGCTGGCCATCGCCATTCTCGCCTTCGTGCTTGGCGTGTACCCGCAACCACTGCTGGAAATGGTCCAGCAGGCGGGCCTGCAACTGATCGGCTGATCGCCCCGGCAAAACAAGACACCCCGCTCATGCGGGGTGTTTTTTTATCTGCCTTGTTTTCGCTGCAGGTCGTTCCATCGGGTCCAGTGGCAGCTCATTCATCAGCAGCTCCCTGGGTTACCGTCGGCAACGCCGCCCTGCGCAACTCACCATTGGCCGAAGGCAGGTAAACTTCCGGGTTGGGCATGCCGCTGGGTGAGAGTTCGTGGGTCATTTCGAATTCGGCACGCACTGACCAGCCACACGCCTCGGTTGTGCATTGCAAATAGGCAATGCGCAGGAAAATATGGCGCCCTTCGCTGGTGCGTATGCGCATCCGGCTGTGGCAATGCGGGCAAACCAGCTTGTAGGTACTCACGGCAAGTACCTGCAAGCATGATTCACCGCCAGGCTCTCTAAGAATAATCGTTCAGCTGTGTCAGTATTGGCTGCAAAGTTGAGATTATTCTTCAGTTCAATGTTTCTCATTGCAGAAATGCTCCTTAAAATGCAGGGCTGTATTCATAAAGAGTAGTTTAAGCCCATGGAATATCTTTAAACCAGTCATGGATATCTGTTATGAGTACTCATGTACTTGCTGCAGTGCTCACCCGCCTCAAGCTTCTGACCGGCGCCAAGACCGATGCCGAGCTCTCGCGCAAGCTGTCGATCAGCCCGCAGACCCTGAGCAGCTGGAAGGTGCGCGACAGCATTCCCTATTCGCTGTGCGTAGACCTGGCCCGGCAACATGGTTGCTCGCTGGACTGGCTGCTGCTGGGCGAAGCCGCCCCCGTCACCACAGCCCTGCATGACGCCGACTGGGAGCAAGACGTGCTCACGCGGCTACGCACGCTAGCGCCGGCTGATCGCCAGGCCATCCTGCTGCTGATCAAGGACAAGCAACGCATCCAGCAACTGGAACAGCAATTGAATGCGCTGGCCGGATCCGCCACCGGCTAGCCCCGGTTCCGCCAGCGCTGGATGAGCTCGCGCGGGTCCAGTGTATCCAGCCAGACCATGACCTTGAGGCTGATCGGGATCACCACCACCGCAGCCACGAATGCCGCCATGCCAGGTGTCAACAAGGGCGTCAGTGACGACACCAGCGGCTCGAACAAGTGGCCCACCCCGACGGTGACGAATACCAGCAGCAGCTTGTGGCCCAATTTCAGGCGCCTGGCGGTATTGGTGATCAACCGGTCACGCGCCGCACTCACCAGCAGTGCGCCGAGCAGCGCGGCGAACAACACATCGCCATCCACTTCCAGCAACGCCACGAGCGCGGCGCACGGCGTGTCGAACAGCTCGGCTTCAGGCATGGCTGCGCCCTCGACATACAGTGGGCAAGCACGCCGTCGACCCCAGGTTGTAGCGGACCGCAGCCTCGATAAAGCGCAAGTAGCACACCCGCAAGGCGCGCCCATGGTCATGCCTGGCGACGTCGTCGAGGCGCTTGTAACCTCGCCTGCGCAGCACCGCTCGCCAATGGGCGAACTCGCGTGCCGCGTCGATGACCGCGCAACGGGCGGCCACTGCCAGTGCGGTTTCGCTGACCGACGGCTGCAGCAGCAGCCGCTCGCGCAGGCTGCTGAGGTCTATGCGAGGCCAGAACGGGTCATGGCTGTCGGCAAAACGTGGAAACAGAGGATCACTGCCCATGTTCGCCCCTCACTGCTCGGCCAACATGCCGTAGCGAATGGCCTTGATCACTGCTGCCACCCGTGTGGGCACATCGAACTTGCGCAGGATGTTCGACACGTGAAAGTTCACCGTCGATTCCTTGCACGCCAGGATCTGGCCGATTTCCCAGGAACTCTTGCCGTAGGCGCACCACAACAGGACTTGCTGTTCACGTGGCGTCAGGCGAACCGGGGCGTCCGCCAGGGGGTGCTGCGAATGTCGTGCGTGGTCATTCATGTTTGAACTCCGCAGGTGATTGAGAGAGGCATCGCTGCCGGTCTGCGGCCACCTTACGAAGCGCCTGCCGTGCGGCTCCACCACTGCGGCTTGTAGCGAACTTTCGTACAAAACCACCTGGTGAAACCTGCGGCAAATTAGCCGGATTTCTTCGTGCTTCAAGGGCAATTTCGCTCGTCTCAACGCCGTTGTCATTTGCCCTGTCACCTGGAGTCGTACCATGCGTTGCGTTTTGCCCCTATCGTCCTGCCTCGGCCTGCTGGCTGCCTTGGCTGCCAACCAGCCTGCTGCAGCCTCCTCGGTCGAACTGGACCAGGTGCTGATCACCGACGAAGAGCAGAATGACCTGAGCGCAGCCAGCGAACGCCTGCGCGAGGTGCCAGGGGCCAGTAACCTGGTGGACATGCAGCGTGCCGGACAGGGCCGGCTCGCCAGCAACCAGGACGTGCTGGCCTACCAGCCGGGGGTATTCGCCCAGTCGGCGGGCAACGATGGCATCAAGTTGTCGATCCGCGGCTCGGGCATCAACCGCGCCCCAGGGGCCCATGGCTCCGGGGTGTACACGATGTTCGACGGCCTGCCCCTGACCGGCCCGGGCGGTACCCCCTACGAACTGTTCGAGCCGCTGTGGCTGAGCCGTGCCGAAGTGCTGCGCGGCGCCAATGGCTTCGACCATGGCGCGCTGGCCCTGGGCGGAGCGCTCAACTACATCACCCACAGCGGCTACGACGCCGCGCCGCTGCAGGTGCGCTACGAAGTCGGCAGCCGTGGCTACCAGCACCGCCAGGTCAGCTCGGGCCAGGTAGTGGGCAATCTCGACTATTACCTGGCCTTGACCGATTCCGAATATGACGGCTACCAGGCGCACAGCAGCGGCAGTGCGAAGGGCGTTGCCGCCAACTTTGGCTACCGTTTCAACCCTGACCTGGAAACCCGCTTCTACCTGCGCTACCGGGAAACCGAGAACCAACTGCCCGGGCGCCTGACCAAGGAGCAGATCAAGCATCACCCGCGCGCTGCCAACCCGAACTACCTGGCCCGCGATGACAGCCGCCCCCAGCCGGGCAGCACCTGGCTGGGCAACAAGACCACCTTCTACCTCGACGACGATGCACGCCTGGAAGCCGGCCTGGTCTACCATGACTACCCGATGGACCTGCGCGAAGGCCCGATGCGCCTGAAGGTGGCCTACACCGATGTCAGCGGCACCCTGAACTACTTCCGCCGCGACACGCTGTTCGGCCATGACAGCAAGACCACCGTCGGCTGGCGCACCACCAAGCACCTGCCCAACAGTGGCGCTTCGCAGTTCGCGCGCACTGGCGATATGTTCGGTGCACGCAGCCGAGACTTCACCTACCAGGGTTCGGACACCGTGGTGCATTTCGGCAACGACCTGGAGCTGGTCCCGGACCTGTGGCTGACCAGCGGCCTGGCGATGATCTACACCCGCCGCGAAAGCGCGGTCACCTACCCTGCCGAGGGCGGCAAGGTGAGCATGCATGACTGGGACTATGCACCTCGCCTGGGGCTGCGCTATGACATCCGCCCGGACTTGCAGGTGTACGGCAACCTGAGCCGCTCGGTCGAACCGCCACATCCCTGGTCGCTGATCTGGAGTGCGCCAACCGCCTACCAGCCGATCGAAATGCAGAACCAGACCGCCACCACCCTGGAACTGGGTGCGCGCGGCGATGCGGCAATAGGCCATTGGGACTTGGTCTGGTACTACGCGCAGGTCCGCCATGAACTGCTCGCCGTGGAAATCATGCAAGGCGCCCCGGCCAAGGAATTCAACGCCAGCGCCACCGTGCACCAGGGGCTGGAAGCCGGCCTCGACAGCACGCTGTGGGAACGCGCCGGGACTGGCAGGCTCAGCTTGCGCCAGGCCTACACGTTCAGTGACTTCCACTACCGCGACGACGACCAGTTCGGCGACAACCGCCTGCCCGGCATCCCGATGCACTACTACCAGGCCGAGCTGCGCTATGACTGGCCAAGTGGCTTCTACGCGGGGGTGAATACGCAAATGGCGTCGAAGGTGCAGGTGGACTACGCCAACAGCTTCCACGCCGACGCCTATGCCTTGCTCGGCACGCGCCTTGGCTGGAATTCACCGAAACAGGACTGGCAGACCTGGCTAGACCTGCGCAACCTGACCAACCAGCGCTATGCGGCAACGGTCACACCCGGCTACAACGATGCAGGCAAGGACGTTGCCCGCTCGACACCGGGTGAAGGGTTTGCAGTATATGCCGGGGTTTCCTACAGCTTCCGCTGAACCGCCGTTGTAGGAGCGGCCTTGCGTCGCGAAAGGGCTGCGCAGCAGCCCCGGCAATTCACGTTACGATGCTGAAATTGTGGGGCTGCTGCGCAGCCCGTTCGCGACGCAAGGCCGCTCCTACAGCGGTCGTGCGCTCAGCGCTGATGGCTGAAGGCAGGTCAAACCGCCCTGTTCAACTTCACCCACGAAGCAAACTTGTCGATGAAACCCTGCAGGAATGGCCGAGTCTTGTCGTTGAGCTTGCCGGCATCATCGAACAGGCTCGCCGCCCCACCAATGTAGGCCTCGGGCATCTGCATACAAGGCATGTCCAGGAAAACCAGCGACTGGCGCACGGCATGGTTGGCGCCAAAGCCACCAATGGCCCCCGGCGACACACTGACCACCGCCGTCGGTTTGCCACTCCAGGCACTTTGCCCGTAGGGCCGCGAGCCGACATCGATGGCGTTCTTCAGGCAGCCCGGCACCGAACGGTTGTATTCCGGGGTGACGAACAGCACCGCATCGCTGCGGCGGATCTCATCGCGAAAACGCTTCCACGATGGCGGTGTCGCATCGGCCTCGACATCCTCGTTGTACAACGGCAAGTCACCGATCTCGACGATCTTCAGCGCCAGGCTGGACGGCGCCAGCTCCGAGAGCGCGCGGGCAACCTTGCGGTTGTAGGAGTCCTTGCGCAAGCTACCGACGACGACTGCTACCGAATACACCTGGGTCATGGCAATTCCAACCTTTGCTGGGTAAAGGGACGTTGTAGTTATAGATGACCGTCGTTCGCCACTTTGGTTTTTTTTCCGCAGGACGAAAACTTCCAACGCGGTTCCACGGTCTATCCGTTCAGACATTCCCTACGCAATTCAGAGGTTTTCACCCAAATGGCAGCAGTAATGGTCGGCCAATTCCACGCCCGTGACGCCGAAGGCCGCATCTACCCCGTGCACGAGTTCCAGGAGTCGACCCTGCAAGTGGACGGCAGCACGCTGGGCGCGCCCATCACCACCTACCGCCTGGCCATCGGTGACAAGGTCAACCACCTGGGTGAAAACCGCTTCGAACTGGCCCGCAGCGGCGTCGAGATCATTCGCATTCCTTGATGCAGTCCACCGTGTAGCAGCCACTGTCGTTCTGCAGGCCGTGCACGTCGGCGACAAAGCCGGGGAAGCCCTGGTTGAACGCCCGGGCAAAGGCCAGGTAGTCGAGTATCGAGCGGGTCGCTTCGGTGAACCGTTCCCCTGGCATGATCAAGGGAATGCCCGGCGGGTAGGGCACCAGCATCACCGCCGCCACCCGCCCCGACAGCGCCTCGATCGGTACCGCCTCCACCTCGCCGCGCACCATCAGGTCATAGGCCCTGGCCGGGCTCACGGCCACTTCCGGCAAGCGGGTGAACAGCCGCTTCAGTTGCTTGGCCGTGGCATTGGCGCGGTAGCAGCCATGCAACTGGTCGCACAGCTCGCGCAAGCCCATGCCCTGGTAGCGGGACGCATCGGCAGCCATTACGCTGGGCAGGCAGTCGTTTAGTGGTGTATTGCCGTCATAGTGGCGTTTGAACTCCAGCAACTCGGTGAGCAATGTGCTCCACTTGCCCTTGGTAATGCCCATGGAGAACAGCACCAGGAAGCTGTACAAGCCGGTTTTTTCCACCACCAGCCCGCGCTCCCAGAGAAACTTGCTGACCACCGCCGCCGGGATGCCATGTTCGCCCAGCGCACCGCCAGCACTCAGGCCAGGCATTACCAGCGTCACTTTCAGCGGGTCGAGCAGCACATAGTCATCGGTCACTTCGGCAAACCCATGCCACTCCGCGCCCGGCTGCAGTAGCCAGTCCTGCGCGGCCAGGTGGTGGATGCCTTCGGCGCCCGGCGGCTGCCAGATGCTGAACCACCAGTCGTCTGCGGCAATGTGCTCGCGCAGGTTGGCCAGGGCGCGGCGAAAGCTCAGGGCCTCGTCGAACATCTCCTGCAACAGCGAATGCCCGGCCGGGCCCTCCATCATGCTCGAGGCGACATCCAGCGAGGCAAGGATGCTGTACTGCGGCGAGGTGGAAATGTGCATCATGAACGCTTCGTTGAAGCGGTCACGGTCCAGCTGGCGCCTGGCGCCGTCCTGCACGTGAATCATCGAGGCCTGGCTGAACGCGGCCAGCAGCTTGTGGGTGGAATGGGTGCTGAACACCAGCGGGCTGTCTGCGCCGCAGGCCGTGCCCATGGCATAGCGCCCGGTGAAGAAGCCGTGGAACGCCGCGTAGGCGAACCAGGCCTCGTCGAAGTGCAGCACCTCGACACTGGCACCCAGGGTCTGCTTGATCAGCCCGGCGTGATAGCACAGGCCGTCGTAGGTGGAGTTGGTCACCACCGCCAGCTTGATGCGCTGCCCGCGTTCGCGTGCAAGCGGGTTGGCCTGTATCTTCGCCTGGATCGACGCCGAGCTGAATTCACTGAGCGGGATCGGCCCGATGATGCCCAGTTCGTTGCGCTCGGGGCACAGGTACAGCGGGATCGCGCCAGTCATGATGATCGCATGCACCACCGACTTGTGGCAGTTGCGGTCCACCAGTACCAGGTCGTCACGGCCGACCATGGCGTGCCAGACGATCTTGTTGGCGGTGGAGGTGCCATTGATGACGAAGAACGTGTGATCGGCACCGAAGTTGCGCGCCGCCCTGGCCTCGGCTGCGGCCAGGGGGCCGGTGTGGTCGAGCAGCGAGCCCAGTTCGGGCACCGAAACCGACAGGTCCGAGCGCAGGGTGTTTTCCCCGAAGAACTGGTGGAAGACCTGGCCCACCGGGCTTTTACGGTAGGCCACGCCACCGCCGTGGCCCGGCGTGTGCCAGGAATAGTTGGATTGCGCGGTATGCTGCACCAGGGCCTTGAAGAACGGCGGCAGCAAGCCATCGAGGTAGCTGTGCGCCGCACGCGCTACCTGGCGCGCGAGAAACGGCACCGTGTCTTCGAACAGGTAGAGAATGCCGCGCAGCTGGTTGAGTTCGCTCATGGCTTCGGCGGGGGCATTTTCCAGGGTGACCTGTTCGCCGAGGGCGAAGATCGGCAGGTTGGGCGCCCGCAGGCGAGCCAGGCGGATCAGCTCGGCCATGTTCTGCAGCAGGTGGGTATTTTCGGCGACGCCTTCGGCGGCGATCAGCATGCAGGCCAGGCCGTGGTGGGTGGTGACCACCAGGCGCGCTTCAGCGTGGTCGGCAGCCTTGATGACGGTAAAGCCGTCCTGGCTCAGCTCCTCGGCGATACCACGCACACGCTCGCCGGCGACGCTGTCGGCCTTGATGGCACGATGGACGATGAGGATGGGGAACTTGAGGTCCTTGTACATCAGGTGGCTACCTCCGAAGGACGTGGCGTCCCAATGAGGTTAGCTGTAGGAGCGGCCTTGTGTCGCGAAGGGGCGCAACGCGGCCCCAACAGTTTTTGCATTCAAACCGAAAGCCCGGGGCCGCTTTGCGGCCCTTTCGCGACACAAGGCCGCTCCTACAGCGACCGCATCGCCCACCAGCAGGCTATCAACCGGCTGGCGTCTCGGTTAGAACCTGCCACATCGAGGGCCCACCGGCCGACTTGGCAATCGCTGCCAGGCGCTCGGCATGCGCTTCCAGCTCCTCGGCAGTGGCCATGATCACCGGCCCGGGCGTACGCCCGACAATCCGGCGGATCTCGCTGCCGCCAGCCGCCTGCCCGTCACCGTCGGCGTCAGCGCCGTGGCCCGCCAGCGACAGGCTGGTCTGGCCACCGGTCATCGCCAGGTAGACGTCAGCCAGCAGTTCCGAGTCGAGCAGTGCGCCGTGCAGCTCACGGCCCGAGTTGTCGATATCGTAGCGTTTGCACAGGGCATCGAGGCTGTTGCGCTGCCCCGGGTGGCGCGCGCGTGCCAGCAGCAGGGTGTCCAGCACGGTGCAGTGCTGCGAAATGTCCGCGCGCTCGTGCTGGCCCAGCAGGGCGAACTCGTTGTTGATGAAGCCAACGTCGAACGCCGCGTTGTGGATGACCAGCGTGGCGCCCTGGATGAATTCGAAGAATTCCTCGGCGACATCGGCGAAGCGTGGCTTGCCGACCAGGAAGGCATCGGTGATGCCGTGGACGTTGATGGCGCCCTCGTCACTCTCGCGGTCCGGCTGCAGGTAGACGTGGAAATGCCGCCCGGTCAGGCGCCGACCGATCACCTCGACACAGCCGATCTCGATGATCCGGTGGCCTTCGCTGACCGGCATACCCGTGGTTTCGGTATCGAGAATGACAAACCGCTTATCTTGCTGCTGCTCCACGCAGGGCGCTCCAACTTGCATCAGTTACAAAGGCGGCGATTGTACCCCAGCTCAGCGCTGCGCGCGCACCTCATCGACCCCGCGGTTGGCCAGCTGGTCGGCGCGTTCGTTGCCGGGGTGGCCGATATGCCCGCGTACCCATTTCCAGGACACCTTGTGGCGGTTGACCTGCTGATCCAACAGCTGCCACAGGTCGGCGTTCTTCACCGGCTCCTTGCTCGCGGTCTTCCAGCCGCGCTTCTTCCAGTTGGCCATCCATTCATTGATGCCCTTCATCACGTACTGTGAGTCAGTGGTCAGCACCACCTCGCATTCGCGCTTGAGCGCCATCAGCCCCTGGATCGCCGCCATCAGTTCCATGCGGTTGTTGGTGGTTTCGCGTTCGCCGCCCCACAGTTCCTTTTCGACGCCCTTGTAGATCATAAGGACTCCCCAGCCGCCCGGGCCAGGGTTGCCCTTGCAGGCACCATCGGTAAACATCTCGACGCTTTCGCTCATGTACTACTCATGTTCAGTGCTTTTCAGTGTCCGGATTGACCGCTGTGCGGTTGACCTTGGCCAGCGGCAGCGGCAGCAGCTTGCCCATCGGTTCGCGACGTTCAGGGCGCAGCGGCCGCAGGCCTACCACCATCTTGCGCGCCACCAGCAGGTAGACGCCGCCACCGGAACCCTGCCAGCCCCCAGCCAGGCGTTCCCAGCCCGCCAGGCGCTGCTGCCAGGCGGCAGAGGCAAGCGGCGGACGATAGCACCCGAAGCGGCGTTTCTCCAGCGCGAAGCCCAGCAGGTTGAGCCAGTCCCCCACCCGCGAAGGCGAGATGCAGCGGGCTTTGCGCAAGGCGCCATGGCTGAACAGGTGGCGCACGCCCCAACTGCTCCACGGGTTGATGCCGACGATCAGCAGGTGCCCGCCAGGGCGCACCGCGCTGGCCGCCTCGCGCAGCAAGCCATGAGGCGACAGGCTGAAATCCAGGCCATGCTGCAGCACCACCACGTCGGCGGCGTGCTCGCTCAGCGGCCAGGCCTGTTCTTCACAGACGATCTCCACCCCTGGCAGCGGCGCGCCCAGGCGCACGTTGCGCTGCACCTGCGGGGCGCTGGGTGGCGGCTCGGCGCATGGCCCATAGTGGACAAGGTAACCGCCGAAGAAGCGCCCGAGCTCTTCTTCCAGCAGTTTTTCCTCCTCCTTGAGCATCAGCTGGCCGAGTGGGCCGTTGAACCACTCACGGGCCAGGCTGATCAGCTTGACCCAGTCCGGGTCGGCCTGGGCAAAGGCTTGGTCGGTCATTGCGCTCTCCCTCGAAGGTTCTCGCACCGCGCCATCGCGGCTAAGATGCCCTCATGTGCCACGCTAGGCGAATCGGATCCGCACCATGATACAGATCGATGCTCTCCCCGCTTTCTCCGACAACTACATCTGGTTGTTACAGGATACTGCCAAACGCCGCTGCGCGGTGGTCGATCCGGGAGATGCCGGCCCAGTGGAAGGCTGGCTGTCGGCGCACCCGGGCTGGGTGCTGAGCGACATCCTCGTCACCCACCATCACAATGACCACGTCGGCGGCGTGGAACGGCTCAAGCAACTGACCGGGGCGCGGGTGTGCGGCCCGGCCCGGGAACGCATTCCCTGCCGTGACCTGGCGCTGGACGACGGCGACCAGGTGGCCGTGCTGGATGTGACCTTCCAGGTACTGGCAGTGCCCGGCCACACCCTCGGCCATATCGCCTACTTCAGCGACCAGCCGGCAACGCCCGTGCTGTTCAGTGGCGACACCCTGTTCGCCGCCGGTTGCGGACGCATGTTCGAGGGTACCGCCGAACAGATGCAGCCGGCCCTGGCTCGGCTGGCGGCGCTCCCCGCGTCCACCGAAGTGTACTGCGCCCACGAATACACCCTGAGCAACCTGCGCTTCGCCCAGGCGGTGGAACCGGGCAACCAGCATGTTCAGCAACGGTTCGCTGACGTTGCCCGCTTGCGCGCCGACAATCGCATCAGCTTGCCATCAACGATCGGCCTGGAACGCCTGACCAACCCCTTCCTGCGCACCTCTGAAACATTAGTTAAACAAAAAGCAGACGAATGGAAGGGACAATCAAACCCCTCGCATGTCGCTGTTTTTGCTGCCTTGAGGTCTTGGAAGGACGGCTTCTGATAACCCCAAGATATATCGCAAGCGAGGCTCAACGGTTGACCCGGCCCGGAGCGGTTTCTAGAATCGCCGAAATTTTTCGCCCGGAAACCTGTGTCAGCCGATGTCTTCACGTAGCCGCAGAACCTCTCATTCCGTCGCCCTGACGCGCCTGGCCCAAATCAGTGCGCTGGCCCTGGCCGCCACCCTAGTGGGCTGCCAGAGCACCCGTCAGCTCGACGAATCCGATAGCGTTCGCGCGCACAACTACCAAGCACGGATCAAGCACAAGCCATCCCCGTTGCAGGTCAAGCCGGCCGAGCAGCCGCCACAGGACGTGTGGGAACGCATGCGCCAGGGCTTTGCCCTGCAGGACAACATCGACGTCAACCCGCGCATCGAACAGCAGCGCCTGTGGTTCGCCAGCAACCCGAGCTTCATCGAAACCGCCGGCGAGCGCGGCAGCCTCTACCTGCACTACATTGTCGAGCGCCTTGAAGAGCGCGACATGCCGCTGGAACTGGCCCTGCTGCCAGCCATCGAAAGCGCCTACAACCCGATGGCCTACTCGCGCGCCCACGCCGCGGGCATGTGGCAGTTCATCCCGTCCACCGGTCGTCATTTCAACCTGCGCCAGACCAACTTCTACGATGGCCGTCGCGACGTGACCGCCTCGACCAACGCCGCGCTGGACTACCTCAGCCGCCTGCACGACATGTTCAACGGTGACTGGCTGCTGGCCCTGGCCGCCTACAACGCCGGCGAAGGCACGGTCAGCCGCGCCATCGAACGCAACGAACGGCTCGGCCTGCCGACCGACTACTGGAACCTGCCGCTGCCCCAGGAAACCCGCGACTACGTGCCCAAGCTGCTGGCCTTGTCGCAGGTGGTGCTGACGCCGGAAGCCTATGGCGTGAACCTCAACCCGATCGCCAACGAACCCTACTTCGAGGCGGTGGCCATCAACGACCGCCTCGACCTGTCGCGTGTGGCCGCCTTCGCCAACATCGACGAAGACGAGCTGATCCAGCTCAACCCGGCGTACAAGAAACGCATGACCGTGGACGGCCCGCAACAACTGCTGGTGCCGACCGCAAAAGCGCAGCTGCTGAGCGACAGCCTGTCCAACCTCAAGCCCGAGCAACTGGTCAGCCTGCAGCCGAACCAGGCCGTGTTCGCCCGTGCCGTGGCCGAAGCCCAGGCACCGGTGGCGGCGCGCAGCTACCGGGTCAAGCGCGGCGACAACCTGGGCAGCATTGCCAAGGCCAACCGCGTTTCGGTCAAGGACATCAAGCGCTGGAACCGGCTCTCCGGCAATAGCGTACGCGCCGGCCAGGTGCTGGCCCTGCGCGGGGGCAATGCGCCAAGCGCGGCTGCCAACCGGGTAGCGGCATCCGGCAAGCGTTCCACCCAATACAAGGTGCGCAAGGGCGACTCGCTGTACCTGGTGGCCAAGCGCTTCAACGTTGAAATGCAACACCTCAAGCGCTGGAACCCGCGTAGCGGTCACGCCCTGAAGCCAGGCCAGACCCTGACCGTCTACCTCTCGCATTGATCCTCGCCTGCAGCATTGACCGGTAGCTGTAGGAGCGGCCTTGTGTCGCGACAGGGCTGCGCAGCAGCCCCAGATCATTGAAGGTGATGCCGATATCGCTGGGGCTGCTGCGCAGCCCTGTCGCGACACAAGGCCGCTCCTACAGCTTGAACTGCGCCCCAATGATGGACAGGTGTTCAAGATCAAGGGCGCAGGTCAGCTACCGCGTCATGCCCGTTAGGCAGAAGCAGGCAAGCTCGCCCACCCCACCTTCAAAACCTCTCTTTTTCCAACCCCACCAAGCTGTTACTGTACCCCGATCAAAGCCCAACGCCTCTGGATCGGATGCCGACTTGATACGTCCCCTCCTGCTTTCACTCAGCCTGGCCTTGAGCTTTCCCGCAGCCGCGATGGTGAGCGAAAGCCACGGATACGCGCAGTTCGGCACGCTCAAGTACCCAGCCACATTCACCCATTTCGACTGGGTCAACCCGCATGCGCCCAAGGGCGGCACCTTGCGGGCGATGGCCTTCGGCACCTTCGACACCCTCAACCCCTACACCTTCAAGGGGTCGAGCCCGATTACCACGCCCAATTTCCAGCAATACGGCATCAGCGAGCTGAACGAGCCGCTGATGGTCGGCACCGGCCAGTACGACCCGTCCGGCGACGAGCCGACCTCCAGCTACGGCCTGATCGCGCGTTCGGTGGAGTACAGCGAGGACCGCAGCTGGGTGGTGTTCAACCTGCGCCCGGAAGCCCGCTGGCACGACGGCAAGCCGATCACCTCGGCAGACGTGGCCTTCAGCTATCGCACGCTGCTCAAGGACGGCCACCCGATCTACCGCACCAACCTGCAGGAAGTGCAGCGGGTGGATATCCTCGGCCCGCTGCGCATCCGCTTCGTGTTCAAGCGCGCCGGCAACCCGCTGCTGATCCTGCGCCTGGGCGAGATGCCGGTACTGCCCAAACACTATTGGCAAACGCGCGACTTCAAGGCCACCACCTTCGAGCCGCCGCTGGGCAGCGGCCCCTACCGCATCACCGAGGTCCAGCCCGGGCGCCGGCTGGTGTTCGAGCGGGTGAAGAACTACTGGGGCAAGGACCTGGCGGTGAACCGTGGCAAGTACAACTTCAACCGCGTCGAATATGAGTTCTATCGCGATGCCACGGTGGCCTTCGAAGCGTTCAAGGCCGGCGAGTTCGACATCTATATCGAGCACCAGGCAAAGAACTGGGCCAACGGTTACAACTTCCCCGCCGTGCGCCGTGGCGAGGTGATCAAGGCGCAGATCCCGCACCGCATCCCGACCCAGACCCAGGGCTTGTTCATGAACAGCCGGCGGGCGACCTTCAGCGACCCACGGGTGCGCCAGGCATTGGGGCTGATGCTCGACTTCGAGTGGACCAACCGCGCGCTGTTCAGCGGCGCCTACCGCCGCTCGACCAGTTACTACCCCAACAGCGATTTCACCGCCAGCGGCCTGCCCACCGGCAAGGAATGGCTGCTGCTGGCACCGTTCCGCGACCAGTTGCCGGCCAGGCTGTTCAGCGAACCGTACAAGGTCAGCCAGACCGATGGCCGCGGCATCGGCCGCCAGACCCTGCGCCAGGCCCTCGGCCTGCTCGCCGAAGCCGGCTGGAAGCTCGATGGCCAGCGCCTGGTCAACAGCAAGGGCCAGCAACTGCGCATGGAGCTGCTGTTGGTCAACCCCAACCTTGAACGCATCCTGCAGCCTTATGTGGAAAACCTGGCCAGCATCGGCATCGATGCACATTTGCGTACCGTCGACCGCGCCCAGTACAAACAGCGCCTGGACCAGTTCGATTTCGACATGATCCTGATGACCCTGAACCAGACCCTGAGCCCTGGCCTTGAACAGTGGCTGTACTTCCACTCCAGCCAGGCCACGACCAAGGGCAGCAAGAACTATGCTGGGGTCCGCGACCCGGTGGTCGACCACCTGCTCGACACCCTGCTCGCCGCCCGCAGCCGCGATGACCAGGTGGCCTCCGCCCGCGCCCTGGACCGCGTGCTGTCATGGCAGTACTACATGATCCCCAACTGGTACCTCGATAATCATCGCCTGGCCTACCGCAACCGGTTCGCTTTTGTCACCACGCCGCCCTACACCCTCGGGCTGAACAGCTGGTGGATCAAGACTTCGGAGAAAGCCCAATGATGCCAACGCACCGCCTGCGCCGGCTGGCCGGCAGCCTGTTGCTTGCCTGCCTGAGCCTTCCCGCCCTGGCCGCACCGCAACACGCACTCACCCTGTACGACGAGCCAGCCAAATACCCGGCCGACTTCAAGCACTTCGACTACGTCAACCCCGACGCGCCCAAGGGCGGCACCTTCCGCCAATCCAGCTTCGG
Source organism: Pseudomonas sp. LAM2023 (assembly GCF_016620375.1). Taxonomy (NCBI): domain Bacteria; kingdom Pseudomonadati; phylum Pseudomonadota; class Gammaproteobacteria; order Pseudomonadales; family Pseudomonadaceae; genus Pseudomonas; species Pseudomonas sp. LAM2023. The sequence goes on along the minus strand of NZ_JAENHV010000036.1, from coordinate 630,715 downwards.
CGGCTTCGACAGCCTCAACCCGTTCATCAACAAGGGCGTGTCGGCCGAGAACATCAGCATCATCTACGACACCCTGATGCGCCAGAGCCAGGATGAGCCGTTCACGGAATACGGCCTGGTGGCCGGCAAGATCGAGAAGGCCCCGGACAACAGCTGGGTGCGTTTCTACCTGCGCCCCGAAGCACGCTTCCACGACGGCCACCCGATGCGCGCCGACGATGTGGTATTCACCTTCAACGCCCTGATCAAGGACGGTGCGCCGCTGTACCGCCAGTATTACTCCGACGTTGCCGAAGTGGTCGCCGAAGACCCGCTGAAGGTGCTGTTCCGCTTCAAGCACCGCAACAACCGCGAGCTGCCGCTTATTCTCGGCCAGCTGCCGGTACTGCCCAAGCACTGGTACGAAACCCGCGAATTCAACCGCGGCAACCTGGAAATCCCGCTGGGCAGCGGCCCGTACAAGGTCGCCGAAGTGAAAGCCGGGCGCTCGATACGCTACGAGCGGGTCAAGGATTACTGGGCCAAGGACCTGCCGATCAACCGCGGCTTCTACAACTTCGATGTGATGACCTTCGATTCCTACCGCGACACCACGGTCGCCCTCGAAGCATTGAAGGCAGGGGCGTTCGACTATGCGCTGGAGGTCAGCGCGAAGAACTGGGCCACCGCGTACGACATACCGGCCGTACGTGACGGCCGCCTGATCAAGGAAGAGCTGCCCAACGGCAATCCCACCGGCATGCAGGGCTTCATCTTCAACATCCGCCGCCCAGTGTTCCAGGATATCCGCGTGCGCCAGGCGCTAAGCCTGCTGCTGGACTACGAGTGGACCAACAAGCAGCTGTTCAACGGCGCCTACACCCGGACCGGCAGCTACTTCGAGAACTCGGAAATGGCTGCCCGCGGCCTGCCCAGCCCCAGCGAGCTGAAAATCCTCGAGCCGCTGCGCGGCAAAGTGCCCGAGCAAGTATTCAGCGAGACCTTCCACAACCCGGTCAGCGACGGTAGCGGCATGATCCGCGAACAGCAGCGCCAGGCCTACAAGCTGCTGCAGGAAGCGGGCTGGAAAATCGTCGATGACAAGATGGTCGACGCCCAGGGCAAGCCGGTGAGCATCGAGTTCCTGCTGGCACAGACCGAGTTCGAGCGCATCCTGCTGCCGTTCAAGCGCAACCTCGCCGACCTCGGTATCGAGCTGAACATCCGCCGGGTCGACGTGTCCCAGTACATCACTCGCCTGCGTTCACGCGACTACGACATGATCGTCGGCGGCTACCCGCAGTCCAACTCGCCGGGCAACGAGCAGCGCGAGTTCTGGTCCAGCGCTGCCGCCGACAACCCCGGCAGCCGCAACTTCATCGGCCTGCGCGACCCGGCCATCGACCAATTGGTGGAACAATTGATCAACGCCGATTCACGCCAGAGCCTGATCGACCACTGCCGCGCCCTCGATCGCGTGTTGCTGTGGGGTTACTACGTGATCCCCAACTGGCACATCAAGACCTGGCGCGTGGCCTACTGGAACCACATCGGCCACCCCAAGGTATCGCCCAAGTACGACATCGGCATCGACACCTGGTGGATCAAGCCCGGCGTGACGCCGGCGGTCAGCGCAACCCCTGCGGACGAGGCCAACTGAGATGCTGGCCTATATCCTGCGCCGCCTGCTGCTGATCATCCCGACCTTGTTCGGCATCCTGATCATCAACTTCATCATCGTCCAGGCCGCCCCCGGCGGCCCGGTCGAGCAGATGATCGCCAAGCTCGAAGGCTTCGAAGGCGCCACCAGCCGGATTGCCGGTGGCGGCGCCGAAGTGTCGGTGGCCGGTTCCAACTACCGCGGCGCCCAAGGCCTGGACCCGGCCTTGGTCGCCGAGATCGAGCGCATGTACGGCTTCGACAAGTCGGCGCCCGAACGCCTGTGGATCATGATCAAGAACTACGCCCGCCTGGACTTCGGCGACAGCTTCTTCCGCGATGCCAAGGTCATCGACCTGATCATCGAGAAAATGCCGGTGTCGATTTCGCTGGGGCTGTGGAGCACGCTGATCATGTACCTGGTGTCGATCCCGCTGGGTATCGCCAAGGCCGTACGCCACGGTAGCCACTTCGACGTGTGGACCAGTTCGGCGATCATCGTCGGCTATGCCATCCCGGCGTTCCTCTTTGCCATTCTGCTGATCGTGCTGTTCGCCGGCGGCAGCTACTTCGACTGGTTCCCGTTGCGCGGCCTCACCTCCAACAACTTCGACGAGCTGAGCACCACCGGCAAAGTGCTGGACTACTTCTGGCACCTGGTCCTGCCAATCACCGCGCTGGTCATCGGCAACTTCGCCACCATGACCTTGCTGACCAAGAACAGCTTCCTCGACGAGATCAACAAGCAGTACGTGGTCACCGCCAAGGCCAAGGGCCTGAGCCGACCGCGCGTGCTGTACGGCCACGTGTTCCGCAACGCCATGCTGCTGGTGATCGCCGGGTTCCCTTCGGCATTCATCGGTATCTTCTTCACCGGCTCGTTGTTGATCGAGGTGATCTTCAGCCTCGACGGCCTGGGCCTGATGAGTTTCGAGGCGGCCATCAACCGCGACTACCCGGTGGTCTTCGGCACCCTGTTCATCTTCACCCTGCTGGGGTTGGTGGTGAAACTGATCGGCGACCTGACCTATACCCTGGTCGATCCACGCATCGACTTCGCCAGCCGGGAGCACTGACATGGCCTTGTCCCCCCTCAACCGTCGGCGCTTCGAGCGCTTCAAGGCCAACCGCCGTGGCTGGTGGTCGCTGTGGCTGTTCCTGATCCTGTTCGGCCTGAGCCTGGGCGCCGAGCTGATCGCCAACGACAAGCCGATTGCCGTGCGCCACGACGGCGCCTGGTACTTCCCGGCGTTCAAGCGCTACCCGGAAACCACCTTCGGCGGCGAATTCCCGCTGGAGGCCAACTACAAGAGCCCGTACATCCGCGACCTGCTGGCGAAGAAGGACAGCTGGGTGCTGTGGGCGCCGATCCCGTTCAGCTACCAGAGCATCAACTACGACCTGCGTGTACCGGCCCCGGCGCCGCCGTCGGCGGACAACTGGCTGGGCACCGATGACCAGGGCCGCGACGTGCTGGCACGGGTGATCTACGGCTTCCGTATTTCGGTGCTGTTCGCCCTGACCCTGACCCTGCTCAGTTCCATCGTTGGCGTGATCGCCGGGGCCCTGCAGGGCTTCTATGGTGGCTGGGTCGACCTGGCCGGGCAGCGCTTTTTGGAAGTCTGGTCCGGCCTGCCGGTGCTGTACCTGCTGATTATCCTGGCCAGTTTCGTGCAGCCGAATTTCTGGTGGCTGCTGGGCATCATGCTGCTGTTTTCATGGATGAGCCTGGTGGACGTGGTACGCGCCGAATTCCTCCGCGGGCGCAACCTGGAATACGTGCGCGCCGCCCGTGCCCTGGGCATGCGCAATGGCGCGATCATGTACCGGCACATCCTGCCCAATGCCATGATCTCGACCATGACCTTCATGCCGTTCATCCTCACCGGCGCCATCGGCACCCTCACCGCGCTGGACTTCCTCGGTTTCGGCCTGCCGCCTGGCGCACCGTCGCTGGGCGAGCTGGTTGCCCAGGGCAAGTCCAACCTGCAGGCGCCATGGCTGGGCATCAGCGCCTTCGCCGTGCTGGCGCTGATGCTGAGCCTGCTGGTGTTCATCGGCGAATCCGCCCGCGATGCCTTCGACCCGAGGAAGTGACATGAGTGAACAGAACCTGATCGAAGTGCGCGACCTGGCGGTGGAGTTCGTCACCGGGGAGCAGGTCAACCGCGTGGTGGATGGCATCAGCTTCGATATCCGCAAGGGCGAGACGCTGGCCCTGGTCGGCGAAAGCGGCTCGGGCAAGTCGGTGACCGCGCACTCGATCCTGCGCCTGCTGCCCTACCCCCTCGCCCGGCACCCCAGCGGCAGCATCCGCTTCGAGGGCAAGGACCTCCTGCAGCAGAACGAGAAGAGCCTGCAACGCATCCGCGGCAACCGCATTGCGATGATCTTTCAGGAGCCGATGACCTCGCTGAACCCGTTGCACTGCATCGAGAAGCAGATCAACGAGATTCTGCTGCTGCACAAGGGCTTGACCGGCAAGGAAGCGACGGCACGTACGCTGGAGCTGCTGGACATGGTCGGCATCCCCGAGCCACGCAAGCGCCTGAAGGCCCTGCCCCACGAGCTATCGGGCGGGCAGCGCCAGCGGGTGATGATCGCCATGGCGCTGGCCAACGAACCCGACCTGCTGATTGCCGACGAACCGACCACGGCGCTGGATGTAACCGTGCAGTTGAAGATCCTCGACCTGCTCAAGGAGCTCCAGGCGCGCCTGGGCATGGCCCTGCTGCTGATCAGCCACGACCTCAACCTGGTGCGGCGCATCGCCCACCGGGTGTGCGTGATGCAACGCGGACAGATCGTCGAGCAGGCTGAATGCAGCCGATTGTTCAGCGCCCCGCAGCACCACTACACGCAGATGCTGATCAATGCCGAGCCCAGCGGGCTGCCGGCCCACAACCCGGTAGGCGCGCCCTTGCTGGAGGTGGATGACCTCAAGGTGTGGTTCCCGATCAAGAAAGGCTTGCTGCGGCGTACGGTTGATCATGTGAAGGCCGTGGACGGGGTCAACTTCAGCCTGCCGCAGGGGCAGACGCTGGGGATTGTCGGCGAGTCCGGCTCGGGCAAGTCGACGCTGGGCCTGGCGATCCTGCGGCTGATTGCCAGCCAGGGCGGGATTCGCTTCCACGGGCAACAGCTCGAATGCCTCAACCAGAAGGCAGTACGGCCATTACGGCGGGAAATGCAGGTGGTGTTCCAGGACCCGTTCGGCAGCCTGAGCCCACGCATGTGCGTGGCGGATATCGTCGGTGAAGGGCTGCGTATTCACCGCATCGGCACAGCGCAGGAGCAGGAAGCAGCGATTATTGCCGCGCTGGAGGAAGTCGGGCTGGACCCGCGCACCCGGCATCGCTACCCGCATGAGTTTTCCGGTGGGCAGCGCCAGCGCATTGCCATTGCCCGGGCCCTGGTATTGAAGCCGGCGCTGATCCTGCTGGATGAACCGACATCGGCGCTGGACCGTACGGTGCAGCGGCAGGTGGTGGAACTGCTGCGCAACCTGCAGCAGAAATACAACCTGACCTACCTGTTCATCAGCCATGACCTGGCGGTGGTCAAGGCGCTGAGCCACCAGTTGATGGTGATCAAGCATGGCCAGGTGGTGGAGCAAGGGGACGCGCAGGCGATCTTCCACGCGCCGCAGCATCCGTATACCCGGCAGTTGCTGGAGGCGGCGTTTCTGGAGGTGGAGGCGTCGTAGCCAGCCACCGCCAGGGCGGGCCCCTTTGCGGCTAGACCGGCGAAGGGGCCGGCACTGGCACGCCACGAGCTTCTGTGAAGCCAGCGCCCCGGTCGGCTACTCAGAAATCGATAGTGCCCGAGAACTTCACCAGCCGCGGATCGCCCTGGGTCAGGTAGCCGCCATTGGCCGAAGCCCAGTAATTCTTGTCGGTCAGGTTTTCCACGTTGACCCGCAAGGTCAGGTCTTTCTCCGCCACTTTCAGCGTGTAGCGACCACCGATGTCGAAACGGTTCCAGGTCGGCAGGCTGACGTTGTTCGCCGCATCGACGAACTGCCCACCGGTACGTAGCATCCGCGCATTCAGCGCCAGCCCCGGCACACCCGGCACGTCCCAGTCGACACTGGCATTGAGCTGGAAGGTCGGCACACCGATGGCGTGGTTGCCGTCATTGCTGCCGTTGGCGGTGTTCTTCTGCTCCGAGCTCATGCGGGTACCACCGGCCATCAGGCGCAGGCCTTCGACGGGCTCGCCGAACAGGCTCAATTCCAGGCCTTTGTTGACCTGTTCGCCGTCGCGGATGAAGACATTGTTCAAGGTGTAGCCGTCCGACGGCTTCTCGATGCGGAACACGGCCAGGTTCGCGCCAAAGGTCTGCCGGTCAAGCTTGATACCGGCTTCAAGCTGCTTGGTCCGCCCGGGGGGGAACATCTCGCTGGCGTTGGAGACGTTGGCAGGCGCCGTTGGCCCCTGGGCGAGACCTTCGATACGGTTGGCGTACAGCGAGACGCTGTCGCTGGCTTTGAACACGACGCCGTATACCGGCGTGGTGATCGACTTGTCGTAGGGGTCGCCACTGCGGCTGCCGTCCGTACTCGGCCGGCCAGGCGTGACAGGACCGCTGCCGTCGTAGGAATAGCTTTGCATACGCAGCTGCTGGCGGCGCACGCCGTAGGTCAGCAACAGGCGGTCGTCGAACAGGCCAACCGTGTCGGAAATCGCCAGGCTGCGGGTGCGGGTCTTGGCGGTTACCCCCGGGTCGCCCATGTCACCGCCCCAGCGGGTGACCTTCGCAGGCTTGGCTTGCTGCACGGTGTCGTAGATGTTGCTGCTGATCGGCGCATAGAAGGTGTAGGCGTTTTCCGCCTGGGCCCACAGGGTGTTCGCCCCCACGGCGATCTGGTGGCTGATTGCTCCGGTCTGCAAACGGCCATTGAGGCCGGCACTGAAGCTGCTGTTGTCTTCCCCATGGACAATATCGGAAGGGGTAATCGTCGCCGCGCCGCTGTTGCCGACCAGCACCGGGGTACCATAGGTGCCGTGTTCGCGGGTATGCCGTGCCCCGCCGGCCAGGTAGGCCGTCCAGCTGTCGTTCAGGTCCCATTCGCCGCGCGCCATGCCAAAGGTGTCTTCCGACTCGCTGTAGCTCCAGGCCTGGCCATAGTTGTGGCTGGCATCCGGCGCGGTCGGCAGGCGGGTGGTGGTGCCACCCAGGCGCACCGAATTGCGCAGGTGGTTGATGCGCTGCTTCTGGTAGCCGATGTCGGTCGACAGGCGGAAGGTGTCACCGCGGTAGTCCAGGCCCGCGGTAAACAGCTTGGTGCGCTGGTCCTGGTCGTCGACCGCCGTTTCGCCTTCGCGCTGGCTGAGGTTCAGCCGCGCCCCGAAGCGGTTGTTTTCACCAAAGCGCTGGCCGATATCCAGGTGCTCGCCCATGCGGCCATCAGCGCTGATGTCCTGGGTGTAGCGGCGTGTCGGCAGGTCTTCGGCGCGCTTGGGCCGCAGGTTGACGTTGCCGCCCAGGCCGGTGCCGGTCGGGCTGACACCATTGAGAAAAGCGTTCGGCCCCTTGAACACTTCGACCCGTTCCACGCCATCGGTGGACATCACCTGGCGCGGCAGGATGCCGTACAGGCCGTTGAAGGAAATGTCATCGCCCGCCAGCGGCAGTCCCCTGATCACGAACACCTTGGACTGGTTGCCAAAGCCGTACGACTCGCGCACCGAAGGGTCGTTGGCCAGCACGTCGCCGATGTCTTCGGCCTGCTGGTCCTCGATGACCTTGGCGGTGTAGCTGGTCATGGTGAAGGGCACATCCATGTAGTCCTGATCGCCCAGCACCCCCATCTGCCCGCCACGGGCAACCTGGCCACCGGCGAACGCCTCGGGTATTGCGCCTGGCCGCACCTTGAGGGCGTCGGCATTGATGTCGATAGCCTCCAGCTGGATCGGTTCGCCAGCGTGGGCCAGCAGCGGGACGAAACAGCAGAACGCCAGCAGAGCTGGGCGTGACAGTGGCGGCGAAGGCATGACGGATATCCGGAGCAAGATTAATGAGCTTGCTAATGCTAATGCTTCGCAAACACATATGGCAAATGCGACCGCCCTGCCGCTCTGTCTAGCCCAGGTCTTCGCTTACCCGCTCCACCGCATCCACCACCTTGCGCGCCCCGGCCTGGATGGCGCTGATGGCAGTACCGGCCTGGAGCGCCAACTGCAATGCGCTGGCCGCCTCCATCCGGCTGCGCTCGACCTCGCTGACTGCCTGGCTGGCCAGGACCTGGTTACGTGCGACCACGGCATCGATCTCGGCGGTGGCCGTGCTGGTGCGCGCCGCCAGCTTGCGTACCTCATCGGCCACCACTGCAAAGCCTCGGCCCTGCTCGCCGGCACGTGCCGCCTCGATGGCCGCGTTGAGTGCCAGCAGGTTGGTCTGCGCGGCAATCCCGCCAATGGTCTGCACGATGGCGCTGATGCTGGTCGATTGCTCGCCCAGCGCACTGATGGTGACCCCCGCAGCCTGCATCTGGCGAGCCACGTCCTGCATGGTCTGCTCCATGGCGTGCATCACCGCCACGCCTTCGCTGGCACCGGCGTCGGTGCTGCGGGAAACGTCCAGCGCCACCTGCGCGGCACGCTTGACCTCCGCCTCACGCCGCACCTGGTCAGTCACCACCGAGGCGAACTTGACCACCTTCACCAGGCGCCCCCGGGCGTCACTGACCGGGTTGTAGCTGGCTTCCAGCCAGACCTCACGGCCTTGCCGGTCCAGGCGGCAGAAGCGACCCGCCACATAACGCCCGGTATTGAGCGTCTGCCAGAACACGGCGTAGTCAGGGCTGCTGGCCTGCGCGGCGCTGCAGAACATCTGGTGATGCCTGCCCACCACCTGTTCGAGCCGATAGCCCATGGCCTCGAGAAACATCGGGTTGGCATCCAGCACAGTGCCATCGAGCCCGAACTGGATCACCGCCGTCGAACGCAGCAACGCGTCAAGCAGCGCCTGGCCCTGCTGGGCCGGGCTCGGCAGCCACTGCGCCAGCAGCTGGCCAACGGCACTGTCGGGCTCTGCGCCCAGGGCGGCAGCGCACGCCGGGTTGAGTTCCAGCACGCGGCCCTGGGCATCCAGCCTCATGAAAGGTCCCTGTTCGATCTGGGCCAGACGCTGGCGAAGGCTCAGTATTTGCGCATCGCGCTCGGCGAGCGCGGCTTTGAGGTGCCGATTGAACATGGAAGTACCTGCGTAATGACAAGATGTGATCAGGCCAACGGGCCCGCCAACCGGGTGCGGCAGTACCACTGCCGGAACACCTCGACCGGCATTGGCCTGGCGATGTGGTAGCCCTGCGCCTCGGCACAGCCCCAATCCTTGGCCTGGGCAAGCTGCTCGGCCGTTTCGATACCCTCGGCGGCCACCTGATAACCCAAGCTGCTGGCCAGGCTGACGACCGACTGCACCAGCAAGGCCTCCTTGCCACCACGCGCGGACCGCTGCACAAGGCTTCTGTCCAGTTTGACCAGCGAGGCCGGAAGGCGAGTGAGGTAGGCCCAGTTGCTGTAACCGGTACCGAAGTCGTCGATGGCGACAGCAATGCCGGCCTGGCCGGCGCGTTGCAATTGCTGGTGCACCTCTTCGGGCTGCTCCATCAGCACACTTTCGGTGAACTCCAGCTGTACGCGGCCCGGCGCGACCGCCTGGCGTTGCAGTTCGGCCAGCAAGGTGTCCATGAACGTCGCGCTTTCCAGGTCTCGCGCGGTGACGTTGAAGCTGACGCTGAAATCCAGGCCGCGGGTGCACTGCAGGATGCGCAGCACGGCACGCATTACCCAGAGGCTGAGGTTGGCCATCAGCGCGGTTTGTTCTGCCAGCGGGATGAACTCGCCGGGCGAAACGTCACCCAGCAGCGGGTGGCGCCAGCGCAACAAGGCCTCGGCAGAGCGACACTCGCCGCTGGGCAGCTCGACCCGCGGCTGCAGGTGCAGGCTCAGTTCATCCTCGCTGTGCAACGCCTGCGCCAGCGATGTGAGCAACATGAACGCACGACGTTGGGCCGCGTCCACCTCGGTCTGGTACCAGGCATGCCGCCCCGCACTGCGCCGTGCCGTGTCGGCAGCGGCCACGGCGCGGCGCAGCCACTCCAGGCTGTTGCGCTCATCCTCCAGCGGGGTGATGGGCGCGATGCCGATGCCTGCGTCGAGCAGCACGGGTATCTGGTGACACTGGGCTGGCGCCTGGAGCGCCTGGAGGATGCGCTGGCAAAGCGGCAGGACAGCAGCGGCATCCTCGAGCAGCACGGCGAACCGGGTGGGGCTGATCTTGTACAACGACAAGCCGCTTTGCAGCTGGCTGGCGATGCGCGACTTGGCCTGCAAGGTCAAGTCATGGGCAAAGTTGTACCCCAGCCCGCGAATCAGCTCGCTCAGCGCCTCTGCCGACATGATGTCGACGGCCAGCAGTGTCATCGACTGGCCGCGATCCAGCCCCGCGCCGACGTCACACTCGAGCTTCAGGCGGTTGAACAGCCCTGTGGCCTGGTCGTGGAAGTTGTTGCGGCGCATGCCGGCGATGATCTGCATGGCCATGTCGGCGAAGGCCAGCAGCATCCCGCGCTGAGCGTCGTCCAGCGGTGCGCGCGGTGCGGTGTCGATGATGCAGAAACTGCCAATCGCCACCCGCTGCTCGACCCGTAGCGGCGCACCGCAGTAGTAGCGAATGCCCGGTTCACCGGTCACCAGCGGGTTGTCCGCGAAGCGCGGGTCGGCAGCAGCGTCGAGTATCTCCAGCGGCTGCGCCTGCAAGATGGTGTGGGCACAGAACGATACGTCCCTGGCCGTGCCCGGTGTCTGCAGGCCAGCACGGGCGGTGAACCATTGCTGACATTCACCGACAATCGAAACCAGGCAGATGGGTACGGAAAAGTAATGCCGGGCCAGCTCTACCAGCGCACGCAATTCACTGCTCTGCTCCTGATGCTGCACGCACCATTCGGCAACTGTGGCCAGGCGCTCGTGCTCGTTGCTCGGAACGGGCGCAACCTTCATGTCGTTTCACCTGTCCCACAGGGGGAGCCAAGAAAGTAATAGCACTACGCTACACCCAATATGTGTACAAGACAAAGTAATTGTACAAGTTTTGTATAGGTTTAGTGACCGCCGGCGATGGGGGTCATTGTGCAGTCATCAGAAAAATTGACGATTATCGTCTTTCATCATCAATCAAAACCCGCATAAATTTTCTACCGCCCTCTTTCAGCGAACACGGTAGAGCCATGCCCACCCAGCCAGTAACGCCCGCTTCCTCCGTCATTGACATCCTGGCCCAGCGTTCCAGCCTGCCGAACCCGGCGCTCGACCCATGCCAGGCCAGCGATCTGTTGCTGGCCCATTACGGAATTGCCGGCGAACTGTCGGCCATGGGCAGCCAGCAGGACCTGAACCTGCGGGTCGATACAGCCCAAGGCAGGTACGTGCTCAAGGCGTGCCACGGCAGCTATGCACGGGTCGAGCTTGAAGCCCAGCATGCAGCGCTGGCTTACCTGCGCGAACAGGGCCTGCCGGTACCGGCCGTGCGCGCAGCCAATGATGGCCAGGCCTTGCTGGAAGTGGACGTGAACGGCCAGGCGCTGCGCATTCGCCTGCTCGACTACGTCGAAGGCCAGCCGCTGACCCGCCTCGGGCATATGCCGGCGTACCTGATGGCCGAGCTGGGCGGCCTCTGCGCCAGGCTGGACAAAGCCCTCGCCGGCTTCGACCACCCAGGCCTGTCGCGCACCCTGCAATGGGACCCGCAACACGCCCAGGCGCTGATCCACCACCTGTTGCCGGTACTGTCCGACCCGGCACGACGCGCGCGTGTCGAACAGGCCACCAGCGTGGCAGCCGCGCATCTGGCCCCGCTCGCCGCGCACCTGCCGATCCAGGCCGTGCACCTGGACATCACTGACGACAACTCGGTCTGGGCCCGCGACGCCGCGCGCCAATGGCAGCTGCAGGGCGTGATCGATTTCGGCGACCTGCTGCGCACCTGGCGTATCGCCGACCTGTCGGTAACCTGCGCCGCGCTGCTGCACCACGCCGAGGGCGACCCGCTGCGCATCCTGCCGGCCGTGCGTGCCTATCACGCGCTCAACCCACTGGGTGAAGCCGAGCTACGCGCCCTGTGGCCACTGGTGGTCAACCGCGCCGCCGTGTTAGTGCTCAGCAGCGAGCAGCAGCTCAGCGTCGGCCCGGGCAACCAGTACATCCGCGCCAACATCGCCCATGAATGGGAGATCTTCGACACCGCCACTGCCGTGCCTTTCGCGCTGATGGAAATGGCCATCCTGCAAGCAGCGGGGCTGCAACCTGCCACGCCGGACCTGGGCACCTGCGCGCTCCTGCTCCCGGAGCTGAATGAACAGCCCGTCACGCGCGTAGACCTCGGCGTGCTCAGCGTGCATTACCAGGCGGGCAACTGGGAGCAACCGGGCTTCGACCAGCACCTGCTGAGCGCGCAGCCAGCCCCGGCCTGCAGCCTGCACGGGCAGTATCGCCTGTCGCAAACCCATATCGACCGCCCCGAAGAGCCCGCCACCTGCGCCCTCGGCGTCGAATTGCATGTGCCCAATGGCAGCCTGGTGCAGGCACCAGAAGCCGGCACCTGGCAGCGCCATGGCGACAGCCGTGGCTGCCTGCGCAGCGCGCATTGGAGCTTGTGGCTGCAAGGCCTGGAAGGCGCCCCCGCCGATGGCCAGGTCGTGGAAAAAGGCCAGTCGCTGGGTAGCAGCTGTGGCTTCCTCAGCGTGCAGCTGTGCCTGGACAGCAGCATTCAGCCGCCGTTCTTCGCCACCCCGTCGCATGCCCCGGCCTGGCTGGCCCTGTGCCCGTCGCCGGCGGCGCTGCTGGGCTTCGACTGCGATGCCGAACCGCTGCCGGACCCGCAGGCCCTGCTGGCCCGCCGCGACGCCAGCTTCGCCCGCTCGCAGAAGCACTACTACGCGCAACCGCCGCACATCGAGCGCGGCTGGCGCAACTACCTGATCGACATGCAGGGCCGCTCGTACCTGGACATGCTCAACAACGTCGCCGTGCTGGGCCACGGCCACCCGCGCATGGTCGCCGAATCGGCGCGGCAGTGGTCGCTGCTGAACACCAACTCGCGCTTTCATTATGCGGCCATCAGCGAGTTCTCCGAACGCCTGCTGGCGCTGGCACCCGCAGGCTTCGACCGGGTGTTCATGGTCAACAGCGGCACCGAAGCCAACGACCTGGCCATTCGCCTGGCCTGGGCCTACAGCGGCGGGCGCGACATGCTCAGCGTGCTGGAGGCCTACCATGGCTGGTCGGTGGCCACCGATGCCATCTCCACTTCGATCGCCGACAACCCGCAGGCCCTGGAAACCCGCCCGGACTGGGTGCACCCGGTGGAAGCGCCGAACACCTTCCGCGGCCGCTTCCGCGGTGCCGACAGCGCCGCGCAGTACCTGCGCGATGTCGACGCCAAGCTGGCCGACCTCGACGCCCGTGGCCGCCAACTGGCAGGCATCATCTGCGAGCCGGTATATGGCAACGCCGGGGGCATCGCGTTGCCGGCCGGTTACCTGCGCGAGGCCTATGCCAAAGTCCGCGCCCGCGGCGGGGTATGCATTGCCGACGAAGTACAGGTCGGTTATGGCCGCCTGGGCGAATACTTCTGGGGCTTCGAGGAACAGGGCGTGGTGCCCGATATCATCACCATGGCCAAGGGCATGGGCAACGGCCAGCCGCTTGGCGTGGTCATCACCCGCCGCGAAATTGCCGAAGCCCTGGAGGCCGAAGGCTACTTCTTCTCCTCGGCCGGCGGCAGCCCGGTCAGCTGCCGCATCGGCATGGCGGTGCTGGACGTGATGCAGGAGGAAGGCCTGTGGGACAACGCCCGCGACACCGGGCGCTACTTCAAGGCACGCCTGCAAGCGTTGGTGGACAAGCACCCGCTGGCTGGCGCGGCGCATGGCTCGGGCTTCTACCTGGGGCTGGAGCTGGTGCGCGACCGCGACACGCTCGAACCGGCCACCGAGGAAACCGCGGCGCTGTGCGACCGCCTGCGTGACCTGGGCATTTTCATGCAGCCGACCGGCGATTACCTGAACATCCTCAAGATCAAGCCACCGATGTGCACTACCCGGGCAAGCGTCGACTACTTCGTCGACAGCATTGACCGGGTGCTGGGCGAAGGCCTGTAGGGGGCTGTCAAGCGGGCCGGCGAAAAGTCATAATTTCCGGCCCGATCATCAGGTTTGCCGCCATGGCCTTCAGCAGTGATTCCCTGGCTATCTTCCTCGCCGTGCTGGAGGCGGGTTCGTTCTCCGCCGCCGCGCGCAAGCTGGGGCGCGTGCCTTCCGCCGTGAGCATGGCGATCGCCCAGCTCGAGGCCGAGCTCGACCTGGTGCTGTTCGACCGGGCCACGCGCAAGGCCTTGCCCACCAGTGCCGCCCTGGCATTGGAGCCCCAGGCCAGGCAGGTGATGTGCCAGCTCAACCTGCTCGATGCGCAGGCCCTGCAGTTGCACAAGGGCCTGGAAAAACGCCTGACCATTGCCATGGCGCCCGAGTTGCAGACCGGCCGCTGGAGCCAGCCACTGGAAATCCTCGCCGAGGAATTCCCCAGCCTGGAAATCGAGGTGCGCTCGGCCACCCAGACCGAAGCCATTCGCCTACTGCATGACGGCAGCGTGCAACTGGCGCTGGTGTTCGAACGTCCCGGCATCGACGAGCGCGAGTCGTTCCTGGAGGCTGGCAGCCAACTGCTGGTGGCAGTCGCTTCACCGCGCCATCCGGCCGGGCAGAACAGCGCCACACCGCTGCCTGAAGAGGTATTCGCCGAACAACGGCAGATCATCGTGGCCTCGGGCAAGGCTACCGGCTCGGACCCACGCATGGTGCTGTCGCGGCGCATCTGGCTGACCGACAGCTACCTGGCCACGCTGGACCTGGTGCAGTCCGGGCTGGGCTGGGCCTACCTGCCGCAGCCGCTAGTGGAACCGCTGATTGCTTCGGGTGCGTTGGCAGAAGTGCGCTTCGACAACATGGCCAGCCGCTTGCGCCTGTGGGTCGATATCATCTGGGTCAAGCCGCGCCCGCTGGGGCTGGGTGCGCGGCGCTACCTGGAGGTCATGCGCCAGCTGTTCGAGAAGGAGCCGCCGCGGGCCTGACAATGGCTGGGACGGCAGCCTCCAGGCCCCTTGAAAGCGCAAGAAGCGAAACCTCCTACAAGCCTTTGGGACGCCCTCACCTCCCCTGCAAATTGATTCCTCGCTAGTGTTCTGCTCTCCCAGCGGACGCCATTCCAGGTGCACTAGCCGAAAAGGAATTTCACATGCAGAGCCAGGCAGAACCGGCCACTCGCTTCCCACAGCGCCTCCGTGACTTCGCCACCCGACAGCGCAGTCCAGAAGATGCCCTCTATCTGCTGCTCGACCCTTTTGCCGGGTGTCCGCCCGAGCACCCCTTGAGCATTCCGGCCCTCATCGACGCGCTAGGCAGTGAAGCGGTAACCCGTATCGACTGCTCCGGGCTGGTCCAGGACCCGCAATACTGGCCAGCCCTGGTGCAGCTGGCCCAACCTGGCTCAGTGCCGCCGGCGCAGGCCGCTGTCAGCGCAGCCTGCGCCGCACGGGAGGCAACGGCCACCTGGCACCATGTGTGTGGCTGGCTGCTCAGCGAGCAACCGGCCGACCTCATCGGCCGCCACATCAGCCAGCAATGCCAGGTGCTGCATCAACCACCACCGCATGGCATCACGGCCTGGTTCCAGCCTGTGCGCCTGGCCTTGCTGCGCGTGACCATGCGAAACGCAGCCGAGGTGCTCGGGCCCATTCGTAGCTGGTTACACCCGGATGGCTGTGGCAGTTGCACGGTGTTTGAACGGCAGCCATTGGCTGGCGAGTTGGTCGTCCCCGAAGCCGTGAGGGCGACCCAGCACGTCGCACCGCAGATCATTCAACTGCTCGTTGCCTGGCGTCGCCTGAATGCTGTGCAGCACACCTATGCTCCCTGGCACTTCGCAGACGCAGCGGGTTTGCCGGACCACGCGCCCGCCCATGCCATGAACCTGATCCTCAAAGCCTTCAGACAAGGCCTGCGCGACCGCGCCGATCTGCAGTGCATGTGTTTGCACATGCTGATGATTCACCCACTGCTCCTGCAGCACCCGACCATCCAGCGCGATGTGGCACAGGCGGCGGCCGGCGAACAACGCCTGGCCGCCTGCTTCGCCCGCTATGACGACTGCACCTGGTCGCACATCGTTGCGGCTTTGCCGCAGGCAAGGAGTTACTCGTGAGCATCAGCAAAGCCATCCACATCGCCATGCAGGAAGAGATCCCCAACACCTACGGCCACTGCAATGCCTGCGGACGGCTCGGCCTGCCGATCCTGCTGTTGCGCCAGGCCTACGCCCCGCGCCCGGATAGCGAGCGCCCCTATCGCCTGGCGGAAGACAGCGAGATCACCTTCCATCCGATGCACACCGACCAGTTGCGCCTGCTGCGCCAGGGTTACGTCTACGTGCTGCTCGACCAGGAAATCTGGCAAGCCTACGAGGTCGCGGCAGCCGGGACCCTGCAGCGCTTCCCAGTGTCGCAGATGCCCCTGGCGCCACCCAGGCCATTGCCCAAGTGGTGCGCCACCGAGGGCCATGACGTCATCGCCTCGTTCATCAACATCGATACCCGGCTCTACCGCAAAGCCTGGATCGCCTTCGCCAACGACCCCTGGCCGCGGGCAGTCCTCGACCGCTACCGGCAAGGCATCACCAGCGCTGACCCGGGCACCCTTGCCCGCTTTGTCGAGGTGGACCTGGACACCGCGCGCAACGACCCTGCCAGCCTCGGCCTCGCCATGACCGACAGCTTCCGCTTCGGCCTGGAGGATGTGCTGGAGTTCTCGACGTTTTCCTCTGCCAGGTATGCCAGCGTGCATGGCTTCTACAGCCGCCTGGGGCGCTGGCATGAAACCCGCACCCATGTATGCAATGTCATCCAGCGCGAACAACTGCCCAACGGCATACTGGCGCTGACCCTGCCCGACCCGGTCGGCCTGGTGATGGAGCTGAATGCACAGCGCACGGGCTGGGTCCAGGCCATGCAGGAATGGCGCGCGCAGCCGCAGCGGCACTTCGAATACTTCACCTCGCAGGCGCTGCTGGGCATCCGCGAGCTGCGCGCCGCCACTGCCGCCGCGCAGGGTGCCGAGGACGCACGGCGCGAGGCGCGAGAGGTCGAGCAGTGGAACCACAGCTCGCTGGCCGGCAAGGCGCCTCTGCCGGCGGTGGACATCGACGCAAGGAGCGAACGCAACATCGCGCGCAAACAGCAGGAAGCCCGCGAGCGCCTGGAAGAGCGTTACGACGAAAGCGCCCGCGCCGCGTTCCAGGCCGATTACGAGCGTGAACTGAAGCGCTGGCAGTCGATGATCGACCAGGTCGGTGATCTGTATGCACGGCACTACGCTGCGCGCGCGTTTCAACAAATCGGTTACTTCGACTATGACGCGGCAGATCCTGTATCGGTCGAGTATTTCATCCAGATGATGGCGGCCTGCCTGGCCGGTGGCCCCAGCGAACCTCTGCCACAGGACGGTCAGCCGCTTGGGAGCACCCAGCATATCTGGCAGCAGCTGCTGGAAGACGAGCAGAGCCTGCTGTACCAGGCCCTGCTGGCCAAGCACCAGGGGCTGATGCAGCAAGTGGTCGCGGCGCTGTCCGGGGACGACTTCGGCAAGGTGCACGACATCATCAAGGGCATCGCCGGGACTGGCGACGGCCAGCTGTTGATGATCAAGCCGATACAGGATGCCGTCGGCCAGCTGCTGGGCGCGACCAACAGTGCGGGGAACGCACTCAGCCAGCACCTCAGTGAGCGGGCCAAGAGACTGATCGGCCACGTGCACCGCTCGGCGTTGGCACTGTTCGCCGGGCAGCAGGTGACCCCGTTCAGGCTCTCGCTGACCCTGGGCGAATACATGAGCCTGCTCGACGAGGCCGTGCAGGCACGGACCGATGCGTTCTTGCAGCACATCGACCAGCGGTTTCGCGATCCCCTGGGGCGCAAGGTGCGGGCCATGGTGCTGAGCGGGGCGATCAATATCGCTGCGCCGGGCAATCGCAACCAGATGGTCGAGGTGATGCTGTGGGCGTTCGAAAGCGCCGAGAGCTTGCAGGCGCGGCTGGCGCAGTTACGCGAAGGGGCAGCCGATGGGGTCGGGGCCCTAGTACGGAATATCGCGATAGGTACGGGTACGCTGCGTACACAGGTCACGGAGGGGTTGAAGATCGGCTCACTGGCCGCGCAAAGCGTGGCCAGCGACGCCATGCGCAGTCTGCGCGATGCCGCCGCCAGCGGCGGAAGCGTCGGCCTGCTGTTTGCCCTGGGCAGCCTGTGGTTCCACCAGGACAGCCTGGGCAGGAACTATCAGGTATTGCAGGAAACGCATCAGAACAACCCGGAAGCGCTGGCGGCGATCTGGTCTTCGTCGCTTGGGTTTTTGGGGGCAAGCGTCGAATCGGCAGGACTCGTTGTTGCAGTGGTACGCCCGAAGATACCGTGGCCCGGAATGGTAACCACCATTTCGCTGGGAACTGGTATTGCAAGGTTTGGTTCCGGCATTGCGGCGCTTGCTGGCGTCATGGACGGAGCTCAGTACACATACGCAAGCTCCAGATCCGAGCAGATAGGAGATACCCCAGCGGCTCAACTCTACCGGTTCGCAAGTGCCACCTCATACGGGGCTGCAGCCTTTGGGGTCTTGGCCGCTTTTGGCTACGGTGCGCTACTGGGCCCAGTAGGCATAAGCATTATGTTAGGTGTTGCTGCCTATGTGCTTGCAACTGCAGCCAAACGTAGGGAGTCTTCAGCAATGGAACTTTGGGCCAGAAACTGTAGATGGGGACTGCCTCGGTCATTTCGGCAGTGGGAAGCCGACACTGATATGGACACGGCTATTGGCGCCCTTAACGCTGCAATCGTCGGTCTGGAAGCGGAGGTCTCGATTCAAATACAGTTCGATTTTAGTCACGCCATTCACCGAGAGGCTGAAGCAACAGTATCTATCAGTGACGGTAACGCGGTGCCGGCCAGCTTCAGGCTTAATTATTTAATCCGCATTCCTAATTTCAACCAACACCTTTCACATTACCAATGGAGTCTGCGCCTGCACCGAGGAGGTAGGCACTGTGAAGTAGTTGAATTATCAGCCGACAGCTCGTCCCCTGTAAAACTGAATGCTGAAAATAAAGAGCCTATAGACCTTTTTTAAGCATGTCCGATATGCAACCGGTGATAAAGCTGGACGCAAGGACGGAAGACCTCAATATCCAGGGGTCGCTGCCACTCTCCGACCATCACACGATCCAAGCCTTTGAGTTCAACTTGACTTACTGGCCCGACCGCCATGACCCGACGGCATACGCTCAAGTGAGCGTGAAGGAAAGTGACATCCGTGCCAGCAAGGATGATAAACAATGAGCGGGCCAGCACTCGTCCCGCCCTGCACCGGTTGGAAAGAAGACCTGCCAGGCCCTTGCGACTCAACGCTTTTACAGCCCACTCTGGGAAATCAGACGCCAAACCACCAAGATGAGGTCTATCTCGAAATATCTCGCTCAGCAATGGCATACCGTGGTGTAATTTCGGCACTGGCGCTTCTTTATTTAATCTGGGTCTTGAGCGATCTCCCCTGGATGATCAACCATACGGACCCAACAGATATTGAAAGTGTCTTCCTACTGGTGTTTATGTACGTATTGTACTCATGGAGCATCATTATCCTGTTCCGTGCTGATCTTTCTCCACCCAGGGATCTACCCATCCGTTTCAACCGAGCCCGCCATAAAATCTACGCCTACAACTTCAAACACCAATGGTGGAACCCATTCGACAAAGGCAAAGTCGTTCCGGTCAGTTACGATTGGTCGCAAGTACGCGCCGAGCGCTGGTCCCAGACCAGCCCCCTGCCAAATGGGGTTATTTTCAAATGGGGTGTCACACTTTCCATTGTCGCGCCTGGCACAAACAATGTGATCGACCGTTTCCCTCTGGTGACGATGGGCGCCGACCAGTACGCCTGGGCCTATATCTGCACGTACATGCAACAAGGCCCTTCAGCCCTGCCGCCCCCCGGCGAACCGAAGGACCATGACGATGTGCTCTGGTGTGAGTTCGCCCTGCGCCTGGCGCCCAGGGTCGTGTGGCCAGCAGAAATGGATCTGGAGTCGACAACAGCGCCTTGAACCAAGGGGCTCCAGCCCGGCGATGGGGCCGGGACAGGCAGCCCAGGACAGCCACTATCACCAGCTTCTCCCACGGTCAGGCGGTTGGCGCTACCAACCTGTACCCGACCCCCGCCTCGGTGATGATGAACCGTGGCGCGGTGGGGTCATCGCCCAGCTTCTGGCGCAAATGCCCCACCACGATCCGCAGGTAATGGGTGTCATCCACATGGGTCGGCCCCCATATGTCCTTGAGCAGCTGCTGCTGGGTAATCACCCGCCCCGGATGCCCGGCCAGTTGCGCCAGCAGTGCATATTCCTTGCGCGTCAATGCCACCTCTACCCCGTCCAGGGTCACCCGGCGAAAGGCAAAATCCACGGTCAGCGGCCCGAAGCTGGCGGCGATTTCCGAGCCGCCGGCCTGTGGCACCTGGCGCAGCAAGGCACGCACCCGGGCGAGGAATTCCTGAATACCAAACGGCTTGGTCACATAGTCATTGGCGCCGCCATCCAGCGCATCGACCTTCTGCACTTCACTGGCGCGCACCGACAACACCAGCACCGGCACCGCACTCCACTCCCGCAGTTCACGCAGCACTTGCTGGCCGTCCATGTCCGGCAACCCGAGGTCGAGCACCACCAGGTCAGGTTTGCCCAGCGCCGCCTGGGCCAGCCCTTCGCTGCCGGTCGCAGCCTCGAGCACCTTGTAGCCTTGCGAAGCCAGGCTGATGCGCAGGAACTTGCGGATCTGCGGTTCATCGTCGATGACCAGGAGGGTAGCGGACTGACTCATGGGGCTTCGCTTTCGGCTTCAGGTTGAGGGGGCAGCGGCAAGCATAAAGTGATGCAGGTGCCCTGGCCATCGATGCCTTCGCCAACCTGGATCTGGCCACCGTGCGCGCCGATCATGCCCTGGCAGATGGCCAGGCCCAGGCCGGTGCCCTGCCCGCCACGGTCGCCGCGGGCCGCGGTATAGAACATGTCGAAGATCTTGTCGCGGTCGGCTACCGGAATGCCCGGGCCCTGGTCGCTGACGGCGAAGCATAACTGGGCGTCCCGCACCGACACCTGCAGTTCCAGGCGGCCATTGGCGGGCGAGAAGCGCGCGGCATTTTCCAGCACGTTGACCAGTGCCTGCTCGATCAACGCCGCATGCACGAACAGCAACGGCAACTCGGCCGGCACATCGGTGTGCACGCGCAGCGGTGCCAGTACCACACGCAGGCGGTTGAGCGCGCTGCCGACGATATCGGCCGGGGCCACCCAGTCGCGGGCCAGCTTGAGGCCGCCATGGCCCAGGCGGGTCATGTCCAGCAGGTTCTGGATATAGCGGTCGAGGCGTTCCGCTTCATTGCGCGTGCCTTCCAGCAGTTCGCGACGGTCTGCGAGCGGAATCGCCTCGCCCAGCGCCAGCAGGCTGTCGATGCTGCCGCGCATGGCCGTCAACGGGGTACGCAGGTCGTGCGACACCGAGGCGAGCAAGGCGCTGCGCAGTTGCTCGGTTTCGCCATGCAGGCGTGCGGCCTCCAGCTGTTCGGCCAGGCGCGCGCGGGCCAGGGCCTGGGCCAGCGGCTGGCCAAGGGCAGTCAACAGGCGCCGGCGCGGGTCGCTGAGCGGCTGGCCGGAACGTGAGCGCACGCCGAGCAAGGCCAGGGGCTGTTCATCCACCGCCAGCGGCCACCACCACCAGCGGCCATTGGGCAGGGTATCACTGCCATGGCCGGCGGCCTGGCCATGCTGCCAGGCCCATTCGGCCGCAGCGCGTTCGTTGTCGCTGAAGGCATGGGCGATGCCAGTGGCCACCTGCAGCTGGCCTTCGGCATTGCGCTCCAGCAGGCATACCTGCGCATCCTGCCAGCCATCCAGATACTGCGCGGCAGCGTTGAGCACTGCCTGGCGGTCGGTGGCCACCGTCAGCCGGCGCGACAGGTCGAGCAGCTGGCTGGTCTGCGCCTGGGTCTCGCGCAGCGCCTGCAACTGGCGGCGCTGTCGCGCGGCCAGGTTGCCGGTGAGGGCGGCCATCAACAGGAAGAACAACAAGGTCAGCACGTCTTCTTCGCGCTGGATGGTGAATGAGAAGTTGGGCGGAATGAACAGGAAGTCGTAAGTCAGGAACGACAGCGCGGCACAGGCCAGGGCAGGCCCCAGGCTGCTGCGCACCGCCACCAGCAACACCGCGGCGAGGAATACCAGCGAGATATTGGGCAGCGCCAGCACGCTCGACACCGCCCAGGCCAGGCCCGCTGCCAGGACGGTCGCCAGCAATGCCAGCAGGTAATGGCGCCACACCCACACCTGCCGCACCGCCAGACGCGGCGCCTGCGGCTGCAGGTCACGGTCGAGCACGTTGATTTCCAGGCCGTGGCTTTCGCGCAGCAGGCGCGCGGCCACACCGGCACCGAACAGGCGTCGGCGCAGGCGGTTGCGCGACTGCCCGACCAGTACCAGGCTGGCGCGCCGCTCGGCGGCATGCTGGATCAATGTGCCCGCCACTTCGCCGGCGCGCAACAGCACCACTTCCCCACCCAGGCGCTCGGCCAGTTGCTGGGCCGCCAGCAGGCGCTGGCGGGCGGTTTCGTCGCGCAGGCGGCCGTTGTCCACGTGCACCAGGCTCCACGGCAGGTGGCGGCGTTGCGCCACCCGGCTGGCATGGCGCACCAGGCGTTCGGCCTGGTCGTCACCATCCACCCCCACCAGCAGGCGCCCGCGCAGCGCCGGAGCCTCCTGCCCGCGCTGGCGATAGCCGTGCGCCAGGTCGGCATCCACCTGCGCAGCGGCAGTCTGCATGGCCAGCTCACGCAAGGCGGTGAGGTTGGTTTGCGAAAAGAACGCGTCGATGGCGGCGCGTGCCTGCTCGGGCACGTACACCTTGCCTTCGCGCAGGCGCTCGAGCAATTCACGCGGTGGCAGGTCGATCAGCACCAGTTCGAAGGCTTCCTGCAGCACCCAGTCCGGCAGGGTCTCGCGCACTTGCACGCCGGTGATGTCGCGGACCTTGTCGTTGAGGCTTTCCAGGTGCTGGACGTTGACCGTGGTGTATACGTTCATGCCGGCGGCCAGCAGCTCCTGAACGTCTTGCCAGCGCTTGGCGTGGCGACTGCCGGGCGCATTGGTGTGCGCGAGTTCGTCGACCAGCACCAATGCTGGCGCGGCCTTCAGCAGGCCATCGAGGTCCATTTCCTCGAGGGTGACGCCACGGTACTGGCTGCGCAGCAGCGGCTGCTGCTGCAGGCCGCCGAGCAGCGCCTCGGTTTCGGCGCGGCCATGGGTTTCGACCACCCCGGCCACTACCTGCACGCCCTGGCGTTGCTGGGCGTGGGCGGCCTGGAGCATGGCGAAGGTCTTGCCGACGCCGGGGGCGGCGCCGAGGAACACCTTCAGCCGGCCCCGGCCGGTTTGTGGGAGGGTAGCCAACAGCGCGTCTGCGCGGGTGGAGTCACTCATCTTTCATCCTTTGCTATTTCCAGCAAGCAGCAAATTCAGGGACAAACACCGTACCTGTGGGAGCGGGTTCACCCGCGAATACGATGGTGGCGCCACTATCGCATTCGCGGGTGAACCCGCTCCCACAGGGTCCCTGCTAGCCCCTCAAGTCATCTATCAATGGCTGAGGTTGTCCAAGGCCTGGTTCAAGGCCAGCACATTGACCACCGGCGGGCCGATCAATGGGTGGAGGGTGGCCTCTTCGAGCAAGCCTTGCAAGCGTTCTACCGGCAGTTGCCGCGCCGCCGCCACCCGTGGGATCTGGTAGGCCACGGCCTCCGGTGGCAGGTGCGGGTCGAGGCCACTGCCCGACGTGGTCAGCAGTGCCAGAGGCACCGCCCCCTGCTGCGCCTGATACTGCGCTGCCGCATCACCCTTGACCCGCTCGGCGAGCGCCGGGTTGCTCGGCGACAGGTTGCTTGCACTGCTGGCCACGGTGGCGAAGGCACCCGCCGAAGGGCGCGAATGGAACCAGCCATCACCCTGGAAATCCTGGGCGATCAGCGCCGAACCGCGCACCTGGCCCTGGTCATCACGCACCAGGCTGCCGTTGGCCTGGCTGGGGAATGCCAGCTGGGCAATCCCGGTCACCGCCAGCGGATACAGCGCGCCAGTCACCAAGGTCATCAACAAGGCCAGGCTCAACGCCGGGCGGACATAAGCATTCATGGCGGCCTCCTCAGACCAGGTGCAGTGCATTAAGCAGCAGATCGATCAGCTTGATCCCGGCAAACGGCACGACGATGCCGCCCAGCCCGTAGATCAGCAGGTTGCGCCGCAGCAGGTGCGCCGCACTGGCGGCCTGCACCCGTACGCCACGCAGCGCCAGCGGGATCAGCACGATGATGATCAGCGCGTTGAACACGATGGCCGACAGGATCGCGCTCTGCGGGCTGGCCAGGTGCATCAGGTTGAGCACGCCCAGCTGCGGGTAGATGGCGGCGAACAGCGCCGGCAGGATGGCGAAGTACTT
Organism: Pseudomonas sp. LAM2023; assembly: GCF_016620375.1. Classification (NCBI taxonomy): domain Bacteria; kingdom Pseudomonadati; phylum Pseudomonadota; class Gammaproteobacteria; order Pseudomonadales; family Pseudomonadaceae; genus Pseudomonas; species Pseudomonas sp. LAM2023. The sequence goes on along the minus strand of NZ_JAENHV010000036.1, from coordinate 606,433 downwards.
GGCCACGTCGTTGGCGATGGAAAAGGTGGTCAGCGCACCGCGGGTGACCAGCAGCTCCTTGCCGACCTGGACCACATCCAGCAGCTTGGTCGGGTCGCTGTCCAGGTCGACCATGTTGGCCGCCTCGCGCGCGGCCTGGGTGCCGTCGTTCATGGCCATGCCCACGTCAGCCTGGGCCAGTGCCGGGGCGTCGTTGGCACCGTCGCCGCACATGGCCACCAGGCGGCCGTCGTTCTGCTCCTGGCGGATGCGGGCCAGCTTCTTCTCCGGCGTGGCCTCGGCCAGCACGTCATCCACGCCGGCCTCGGCGGCAATGGCGGCAGCGGTCAGCGGGTTGTCGCCGGTCACCATCACCGTGCGGATGCCCAGTTTGCGCAGCTCGGCGAAGCGCTCGCGAATGCCGGGCTTGACCACGTCCTTGAGGTGGATCACGCCGAGCAGGCGCTTGTCCAGGCACACCAGCAAGGGCGTGCCGCCGCTCTGGGCGATGCGCTCCACTTCACGGGCCAGCGCTGGCGGCATTTCCAGGCGTTGCATGCCGACGAAGGCCAGCACGGCATCGACGGCGCCCTTGCGGTAACAGTGCTGCTGGAAGTCGATGCCCGACAGGCGCGTCTCGGCGCTGAACGCCACGGCCTCGAATTGCTCGGCGGCCGGCTCGATGAAGTCGTGCAACTGGCGCAGGTACTCGACGATCGACTTGCCCTCGGCGGTGTCGTCGGCCAGCGATGCCAGCAAGGCGCCCTCCCCCAACTCGCGGGCGGTGATGCCCGGTGCGGCATGCAGTGCGCTACAGCGGCGGTTGCCGAAGGTGATGGTGCCGGTCTTGTCGAGCATCAGCGTGTGCACGTCCCCGGCCGCTTCCACTGCACGCCCCGAGCGGGCAATCACGTTCAGCCGCACCAGGCGGTCCATGCCGGCGATGCCGATGGCCGACAACAGGCCGCCGATGGTGGTGGGGATCAGCGTCACCAGCAACGCGGCGAGGAAGATCAGCGGCAGGCTGCCACCGGCGAAGTGGGCGAACGGCTGCAAGGTCACCACCACGATCAGGAAGATCAGGGTCAGGCCGATCAACAGGATGTCGAGGGCGATCTCGTTCGGGGTCTTCTGCCGCTTGGCGCCTTCGACCAGGGCAATCATGCGGTCGAGGGTCGATTCGCCCGGGTTGCTGGTGATCCGGATCAACAGCCAGTCGGAGACCAGCCGGGTATTGCCGGTCACTGCCGAGCGGTCGCCACCGGACTCGCGGATCACCGGCGCCGACTCGCCGGTAATGGCGGCCTCGTTGACCGCAGCGATACCTTCGAGCACCTCGCCATCACCGGGGATCATCTCGCCGGCCACCACGCGCACCACATCGTCCTTGCGCAGCGCGCTGGCCGCGACGGTTTCGTAGCTGCCGTCGCGCTTGCGCCGTTGGGCGGTCAGGCCCTGGCTACCAGCCTTGAGGCTATCGGCGCGGGCCTTGCCACGGCCTTCGGCCAGGGCTTCGGCGAAGTTGGCGAACAACACCGTGAACCACAGCCACAGGGCGATCTGCACGGCAACTCCGGTACTCACGCCACTGCCGGGCACCGCGCACAGGGCGGTGGTCAGCAACGCCGTCAGGGCGACCACCAGCATCACCGGCGAGCGCTTGAGCTGACGCGGGTCGAGCTTGACGAATGCCTGCACCAGCGCCGGGCGCCACAGTGCGGCGAAGCGGGTCTGGTCCTTGGCACTGTGGCGGGTTTGTACTTCAGGAATGGGCATGTTCATGGTCGATCCTCAAAAACCCAGGCTCAAGTGTTCGGCGATTGGCCCAAGGGCCAGGGCCGGCAGGAAGGTCAAGCCGCCGACCAGCAGGATGGTCACCAGCAGCAGGCCGGTGAACAGCGGGCCATGGGTGGGGAAGCTGTTCAGCCCCTGGGGCGCGCTTTTCTTCGCCGCCAGGCTGCCGGCCAGGGCCAGCACCGGCAGGATGTAGCCAAAGCGGCCGATGAGCATGGCCAGGCCGATCATCAGGTTGTGGAACACCGTGCCGGCGCCGAAGCCGGCAAAGGCCGAGCCGTTGTTGGCGGCACCCGAGGTGTAGGCGTACAGCAACTGGCTGAAACCATGCGCACCGGGGTTGCTCACCGCAGCCGCCGGGCCAGGCAGGCTGGCGGCGATGGCACCGAGTACCAGCACGCCGACCGGCATCACCAGCAGGGTCGCCACCAGCAGTTGTACCTCGCGGGCTTGCAGCTTCTTGCCCAGGTATTCCGGGGTGCGGCCAATCATCAGCCCCGCCAGGAACACCGCGATCAACACGAACAGCAGCATACCGTACAGCCCAGCACCGACACCGCCGAAGATCACCTCGCCGACCATCATGTTGACCATCGCCACCATCCCGGTGAGGGGATTGAGGCTGTCGTGCATGGCATTGACCGAACCGTTGGAGGCCGCTGTGGTAGTCACCGTCCATAGCACCGAGCCGGTGGTGCCGAAGCGGCTTTCCTTACCTTCCATGGGCGCGCTGTGCTGGACCTGCGCGCTGTCCAGGGCCGGGTTGGGCTGGTGCTCGGACCACAACGCCGTGCTACCGCCGATCAGGAACAGGGCCAGCATGCAGGCGAGGATGGCGCGGCTCTGGCGCAAGTCCTTCACGTAGTGGCCGAAGGTGAACACCAGCGCCGCCGGAATGAGGATGATCGATGCCACCTCGAACAGGTTGCTCCAGGCCGTGGGGTTCTCGAACGGGTGCGCCGAGTTGACACCGAAGAAGCCACCGCCGTTGGTCCCCAGCTGCTTGATGGCGATCTGGCTGGCGGCCGGGCCCAGCGGGATGGTCTGTTCGCTGCCTTGCAGGGTGACGGCGTGGGCGTAATCGGCCAGGGTCTGCGGCACGCCCTGCCACACCAGCAGCAGTGCCAACAGCAGGCACAGCGGCAGTAGGCCATAGAGGGTGGCACGGGTCATGTCGACCCAGAAGTTGCCCAGCGTCGTCGCGCTGCGCCGGGCGATGCCACGGCACAGGGCGACCAGCACGGCCAGGCCGGTGGCGGCGCTGACGAAGTTCTGCACGGTCAGGCCGAGCATCTGGCTCAGGTAGCTGACCGACGCCTCACCGCTGTAGGCCTGCCAGTTGGTGTTGGTGACGAAGCTGACGGCGGTGTTGAACGCCAGCGACCATTCCTGGCCGGGCAGGTGCTGCGGGTTGAGTGGCAGGTAGCCCTGCAGCAGCAACACGGTGAACAGCAGCAGGAACCCGGCCAGGTTGAAGGCCAGCAGGGCAAGGCTGTACTGCCGCCAGTTCTGTTCCTGGCTGCTGCGCACACCCGCCAGCCGGTAGCAGGCTTGCTCGACCGGGCCGAGCACAGGCGACAGCCAGGTACGCTGGCCTTCCATGACCTTGTAGTAGAACCGACCGAGCCAGGGTGCCGGTAGCAGCACGATGGCGAAAAAAGCCAGGAGCAAGGCGAAATCGTAACTGTGCATGGCCGCTCCCTAGCTGCGATCGGCGCGCAGCAGCGCCACCAGCAGATAAAACGCCAATGCCACTGCCAGCAGCAGTGACAGCCCGTCGAGCACGTTCATGTGTGGTTCTCCCCGTGGTGCGGCTTGGGCCGCTTTGGGGGAATTGTCCGAGGGAGGGGCGTAAAGGGGCGAGATCGAGGGGCCGCGATCAGGATAAAGAATGCGTAAAGATCAAGTCATGTGTTGCCTGCACCGACCTGATTTTGTAGGAGCGGATTTATCCGCGATGCGCCGCGCGGGCGGCGCTCCATACGGGCGACAAACACCTCAAGGGCGAACTAAGACTGCACCGGCCCCGAATTCCGGCTCCAGTCCAGCAACAGGCTATACCCCACGGCCAGCAAGGTAGGCCCGATGAACAACCCGATGAAGCCAAAGGCGATCAAGCCGCCAAACACCCCCAGCAGCACGATCACCAGCGGCAGGTTGCCGCCACGGCTGATCAGGTACGGCTTCAGCACGTTGTCCACGCCGCTGATGACGAAGGTGCCCCAGACGCCGAGGAACACCGCCATGCCGTATTCGCCCTTCCATACCAGCCAGGCCGTGGCCGGGATCCAGGCCAAGGGCGGTCCCATCGGGATCAGGCTGAGCATGAAGGTCACCAGGCCCAGCACGATGGCGCCAGGGACACCGGCAATCAGGAAGCCGATCAACGCGAGAACAGCCTGCGCGGCAGCCGTGCCGATCACACCGTTGACCACCCGCTGCACCGTGCCGGCGACCAGCTCCAGGTAGTACTCGCCGCGCTCGCCCACCAGGCGGTGCAGCAAGCGCAGGACGAACGCCGACAACCGCGGGCCGTCGCGATAGAAGAAGAACACGAAGACCAGGCTCAGGGTCAGCTCCAGCACGCCGCTGCCGATTTGCGCACTGCGCGCCAGCAACCAGTTACCCACCTGCCCCAGGTGCGGCTTGATCGAAGCCAGCAAGGCCGCGCCCTGCTGGTCCAGCGACTGCCACCAGCTGACCAGGCGTTCGCCCACCAACGGGATGCCCCCCAGCCAGGCCGGGGCATCGGGCAGGCCGTCGACCTGCACGTCACGGACAAACGCCGTGGCATCGCGAATGTGGTCGGCCAGGTTGAACCCCAGCCACACCAGCGGCAGGGCCACGATCAGGATCCAGGCGCTGGTGAGCAGGCTGGCGGCCAGGGTTTCGCGCCCGCCCAGCACGCGGGTGAGAAAGCGCATCAGCGGCCAGCTGGCAAAGGCCAGGATGGCCCCCCACAACAGCGCCGAAATGAACGGTGCCATCACCCAAAGGCCGGCACCCAGCAGTGCCAGCAGCAGAATCTGGATCAACAGGCGGTCATTGTTAACCATGGCGGGCTCGTTCAACGGATCAGTTCAAGGTGCAGGCCTTCGCCAGGCGCGCTACCGACCTCGAGGCGGCTATTGCGCACCCCCGCCTTGACCAGCGCCTCGCGCCAGGCTTCGGCCTGCGGGCCACTGAGGCTGGCACGCAGGGTGCTGTCGAGGTTGAGGCTGCGCGCCAGCAGGTCTGCCCAGGTGTCTTGCGGCGCCGCGAGGTCCGGGTAGTCGAGCTTGCCGGTGTCGCGCATTTCCCGCAGCACCGTGGCGGCAGTTGGCAGCAGTACGCCCAGCGGGCTGCCGGCGACGAACTCTTCCACATGCAGGTAGGCGCGGCGGTTGCCACGGGTAACGCTGTACAGCGCGACCAGGGTGTCGGCCTGCTGCGCCGAGCGGCGCAACAGGATGAACGCCTGTTGCTCGTCGCCACCGTTGAGGCGGGCATTGCCGAACACATCGTTGGCCCACAGACTGGCTTCGCCGCAATCGCGGCCCTGGCACCAGAACAGCGGGTAACCACCCTCGTGCTGCAGCGCTTCGCGCGCGCTGGTGAACGCTTCGCGGGCGGTGCGCTCGACTGGCAGCTCATAGGTGACCGAGCTGACCTGGCCGCGGCTCTCGACCTTGTTCTCGACCCGCAGGCGGCCGCTGATCTTGCGTAGCGGCCCCAGCGGGTAGACGCGTTCCTGCTCCACGGCCGGACGCTGGTCGACCACCTTGGCGTCCACCGGTACCGGCAGGCTGCTGCCCCATGACACAGGGCTGGCGATCACCAGGCAGGCCGCGAAGGCAAAGCGAATGGCAACAGGCGCGCTCATCGGCGACCCAGGCGGCGCTCAGCGCCGAGGTGAAGCTCCAGGATGTCTGGCAATTGCATGGTTGTCTCCCTGTTCAACCCGCCAAGCCTCGACAGTTGTCTGTTGCAAGTCAAGCAAAGCCAAAGAAGCGATTGAAACAGTCTGCGACAAGCGCTGCGCCCTGCTCATCGTTCAGGTGCAGGTGATGGCCACCGGGCAGCCTCACCTGTTCAAAGGGTAGCTGCTGCAGCAACGCGGTGTGGCGTGCCAGCATGCCATCGGCCGCCACCACCAGGCACGCCGGACAACTCACCCGGCGCACATGGGCCATGGCCTGGGTTTCACTCAGGCGCAGCGGCGATGGCAGGGTCAGGCGGCTGTCGCTGCGCCAGCTGTAGCCACCCGGCACTGGCATCAAGCCACGCTGGGCCAGCAGCTCGGCGGCCTCGCGGCTGACCGCAACCATACCCTTCATGCGCGCCTCGACGCCCCGTTCCAGCGTGGCGTACACCGACTTGCGCTTGTCATCCAGGCGCAGCTGGGCCTGCAGGGCCATGCCCAGGCGCTCGGCGGCGTCCTGCTCGGCACCGGTCGGCGGGATCACGCCATCGATCAAAGCCAGGTGGCTCACCCGCTCCGGCAACGCGCCAGCCAGTTGTACCGAGATGATTGCCCCCAGCGAATGGCCCAGCAGGGCGAAACGTTGCCAGCCCAGTTGCCCGGCCACCCGCAGCACGTCATGGGCATAGTCGGCCAGGGCATAGCCGGCGCCGGGCGGCCGATGCTCGGAGTAGCCGTGCCCGGCCAGGTCCAGGGCGACGATGCGCAGGCCTTTCAGGCGCGGTGCCAGGCGGGCGAAGCTGTTGGCGTTGTCCAGCCAGCCATGCAGGGCGATCACCGGTAGCCCGTCGGCAGGACCGAACAGATGCGCCGCCAGTTCGATATGGCCCAGGCTCAGGCGTACTTCCTCGACCTGCGTGCTCATGCCTGGCTCCAGCGGTCGAACAGGCCCTTGATCAGGCTGGCAGTGTCGGTTGGCCGCTCCAGCGGGAACATGTGCCCTCCCGGCACGCTGTGGTATTCGCCCTTGGGCATGCCGCGTACAGCCAGCGCATGGTGGCGGCGAATGACCTTGCTGCGCTCGCCGCGGACCATGGCCAGTGGCACCTGCAAGTGCCGCGCAGGCGCAGGGCTGGTATGCGGAATGCTACGGTAGATGCTGATTTCGGTGGCGACGTCGAAGCGCAGTTGCAGCCCTTGCGGCATCGCCTGCAGGCCATGCTCGACATACGCATCCAGGCAGTCGGGGTCGAAATGGCGAAACAGCGACTTGCCGGCAAAATAAGCGCGGGCGCTGTTACGGTCACCGAAGGTTTCGCGGCGTCCCAAGGTGCGGCCAGCCGGGGTGATACGGTCGATGAAGCCGAAGCGCTTGGCAGTGCGCAGCAGCCACTGGTCGGCGCGGGTGAGTACTGGCGAGTCGAGCATCACCACCCCGCGGTAGTACTCCGGGCGGCGCAGGGCCGCATGCAGGTGCAGCACACCGCCCAATGAATGGCCGACACCCCATACCGGCTGGTCCTGCCGGGCCAGGTGATGCAGCAACTCATCGACCAGGCCCTGCCAGTTGTCGTCCACCGGAAAGCGTGGATCGTGCCCGTGCTGGGCCAGGTGCTGCACCTGGTAGTCCGGTGCCAGCGCCGCGAACAGCTTGCCGTAGGTGGCCGAGGGGAAACCGTTGGCATGGGCGAAGAAGATCTGCTGCGACATGGCGCCACATCCGGATGGCAAATGATGGCCCATTGTCGGTATCGCCGGGCAGTTCGGCAACATCCGGAAAGGTCATCGGCGAGGGCTATCAGGTCACGCCAGCGCCCACCGGTACAGCGCTGGCCTGGAAAGCAGCACGATACTTGTGGAAGCGGCCTTGTATCGCCAAAGGGGCGCAAAGCGGCCCCGGCGACTCAAGCCGGGGCGTTGATTGCCCGCAGGGTCATCAAGCCAGCCAGCGGCCAGTCCCCTTCCAGTTCCGCCAGGCTGGCAGTGCTCATGCCCGCCGGCCGCTGTTGATGGCCATGCTCCAGCGCGCCGACCAAAGTCCCCACCAACGGCTGATGACTGACCAGCAACACATGCTCCAGACCCAGACGCTCGATTTCACCGATCACCTGCTGCACGTCACTTTCAGGCGTCAGCCACGGCACAGTGCGCACCGGCTCGGCGAAGCCCAGGGTGTCATGCACCAGCGCCGCCGTCTGCTGGGCGCGCACGTAGGGGCTGGCGAGGATCGCCTGCAACGGCTGGCCCAGCAGGCGAGCAGCGCTGTGCAGCACCTGCTCGCGGCCATGGGCGGTCAACCGGCGTTCGGCATCGCTGCTGGCCCGCGGCTCCGCTTCGCCGTGGCGCAATACCCACAGCTTCACAGCTTGGGCTCCTCGTCACGCACCGGGTGCGGCGCAGGGGCGACGGCATGCGGCGCCTCGCCTTCGGGGGCGCGCGGCGCCGGCCAGTCGGCGAACGGCCAGGGTTTCTGGTCACTGTGGAAGCTGCCGAATCGGCCGATCTGCGCCAGGTACTGGCTCAGGCTATCGCCGAAATTCATCAGGCTGGCGCTTGGCGCACCGTACACCAGGCGATAGATCAACTGCACCAGCACCAGGCCGCCAAGGAGGATCTCGGCCAGTTGCCAGACCACCAGGAAAACCAGCATCCACAGCACCCGCAGGATGATCGACTCGCGCTGGGCGCGCTCCGGGGTATCGTTCATGTTTCGCTCCTTGCTGCGTGCGGCTCAGTTGAAACCGCTGATGGAAATGAAATCGACATCGGTCTTCGGCTCGGCGCGCATCAGGTGCTCGATCACCTGGTTCAGCGTGCGGCCTTCGAACAGGATGGCATGCAGGCCCGCCACCAGCGGCATGTACACCTGCACTTCCTGGGCCTTGGACTTGAGCACCTTGAGCGTGTTGACGCCTTCGGCCACTTCGCCCAGGCGGTTGACGGCCTGTTCCAGGCTCAGGCCCTGGCCTAGCGCATAGCCAACTTGATAGTTGCGGCTCTTGGGCGAGGAACAGGTGACGATCAGGTCACCCACCCCGGCCAGGCCGAGGAAGGTCATGGGGTTGGCACCCTGGCTGACGGCAAAGCGGGTCATCTCGGCCAGGGCACGGGTAATCAGCATGCTCTTGGTGTTCTCGCCCATGCCCAGCGCCACCGCCATGCCGGCGATGATGGCGTAGACGTTCTTCAACGCCCCACCCAGCTCGACGCCAAAGCGGTCGCTACTGGCGTAGACACGGAAGGTACGCCCATGCAGCACGGCCTGCACCTGCTGACAGAGCTTTTCGTCCTCGCTGGCGACCACCGTGGCGGTCAGCGCGTGCTCGGCGATCTCACGGGCCAGGTTGGGGCCCGACAGCACCCCGATGCGGGCTTCGGGGGCGATTTCTTCGAGGATCTGGCTCATCAGCTTGAAGCTCTGTGCTTCGATGCCCTTGGTCAGGCTGACCAGGCCCTTGCCGCGCAGCAGCTCGGCGTGGGGCGCCAGCACGCTGCGCAGGGCACTCGACGGCAGGGCGACGAAGATCAGGTCGCTGGCCTGCAAGGTCGCCAGCAGGTCGTTGACCGGCTCGACGCCGTCATGCAGGCGGATGCCCTTGAGGTAGCGTGGGTTTTCGCGGTTGACGCGCATGGCTTCGGCTTGCTCGGGGTCGCGCATCCATTGGCGCACCGGCACGCCGTTTTCGGCCAGCAGGTTCGCCACGGCGGTACCGAAGCTGCCGCCTCCAAGAACTGCAACAGGTTGCTGTTCAGTCATATTCAATCCGTTAGAGCCATTAAGTTAAGTGGCGACCTGAACATTATACGGGTCGTCTGCTACAGAGCCAGTGGTGGGGGGTTTTCGGGTTCGCCTTGGGTTTTTTGGCGCCTGTGGGATCGAGCGCCGCCCGCGCGGCGCTCGATCCCACAGGCGCTGAACCCCTCAAGACATGCCCCCGCCCCCACCACCATCCCAAGCCCGCCCCCCCACAGCCACTGGCAAAACCCGCCCGGTCAGTTACCATGCCTGTCTCAATCCTGAAACAAGGCAGCTTTGTGTTCCCTGGCACGCCCCCGTACCCGCGCCTGCTCCTGCTGACTGCCCTGCTCGGTGGCCCGGCCGTGGCCGACGATCTGTTCATCGACAACACCGACCTGCCGCAGGTTCTGACCGCCACGCGCCTGAAACAATCCCCGGCGGCAGTGCCGGGCAGCATGACCGTGCTCGACAGCGAGCTGATCCGCGCCAGCGGCGCCCGCGATATCCCCGAGTTGCTGCGCCTGGTGCCGGGCATGATGATCGGCTACGGCGCCGCCAACCAGCCCACCGTCAACTACCACGGCAGTAACGTCAACGACGCCCGGCGCATGCAGGTGCTGATCGACGGCCGCTCGGTGTACCGCGCAGGCCTGGCCACGGTGGACTGGAGCGATATCCCGCTGGCCATGGAAGACATCGAACGCATCGAGGTGTTTCGCGGCCCGAACACGGTCAGCTACGGCGCCAATGCACTGATGGCGGTAGTCAACATCCTGACCCGCAACCCCGCCGACAGCCATGGCACGCGGCTGAAGACCACCCGCGGCCAGGACGGCATCAACGACTTCTACGCCAGCCACGGCTTTGGCTGGGACGGCGGCGACATGCGCCTGTCGCTGTCAGGCCAGCAGGATGATGGTTTCGATGAAAACCAGTTCGGCCAGGACTACCGCGACAGCCGCCGGCTGACCCGCTTCAACCTCAATGCCAGCCACAGCCTGGCCCACGACCAGACCCTGGAATGGCAGCTGGCGGCGAAAGAAGGCAGCAACCAGCGGCCCTACACCTACAAGCCGGTATTCAAGAGATACGAGGTAGGCAACGACGCTGACGTCAATGCCAAGGACTACGCAGGTTCACTGCGCTGGACCAAGGACTTCAGTGCCGAGCACAGCCTTTATATCCAGGGTTCGGCGCAGCATTTCGACCGTCAGCAGGTCTGGCGGGCCTGTGACGCCTTGCAGTCGTTCAGCCCGGAACTGACCCAGCTGTGGCAGATCAACCCTGACTTCGCGGAAAAAGTGGCACGCGGTATTGCTACCGGTGCGCCACTTTCGACCAATGACCCGGTCATGAAAGGGCTGCTGGAGAAGGTTCAGCAGCAATGGGCGAACGGTGGCAACCAGCAGGTCTGCGGCGATGTCGACCAGAGCACGCGCGAAACCCGCTACGACCTGGAAATCCAGGACACCCTGAGCCTGACCGACAGCCTGCGCCTGCTCAGCGGCATGAATTACCGCTACGATCGTGCCGACTCGCAGACCTACTTCAACGGCAGCATCGACGACCAGACCTGGCGCCTGTTCGGCCAGCTGGAGTGGCGCGCCGACGAACACTGGATCCTGCAGGGCGGCACCATGTTCGAGGACTCGCGCCTGTCGGGCAGCTCGCTGACGCCGCGCGTGGCGGTCAATTACCTGATCACCCCGCGCCATGGCTTGCGCGCGGTGTATTCCGAGGCCGTGCGCTCGCCCGACATGTTCGAGAACAACGTCAACTGGAGCTACACGGTCAAGAACCTCAGCCCCAATGCGTTCGGCCTGCAGAACGGCGAGTACTTCGTCAAGACCCGTGGCCCGGGCGATCTCGAGCAGGAGCGCATGCGCTCGCGCGAGGTAGGCTACAACGGCTACTTCAGCGACATCGACCTGAGCATGGATGTGAAGCTGTTCTACGACGAGATCACCGGCATGATCAGCGAGCCCCTGAAGAACAACCAGTTCATTGCCAGCAACGCCAACAAGGCCCGCTTCAGCGGCAGCGAGGCACAACTGGACTGGCGCCCGACCCTGCGCGACCGCCTGCGCCTGACCTATGCCTATGTCGATGCCTGGGCCAGCAACCCCGACGACCGCCGCCTCAGCGCCCGCAACAGCGGTTCGGCCGGGTGGATGCGCGAGTGGGGCGACGGCTGGTCGAGCGCGCTGTTCTACTATGGCGACGATGCCCTCAACCAGTACCGTTACGAGCGCCTCGACCTGCGCCTGGCCAAACGCTTCCGGGTGCACGGCAGCAACCTCGAGCTGGCGGCGCTATGGCAACAACGCCTGGACGATGAACCGACCACCGCGATCCAGAACCGCTACGACAGCCGCCATCGCCTGAGCGTCAGCGCGGAGCTGGAGTTCTGATGGCCCTGTTGCTGCGCCTGTTGCTGCTCTGCCTGTGGCCGTTGGGGCCGCTGTCCGCCAGCGAAATCGTGCTGGTCGGCGCAGAGGACCAGCCCGGCATCCGCAGCTTCGTCGCGGCCCTGGAAGGCCGCCGCCCGCATGATCATGTGCACTTCCAGACCACCGCCGACCTGCCACGCCCCGGCCTGCTCAAGAGCGACCTGCGCCTGATCCTGCTGGACAACGCCGCGCTGGAGTGGCGCCTGGGTGAAAACACCGGCCCACCAGCCCTGGCCATGCGGGTCAGCCGGGTACAGGCTGCACAGCGCCTGGGAAAGTCGCTGCCAGGGTTCCTCACGTTGTTGTGGAGCGACCCGCCGCTGGGCCGGCAACTGCGCCTGGCGCGCTACCTGCTGCCACAGGCCCAGCGCATTGGCGTGCTGTACGGCGAGCACAGCGGTTTCCTGCTCGAAGAGCTGCGTCTTGCCGCCCGCCCGCTGGGCCTGGAAATCATTGCCCAGGACTGGCCCGACCCGCGTGACAGCCGGCCCCTGCAGCACCTGCTGGCCAACAGCGATGTGCTGCTGGGCCTGGACGACCCCGACCTGTACAACTCCAAGACCGCCAAGAACCTGCTGTTGAGCAGCTATGGCCGACAGATGGCGCTGATCGGCCCGAACGCCGGGTTCGTCCGCGCCGGCGCCCTGGCCAGCACCTTCAGCGACCAGGACGACTGGCTGGCGGTACTCGACCAGTTGCTCGACCAGCCACCGGCGCGCTGGCCACGCAGCTTGTATCCGGCACGCTACGGCGTCAGCGGCAACCAGCAGGTGGCGCGCGCCCTGGGTCTTGAACCGATCGATCCGAACGCCGCCGCCCAGGCCCTGGCTGAAGGAGAACCCACCCCATGAGCAAACGCCTGAGCTGGGACATCCACACCCGTACCCAGATCATCAGCCTCGGCCCGGCCCTGTTGCTGACCCTGCTGCTGATCAGTTTCTTTACCTTCGTCCGCATCCAGGACCTGCGCCAGGAACTGAACCACACCGGGCAACTGATCGCCAACCAGCTGGCGCCGGCCTCGGAGTATGGGGTGATATCGGGCAACAACGAGGTGCTCGAAGGCCTGATGCGCGCCACCCTCAGCATTCCCCACGTGCGCTTTCTGGAGGTCCAGGACAGCCGCAACCATATCCTGGTGTACGTCGAGCAATCCGATGAAAGCACCAGCCGCGCGCAACGCGTCGAAGTGTTCCAGGCGCCCATCCGCCTGCAGCAGATCCGCCTGGACAACGACTTCCTGCAACAGGGCAAGGCAACCGCCCCGGCCATCGGCGACGATTACCTGGGCCGGGTGATCGTCGGCATGTCCGATGACGCCTTCAGCCAGCGCCAGCAGGAGATCGTGATCAAGGCCGGCATCCTCGCGCTGTTCGCCCTGCTGTTCACCTTCCTCCTGGCGCGCCGCCTGGCCCTGAGCCTGGCCAAGCCGATCAGCGACATGGGCCATGCGGTCAAGGCCATCCAGCAGGGCGAGTACGACACCCTGCTGCCGGTGGTCGATGACAGCGAGCTCGGCCACCTGGCGCGCCACATCAACAACCTGGCGCACGCCCTCGAGCAGGCCAGCGATGAACAGAAACAGGCCATTGCCGAGCTGATCCAGGCCCGCGAAGAGGCCGAGCAGGCCAACCGCGCCAAGTCGGACTTCCTGGCCATGATGAGCCACGAACTGCGTACACCGATGAATGGCGTGCTGGGCATGCTGCAGTTGCTGGAAACCACGCCGCTGAGCAACGAACAGGCGGAGTATACGGCGGTGGCCAGCGAGTCCACCGGGCACCTGCTCAAGGTCATCAACGACATTCTCGACTTCTCGCGCATCGAGCGTGCCGCGCTGCAGCTGGAACACATCGACTTCAACCTCGGCGAGCTGATCACCAGCAGTGTCCAGTCGTTCCAGCACAGCGCCCAGCAGCGTGGCCTCGGCCTGCACCTGCAAACGCCGGCCGGCATCGAGCAACTGCAGGTCAACGGCGACCCCACGCGTATCCGCCAGATCCTGCTGAACCTGGTGGGCAATGCCTTGAAGTTCACCGAACGCGGGCAGGTGCAGGTCGAGGCCCACTGGCAGGTACTCGACCGGCAACTGATCTGGCTGACCTGCAGCGTGCGTGACACCGGTATCGGCATCGACAGCGAACGCCTGGAAATGATGTTCGTCGCCTTCCAGCAGGCCGACAGCTCGATTTCCCGCCGCTATGGTGGCACCGGGCTGGGGCTGTCGATCGCCCGTACCCTGGCCGAACGCATGGGTGGCAAGCTGCGCGGCGAAAGCCGTGAAGGCCTGGGTTCGACCTTTACCCTGGAAATGCCGTTGGCCCTGGCCAGCCCTGCCCCGGCCGCGCTGGCGCAGGCAAGCGAGGCACATCCTGCGGTGGGCGATGATAGCCAGGTGTTGCTGGTAGAGGACAATCAAGTCAACCAGAGCGTCATCGCCGCCATGCTGCGCAGCCTGGGGTTGGCGGTCTGCACCGCCGAGGACGGCCTGGAGGCGGTCGAACGGGTCAGCCGGCAGCGCTTTGCCGCCGTGCTGATGGATTGCCGCCTGCCACACCTGGACGGCTATGAGGCTACCCGGCGCATCCGCCAGCTGCCCAACGGCGCCGGGCTACCGATCATCGCCCTGACCGCCAATGCCCTGCAGGGCGACCGCGAGCGTTGCATGGCCGCCGGCATGGACGATTACCTGAGCAAACCCTTGCGCCGCACCGAACTGCAGCAGGTGCTGCAGCGCTGGCTACCCGGTCGGACAACCGCGACTGGCGATAAATGCTAAAGTGCGGCAGTCTTAAACACTGGACAGGACCTTCAACGGACCTGAAAATAGACGTTTCAGTGCACACCTGTACTTCTTTCGCCAGGTGCGCTGTGACTTTCACCACAACGCAATAGTCTACCTGTAGGCTGCCGCCCCGAAGCTGTTGGTTTTCGGGCCGGCCGGGAAGATTCATCCCCTGCCACAGGGGGTTATTGAGGAGCTCGCATGACCAAACAACACGCCTTTACTCGGGAAGACCTGCTGCGCTGCAGTCGCGGTGAGCTGTTCGGCCCAGGTAATGCGCAACTGCCCGCGCCGAACATGCTGATGGTCGATCGCATCACCCATATCAGCGAAGAAGGCGGCAAGTACGGCAAAGGTGAATTGGTCGCCGAGCTGGATATCACCCCGGACCTGTGGTTCTTCGCCTGCCACTTCGAAGGCGACCCGGTAATGCCGGGCTGCCTGGGCCTGGACGCCATGTGGCAGCTGGTCGGTTTCTTCCTCGGCTGGCAGGGCTTGCCGGGCCGCGGCCGCGCCCTGGGTTCGGGCGAGGTGAAGTTCTTTGGCCAGGTACTGCCGCAGGCCAAGAAGGTCACTTACAACATCCACATCAAGCGCGTCCTGAAGGGCAAGCTGAACATGGCCATCGCCGATGGCTCGGTCAGCGTCGACGGCCGCGAGATCTACACTGCCGAAGGCCTGCGGGTCGGCGTGTTCACCTCCACTGACAATTTCTAAGGGTTATTCGCATGCGCCGCGTCGTTATCACTGGTCTGGGCATCGTATCGTGCCTGGGCAATGACAAAGCTACCGTTACCGAAAACCTGCGCAACAGCCGTCCGGGTATCCGTTACAACCCGGAATACAAGGAAATGGGGCTGCGTAGCCAGGTTTCCGGGTCCATCGACCTCAACCTCGAAGAACTGATCGACCGCAAGGTCTACCGCTTCGTCGGCCACGCCGCTGCCTACGCCTACCTGGCGATGCAGGACGCGATCAAGGATGCTGGCCTGACCGAAGAACAGGTGTCCAACCCGCGTACCGGCCTGGTGGCTGGCTCCGGCGGCGCCTCGACCCTGAACCAGATGGAAGCGCTGGACACCCTGCGCGAGAAAGGCGTCAAGCGTGTCGGCCCGTACCGCGTAACCCGCACCATGGGCAGCACCGTTTCGGCGTGCCTGGCCACCCCGTTCAAGATCAAGGGCATCAACTACTCGATCTCGTCGGCCTGCGCCACCTCGGCACACTGCATCGGCACCGCGCTGGAGCAGATCCAGTGGGGCAAGCAGGACATCGTCTTCGCCGGTGGCGGTGAAGAAGAGCACTGGAGCCAGTCGTTCCTGTTCGACGCCATGGGCGCCCTGTCGACCAAGCGCAACGAGACCCCGGAACTGGCCTCGCGCGCTTATGACGCCGACCGTGATGGCTTCGTCATCGCCGGTGGTGGCGGCATGGTAGTGGTCGAGGAGCTGGAACACGCCCTGGCCCGCGGTGCCAAGATCTACGCCGAAATCGTCGGCTACGGCGCTACTTCCGACGGTTACGACATGGTCGCTCCGAGCGGTGAAGGTGCCATCCGCTGCATGCAGCAGGCGCTGTCCACTGTCAACACCCCGATCGACTACCTGAACACCCACGGCACCTCGACCCCGGTCGGTGACGTTGCCGAGATCAAGGGCGTTCGCGCGGTATTCGGCGACAAGGCACCGAAGATCAGCTCGACCAAGAGCCTGTCGGGCCACTCGCTGGGCGCTGCTGGCGTGCACGAGGCGATCTACTGCCTGCTGATGATGGAAAACAACTTCATCGCCGGCTCCGCCAACATCGACGAGCTGGACCCAGAGGTCGCCGACATGCCGATCCTGCGCAAGACCGAAGAGAACGCCAAGATCGACACGGTCATGAGCAACAGCTTCGGCTTCGGCGGCACCAACGCCACCCTGGTGCTCAAGCGCTGGGAAGGCAAGTAAGACGCTGCTGCGGTAAACGAAAACGCCCCGACTGGTTCGGGGCGTTTTCATTTGTATCGCCTGTGCCGGCCTCTTCGCGGGCACGCCCGCTCCCACAGGGGCCCCATGGCATTCAGGCTTGTGGTGATCCTGTGGGAGCGGGCATGCCCGCGAAGAGGCCGGTACAGGTCACTGGCGAACCTTGGGCAACACCGCCAGAAAATTCTCCCGGGCCACCTTATTGGCCACCTGTTCCGGCAATGCATCCAGAAACGGCCTGAACCCGTGCATCTGCTCTCCCAGGCTGCCAAACCGCCCCACCACATCCGAGCCCAGCATGAAGCGCTCCGGGTACTTCTCGACCAAGGCCAGCCACGCCTTGCGCGGCACACCCTTGCTGTCCAGCAAATAGGGTTCCAGCACGCTCCACGACAGGTCGACATACAGGTTCGGATAATCTTCCAGCAACCGCGTCAGCACCGGCAGCAGAAAGTCCATCTGCGTCTGGTGCCGGTGGATTTCCATGCTGCTGCCGGCATGCGCCCAGATGAATCGCGTGTGCGGGTGATTGCGCAGCGGCTCTTCGATTTCGGCCAGGTACAGCGGGTTGCGCTCGCGCTTGGAGGTGATATTGGAATGCAGCAGCACCGGCAGGTCACGCTCGGCGGCCAGGTGATAGATACGCGTCATGGCTTCGTTATTGGCGCGCGGAGTGTCGCCGCTGGTCAGCGCCGTCAGGTCATCATGACGGGTGAATACCTCGCCAATGCCCTGCCACAGCCCCGGGTACAGGTCGAGCATGCGCTCGATATGGCTGACGGCATTCTTGTCCACCGGGTTGAAGCCACTCAGGAACGGGTGAAAGCGTTGGCGCTGGGACTCCGGCAACTGCTGCAGCGCTGCCGCCACATAGGTGTCGGTGGCGCTGTACCAGTAGGCATCGGCGTCGTCACCGGCGTAGTAGCGTGGGCGCTTGGGCTCATCTTCATGCCATTTCTTGGCCACCGGGATGCCGGATATCATCGATCGCTCGATGCCCGCGGCATCCATGGCCTTGATCAATGCCGGCATGCCTTCGCTTTCCTGAAAGAAATCGACGTAGTGCAGATGCGCATCACTGTAGCGGTAGTCACGCGCCTGTACCGCCTGGCACAACCAGGTGGACAACAGCGCGCAGGCCAGCGCTCGGGCTATCATGGGCAGCGTCCTTTTGCGAATACCGACCCTGTAGACCGGCCGGCCAGCGAGACGGTTCAGCCCGGGCAGATAAACCGCTATGCTTGGGGCATTTCCCCGTGCCTGGAGCCCTTCCCATGAGCAGCCCCCTGGTCATCCACCCGCGCGCCGAATCGGTCGAGGGCCAGCCGATCCTGCGCCCGCTGCCGTCGGCCCAGTGCCGCAGTGTCGGCCCGTTCGTGTTTTTCGACCATATGCTGGAAACCGACTATGCCCCGGGGCATGGCATGGACATCCGCCAGCACCCGCACATCGGCCTGTCGACCCTGACCTACCTGTTCGAAGGGGCAATACTGCACAAGGACAGCCTCGGCTCGGCGCAGCGGGTGCTGCCGGGAGAGGTCAGCTGGATGACCGCAGGCAGCGGCGTCGCCCATGTCGAGCGCACACCTGAAGATGCCTGGGCCCATGGCTCGCGCCTGCATGGTTTGCAGGTATGGCTGGCATCACCGCGCGAACATGAACAGGGCCCGGCCAGCTACAGCCATTACCCGGCTGCCAGCCTGCCCGTCAGCGACAGCCTGGGAGTGCGCATCTGCATGATCGCCGGCAGCGGGTTCTGCCTGCAATCACCGGTGCCGGTACTCTCCCCTACCCTTTACGCGCATGTGCAAATGCAGCCGGCGACCACCTTGCGGGTACCGACCGAGCATGCGCAGCGGGCGTTGTACCTGCTCGATGGTGAGCTGATGATGGACAATGAATCCGTTGCAGCCTGCTGCCTGATCGTGTTGCCGGAGGGCGAAGAAGTCACTCTGTATGCGGAGGGGGCATGCCAGCTGGTGCTGATTGGCGGTGCGCCACTGGATGGGCCACGGCGGATGAACTGGAATTTTGTCGCCAGTGATGGGGAACTGATCGAACAGGCCCGGGCCAGGTGGGCTGCGGGGGATTGGCCGGCGGTGCCGGGGGAAACTTCGAGGATCGAGCTGCCGCGCTGATCTGGGGGCTGCTCTGCAGCCCATCGCGACGCAAGGCCGCTCCTACAGGGATAGCGTGGCTCATAGCATACAGGGATAGCGTGGCTCATGGCATACGCGGTCCTTGTAGGAGCGGCCTTGTGTCGCGATGGGCCGCAGAGCGGCCCCCATGCTATGTCAGCGCTGGAACACTTCAGTCAGCAGGTTATGCATCGCGCGGAACGCCCGCTCCGAGGTGCGCCGGTCATACTGCATCTTGCCCGGCACATTGGCATTCGGGTCGGTAAACGAGTGCACCGCGCCGCCATAGCTGAGCAACTGCCAATCGACCTTGGCCGCGTTCATCTCGTCCTCGAATGCCGGCAACTGCTCTTTCGGCACCAGCGGGTCCGATGCGCCGTGCAGCACCAGCACCGAACCCTTGATGCGCTTGGCGTCCTCCGGGTCCGGCGTATCCAGGGTGCCATGGAACGACACCGCAGCGCGCAGGTCGGCGCCCGAACGTGCCAGCTCCAGCGCACAGCAGCCACCGAAGCAGAAGCCGAACGTGGCCACCTTGCCGGGCTCCAGCAACGCCTTCGATTGCCCCAGCAGCTGGGCCAGGGCTTCCTGCATGCGCTTGCGCAGTTCACCACGGTCGTCCTTGAGCGGCATCATGGCCGCGCCAGCCTCGTCGGCATTGGACGGGCGCAACGATTGCCCGTACAGGTCGGCAATCAGTACCACATAGCCCTTCTCAGCCACTTCCTTGGCAATGCGCTCGGCCCCTTCGCCAATGCCCATCCAGTTCGGCGCCATCACCAAGCCCGGGCGGCCCAACGCTCCCGGCTCATACACCAGGCGGCTTTCATAGGTCTTGCCGGACAGGTGATAGACCAGCGACTCGACGATTACTTTGCTCATCAAACACTCCTTTGCCAATCATGATCATGATGCCCGCCATGAAAAAAGCCCGCCGAAGCGGGCTTTTCATCCATCAACTCAAGCAGACAGCTCGACCAGCAGCTTGTTCAGGCGACGAACGTAAGCCGCCGGGTCCTTCAGGCTGTCACCGGCCGCCAGGGCCGCCTGATCGAACAGGATATGCGACAGCTCGGCGAAGCGGTCTTCGCTCTGTTCGTTGTCCAGCTTCTCGATCAGCGGGTGGGTCGGGTTGAATTCGAAGATCGGCTTCGACTCCGGCACCTTCTGCCCGCTGGCCTCGAGGATCTGGCGCATCTGCAGGCCCAGGTCCTGTTCACCGATGGCGAGGATCGCCGGCGAATCGGTCAGGCGGTGCGACACGCGCACTTCGGCCACGCTGTCACCCAGCGCACCCTTCAGGCGCTCGACCAGGCCTTCCTTTTCCTTGGCGACTTCTTCCTGGGCCTTCTTGTCTTCTTCCGAATCCAGCTTGCCCAGGTCCAGGTCGCCACGGGCGACGTCGACGAAGGCCTTGCCGTCGAACTCGTTGAGGTAGCTCATCAGCCACTCGTCGATGCGGTCGGTCAGCAGCAGCACTTCGATGCCTTTCTTGCGGAACACTTCCAGGTGCGGGCTGTTCTTCACCTGCGCGTACGACTCGCCGGTCAGGTAGTAGATCTTGTCCTGGCCTTCCTTGGCACGGGCCAGGTAGTCGGCCAGGGCAACGCTCTGCTCGCCGCTGTCGTCCTGGGTGGAGGCGAAGCGCAGCAGGCCGGCGATCTTCTCCTTGTTGGCGAAGTCCTCGGCCGGGCCTTCCTTCAGCACCTGGCCGAAGTTTTTCCAGAAGCCCTTGTACTGCTCGGGTTCGTTCTTCGCCAGCTTCTCCAGCATGTCCAGCACGCGCTTGGTCAGCGCGGTCTTCATCGAGTCGATGATCGGGTCTTTCTGCAGGATTTCACGCGATACGTTCAGCGACAGGTCGTTGGAATCGACCACGCCTTTGATGAAGCGCAGGTACAGCGGCAGGAACGACTCGGCCTGGTCCATGATGAACACGCGCTGCACGTACAGCTTCAGGCCGCGTGGTGCTTCGCGCTGGTACAGGTCGAACGGCGCGCGCGCCGGTACGTACAGCAGCGAGTTGTATTCCAGCTTGCCTTCGACCTTGTTGTGGCTCCAGGCCAGCGGGTTCTCGAAGTCGTGGCCGATGTGCTTGTAGAACTCCTGGTATTCCTCGTCCTTGATCTCGGTACGCGGACGGGTCCACAGGGCGCTGGCACGGTTGACGGTTTCCCATTCCTGGGCCGGCTGTTCCTCGCCTTCGGCGGCGACCTGCTCCTTCGGCAACTGGATCGGCAGGGCAATGTGGTCGGAGTATTTCTTGACCACGTTGCGCAGGCGCCAGCCATCGGCGAATTCCTGCTCGCCCTTTTTCAGGTGCAGGACGATACGGGTACCGCGCTGCGGCTTGTCGACGGTGGCGACTTCGAACTCGCCCTCGCCCTTCGACGACCAGTGCACGCCTTCGGCGGCCGGCAGGCCGGCGCGGCGGCTATACACGTCGACCTTGTCGGCAACGATGAATGCGGAGTAGAAGCCCACGCCGAACTGACCGATCAGGTGCGAATCCTTCTTCTGGTCACCGGTGAGGTTCTTCATGAAATCGGCAGTGCCGGACTTGGCAATGGTACCCAGGTGGGCGATGACGTCTTCACGGCTCATGCCGATGCCGTTGTCCTCGAGGGTCACGGTACCGGCGTCCTTGTCGAAGCTCAGGCGAATCTTCAGGTCGGCGTCGTCTTCGAACAGCTCTGGCTTGGCCAGGGCCTCGAAACGCAGCTTGTCGGCGGCATCGGAGGCGTTGGAGATCAGTTCACGCAGGAAGATCTCCTTGTTCGAATACAGGGAATGGATCATGAGGTGCAGCAGCTGCTTCACCTCGGTCTGGAAGCCCAGCGTTTCTTTTTGAGTCTCCACACTCATGGTCTTCAAAACTCCGATCTGATGGCAGTTGACGCCGGCGGCCAGTGCGGCCTGCGTTAGCGGCGGATGTCATGCAGATGGGGGCTGCGCGGATGATTTCAAGGGCTTTTCCGGTTCGATCTTGAAATGCGCGCGGGCGGTGGCAATCGGCGACTGCCTGCCGCCCTGCCAGGCGGTGATGGCTACATTGGTCACGCGCCGGCCCTGGCGCCACAGCTGGCACTGGGCGTAGGTATCGCGAAAATGCCCCGCCCGCAGGTAGTCGATGGAAAAATCGATGATCTTGGGGATACTCGCGCTGTCGCTGTAGATCAGCAGGTACAGCGCTGCCGACAACTCCATGAAGCCTGCGATCACGCCACCGTGGATGGCAGGCAGCAGCGGGTTGCCGATGTTGTCCGGGTTGGCCGGCAGGCGGAACAACAGGTCATCGCCGTCGCGCGTGCATTCGATGCCAATCAGGCTGGCATAGGGAATCAGGGCCAGTAACGGCCGATAATCGCCAACCGCGTGGGCGGCGTTGAGTTGCTGGCGAACCGCGTGCGGGATCATGCACCGCCCTCCTTCAGGCTGTTGCCAAAGCGAATGCCACCCTTGATCTGCTGGCCCAGGCGCATGAACGTGCCCACTACCTGGCAAATCGGTTGTGCCGGATCATCCTGGTAGGCCGTGCCCCGGGTGAAGATCACGTCACGGGTCACCCGGTAGCACTGGGCGTGGCCGTAGATGGCCTTGCCGGCCTCGGCGGGGTGCATGTAGTCGATGCGCAGGTCCAGGGTCGGGCACACCTCGAAACGCGGCAGCACACAAAGCGTGGCCATGCCGCAGGTGGTGTCCATCAGTGTGGTCAAGGCGCCACCATGCACGGCGCCGGTTTGCGGGTTGCCGACGATGGCCGGCGACCAGGGCAGGACCAGGGTCATGCCATCGGCATCGGCCTGGGCCACACGCATCTGCAATAACTGACAATGTTTCAATGCCGAGAGAAAACGCTCGGCCATGGCCTTCAAGGTTGCATCGCTCATTGGCTGTTACCCCGCGCACTGCCGCAGCGGCATAAAATCATTAAAAAGTCTATATAGAAGAGCGCGTTATATATGTGTAATCTTCGCGGAACTTATTCCGCGTAGTTGGACTCGAAGGAACAAGTCACTTATTCCACCAAGGAGAAACACCCCCATGCGTAAACCTTTTGCTTTTGCTCTGATGCTGGCCGCTGCCATGGGCCTGGCTGCTTGCGATAAAGCGAGCGAAGACAAAGCCCAGGACGCACAGCAACACGCCGAGCAAGCCCAGGAGAAAGCGGGCGAAGCTCAGGATAAAATGAACGAGGCTGCCAAGGAAAACGCCGAAGCCGCCAAAGATCAGGCCGAAGCCGAGCAGAAGGCCGCCGAAGAAGCCGCTCCGGCTACTCCGGCTCCGGAAGCCGCGCCAGCCACCCCGGCCGAACCTGCCAAGCAGTAATCGGCTGAAACGAAAAAACCCGACCTGGTCGGGTTTTTTTGTGCCTGAAATCAGCAAGTAAACCGTTTCAGTTGCCGCTCGGCAGCGAATGTTGATCCTTGGCCGGTTCGGCGGGCAGACTTTCAGTAGGCGTGAATACCATCACTTCCAGTACATCCGAATGAAACTCGCGGCGGTACAGAATCAGCACTACGCCGACGCTCATGGCCATGAATAGCCAAGGGCTGATGAACCAGCTCAACATGGCCATGCCGAAGTAATAGGAACGCAGGCCGAAGTTGAACTGGTTGGCAGCCAATGACAGCACCCGCGCCGCCCGCAGGGCAAATGCCTTGCGTTCCAGTTCATTGACCAGGCGTTCGCCTATCATCGGCGCCGAACCTACCAGTACTGCGGCAAAGTTGTACTGACGCATGCACCAGCTGAAGGTGAAGAAGGCATAGACGAAGACCATGGCCAAGCACAGCAGCTTGATCTCCGACATGCCCTGGGAGGTCTGCTGCACCAGCGGCAGATCGGCCAGCAGCGACAGCGCCCGGTCGGAAGCGCCGAGCACGGTGAGGATACCGGCAAGGATGATCAAGGTGCTGGAGGCGAAGAACGAGGCGTTACGCTCAAGATTGCCGATCACGCTGGCATCGGCGATGCGGTTGTCACGCAGCAGCATGCGGCGCATCCAGTCTTCACGGTACAGGTGCAACACGCTGGCCAGGCACGCGGTGTCGCGGCCCTTCCAGATGGCATAGCGGGTGTAGCCGCCCCAGCACAGGGCAAACCAGGCGATGGCCAGCAGGTTGTTGAGATTGCTTTGGATGAAGTTCATGCAGGGTTCCCGGGAGGGCCAGATACCTGAAGGATAGGGACCGGATTTCGACGCTGGCAAGCGGCAAAAGGCACACATCCATCCTGATATTTGCACCGCTCATCCCGGCCTCTTCGCGGGCACGCCCGCTCCCACAGGTACACCGCCAATTCTGAGGCTTGCGCTTTCCTGTGGGAGCGGGCGCGCCCGCGAAGAGGCCAGTACAGGCAAACAAAAAGCCCCGCATCCTCTCGGATACGGGGCTCTTGAGTTTCCACCCTTGGCAAGCACCCTGCGGCTTGTGGCCGGTGCCGCTCTCAGGCTTCGACTATCAGGCCAGCGCTTCGCGCGGCTTGCCGAGCATGCGGTCGCAGGCTACGGCGCCAACCAGCGTCACCACCGAAGGCACCAGCCAGGCCAGGCCCTGGTCGCTCAGCGGCAGATGGGCCATGAAGTCCGGCAGTACGTGGGCAATGCTGCTGCCCTTGATCGCATCGACCATGCCGAACAGCAGCGACACCAGCATCACCGGTGCCAGGATGCGGGTTGGCGAATTCCACAGGTCCTTCACGAAGCTCAAGCCGACCACCACGATGCAGGGTGGGTAGATCGCGGTGAGCACCGGGATCGAGAACATGATCAGCTTGGTCAGGCCGAGGTTGGAAATCAGCAGCGAGAAGCCCGCCAGGATCACCACCAGGGCACGGTACGACAGCGGCAGGATCTGGCTGAAGTACTCGGCACAGGCGCAGGTCAGGCCGACCGCAGTCACCAGGCAGGCCAGCGCGATCAGCACGGCGAGGAAGCCGCTGCCCAGCGAGCCGAAGGTGTGCTGCACATAGGCATGCAGCACCGCCGCGCCGTTGGTGGCGCCCGCCGCGATTTCGTGGCTGCCGGCACCCAGGCGGAACAGGCTGACATAGACCAGGGCCAGGCCGACACCGGCGATCAGGCCAGCGATGATGGCATAGCGGGTGATCAGCTTCGGCGACTCGACACCGCGCGAGCGGATGGCGTTGACGATGACGATACCGAATACCAGGGCACCCAGGGTGTCCATGGTCAGGTAACCATCGGAGAAGCCCTTGGAGAAGGCCGCGGCGGCATAGGCTGGCTGCGCTTCACCCATGGTGCCTGCAGGCAGCGCGAAGGCGGCGATGCCGAGCACCGCCAGGGCGATGATCTTCAGCGGCGCGAGGAAGCGGCCCACGGTGTCGAGCAACCTGCCCGGGTACATGGACACCGCCAGCACCACGAGGAAGTACACCAGGCTGTAGATGAACAGTGCCAGCGGGCTTTCGCCGGTCAGCGGTGCCACACCCACTTCGAACGACACGGTCGCAGTGCGCGGGGTAGCGAACAGCGGGCCGACCGACAGGTAGCACACGGCTGCCAGCAGGCCACCGAAGAACTTGCCGATCGGGCTGCTCAAGGCATCCATGCCGCCACCGACCTTGGCCAGGGCGACCACGGTGATGACCGGCAGGCCCACGGCGGTCACCAGGAAGCCCAGGGCAGCCATCCACACGTGCGGGCCAGACTGCAGGCCGACGATAGGCGGGAAGATGATATTGCCCGCGCCCACGAAAAGCGCAAACGTCATAAAGCCAAGCGCCAGGATGTCCTGGCCTTTTAAAACTTTCATTTAAGGTAGTACCACACTGCTGAAATCGGGATTCGAGAAGGGATTTCCCCATGGGTTGGGGGAAATGCTGCCCGGCTTGATAAGCCAGACCCGTTTAGCGTGTCGTTCCCTTTTGGGGGACGGGCACAGAGTGAGCGCGTAGGGTAACTGTTTTGTCACTTAAACGCACTGGCACAGTGCTGCTTGTCCGATGTGCGTATGTGTTTGTCGTCTGTGCAACCGCGGACGGTCAGGATTATCCCGATATCGGGAAATTCGTCTGCCTGAAAATTCCTATCAAACCCATCGAAAAATCAATGTTGCCTGTGTCGGCCTCTTCGCGGGCTGGCCCGCGAAAAGGCCGACACAGGAATACCCAAACCCCGGAAACGACAAAGGCCACCCGAAGGTGGCCTCTGTGCGCGTGGGGGGTGTAGCGGTATTACTTCTTGACTTCCCAGCCAGTCAGCTCGGCCAGGGCCTTGCCGATGTCAGCCAGGGAACGCACGGTCTTCACACCAGCGTCCTGCAGGGCGGCGAACTTCTCGTCCGCAGTGCCCTTGCCGCCGGAGATGATGGCGCCAGCGTGGCCCATGCGCTTGCCCGCCGGAGCGGTAACACCAGCGATGTAGGAAACCACTGGCTTGGTGACGTTGGCCTTGATGTAGGCCGCAGCTTCTTCTTCAGCCGAACCGCCGATCTCGCCGATCATGACGATCGCTTCGGTCTTCGGGTCTTCCTGGAACAGCTTCAGGATGTCGATGAAGTTGGAGCCCGGGATCGGGTCGCCACCGATACCGACGCAGGTCGACTGGCCGAAGCCGGCGTCGGTGGTCTGCTTGACCGCTTCGTAGGTCAGGGTGCCGGAGCGCGAAACGATACCGACCTTGCCTGGCAGGTGGATGTGGCCTGGCATGATACCGATCTTGCACTCGCCCGGGGTGATGACACCTGGGCAGTTAGGGCCGATCAGGGTCACGCCCAGCTCGTCGCACTTGACCTTGGCATCCAGCATGTCCAGGGTAGGAATGCCTTCGGTGATGCAGACGATCAGCTTGATGCCGCCAAAGGCCGCTTCCAGGATCGAGTCCTTGCAGAAAGGAGCCGGAACGTAGATGACCGAAGCGTCAGCGCCGGTGGCTTCCACGGCTTCCTTCACGGTGTTGAACACCGGCAGGCCCAGGTGGGTGGTGCCACCCTTGCCTGGGGTTACGCCGCCGACCATCTTGGTGCCGTAGGCGATGGCCTGTTCGGAGTGGAAAGTACCCTGCGAGCCGGTGAAGCCCTGGCAGATAACCTTGGTGTCTTTATTGATCAGGACGCTCATTACTTGCCCTCCGCAGCTTTGACAACTTGTTGAGCAGCGTCGGTCAGGCTGGTTGCCGCAATGATGTTCAAACCGCTTTCTGCCAGTACTTTAGCGCCCAGTTCGGCGTTGTTGCCTTCGAGGCGAACGACAACCGGAACCTTGACGCCGACTTCTTTCACTGCACCGATGATGCCTTCGGCAATCATGTCGCAGCGAACGATGCCGCCGAAGATGTTGACCAGAACGGCCGCGACATTGCTGTCGGACAGAATGATCTTGAACGCTTCGGTAACGCGCTCCTTGGTAGCACCACCACCAACGTCGAGGAAGTTGGCCGGCTTGCCGCCGTGCAGGTTGACGATGTCCATGGTACCCATGGCCAGGCCGGCACCGTTGACCATGCAGCCGATGTTGCCTTCGAGGGCAACGTAGTTCAGTTCGAACTTGGCAGCGTGGGCTTCACGGGCGTCGTCCTGCGACGGGTCGTGGAAGGTTTTCAGCTTCGGCTGACGGTACATGGCGTTGGCGTCGATGTTGATCTTGGCATCGAGGCAGTGCAGGTCGCCGTCGGCCTTGATCACCAGCGGGTTCACTTCCAGCAGCGCCAGGTCGTGATCCTTGAACAGCTTGGCCAGGCCTACGAAGATCTTGGCGAACTGTTGAACTTGCTTGCCTTCCAGACCCAGCTGGAACGCCAGTTCACGGCCCTGGAACGGCTGCGCGCCGACCAGCGGATCGATAGTGGCCTTGAGGATCTTTTCAGGGGTTTCGTGAGCGACTTTCTCGATGTCCACGCCACCTTCGGTGGAAGCCATGAACACGATACGGCGGCTCGAACGATCGACTACAGCGCCCAGGTACAGCTCTTTGGCGATGTCAGTGCAGGATTCGACCAGAATCTTGGAGACGGGTTGACCGTTGGCATCGGTCTGGTAGGTAACCAGATTCTTGCCCAACCACTGTGCAGCGAACGCCTTGGCGTCTTCTTTGCTGCGAACCAGCTTGACGCCGCCCGCCTTGCCGCGACCACCGGCGTGAACCTGGGCTTTTACCACCCACTCGTTCCCGCCGATCTTGTCGCAGGCTTCTGCAGCTTGCTCAGGGGTATCGACAGCGAAACCCTTGGAAACTGGCAGGCCGTATTCAGCGAACAGCTGCTTACCCTGATACTCGTGAAGATTCATGCTTTTTACCGTCTTCGTTAGGTACTGCGCTTCGGCGCTGCGCCATTACTGGCGCCGCACCACCTGTGACCGTTGACCCCGGGTTTTCCCGTGTGATCCGGTCCGGCGGACTTTCCGCGGTGAGTCATGCACGCAAGACTCACGACGGGCAGCCCGCCGTGGTTTCTTATAATTAACGCTTCTTACGGTTGGCCACGTGAATGGCACCGCCATTCACAGCCAGCGCTGCTTCATGCAACGCTTCGGACAGGGTCGGATGGCTGAAGACCATCATGCCCAGGTCCTCGGCACTGGTGCCGAATTCCATTGCGATTGCGCCCTGCTGCACCAGTTCGGCAGCCGATGGGCCAATCACGTGTACACCCAGGACGCGGTCGGTCTTGGCATCGGCGATGACCTTGACGAAACCACCGGTGTCGTTGGCAGCCATCGCACGGCCGCTGGCCGCGAACGGGAAGGTGCCCACGTTAACCTCAACGCCCTCGGCCTTCAAGGCCTGTTCGGTCTTGCCGACCCACGCGATTTCCGGGTGGGTATAGATGACCGACGGGATCAGGTCGTAGTTCATCTGAGCCTTGTGGCCCTTGATGCGCTCGACCACCATGATGCCCTCTTCCGAGGCCTTGTGGGCCAGCATCATGCCGCGTACCACGTCGCCGATGGCGTAGACGCCCGGCACGCTGGTGGCGCAGTAGTCGTCGACGAAGATGTAGCCACGCTCGTCGATGGTCACGCCGCTGTCAGCAGCCAGCAGGTCGGTGGTCACCGGGCGACGGCCGACCGCGACGATCAGCTTGTCGAAGGTGATCTTCTGCTCGCCGTTGGCGTCGGTGTAGGTCACTTCGACTTCATTGCCGTTGACTTTCGAGCCGGTGACGCGTGCGCCCAGCTTGATGTCCAGGCCTTGCTTGGTCAGGGTCTTCTGGGCTTCCTTCGACACGGCGGTGTCGGCAGCCATCAGGAAGGTATCCAGCGCTTCCAGCACGGTGACTTCAGCACCCAGGCGCGCCCATACCGAGCCCAGCTCGAGGCCGATCACGCCAGCACCGATAACACCCAGGCGCTTCGGCACGGCCTGGAATTCCAGGGCGCCGGTGGAGTCGACGATGACGTTCTGGTCGACCGGAGCCGGCGGAATGTCGATCGGGCGCGAGCCGGAAGCCAGGATCACGTTCTCGGCTTCGATGATTTCGGTGGTGCCGTCAGCCTTGGTGACTTCGACCTTCTTGCCAGCCAGCAGCTTGCCGTGGCCCTGGATCGAGGTCACGCCGTTGGCCTTGAACAGGGTGGCAACGCCACCGGTCAGGTTCTTGACGATGCCAGCCTTGCGGCCAACCATCGCGGCGACGTCCATCTTCACTTCGCCAGTGGAGATACCGTGGACGTTGAAGCTCTCTTTGGCTTCCTTGTACTTCCAGGAGCTGTCCAGCAGCGCCTTGGAAGGAATGCAACCCACGTTCAGGCAGGTGCCGCCCAGGGCCAGCTTGCCCTCGGCGTCGGTGTATTTTTCGATACAGGCAGTCTTCAGACCAAGTTGTGCGGCCTTGATGGCAGCCACATAGCCGCCAGGACCTGCACCAATCACCACTACGTCGAATTTCTGGGTCATAAAAGATTCCTTTTTTCAGCTTCAAGCGACAAGCTGCAAGCCGCAAGGCCGGCAGGCTTCGAACTGAAGCCTGCCGCTTGCCGCTTGCAGCTGCGCGATTAGATGTCCAGCAGCAGGCGAGACGGGTCTTCCAGCAGGTTCTTGATGGTGACCAGGAAGGTTACCGCTTCCTTGCCGTCGATCAGGCGGTGATCGTACGACAGCGCCAGGTACATCATCGGGCGAATCACCACCTGGCCGTTGATGGCCATCGGGCGCTGGATGATGTTGTGCATGCCGAGGATGGCAGCCTGTGGCGGGTTGACGATCGGGGTCGACATCATCGAACCGAAGGTACCACCGTTGGTGATGGTGAAGGTGCCACCGGTCATCTCTTCGATGGCCAGCTTGCCGTCACGGGCCTTCTTGCCGAAGGTGGCGATGCCGTTCTCGATTTCCGCCAGGCTCATCGACTCGGCGTTACGCAGTACCGGTACCACCAGGCCACGGTCGCTGGACACGGCAACACCGACGTCGGCGTAGCCATGGTAGACGATGTCGTTGCCATCGATCGAGGCGTTGACCGCCGGGAAGCGCTTCAGGGCTTCGGTGGCGGCCTTGACGAAGAACGACATGAAGCCCAGGCGCACGCCGTTGTGGGTCTTCTCGAACAAGTCCTTGTACTTCGAACGCAGGGCCATGACTTCGGTCATGTCGACTTCGTTGAAGGTGGTCAGCATGGCCATGCTCGACTGGGCTTCGACCAGACGCTCGGCGATCTTGGCACGCAGGCGGGTCATCGGCACGCGCTTCTCGGTGCGGTCGCCAGCGGCAACCACAACCGGGGCAGCAGCGGCGGCGGCAGCCGGCTTGGCCGCCGGCGCCGGGGCCGACTTCTTGTTGGCGACGGCAGCGACGACGTCTTCCTTGGTGATGCGACCACCTTTGCCAGTGCCAGCGACGCTGGCCAGGTCGATGCCGTTTTCTTCAGCCAGCTTGCGCGCGGCCGGGGCGGCAACCGGGTCTTCTTCGCCAGCGTCCGCAGCAGCGGCAGCAGGAGCAGCGGCGGCCGGAGCGGCAGCTGGAGCGGCAGCTGGAGCGGCAGCACCGCCCTCAACGATCGAACCCAGCACTTCGTCGGACAGGACGGTGTCGCCCTCGCCCTTGACGATGGCGCCCAGTACGCCGTCGGCGGTAGCCAGTACTTCCAGGACGACCTTGTCGGTCTCGATGTCGACGATCAGCTCGTCACGCTTGACGGCATCGCCCGGCTGCTTGTGCCAGGTGGCAACGGTGCCATCGGCAACCGATTCCGGGAAGGTTGGGGCTTTGATCTCGATAGCCATTATCAGTGTTTCCTTAAATTCGGTTTCAGGTGCGCGAAGGCGTTAGACAGTGAAGGCGTCTTGCAGCAGTTTTTCCTGCTGTTCGGCGTGCTTCGAAGCGTAACCACAGGCTGGCGCGGCAGAAGCGTCGCGGCCGGCGTATTCCAGGACCAGTGCCTTGTTGTGGCGGCCCAGGATACGGCGCATGTGGTGCTGGCTGCTGTACCAGGCGCCCTGGTTCATCGGCTCTTCCTGACACCAGACCGCATGCTTGAGGTTGGTGTAAGGCGCCAGGATTTCGACCAGGTCGTCTTCCGGGAACGGGTACAGCTGCTCGATACGCAGGATGGCGATGTCTTCGCGGCCTTCGGCACGGCGTTTTTCCAGCAGGTCGTAGTAAACCTTGCCACCGCAGAGGATCAGGCGTTCGACCTTGGCCGGATCGAGGCTGTCGATTTCCGGGATGACGGTCTGGAACGAACCTTCTGCCAGGTCCTCGAGGGTCGACACGGCCAGCTTGTGGCGCAGCAGCGACTTCGGCGTCAGGACGATCAGCGGCTTGCGCAGCGGACGAATGACCTGGCGACGCAGCAGGTGGTAGATCTGGGCCGGGGTGGTCGGTACGCAGACCTGGATGTTGTGCTCGGCGCACAGCTGCAGGTAACGCTCCAGGCGCGCGGAGGAGTGCTCCGGGCCCTGCCCTTCATAACCGTGTGGCAGCAGCATGGTCAGGCCGCACAGACGGCCCCACTTGTGCTCGCCGCTGGTGATGAACTGGTCGATCACCACTTGCGCACCGTTGGCGAAGTCGCCGAACTGGGCTTCCCAGATCACCAGCGCGTTCGGCGTGGTGGTCGAGTAGCCGTATTCGAAGGCCAGTACCGCTTCTTCCGAGAGGAAGGAGTCGTACAGTTCGAACTTCGGCTGGCCCGGGAACAGGTTCTTCAGCGGTACGTAGGTGCTGGCGTCCTTCTGGTTGTGCAGCACCGCGTGACGGTGCGAGAAGGTACCACGGCCGATGTCCTGGCCGGTCATGCGGATCGGGTGACCTTCGAACTGCAGGGTGGCGTAAGCCATGGTCTCTGCATAACCCCAGTTGATCGGCAAGCCACCGGCCTGCATCTTCTGGCGGTCTTCGTAGATCTTGGCGACCTGGCGCTGCACGACGAAGCCTTCCGGGATCTCCAGCAGCTTGGCCGACAGTTCCTGCAGGGTCTTGAGGTCGAAGCGGGTGTCGTGACGCGCGGTCCAGGCATGGCCCAGGTACGGACGCCAGTCGACGAACAGCTCGCGGTTCGGCTCCTTGACCAGGCTCTTGACCACGTGCAGGCCGTTGTCCAGCGCGCTGCGGTACTCGTCGACCTTGGCCTGGGCACGTTCGGCATCGATGCGGCCAGCCTGGATCAGTGCGTCGGCGTACAGCTCACGGGTGGTGCGCTGCTTGCTGATCTGCTGGTACATCAGCGGCTGGGTGCCGTTCGGCTCGTCGGCCTCGTTGTGGCCGCGACGGCGGTAGCAGACCAGGTCGATGACCACGTCACGCTTGAACTGCATGCGGTAGTCGATGGCCAGCTGGGTCACGAACAGCACGGCTTCCGGGTCGTCGCCGTTGACGTGCAGGATCGGCGCCTGGATCATCTTGGCCACGTCGGTGGCGTACTCGGTGGAGCGCGCGTCCAGCGGGTTGCTGATGGTAAAACCGACCTGGTTGTTGATCACGATGTGCACGGTGCCGCCGGTCTTGAAACCGCGGGTCTGCGACATCTGGAAGGTTTCCATGACCACGCCCTGGCCAGCGAATGCGGCATCGCCGTGGATCGAGATCGGCAGTACCTTGTCGCCAACGGTGTCGTTGCGGCGGTCCTGACGGGCGCGCACCGAACCCTCGACCACCGGCGAGACGATTTCCAGGTGGGACGGGTTGAACGCCATGGCCAGGTGCACTTCGCCACCCGGGGTCATCACGTTCGAGGAGAAGCCCTGGTGATACTTCACGTCACCGGAGCCCAGCTCGTTCATCTTCTTGCCTTCGAACTCGTCGAACAGCTCGCGCGGGTTCTTGCCGAAGGTGTTCACCAGGACGTTCAGGCGGCCACGGTGGGCCATGCCGATCACGACTTCCTTGGTGCCGTAGGAGCCGGAACGCTGGATCATCTCGTCCAGCATCGGGATCAGGCTTTCGCCGCCTTCGAGGCCGAAGCGCTTGGTGCCCGGGTACTTGGTGCCCAGGTATTTCTCAAGGCCTTCACCAGCGGTCACACGCTCCAGCAGGTGGGCCTGCACGTCGGCGGAAAACTCCGGACGGCCGCGCACGCTTTCCAGGCGCTGCTGGAACCAGCTGCGCTGTTCGGAGTCGACGATGTGGGTGAACTCGGCGCCAATGGTGCGACAATATGTCTTCTGGAGCGCCTCGAAGATCTCGCGTAGGCTCGCCTCCTCTTTGCCGATGAACAGGTCGCCGGCACGGAAGGTCGTATCAAGATCGGCATTGGTCAAGCCGTAGTGATTGATCGACAGGTCTACAGGCGCAGGACGCTGCCACAACCCCAACGGGTCGAGCTTGGCAGCCTGATGGCCGCGCATACGATAGGCCTGGATCAGTCGCAGAACTTCAACCTGCTTCTTCTCGTGTTCACTGCTCACGCTCCCGGCAGATACCGGCTGGGCGCGGCGCTGGTTCTTTGCCAGCAGTACGAAATGGTCGCGGATTGTCGAGTGCGATACATCGGTAGCGGTGCTGCCGTCGGCGGGCAACTTCTGGAAGTAGGTGCGCCACTCTTCTGGCACAGCGTTAGGGTCGTGCAGGTAGAGCTCATAAAGCTCTTCCACATATGCAGCGTTACCACCTGAAAGGTGGGCGCTTTCCCACATGCGCTGCATCACGCTTTCTTGCATGCTTGGTCACCCTCGGTTAGGGGACTGATCGGCGAGAGCCACAGCAAACCTGGAAAAGTCCGAATACAGCGACTGAACCACGCCACTAGGATCCTGCTGATTTTCCGGGTACCAGCCCGGAAAGCCCCTGCTGGTCTCATATCTTCATAGGTAATGAACGCAGGCTTTGTGGGCCTTTGTTCGGGTTTTACCTCGGTGCGGGCTCACCACCCGCACCTCGGCTTACTGCAGGTACAACGCTTTGTATCAGGTACCGCTTTGCAGCAGCATGTTACGTACGTGACCGATTGCCTTGGTCGGGTTCAGACCTTTAGGGCAAACGTTGACGCAGTTCATGATCCCGCGGCAGCGGAATACGCTGAACGGGTCATCCAGGGACGCCAGGCGCTCCTGGGTCTTGGTATCGCGGCTGTCGGCCAGGAAGCGATAGGCCTGCAGCAGTGCAGCGGGGCCCAGGAACTTGTCCGGGTTCCACCAGAACGACGGGCAGGAAGTCGAGCAGCAAGCGCACAGGATGCACTCGTACAGGCCGTCCAGCTTGTCGCGGTCTTCCGGCGACTGCAGGCGCTCGATAGCCGGCGCCGGCGTGTCGTTCTGCAGGAACGGCTTCACCTTCTCGTACTGCTTGTAGAAGATGCTCATGTCGACGACCAGGTCACGAATGACCGGCAGGCCCGGCAGCGGGCGCAGGATCAGCTTGTTGCCCTTCACCACCGCCGACAGCGGGGTGATGCAGGCCAGGCCGTTCTTGCCGTTGATGTTCATGCCATCGGAACCGCAAACGCCTTCACGGCACGAGCGACGGTAGGAGAACCCTTCGTCCTGCTCCTTGATCAGTGCCAGCACGTCCAGCACCATCAGGTCCTTGCCGCCGGTGTCGACCTGGAAGGTCTGCATTTTCGGCGCGGAATCGGTGTCCGGGTTGTAACGATAAACTTCGACTTGCAACATAGCGGCCACCCTTAGTAAGTCCGGACTTTTGGTTCGAAGGCTGGAACAGTCTTCGGCGCAAAGTTGACGCCACGCTTGGCGACGCGCTTCTCACCCGGGTAGTACAGGGTGTGGCACAGCCAGTTTTCGTCGTCACGGTCTTCGTAGTCTTCACGGGCGTGAGCGCCGCGGGACTCTTTACGGGCTTCGGCCGCGATGGCGGTAGCTTCGGCGACTTCCAGCAGGTTCTGCAGCTCCAGTGCCTCGATACGCGCGGTGTTGAAGGCCTTGGACTTGTCGTTGATCTTGACGTTGGCGATACGGTCACGCAGACCGGCCAGCTGCTCGATACCC
Organism: Pseudomonas sp. LAM2023; assembly: GCF_016620375.1. Lineage (NCBI taxonomy): Bacteria > Pseudomonadati > Pseudomonadota > Gammaproteobacteria > Pseudomonadales > Pseudomonadaceae > Pseudomonas > Pseudomonas sp. LAM2023. Next base: position 571,340 of record NZ_JAENHV010000036.1, on the reverse strand, counting down.
TTCTGCATGTATTCGCCAGTACGGAATACACCGAAGTAGTTCTGCATGCAGCTCTGCAGCTCGCGCTTCAGGCTGGCAACGTCTTCACCGGTGGTGCGCTCGTTCAGCTTGTTCAGGCGGTTCAGGGCAACATCGACGTCGGTGTCGCTGGCGTCGCGGTATTCCACGCCTTCGGTCAGCGCCTTCTCCAGGTGCAGGCCGGCAGCACGGCCGAACACCACCAGGTCGAGCAGCGAGTTGCCGCCCAGGCGGTTGGCACCGTGCACCGATACGCACGCCACTTCACCTACGGCGAACAGGCCTGGGATGATCTGGTCGTTGCCTTCGGCGTCCATGGTAATGGCCTGGCCGTGAATGTTGGTGGCAACGCCGCCCATCATGTAGTGGCAGGTAGGGATGACCGGTACCGGCGCGACCACAGGGTCGACGTGGGCGAAGGTCTTGGACAGTTCGCAGATACCTGGCAGGCGGCTGTGCAACACCTCCTCGCCCAGGTGGTCCAGCTTCAGCAGTACGTGGTCCTTGTTCGGGCCCACGCCGTTGCCGGCGATGATTTCCTTGACCATGGAACGGGCGACCACGTCGCGGCCAGCCAGGTCTTTGGCGTTCGGCGCGTAACGCTCCATGAAGCGCTCGCCGTGGGCGTTGATCAGGTAGCCACCTTCACCGCGGCAACCTTCGGTGACCAGTACGCCGGCGCCAGCGATGCCGGTCGGGTGGAACTGCCACATTTCGATGTCCTGCACCGGTACACCGGCACGCAGGGCCATGCCCACGCCGTCACCGGTGTTGATCAGGGCGTTGGTGGTGGAGGCGTAGATACGGCCGGCACCGCCAGTGGCCAGTACGGTGGCCTTGGACTTGATGTACAGGGTTTCGCCGGTTTCGATGCAGATTGCGATCACACCCACGAACGCGCCGTCCTGGTTCTTCACCAGGTCTACGGCGTAGTACTCGTTGAGGAAGGTGGTGCCGGCTTTCAGGTTGCCCTGGTACAGGGTGTGCAGCAGCGCGTGACCGGTACGGTCGGAAGCGGCACAGGTACGGGCGGCCTGGCCACCTTTACCGAAGTCCTTGGACTGGCCACCGAACGGACGCTGGTAGATACGACCGGTTTCGGTACGCGAGAACGGCAGGCCCATGTGGTCCAGCTCGAAGACCGCAGCCGGGCCTTCCTGACACATGTATTCGATAGCGTCCTGGTCACCGATGTAGTCGGAGCCCTTGACGGTATCGTACATGTGCCAGCGCCAGTCGTCGTTCGGGTCGGCCGAAGCGATGGCGCAGGTGATGCCGCCCTGGGCGGATACAGTGTGCGAACGGGTCGGGAAGACCTTGGTGACCACGGCAGTCTTGTGGCCGCCTTGAGCCAGCTGCAGCGCAGCGCGCATGCCGGCACCGCCGCCACCGATGATGATGGCGTCGAAAGAAATGGTTGGAATGCTAGCCATGGATCAGATACCCCAGAGAATCTGCACACCCCAGACGAAGTAAGCGAACATCGCAACGCCGCATACCGCCTGGAACAGGAAACGAATCGCAGTTGCCGACTTGCCGAACGACATTGGCGTCAGGTAGTCGGTAGCGATGGTCCACATGCCGACCCAGGCGTGAGCGCCCAGGGCAACGAGGGCCAGCAGACTGAAGATCCGCATCGCGTTGTTGGAGAACAGACCATGCCACTGGGTGTAGTCGATGCCTGGGTGGGCGACCACGTAGCCGATCAGGAACAGGAAGTAAGCCGCGAGAACGACCGCAGAGACGCGCTGCGCCATCCAGTCATAGAGACCCGAACGCGACAGGTTCGTGACATTGGTTACCATACCCAAACTCCCACCAGAACGATCAGCACCACGGAGATGACGATCACGATTTTCGAGCCCAGCTTGCCGCCTTCCAGCGTCTCACCGATACCCATGTCCATGATCAGGTGACGCACACCTGCCACGAGGTGATAAAGCAGGGCGGACAGCAGGCCCCAGGTCACGAACTTGGCCAGCGGGCTGGTCAGACACGCCTTCACCTCACCGAAGCCTTCCTCGGAACCCAGCGACTTGCCCAGTGCATAAAGCATGATGGCAAGGCCGAGGAACAGGATGACGCCGGAGATACGGTGCAGGATGGACGTGTACGCAGTGACGGGGAGCTTGATGGTCCTTAGGTCTAGGTTTACAGGTCGTTGGCTTTTCACGGCTTTTTTCACACTGAAGAGCCCCTAGCGAATCAGGGCAAAGTTGTTGGTAAGTGTACTGGTCAGGTACCCACCACCCAGGGAACGGCGACCCCCAGCAGTTCGGGCTTGCAAGCCCCTGGCGGTCGGGTTGCGAGTATAGACAGTTAGGCTGCTTATGACAACGTGACGGGGTAGCCCAAATAGCGCATTGCCTTTAACGGACAAAAGGCGTAAATGGGCGAGAATTTCGTGAAAAACCAGGCCTCAATGCCTGTTTCAACAAGCCTTTAGGCAAATTGACATCTGAATTTATCCCTCTATAGTGGTGCGGGCCCTGCGTGGGGGGTCTGTCTGATGATTTCAAGCATTAATAGGAGGCCACATGGCTGACAAAAAAGCGCAGTTGGTCATCGAGGGCGCTGCCCCCGTCGAGCTGCCCATTTTAACCGGCACCGTTGGTCCTGATGTAATCGACGTCCGCGGGTTGGGGGCCACTGGTCACTTCACCTTCGACCCAGGTTTCATGGCGACTGCCTCGTGCGAGTCGAAGATCACCTACATTGACGGCGACAAAGGCATCCTGCTGCACCGCGGCTACCCGATCGAGCAGCTCGCCGAAAAGTCCGACTACCTCGAAACCTGCTACCTGCTGCTCAACGGTGAACTGCCGAATGCCGAGCAGAAGGCCCAGTTCGTCAGCACCGTGAAGAACCACACCATGGTTCACGAGCAGTTGAAGTCGTTCTTCAACGGCTTCCGCCGCGACGCCCACCCGATGGCGGTAATGTGCGGCGTGGTCGGTGCCCTGTCGGCGTTCTATCACGACTCCCTGGACATCAATAACCCGCAGCACCGCGAGATTTCCGCGGTACGCCTGGTCGCCAAGATGCCGACCCTGGCCGCGATGGTTTACAAGTACTCCATGGGCCAGCCGATGATGTACCCGCGCAACGACCTGTCGTACGCGGAAAACTTCCTGCACATGATGTTCAACACCCCGTGCGAGATCAAACCGATCAGCCCGGTGCTGGCCAAGGCGATGGACCGGATCTTCATCCTCCACGCCGACCACGAGCAGAACGCCTCCACCTCCACCGTGCGCCTGGCCGGTTCGTCGGGTGCCAACCCGTTCGCCTGTATCGCCGCCGGCATCGCCGCACTGTGGGGCCCGGCCCACGGCGGTGCCAACGAAGCGGTACTGACCATGCTCGATGAAATCGGCGATGTCTCGAACATCGACAAGTTCATCGCCAAGGCCAAGGACAAGAACGACCCGTTCAAGCTCATGGGCTTCGGTCACCGCGTGTACAAGAACCGCGACCCGCGCGCCACCGTGATGAAACAGACCTGCGACGAAGTCCTGCGCGAGCTGGGCATCAACAACGACCCGCAGCTGGAACTGGCCATGCGCCTGGAAGAGATCGCCCTGACCGATCCGTACTTCATCGAGCGCTCGCTGTACCCGAACGTCGACTTCTACTCGGGGATCATCCTCAAGGCGATCGGCATTCCGACCAGCATGTTCACCGTGATCTTCGCCCTGGCACGTACCGTGGGCTGGATCTCGCACTGGAAAGAAATGCTCTCCAGCCCGTACAAGATCGGCCGCCCGCGCCAGCTGTACACCGGCGAGCAGAAGCGCGACATCGTTGCGCTGCAGGACCGCAAGTAAGCTTCGCCAGCCGAACGCAAGAAGGCTGCCCTCGGGCAGCCTTTTTTATTTCCGCTCGACGCGATGCGGCTTTGTAGGAGCGGCCTTGTGTCGCGAAAGGGCTGCGAAGCAGCCCCGGCAATATTGCGGTAAGCCTAAGATCCCAGGGCCGCTCCTCAGTTTTTCTCAGCCCGCTCGCGCAACCCTTTCAGGGTATTGAACGGTGCATCGACCACGAACTTGTTGGCCACCATCGCCGGCACGCTACCACCCGGCTCGGTGTGCACCTGATAAGTCACTTCCGTGCTGTCACCCTTGGGCACCAGCCTCCAGAAGCCTTCGACCTTCGCTACCCGCACAAAACCTTTCTCTTCCGGGATGTAGGTCGGCTCTTCCTTCAGGTTGCGCACCAGGCTGCCGTCAGCCTCCTTGACCGTGGTCACATGCAGCACCGAATCGCGCGGCGTCACCGGCCAAGGCGTATTGAACTGGGTATAGGTCCAGACCTGGCCATTCTCCTGCTTGAGCACCTTCTGCGTCTTGCATTCGTGAATCCACGCACAAGCCCCGACTACGTCCTCCTGCAACGCCTGCACCTTCGCCAGCGGCGCCTTGATCACGGTGACGCCTTGATAGGCCTTGTACTTGGAACCGGCCACCTCACTGAGAGAAACCTTGATCCCCTCCTCGTCCTTGGCCACCTGCCAGTTCTCGGCCCAGGCCGCAGGGGACAGCACAACACCCAGGCCACACAGCAGTGCAATACGCTTGAACGATCTCATCATGTTTATCCTTGTTGTCGAAGATCCAGCCTTCACGCCGCCGTCATCTGCTCCCACCAGCCAAGAATCCTGATCGCCTCGTCACGGTCACTGCCGCACACCTCGACATCCGCCTGGAAACCGCCACACACTGCGGGCCGCTCGGGCTTGCCGAACAGGTCACAAAGGTTGTCGACGGTCAGGTGCAGGCAGCGCTCGCCGGCCGCCTTGCCATTCGGCATGCGCGGCATCGCAGAGCTGATGGACGGGGCAATGCAGCAGGCACCACAACCCTCACGGCATTTCATGGCTGTTCACCAAAATCAGGACTCCCTGGAACAAAACGGGACGAACGTCCCTGGATAGTAACCGCTCAAACAGGCGTTTGAAATTGCTGGCAGGATGAAATCTGCCATGACCCAGCAGTCAGTTTGGCCGCTACTGACGGTACTCGAAATCAATGGCAGCCCCTTCCACGTCACGACGGCTGTCATTGCGCAGCTGCAGCTGCATCTCGTTGTTGATCAGCCGGCCATTGAGCTGGAACGGGCTGTCGTCGGTCTCTGGCTTTTCTGTGAACAGTGGCGGCAGCAGGGGCTGGCGCCGCTGGATCGGTGAAGGGCTACCGACTTCCGGCTGCAGCTTGTCGACCATTTCGGCTGGCAGGCTGAGGTCGAGCCTGGCCTTGGGCAGTGGCTTGGCAACGGCCTGGCTCACCGGCTTGCGGGCTGGCCTGGCCTTGCTGTTGGCAGCCTTCTTTGCCGCTGGTTTGTGCACGGGCCTGGCCTGCGCCTTGGGCGCCGGCTTGCCTTGGGCCGCCTGCCCCTGGCTTGCCGGCTGCGCAGCCTGGCCTGTGCCAAGGTAGCAGAGCGGAGCAAGGCACAAGATCAAGGCAAAACGGCGCAAAGCATTCATGGCAAATGGACAGACTGGCAGGAAAAGTGCGTATGCTCCCTGTTCCGCAGGCGCGTGGCAAGCCTACAGAAGCGCAGCCGCCGGCTCACGACACAACTGCTGGGCCAACAGCCCAAGGGTAATCACCGCGCGCTCGGCTTCCTTGTTCCACGGGATGCCGCAATTAAGGCGGATACAGTGGTTGAACTGTTCGGTATTACTGAAGATCAGCCCCGGCGCAATGCTGATACCCTGCTCCAGCGCGCGCACATGCAGTTCCTGGGTATTGACCCGCCCCGGCAAGCTCACCCACAGGATAAACCCGCCCGTCGGCCGAGTCATCTGGGTGCCCTCGGGGAAATGTTGCTGCACCGCCAGCTGGTAGGCACTGAGGTTCTTGCGGTACTCCTGGCGAATGTAACGCAGGTGCCGGTCGTAACCGCCATTCTCCAGGTAGGCCGCCACCCCCATCTGCGTCACGCTGCAGGCCGAGTGGGTGGTAAAGGTTTGCAGGCGCTGGATTTCGTCCTGATAGCGCCCGGCTATCATCCAGCCAACGCGCACCCCCGGGGACAGGGTCTTGGAGAAGCTCGAACAGTAGATTACCCGGTCCAGCCGGTCGAACGCCTTCAGCGCCTTGGTCTTGCCCTGCTCGAACATCAATTCGCCGTAAATGTCGTCCTCGACGATCTGGATATCGAAATCCGATGCCAGGCGCAGCAACTGCTTCTGCCGCTCTTCCGGCACGGTGCCGCCCAGTGGGTTGCTCAACCGCGCCGTCAGCACCAGCGCCTTGATCGACCACTGGTTGGCCGCCAGCTGCAACGCCTCGAGACTGATGCCGGTGGACGGGTCACTGGGAATCTCGATCACCTTCAGGCCCAACAGGTCAGCCAGTTGCAACAGGCCGTAATAGGTGGGCGACTCGGCGGCGATCAGGTCGCCAGGGCGGGTCAGCACGCGCAACGACATCTGCAACGCATCGACGCAACCATGGGTCACGATCACTTCACGTGGGTCGACCAGCACGCCGGCATCGCGCATGCGGATGGCGATCTGCCGGCGCAGCGGTTCGAAACCGGGGCTGAACATGTAGCTGAAGGCACGCGGGCTGTGAAAGCGCGTCACCTTGGCAATTTGCTGGTGCAAGGCACGGACCGGCAGGTAATCGACATGCGGCACGGCGGCACCGAACGGGAACACCCCGTCGCGGCGCGCCTCGGTCAGCACTTGCTGGATGATGCTGGCGCGGGTCACCAGGCCGGGGCGCTCCACGCGGGCGATGTCCGGCGTCTGCGCGGTCAGCGCCGGAGTCTGGTGCACGTAGTAGCCGGACTGCGGCCGCGCACGGATCAACCCCTGGTCTTCGAGGTTGGCATAGGCCTGCAGCACCGTGGCATGGCTGACGTTGAGCTGGGCGCTCATCTTGCGCACGGAAGGTACGCGCTCGCCTGGCTGGTAGACACCGCGACGGATGTCATCGGCCAGTTGCTGGGCGATACGCTGGTACAGCAGCAGGTTGGTCATGGCTGGCTCTCGACGCGCGGACGGACTCGTTGTTCTTGTGTCGCTCACTGAGGGTAGAGAATACCGTAACAGTTGCAAAGTGTACGGGGACAGATCGCAAGATAGTCAACAATACAGTTGCGTGACAGTGATAAACATTGAAATCCGGGGGCATCGACGAAAAGCCGGGGTTGCCTTGCAGCGATCGCCGGCAAGCCGGCGCCCACAGGGATTGCACAGATCTCACCCCCTGTGCAATTCCTGCGGGAACCGGCTTGCCGGCGATGGGCCGCAAAGCGACCGCCTTGACAGGTTTCAGCGCGCCGGTGCGAGCCTGCCCTTGTCATCGGAGAACACGATCTCCACCCGGCGGTTCTGCGCCCTGCCCCGCTCCGAGGCATTGGCCTCGATCGGGTACTGGTCGCCATAGCCCTCGACCTGCAGGCGCTTCTCGTCAATACCCAGGTCGACCAGCATGTCAGCCACGGCCTGCGCCCGGTCACGCGACAGATTCAGGTTGTCCTCGGCCGTGCCGGTGCTGTCGGTATAGCCTTCGATCCGTACCACCCGGCGCGGGTTGAGTTGCAGGAACTGCACCAGCTTGAGCACGGTGCGGCTGGCCGAGTTCTTCAGGTCGGCACGGCCGGTGTCGAACAGCACGTCACTCAAGGTCATCACCAGGCCGCGATCGGTCTGCTCCGAGGCCAGCGCGGCAATCTGCGATTCGATCCACTTGCCCTGCTGCTGCACACTGGCCAGCTTGGCCTCGCGCAAGGCCAGCTGCAGGCGCTGGCGCTCCAGGTCGAGCTTGGCCTGGCGCTCCTGGTTCAGCGCCAGCTTGGCATGCTCGCTGGCAATCTCGCTGTAGCGCTGGCTGAGATAGGCGTAATGGCGCACGTCGGCACCGGTGCCAATGTAGCTGGACAGGCGCTCGGCACGGGCCAGCGACTCGCCTGCGCGGATCACGTCGCGCGGGGCACTGCGCAGCACATCGGAGTTGTCCTTGACCTGCTGGAAGGCGGCGCTGGCTTCATCCAGTGCGGCACTGCTGCGCTGGCTGGCGCAACCTTGCAAACCTGCCGCCAGCGCCAGCACTGCCAGCGCGGCCATTGGTGCACGGCGGCTCATGGCTGCACCTCCAGCTGCTTGCGCAGGCGCTTGACCCGCGACTGCAGCAGCTGCAGCTGCTCTTCACTCTTCTGGTTCAGCACCTGGGCTTCGGCCAGGCGCGCATCCAGCTCGGCCTGCTCGGCGCGCATGCGCGCATCGCGGTAGTCTTCGGTGAGCATGTTGGTCTTGGCCCGGGCCAACTTGTCTTCGGCCAGCTTGAGCGCTTCGACCTGCTCGGTGGCACCGACGGCCTTGGCCTGCTCCAGCGCCTGCTCGGAAATACGCATCTGCTCGACAGGAGCCGGATCGTTGGCGCAGCCAGCCAGGCCGAGCACGGCCAGGGCAAGGATTAGTGGTTGGGTTCTCACGCAATCTTCCTAGTGTTTGGGGGCGTCCGAGGGCACCTGCAGCTGTGCTTTCCAGCGCTCGACATTACGCTGCAGCACGGTCTCGGACGCACCGGAGATCGGCAATTCTGTCAGTTTTTTTGCCAATTGCCCACGCAACCAGCTGTCATTGCAGGCGGAATTATGCGACACGGCCAGGTACAGCCCTGGCCGGTCCACCGGCAGGCCGCGGGCAATCAGCTGGTTGCTCATGCCCAGGCTCTGCACCATCGCCATGCCCGCATAGCGGCCCGCGAGCACATAGTCGACCTGGCCAAGCACCAGCTTCTGGAATGCCTGGGTCAGGTTCTGCGCCGGCACCAGCTTCAGCTGCGCCTTGACGAAAGCACTGAAGGCCGGCGTCAGCCGTGCATGCTCGGACACACTGCCCTGGTACCTGGCCAGATCCGCCGGGCCATCGAACACCAGTTCGGCATCGTGACGGGTCCACACCAGGTATTCGTTGAGCTGCAGGGGTGGGTGGAGGTAATCGAGCGCGGTCAATTGCTCCACCTGCATCGGGGCGTCGAGCAACAGGTCCATGCGCCCGCTGCGCACCTCTTCCAGCGCCTGGTCACGACGGCCGGCGTTGAGTACCTCCAGCTTCAGCCCCAGCTCCTCGGCCACTTGGCGCAGCAGGTCGACATTGGCGCCGATCAGGTGTTTCGGGTCGTTCGGGTCTTGCCATGAATAGGGCGGCGCATCGGGGCTGCCAGTGGCCACCAGGCGTTCACACTTGCCGGCCGCCATGGCCAGCGGCGCCAGCAACGCCGCCATGCATGCCAGCACCCTGCCCGTTCCGCGCAACGTCATCCCTCACTCCTCAGCCCATAAAAAAACCCGACCCTCGAAACGAGGGCCGGGTTCTTTATAAGTGAAGCAGGCGGATCAGACCAGCTTTTCCAGCTCCGGAACCGCTTCGAACAGGTCGGCGACCAGGCCGTAGTCGGCAACCTGGAAGATCGGTGCCTCTTCGTCCTTGTTGATCGCCACGATCACCTTGGAGTCTTTCATGCCGGCCAGGTGCTGGATCGCGCCGGAGATACCGACGGCGATGTACAGCTGCGGCGCAACGATCTTGCCGGTCTGGCCGACCTGCATGTCGTTGGGCACGAAGCCCGCGTCGACCGCGGCGCGCGAAGCACCGACGGCAGCGCCGAGCTTGTCGGCCAGGCTGTACAGGTGCTTGAAGTTGTCACCGTTGCCCATGCCACGGCCGCCGGAGACGACGATCTTGGCAGCGGTCAGTTCCGGGCGGTCGGACTTGGCCAGCTCTTCGCCGACGAAGGCCGAGATGCCGGCGTTGTGCGCGGCGCCAACTGCTTCGACGGCAGCCGAACCCCCTTCGCCCGCCACGGCGTCGAAGCCGGTGGTACGTACGGTGATGACCTTGATGGCGGCGCTCGACTGCACGGTGGCAATGGCGTTACCGGCATAGATCGGGCGCTTGAAGGTGTCGGCGGACTCGACCGAGATGATCTCGGAGATCTGGTCCACGTCCAGCAGCGCGGCAACGCGCGGCAGGATGTTCTTGCCGTTGGTGGTGGCCGGGGCCAGCACGTGGCTGTAGCCTTTGGCCAGCTCGACGATCAGCGGCGCGACGTTTTCCGGCAGGGCGTGTGCATAGGCTGCATTGTCGGCAACCAGCACCTTGGCCACGCCAGCGATCTTCGCAGCAGACTCGGCAACGCCACCGACGTTGTGGCCAGCGACCAGCACATGGACATCACCACCGATCTTCGCGGCAGCAGCAACAGTGTTCAGGGTGGCCGGGGCTACGGCACCGTTCTCGTATTCAGCGACAACCAGGATAGTCATTTAGATTACCTTCGCTTCGTTCTTCAGCTTCTCGACCAGTTCGGCCACCGATTTGACCTTGATGCCAGCGCTGCGGGCAGCCGGTGCTTCAACCTTGAGGGTCTTGTTGGTGGAGGCGAGGGAAACGCCCAGCGCATCTGGAGTAACGGTTTCCAGCGGCTTTTTCTTGGCCTTCATGATGTTCGGCAGCGACGCGTAACGTGGCTCGTTCAGGCGCAGGTCGGTCGTGACGATGGCCGGCAGGTTCAGGGCCACGGTCTGCAGGCCGCCGTCGATTTCACGGGTGACGTTCAGCTTGTCGCCAGCCACTTCCACCTTGGAGGCGAAGGTGCCCTGGGCAAAGCCGGTCAACGCCGCCAGCATCTGGCCGGTCTGGTTGTTGTCACTGTCGATGGCCTGCTTGCCGAGGATGACCAGTTGCGGCTGCTCCTTGTCGACAACGGCTTTCAGTGCCTTGGCCACGGCCAGGGAGTTCAGTTCGTCGGCGGCTTCGACCAGGATGGCGCGGTCGGCCCCCAGGGCCAGGGCGGTACGCAGCTGCTCCTGGGCGGTGGCCGGGCCGACGGAGACCACGACGATCTCGCTGGCAACGCCCTTTTCCTTCAGGCGCACGGCTTCTTCCACGGCGATTTCGCAGAAGGGGTTCATGGACATCTTGACGTTAGCAAGGTCGACGCCGGAGTTGTCCGCCTTGACGCGAACCTTGACGTTGTAGTCGACCACTCGTTTGACAGCTACAAGAACCTTCATGGATTCCTCGTTACTCTCCGGTGAATAGATAGTCGCCTGGGGTCATTGCCCGGCGATGCGCGTGGGTACAAGGGCACCTCTAAAAACGTACCGGGAGGCAGTAACTTGAGAGTGACCGAACAGTCGTGTCCGGACGCTTGCGTCAAATACTCACGGGTCATTTTCTGTCGTGGCGTGTAAACTCCACTACAAACCGGCCGGAGGCCGCAGAACCCTGCTCCACAGCTGGTCTTTAGAGGTGTACCTGCGCCCGGCTGCAAGCCTACGGCGAACGTAAAACCGCTCGTATCTTGACCGTAACACCCAATCCGGTCAATACGGCAAATGGGTCATCCTCCAGCCGCGTTCCTGCGATTTTACTGGCCTGCGGCAAATTCAAACAAACGTTTGTATTGGACCCGCCAAGTGGTGTAGATATAATGCGCGGCCAAGACAAAACGGTGTAGTCCGTCATTTGCCCAGCTACAGTTCCGCCGTTGCGTAGAACCGCTGCGAATGCCCCCGCGCACCCATAAGACCCAGCAACAGCACGAGCCTTGATGAGTAGGAGAGAACCAGTGGAACGCGAGTACATGGAATTCGACGTGGTCATCGTCGGCGCCGGCCCGGCAGGCCTGTCCGCCGCCTGCCGCCTGAAGCAGAAGGCCGCCGAAGCCGGTAGCGAAATCAGCGTCTGCGTGGTGGAAAAAGGCTCTGAAGTCGGCGCCCACATCCTCTCTGGCGCGGTGTTCGAGCCCCGCGCCCTGAACGAGCTGTTCCCCGACTGGAAAGCCCTCGGCGCGCCGCTGAATACCGAAGTGAAGCGCGACGACATCTACGTGCTCAAGGATGCTGGCAGCTCGACCAAGGTGCCTGACCTGTTCGTGCCCAAGACCATGCACAACCAGGGTAACTACATCATCTCCCTGGGCAACCTGTGCCGCTGGCTGGCCCAGCAGGCGGAGAACCTGGGCGTGGAAATCTACCCGGGCTTCGCTGCCCAGGAAGCCCTGTTCGATGACAACGGCGTAGTCCGCGGCATCATCACCGGTGACCTCGGCGTCGACCGCGAAGGCAACCCGAAGGACGGCCTGTACACCCCGGGCATGGAACTGCGCGCCAAGTACACCCTGTTTGCCGAAGGCTGCCGTGGCCACATCGGCAAGCAACTGATCAAGCGCTTCAACCTCGACAGTGAAGCCGACGTCCAGCACTACGGCATCGGCCTGAAGGAAATCTGGGAAATCGACCCGGCCAGGCACGAACAGGGCCTGGTGGTGCACACCGCCGGCTGGCCCCTGGATGTAATGGCCAAGGACAACACCGGTGGTTCGTTCCTTTATCACCTGGAAAACAACCAGGTGGTGGTCGGCCTGATCGTCGACCTGTCCTACGCCAACCCGTACCTGTCGCCGTTCGATGAATTCCAGCGGCTGAAGCACCACCCGGTGATCAGCCAGTACCTCGAAGGCGGCAAGCGGATCAGCTACGGCGCCCGCGCAATTGCCAAAGGTGGCCTGAACTCGCTGCCGAAGATGGTGTTCGATGGCGGCGCGCTGATTGGTTGTGACCTGGGCACCTTGAACTTCTCCAAGATCAAGGGCAGCCACACCGCGATGAAGTCCGGCATGCTGGCGGCCGAAGCGGTCGCCGATGCGCTGGCCGCCGGCAGCGAAGGCGGCGACAAGCTGAACGGCTACGTCAGCGCCTTCAAGGCCAGCTGGTTGTACGAAGAACTGTTCGCCAGCCGCAACTTTGGCGCAGCCATCCACAAGTTTGGTCCGATCCTCGGTGGTGCGTTCAACTATGTCGAGCAGAACTGGTTCGGTGGCAAGCTGCCGTTCACCCTGCACGACACCAAGCCGGACTACGCCTGCCTGAAGCTGGCGGCCGACTCGCAGAAGATCGACTACCCGAAACCGGACGGCAAGCTCAGCTTCGACAAGCTCAGCTCGGTATTCCTCTCCAGCACCAACCACGAAGAGGAACAACCTTGCCACCTGAAGCTGACCGACCCGAACATCCCGATCGCCAGCAACCTGCCGCTGTACGACGAGCCGGCGCAGCGCTATTGCCCGGCAGGTGTGTACGAAGTGGTCAGCCAGGAAGATGGCAGCAAGCGCTTCCAGATCAACGCGCAGAACTGCGTACACTGCAAGACCTGCGACATCAAGGACCCGGCCCAGAACATCACCTGGGTTACCCCTGAAGGCGCTGGCGGGCCGAACTACCCGAACATGTAAGCCCCTGCCCTTGCGTTAACGAAAAGCCCCCGGTTCTCACGAGCCGGGGGCTTTCTGTTTTACCTGTCCCCTGGCGCTGCTGGCCCGTGTATGGGCGGCCTCGTGTCGCGATGGGGCGCGCAGCGGCCCCGGCAGTCCGTGCTGCTGCGCAGACCTTGGGGCCGCTGCGCGCCCCATCGCGACACAAGGCCGCTCCTACAGGCACCGCGTCGGCAGGAAGTCGGGCTCACTCAACGGCAACGGCTCACGACGCCCGAAATAGAGCGCCGTCAGCAACCCCACCGCGCCCATGATCAGGCAAAACCCGGCACACACCCACGGGCTCCACGACATCAAGGCAATCAGCGCCAGCGGCGTGGTGCTGGCCCACAGCGCATAGGCCACGTTGTAGGTGAAGGAAATACCCGACACACGGATCTCGGCCGGGAACAACCCGACCATCACCGACGGCACCACCCCCACCACGCCGCAGCACAGGCCGGCCAGCGCATAGGCCAGCCAGGTCATGCCCCACTGCCCTACCAGGCTGGCATACAACACGCCGATACCCAACGGCAGCAGCAGGCTGTAGAGCATCAGCGCGCGCCAGGCGCCAACGCGATCGACCAGCAGGCCGGCCAGCACGCAACCGATATTGAGGAAGACGATACCCACGCTGCTCAGGGCGAAGGTGTGCCCGGCCGTCATGCCAAAGCGTTGCTGCATCACCGTCGGTGTAATCACCACCAGCACCACCACGGCGGAGGTCAGCACACAGGTCAGCAGCGCCGCCGGGATCAACGCCCGCCGGTGTTCGCCCAACACCCGCCGCAGCGGGAAGCTCACCGGCTGTTGCTGGCGCGCACGCAAGGCAAGGAACACCGGGGTTTCGCTGAGCCAGCGGCGCAGCCACACACCGATCCCACCAAACACCCCACCCAGCAGGAACGGGTAGCGCCAGGCATAATCGAGAATTTCCTGCGCGGTGAACAGCTGCGCCAGCAGGGTCGCAGTCAACGCCCCCAGCAGGTAACCGAAGGTCAGCCCGGCCTGCAGGAAGCCCAGGGCATAGCCACGCCGCCCGGCGGGCGCGTGCTCGGCGACGAAGGTCCAGGCACTCGGCACTTCGCCGCCCACCGCCGCGCCCTGCAGAATACGCAGGGCCAGCAGGATCAACGGCGCCGCATAGCCGATGTCGGCGTAGGTCGGCATCACCCCGATCAGCAGGCAAGGCAGGGCCATCATCAGGATACTCAGGCTGAAAACCCGCTTGCGCCCAAGATGGTCGGCAAAGTGCGCCATCAGGATGCCACCCAGCGGCCGCGCCAGGTAGCCAGTGACGAAAATCCCGAAGCTTTGCAGCAGGCGCAGCCATTCGGGCATTTCAGGCGGGAAGAACAGCTGGCTGAGGGTGAGCGCAAAGAACACGAAAATGATGAAATCGTAGATTTCCAGCGCGCCGCCCAACGCCGCCAGGCCCAGGGTCCGGTGGTCGCCGCGGCTGAACCGGGGCGGGTAAGCGGTATCGTTGGCAGTCATGGCAGGGTCCGCACATCGGCAAAGGGCGAGAGGATAGCAAATCGCTGTCCCCTTGCCCCGCCCACGGCAGCGCTAGCGGCTGAACACCGTGTAGGAGAAGTTGACGCGCCCCAGGGATCGCCCCGGTGTCGCTGACAGGGTGCCCGGCAGCGGCAGCTTACCCACCTGCAGCGGCGTATCGATGATCGCCATGAACGCCTCCAGCGCATCGTTATCGGGCACCTGCGGCAGGCTCAGGCTGACCGCCTGGCGCTCGCTGGATGGCACCGATGGCACTGCCAACTGGGTGGTGTGATACAGCAGGGCATGCTGGATCTGCGGGCTGACGCGGCAGAAGCGCTCCAGGTCGACCCCGGCATGGCTGGCCAGCTCGATATTGCCCAGCAGCAGGTGAAAAGGCTGCAGGGCACACAGCACCAGGCGCTGCAGCTCCTCGAAGCTGTCCACGGGGGCGATCCGGTAATAGCCCAGGCCATTGAGCAGCCGTTCCAGTTGCAGGCGCTGGCACGGGTTTGCGTCGGCGATGAGGATGCGCAGGGTCTTGTTTGCCATGGTCGGGCCTGGGCAGTGGGTAATGGGTAGGCTCCATGACCATACTGCGCCAGTGGCGGCTACTGCCAGGTCCGAGCCTGGCAGGGGTCTTCTTTGATAGAAGCCGGGAACAATGCAGAAATCAAGTGACGGGCCGATGGATTTTTTCATTCGCCGGCCACCCGGCAATCAGCATTCCCATTCGCGCATGCGCACCCGGCAGTGCTTCATGGCGTTGACAATGTGCTTTTCCACCAGGCTGCGGGAAATGCCCAGGCGCTCGGCAATCTGCTTGTGCGACAGGCCATCGAGCTTGCGCAGCAAGAAGCAGTCACGGCAGACCTTGCCCAGTTCATCCAGGGCACGCTGCATCAGCGCCAGGCGCTGGTCGAGCTGCAGGTCATGCGCCGGCGCCGGGGTGTGCCAGCGTTCATCGCTGTCCAGCACCTCCAGCGGCTCGGCCTGGCGTACCAGGTGCCGCCGGTGGCGGTCGACCAGCAGGTTGAGCGCGGTGCGGTAAAGGAAGGCACGCGGGTGCTCGATGCGCTCGCCGTCGGTGCGTTCCAGCACGCGCAGGTAAGCATCGTGCGCCACATCCTCAGCGGCCTGGCGACTGCCCAGGCGCGCTGAAAGGAAGCCCACCAGTTCGCGATAGTAATGTTCCACGACGTTACCTGAGATGGTTCTGCCAGCTTGGTCGAAAAGGCCTTTCAGGCAGCTGCAGGACCCAGTGATATCAACCTGCGATCTTACAAATTATAATGATTCTCAGCAACACGGGTTTTGGCTGTAGGGTTTCAGCGCCTGTTGGATCGAGCGCCGCCCGCGCGGCGCATCGCGAGCTGCGCTCGCTCCTACGTTTGTTTCGGGCCAATTATTCCTGTGGGATTTGCGCGCGAGCGCTTGGCGCATGACGAAATATCGCGTTGTATGAACCAGGCGGTCGCGCGCGCCTGCCACAGGTGTTACTGGCCCGAAACAAACGTAGGAGCGAGCGCAGCTCGCGATGCGCCGCGCGGGCGGCGCTCGATCTCACAGGCGCCACATCTCTGTCGCAGTACCAACCCCGCACGATATCCGCTAAATCCCCTCCCGCCGCTTTCGTCTATCTGGCACCCCCTCGGCTGGACGTCTGCATGAGACCTTTAACCACTACCCGTCGCCGGGTCCTGCTCACGGGCCTGGGCCTGCTCGGCCTGGGCAGCCTGCTGGCCTGGACGGCACTGCCCTCCGCTGCACAGCCACTCAGTACGGTCGCGGTGACCCGCGCCGACATCGAAAGCAGCGTAACCGCACTGGGCACCCTGCAACCACGACGCTACGTGGATGTCGGGGCGCAGGCCTCGGGGCAGATCCACACCCTGCACGTCGAGGTTGGCGATACGGTGCGCAAAGGCCAGCTGCTGGTCGAGATCGACCCTTCGACCCAGCAGGCGCGGCTGGATGCCGGCCGCTACTCGATCGACAACCTCAAGGCCCAGTTGGCCGAACAAAGCGCGCAGTTCCAGCTGGCACGGCAGCAGCTCAAGCGCCAGCGTGACCTGGCCGCTGCGGGCGCCACCCGCGACGAGGACGTGCAGACCGCCGCCGCCCAGCTCAAAGTCACCCAGGCGCGCATCGACATGTTCCAGGCGCAGATCCGCCAGGCCCAGGCCAGCCTGCGCAGCGACGAGGCCGAGCTGGGCTACACCCGCATCTACGCGCCCATGGACGGTACCGTGGTGGCGGTGGACGCGCGCGAGGGGCAAACCCTCAACGCCCAACAGCAAACCCCGTTGATCCTGCGCATCGCCAGGCTCTCGCCAATGACGGTATGGGCCCAGGTATCGGAGGCCGACATCGGCCAGGTCAAGCCGGGCATGACCGCGTACTTCACCACCCTGGCCGGCGGCAAGCGCCGCTGGACCAGCACCGTGCGCCAGGTGCTGCCGGTGCCGCCCAAGCCGCTGGACCAGGCCAGCCAGGGCGGCGGTAGCCCGGCCAGCGTCAGCAATGGCAACGCCGGCAACCAGGTGGTGCAGTACAGCGTGCTGCTGGATGTCGACAACCCGGATGGTGCGCTGATGGCCGAAATGACTGCCCAGGTATTCTTCGTCGCCGGCAAAGCCAGCCAGGTGCTGACCGTGCCACGGGCAGCGCTGGACGACGCCGATGGCCTGCGCCTGGCGCATGTGCTGACCCGTGACGGCAAGGTGGAACAGCGCCAGGTGCGCACCGGCCTCAGTGACCGCCTGCGGGTGCAGGTGCTGGACGGCCTGAATGAAGGCGAACGCCTGGTGATCGGCGCCCCTGGCGTGCGCGGAGGCTGAATGAGCACACCCCTGATCGAACTGGTCGACATCCGTAAATCCTACGGCGGCGTCGACACCCCCAAGGTCGATATCCTGCACGGTATCAGCCTGCG
Source organism: Pseudomonas sp. LAM2023 (assembly GCF_016620375.1). Taxonomy (NCBI): domain Bacteria; kingdom Pseudomonadati; phylum Pseudomonadota; class Gammaproteobacteria; order Pseudomonadales; family Pseudomonadaceae; genus Pseudomonas; species Pseudomonas sp. LAM2023. Next base: position 553,616 of record NZ_JAENHV010000036.1, on the reverse strand, counting down.
CATTTACCCCGGTGAGTTCGTCGCCATCGTCGGCGCTTCCGGCTCCGGCAAGTCGACACTGATGAACATCCTCGGTTGCCTCGACCGGCCCACGTCCGGCCGCTATCGCTTCGCCGGCAAGGACGTGGCCGAACTGGGTAGCGACGAGCTGGCCTGGCTACGCCGCGAGGCATTCGGCTTCGTATTCCAGGGCTACCACCTGATCCCCTCCGGTTCGGCCCAGGAAAACGTCGAAATGCCGGCTATCTACGCCGGCATCGCCGCGCGCGAACGTCACGCTCGCGCCAGCGCCCTGCTCGGCCGCCTGGGCCTGGCCAGCCGCACCGACAACCGCCCGCATCAGTTGTCCGGCGGCCAGCAGCAGCGGGTATCGATCGCCCGTGCATTGATGAACGGCGGCCATATCATCCTTGCCGACGAACCCACCGGCGCGCTCGACAGCCAGAGTGGCACTGAAGTGATGGCGTTGCTCGACGAGCTGGCGGCCCAGGGCCACGTGATCATCCTGATCACCCATGACCGCGATGTGGCGGCGCGGGCGCAGCGAGTGATCGAGATTCGCGACGGCGTGGTCATCAGCGATTCGCCCAGCGCCCTGCCCCCGCCTGACAACGGCCGAGGGCTGCAGGCCGAGCAGTTGCGTCAGCACCTGGACCGCGGCGCGGCCTTGCGCGGGGCGTGGCAAGGCGAACTGCGCGAAGCCCTGCAGGCCGCCTGGCGGGTGATGTGGGTCAACCGCTTCCGCACCGCCCTGACCCTGCTGGGCATCGTCATCGGTGTTGCCTCGGTGGTGGTGATGCTGGCCGTGGGCGAAGGCAGCAAACGCCAGGTGATGGCGCAGATGGCCGCCTTCGGCTCGAACATCCTCTACCTCAATGGCAAACCGGCAAGCCTGGGCGAACAGGCTGGCACCATTACCCTCGACGATGTCGCCGCCATCGGCCAGTTGCCGCAGGTCCGGCACGTGATGCCGGTGCTCGGAGAAAAGCTGATGGTGCGTTACGGCAACCACAGCCAGCGGTTCTATGTGGGTGGCAACAACACCCGCTTCCCCGAGATTTTCAACTGGCCGGCGGTGCACGGTAGCTTCTACAGCGAAACCGATGAAGCCACCGCCGCGGCAGTGGCGGTGATCGGCCAGAAAGTGCGGGAACAGATGCTCGATCCTGGACGCGATCCGCTGGGGCAGTACCTGCTGATCGGCAATGTGCCGTTCCAGGTGGTCGGCATTCTGGCCGGCAAGGGTGCCAGCTCCGGCGACCAGGACAGCGACGGGCGCATCGTGGTGCCCTACTCCGCGGCGGCCATCCGCCTGTTTGGCCAGCGCGACCCGGACTACATCGCCGTCGCCGCGCTCGATTCCACGCGGGTCGAGGAAACCGAAGCGGTCATCGACCAGTTGCTGCGCCAGCGCCACAACGGGCGCCGGGATTTCGAGCTGACCAACGACGCGGCACTGATCCAGGCCGAAGCGCGCACGCAGAACAGCCTGTCGCTGATGCTGGGGGCGATTGCCGCGATCTCGCTGCTGGTGGGCGGCATCGGGGTGATGAACATCATGCTGATGACGGTGCGCGAGCGCACCCGCGAAATCGGTATCCGCATGGCTACCGGCGCACGCCAGCGCGACATCCTGCGGCAATTTCTCAGCGAGGCGGTGCTGCTGTCGATGGTCGGCGGCCTGGCCGGCATCGTCCTGGCCCTGGCCATCGGCGCTGGCCTGATGTTGGCAGATGTGGTGGTGGCCTTTGCCCTGCCTGCCATGCTCGGCGCCTTTGCCTGCGCCGTGGTCACCGGCATCGTGTTCGGCTTCATGCCCGCGCGCAAGGCCGCCCGCCTCGACCCGGTCAAAGCCCTTACCAGCGAATAATCCATGACTCTGCCTAGCCGCATCAGCCTGTTGCCCCTGTGCGTATGCCTCGCCGCCTGCAGCACGCCAACCCCACCTGCCAGCGACCTGGCCGCCCCGCTCGCCTGGCAAGGCGCAGGCGCATCACCCTCGGCACCACCGCCGACGCTCCAGTGGTGGCACGCGTTCGCCAGCCGCGAGCTGGACCGCCTGGTGCAGCGTGCCCTGTACAATGCCCACGACCTGGCCGCCGCCACCGCGCGGGTGCGCCAGGCCCAGGCCCGCGCGGTGATTGCCGGCGCGCCGTTGTTGCCGGAGCTGAAGCTGGGCCTGGACGGCAGCCGCCAACGCCTGCTGCACGGCGATGGCTACGACCAGCTTGATGTCAGCCGCAGCGAACCGACCAGCACCTCGTTCGATATACAACTCAGCGCCAGCTACGAGATCGACTTCTGGGGCGGCCTGCGGGCGTCCCGCGCGCAGGCCTTGCGCAGCCTGGAGGCCAGCCGTTTCGATCGCCAGACCGTTGAGTTGACCCTGGTCAGTGCCGTGGCCGACAGTTACCTGCAGGGGCTGGCCCTGGCAGAACAGCTGCGCATTGCCCGCCTGAACCTGCGCAATGCCCAGGAACTGCTGGGCGTGGTCGAAGCGCGCCAGCGCAGCGGTTCCGCCACGCGCCTGGAGCTGGCCCAGCAGCGCAGCCTGGTGGCCGCGCAGCAACGCCAGTTGCCGTTGCTGGAACAGAAGTGGCAGGACAGCCGGGTCACCCTGGCGACCCTGCTCGGCGACCCGCTGCAGTCGTTGCCCACCAGCCAGGAAGCGATCACCAGCCTGCAGTGGCCGGCCATCGGCAGCGGCGTGCCCAGCGAACTGCTCACTCGCCGACCGGACATTGCCGCTGCCGAAGCGCGTCTGGCCGCTGCCAGCGCCAATGTGCACGTCGCCCGCGCGGCCATGCTGCCCAAGCTCACCCTCGACGCCAACCTGGGGGCGGGTGCCGACACCTTCGCCCACCTGTTCGATAGCGCCTACTACACCCTCAGCAGCGGCCTGGTCGCGCCGCTGTTCAACCATGGCCGGCTGCGCGCCGCACGTGAGCTGGCCGAAGCCGAACAGGCGGAATTGCTGGAGACCTACCGCAGCAGCATCCTGGCCGCTTTTGCCGATGTCGAGAAGGCGCTCAATGCGATCGATGGCGTCGATCGCCAGCGCCAGTGGCAAGATCAAGAAGTGCAGCAGGCCCGGCTGGCATTCGAGCTGGCGCAACGGCGCTATGGCGCAGGCGCCGAGACCTTGTTGAGCGTGCTGGAAACCCAGCGCACCTGGTATGTGGCGCAGGACCAGCAGGCGCAACTGCGCCTGGCGCGGTTGCAGGGCAGCGTGGCGTTGTACAAGGCCTTGGGTGGGGGGTGGGGAATCAAGCAGTAGGTCGCCTGTACCGGCCCTATCGCCGGCAAGCCGGCCCCTTAGGGCCTGCGCCGGGTTCAAGGTATGCGCTGTACCGGTGGGATCTGGCTTGCCGGTGATAGGACCGGTACAGGCAGCGGCTAGCTCCGCACCTTCAGGTTGCGCGCATACCAAGGTCGCTGCGGCACTCTGGGCTGCAACGTGTCGAACAGGCCGTCATCGCTGTAGATGATGCGCAACGCCAGCTTCATCGTTTCCGGGTCCATCTCCACACTGCGCCCAGGCCGCAACCCCGGCACCGTCGAGCAGCCGTGCGTATCCGGCCCCAACCACGGGTCCGCCACGGCCACCCAGCGCCCTGGGGCGAACCACGGCACACCGTTGACCTGCAGGCGCCTGACCTCACCAGGGTGCAAGCGTTCATGGGCCGCGAACCAATCATCGATGCGGTCATCGATCCAGCCATGAAAGCGCCAGAACACCGGGTTCACATGGGAGGAAAACGGGTCCCCGAGGAAGTCGTTGTGCGCGGCGAACCAACGCTCGGCAAAATCATCCGGGGTGCGCGCCGTCGGCACCGGCATGCCGTTGGCGGGATCGCGCGGCACCGATGCCCAGCGCATGTGCAACCAGTCGTGCAGGCCCAGCTCCAGTTCCGAGCCGAACTGCGCCAGGGTCAGCGTGCTCAGGTACTCGGGGTCGGTATAGCGCGACTCCCAGACCTGGAAGTTGCCGTGGAAGGTATCCGCGGTCTTGATGTCGCGCACCCACCGGGTGTAGTCGGCGTCATCGTCGGTCAGCCACGTGGGCGGCAGGGCATTGCCGTCATGGTTGTCGAAGTAGCGAGCGAACCCTGCGCGGTCGCGCTCCAGTTCCGGCTGCGGCAGCGGGAAGCGCGGCCAGGAAGGCAGGTCCTGCAACGCCCGAGCGCTGCCAAGCATATGCCGGTGCATGAACAGGAAGTCCTCACCCGAGCCATTGCGGTCCTTGTGCCGACCTCGCGCATCACGCTCGCGCTCACGCGGCCCGGGTTGCCAGCCCAGGCCACGCAGCGCGCCCTGCTTGTCCTTGGCCAGCTTGTGCCACTTGTCCCGCGAGGCGTGCCACAGCTGGTGGAACAGGCGATGCTCCGGAGTGATCAGCCAGGCCAGCAGTTGCGGGTTCAGCGGGGTCCGTTCACGGGCTTCCGGAAAGGTGCGCTTCAAGGCCAGGAAGTGGTTGTCCTGCACCGGCAACGACAACGCCCGGTCCAGGCGCACAATGCGCCCATTGAGGGTCGCCGGCCCGGCGTTGCCGAAGCGGCCCCATACCTCGTCGAGCACGACATGGCATTCATAGCGCGCCTGGGACGAAAACAGCCGCCAGCGCAAGGTGCCCGGCGTATCCGCCAGCAGGTCACCGACCACACGGTAGCGCGGTTGCGCCTCCGCACGCAGGCGCTCGGGTGTATCCAGATAGCCGCGCAGGGCACGGCCATTGGCAGCAACGTCAAGGAACAGTTCCAGGTCTCCCGCTGGTAAACCTTGCAGGCCAGCCTCCTCGCCCAGCTGGGTCCAGCGCCAGATGCCGCGCAGGGTATCGCCCAACTGCTGTAGACGGGTATCGGCCAACTCGACAACGGCCTCGCCAGGCGTCTGCGGAAATTCCTCGGCGGCGCCCTGCCGCCGCTGATACAGCGCACCCACCGCAGCGGGCACCACCACGCCCGTCAATGCCACACCGGTGATGAAACCGCGTCGCGAAATCGTCATTGCATACCTGTGCATTCATTGCGGCCATGGAGCACGGCCCGTCCAAGGCTAGAACGTTGCATGGGCGGCGAAATTTAACCGTGCATGGCCAACGGCCGCGGCTAAATTTCTGCGCTGCAAGCTCGTTCACTGCAGGTAGCGGCGGCCTCTGTGCCCATCCCTCGACGGTGAACCTACTGAGACCAAGATGACGACTTCACGCTGGAACAAAGCCCTGTTTATCAGCCTGGCCACTGCGCTTACCGCTGGCGCCGGGTTTGCTGCCTGGCACTATTTCGCCACGCCTGCCGGCTACTCCAGAGCGGTGATGCGCCAGGCCAACGACCTGCAGGAACGCATCCTCTCGTTCGACAGCCATATCACCCTGCCGCTGACCTTCGGCACCGAAGGCAGTGAGGCGGACAAGGACGGCGATGGCCGCTTCGACCTGGCCAAGGCTGCACGCGGGCGTCTGTCCGGCGCCGCCCTGACGATATTCGCCTGGCCCGAATCGTGGACTGGCAACTCAGGCCCGCACCGCCCTACCCCGGGCTTCGTCGAGGCCGCCCGGCATACCCAGGAGGTGCGCTACAACGCCATCAGCGCCATGGTCCGCGACTTCCCGCAACAGGTTGGCATCGCCTACACCCCACAAGACTTTCGGCGCCTGCACGGCGAGGGCAAGTTCGCGGTGCTGCTCAGCATGCTCAATGCCTACGCCCTGGGCGACGACATCGACCAGCTCGACCGCTGGGCCGCACGCGGGGTGCGCATGTTCGGCTTCAGCTATGTGGGCAACAACAGCTGGGCCGATTCCTCGCGCCCGCTGCCGTTCTTCAATGACACTGCCGATGCCCTGGGCGGCCTGTCACCGCTCGGCAAGCGCGCCGTGCAACGGCTGAACGACCTGGGCGTGATCATCGACGTGTCGCAGATGTCCAGCAAGGCATTGGCCCAGGCTGTCGCCCTCAGCCGCGCGCCCGTGGTGGCGTCGCACTCGGCGCCACGGGCCATGGTCGACATCAGGCGCAACCTTTCCGACAAGGAGCTGCAGCTGATCAAGGGCAGTGGCGGCGTGGTCCAGCTGGTGGCCTTTTCCACCTACCTCAAGCCGCTGAGCAGCAAGACCCAGGACAAACTCAACGCACTGCGCGCGCGCTACGCCCTGCCGCCGCTGGCCGACCTCAACTACGCACTGATGCCGGGCGACCCGGTGATCGCCGGCTGGCCGGAGCAGAAGGTCGGCCAGTATGCGAACGAGCTGTACGGCATCCTCGAAGACGAACCCCCAGCCACCCTCAAGGACTACGGCGACGCCATCGACTACACGGTGCGCAAGGTCGGCATCGACCACGTCGGCCTCAGCTCGGACTTCAACGAAGGCGGTGGCATCGACGGCTGGCAGAACACCAGCGAGGCGCGCAACGTCACTGCCGAACTGATCAGCCGCGGCTACTCCGAAGCGGACATTGCCAAGCTCTGGGGCGGCAACTTCCTGCGGGTGTGGGAGCAGGTGCGACGCGCCGCGCAACCTGTCACCCACTCATCCCCCTGACCCTGGCGAGCCACTCGATGAACGACCGTCGCACCTTTCTCAAGCAGGCTGGCCTGCTGGCTGCCGCGCTGCCCCTGGCCGGCCCCGGCGCGCTGCTGCAATCGGCACAGGCGGCGCCTGCGCAAGCAGCCACTGGCAACGACTGGGCGGCATTTCGCAGCCTGTTCGAGCTGGACCCTGCGTATGCCCACTTCGCCAACTTTCTGATCACCTCGCACCCACGCCCGGTGCGCGAAGCCATCGAGGCACTGCGCGCCCGCTTCGACCGTCACCCGGCCCGCCTGGTCGACTGGGACAGCCAGTCGGAGTGGAAGCACGAAGCCGCCGTACGCGAGTGGGCGGCGCGCTACCTCGAAGTGACGCCGCGCCAGATCGCCCTGACCGGCAGCACCACGGAAGGCCTCGGGCTGATCTATGGCGGGCTGAAGATCGCGCCGGGGCAGGAAATACTCACTACCGTGCACGAGCATTCAGCCGCCCGCCACACCATGGGTTTTCGCACCACCCGCGACGGCACCCGAGTGCGCCGGTTGCGCCTGTTCGACGACCCTGCCAAGGTCAGCAGCGACCAGGTTTTGACCACCATCGCTGCCGCCATCGGGCCACAGACCCGGGTGCTGGGCATGACCTGGGTGCACTCGGGCAGTGGCGTGAAACTGCCGGTGGGCGAGATCGGCGCGCTGGTCCGCGAGGCCAACCGCCAGCGTGACGCGCAGGACCGGATCATCTACGTGATCGACGGCGTACACGGCTTTGGCGTCGAAGACATGCGCTTTGCCGACCTCAACTGCGATTACTTCATTGCCGGTACCCACAAGTGGCTGTTCGGGCCACGCGGTACCGGGATCATCTGCGCGGCGTCCACCGGGCTGGAGCAACTGACCCCGACCATTGCCACCTTTTCCGAGAACGAAGACTTTGCCACCGTGATGACGCCGGGTGGCTACCACGCGTTCGAGCACCGCTGGGCGCTGGGCAAGGCGTTCGAATTGCACCTGCAACTGGGCAAGGCGGCCGTGCAGGCGCGTATTCACGAGCTGAACGACTACCTCAGGCAACGGCTTGAGGCACTGCCGGGTATCGAACTGGTGACACCGCGCAGCGCACGCTATTCGGCGGGGTTCACTTTCTTCAGGTTCAAGGGCCAGGATGCCGACGAGGTCGCCCGGCATCTCAATAGCCAGCGCATCGTGGTCGATGCCGTGTCGCGGGATGTGGGGCCGGTGGTACGGACGGCGCCGGGGTTGTTGAATACCGAGGCCGAGATCGAGCGGTTGGTAAATGTGTTGGGGCGACGCGTTCACGGTTGACGCCTTGGGGCCGCGTGGCGGCCCATCGCGACGCAAGGCCGCTCCTGCAACATCGCGTCAATCTGGCCTGACGCTTTCGCAACACGCGCCCCGGCACTCGAGTCAGCCCTGCTCGCCGATCACCTGCAACCACGCCCCGACATCCCGATAGATGTCCCCCACCTGGCCCACGATCCCCGACATGCGCAGAAAGTCATGGGTCAGCCCCTCCACCCGCGCGAAGCGCACTGGCGTGCCACCCGCCAGCAGCCAGTCGCGATAAGCGATACCTTCATCGTGCAACGGGTCGTACTCGGCGACGAACAGATACGCTGGCGCCAACGCTTCCCGCAGGGACGAGCGCAACGGCGACACCCGCCAGTCCAGGCGCTGCTCAGGCTGCGGTACATAGTGCCGGTAGAACCACTCCAGCGTGGCCGTCTCCAGCAGGTAACCCTCGGCATGCTGGCGATGCGAATCACGCTGGCAGGCCATATCGGTTACCGGATAGAACAGCAGCTGCGCCAGCGGCTTGAATGCCAGTGCCTCGGGTTGCTCGACTGCCATGATGGCCATGACCGCAGCCAGGCTGGCCCCTACACTGTCCCCCGCCAGCACTATCCGGCGATTGTCCAGCCCCAGCGACGCTGCCTGTTCGGCCAGCCAGTTGGCGGCGTCCAGCACGTCGTGCAGCGCCACCGGGAACTGCTGCTGCGGTGCCAGGCGGTAATCTGCGGCCAGTACCGCGAACTCGCCCAGCGCCGCCAGACGGCGGCACACCGAATCATGCGAGTCGAGGCTGCCGACGACGTAGCCGCCACCGTGCAGGTACAGGATCACCGGTTGCACGGCGGTGCCGGCCTGGCCCTGGCGGTACAGACGGGCAGCCAGGCGAGTACCGTCGCGCACGCTGAACTGCAGCTCGCTGACCGTCACATGGCCCGGCGGGCTGGGGTCGAGCACCTGCGAGCTGCTTTCGAACTCGGCGCGGGCCTGGGCCACATCCATCGCGTGCATGGGCAGGCTCCTGCCCGTCAGCCGGCCAAATTCGACCAGTTCCAGAAAAGCCGCCAGATCAGGGTGCAATGCCATGTGGGTTCCTTGGTGGACAAAGTGACTCGGGCTCCCCTACGGACGTAGCCGCACACCGAAAAATTACCCGCCCCTACCGCTAAATCAGTGCCCCAGGCACTCGTCATCCTTGCACAACGAAAAACCGCAGAGGCATACCGTGGACCTTCAGAGCATCCTCAGCAAACTGTTCGCCAACGCCCATGCTGTCGGCATCGAGGGCGTGTTCCAGTTCGTCTTCGGCCAGGACCAGGTGTTCTGGTCGGAGGTCCGCGACAGCAGCCGCACCAGCGCCGGCCGGCACAGCGCGCCAGACGTCACCATTGAAGTGGCCGAACGTGACTTCCTCGGCATCATGGGCGGCACGGCCAACGTCGAGGAGCTGTTCGCCAGCGCGCGGCTGAAGATCACCGGCAACATGGGCCTGGCCACGCTGCTGCCGCAAATCATCAGCAACGCGCGCCGCGGGGTGACGACGACCAAGGTGGCGATGAACCAGCGCTACCCGACGCCGGCACGCTTCAGCGAACGGGTATCGGCGGGCCAACCCGTGCAGCGCGAAGTGGCCCGCATCGCCCGCGCCGACCTGCCCGTGGCGCGCTTCCACAACAACTACCTGGTGCATGGCACCCCGCTGGTGATCAGCGATGCCTTGCAGGACTGGCCACTGTTCAGCATGGGCCGTGAAGCCTCGCTGGAACATTTCGCCGAACTGCAGGGCATTACCCGCCATGGCGATTACGTGAAGAAGACGTTCTCCACCGACCGCGACTTCCGCTCCACTTCCATGGCCGAGTTCATCGCCTCGCTGGACACCCCGGCCAAGCCTGGTGAACCCCCGGCCTACATGGGCAACAACATCGTGCCGGAAAAGCTGCTGACACTGATCCGCTACCCGCCGTATTTCGCCCGCGACAAGTTCATTGCGCCGCGCATCTGGATCGGCCCCAAGGGCACCCTGACGCCGCTGCACCGCGACGATACCGACAACCTGTTTGCCCAGGTCTGGGGGCAGAAGTCGTTCATCCTTGCCGCGCCACACCATCGTCCGGCGCTGGGCACCTGGTCGACCAGCCCCAAGGGCGGCCTGGACGGCTGCGATTTCAACCCCGACGCCCCGGACTACCAACGCTTCCCGGCGGCGCGCGAGGTGCCGTTCCTGCGCGTGGTAGTGCAAGCCGGTGACCTGTTGTTCCTGCCCGAAGGCTGGTTCCATCAGGTGGAGTCGGTGTCTACCTCGTTATCGGTGAACTTCTGGGTGGATTCCGGGCGCGGCTGGTAGCCGGGATTGCCGGGGGCGTGCTGTGCCCCCGGCAATACTCAGACAGAAGCCATCAACGCCTCGGCAAAGCGTTGTGCCACTTCATCGATCTGCTCACCGGTGATGATCAACGGCGGCAGAAAACGCACCACCGCGCCATGCCGCCCGCCCAGCTCCAAGATCAACCCGCGCTTGAGGCATTCACGCTGCACCGTGGCCGCCAGCTCACGGTTGGCCTGTGGTTGGCCAAGCGCATCTCGCTGCCCTTGGCCGCCGACCAGCTCCACCCCGATCATCAACCCACGGCCACGGATATCGCCCAGCTGCGGATAATCCCGCTGCAACTGCTGCAGATGCTGGCGCAGGCGCTGGCCCATGGCCTCGGCATGCTCGGCCAGGCGCTGTTCGACCAGGTAAGCGATCACCGCCGAACCCGCCGCCATGGCCATCTGGTTGCCACGGAAGGTACCGGCATGGGCACCCGGCTTCCAGCTGTCCAGCCAGTCGCGGTACACCACCACCGCCAGTGGCAGGCTGCCACCGATGGCTTTGGACAGGGTAACCACATCCGGCACGATGCCGGCGTGCTCGAAGGCGAACATGCGCCCGGTGCGGGCAAAGCCGCTCTGAATTTCGTCGACGATCAGCGCCACGCCGGCCTGCTCGGTGATCCGGCGCACGCCCTTGAGCCACTCGATATCGGCCGGGATGACCCCGCCCTCGCCCTGTACCACCTCGAGGATCACTGCAGCGGGCAAAGGCACGCCGCTTTCCGGGTCGAGCAACAGGTTTTCCAGGTAATGCAGGTTGGCCCTGACCCCGGCTGCACCGCCCAGGCCGAACGGGCAGCGGTAGTCGTAGGGATATGGCATGAACTGCACGCCGTTGCCGAGCAAGGCCCCCAGCGGCTGCTTCGGCCCATGGCTGCCCATCAGGCTCAGCGCACCCTGGCTCATGCCGTGGTAGGCCCCCTGGAAAGCCAGCACGGTGCTGCGCCCGGTGGCACTCCGTACCAGTTTCAGCGCCGCCTCTACCGCATCGGTGCCGGTCGGGCCGCAGAACTGCACCTTGGCCTCCCGGCGCAGTGCCTCGGGCAGGACACCGAACAGGTCCTGGACAAAACGGTCCTTGACTGGCGTGGTCAGGTCCAGGGTATGCAGGGGCAGCTCATCGGCCAGGACCCGCTGGATCGCCTCGACCACCACCGGGTGGTTATGGCCCAGCGCCAGGGTGCCGGCACCGGCCAGGCAATCGATGAACTGGCGGCCTTCGACATCCTCGACATGAATGCCACTGGCGCGCTTGAGCGCCAACGGGATGCGCCGCGGGTAGCTGCGGGCGTTGGACTCCTGTTGCTGCTGGCGCTGCAGCAAAGGCGAATCGGTGAACGCGTACAACGGGCGCGGCGCACTGGCCGGTAGGACCTGGGCAAGGCTGGAAGCGGTGGGCATGGGTGGTTCCTCGCAAGCAAGCGAATGAGCGGGTGTCGCTTGGGAAACGCTTGAATGCGAGGAGGATTTAGCGGTTGGTGCAGGATTTTCGTCGGCCTGTTGTGGCCGGTTCGCGGGTAAAACCGCTCCCATCGGGACCACACCGTAGCTGAAACCTGTGCTGTACCTGTGGCAGCGGGTTTACCCGCGAACCGGCCACAACAAGCGGCAAGGATCAATGCCCCGAGCGTGCCGGCACCTGCAACAAAACCCGCAAGCCATCACTGCGGCTGTCGAACTTCAGGCTACCGGCACAGCGTTGCACGATCGCCTGCACGATCGCCAACCCCAACCCGCAACCACCACTTTGCCCATTACGCCAGAAACGCTCGGTCAAGTGCTCCAGGTCTGCCTCGGCAATTCCCGGCCCATGGTCACGCACCATGAAGCCTACCTGCCCGTCGCTCATCTGCAGTTCCAGCTCCACCGCCTCATCGCCACCATGACGCAAGGCGTTGTCCAGCAGGTTGCGCAACGCCGCCACCGCCAGCGGTGCAGGCATGCGCAGATAGACCTGGGTAGCCTCTTCCGGCAGGCGCAAGACGATACGCCGGTTGTCGCCGCCGCCGGCGTCCTGCACCGCCTGCCGTGCCACCTGCTCGGCGCTGCACTGCACGCCATCCTCGAACGACAGGCTGCCCTCCACCCGCGCCAGCATCAGCAACTGTTCCAGCGTACGGTGCATGCGGTCGGCGCCCTGCTCGGCATGTGCCAGTGCCTGCTCGCGCACTGCCCCGTCGGTCATGCGCGCCACCTGCAGGTGGGTCTTGATCGCCGTCAGCGGGCTGCGTAGTTCATGCGCGGCATCGTCGGTCAGGCGCCGCTCACGCTCGATCGTCTGGGCAATGCGCAGGAATAGCTGGTTCTGGGTTTCCAGCAACGGCTGCAGTTCGCTGGGCAGGCCCGCCACCTGCAGCGGCTCGACACTGTCCGCGCGCCGGCGGCGCAAGGCATCGCGCATGCGGTTGAGCGGTTCCAGGCCCTTGCCCAGGCCGATCCACAACAGCCCCAGGCTGCCGAGCAAGGCCATCAGCACCGGCGCCGAGGCGGCCAGCAGGATCGACTGGTTCAGCGCCTCGCGCTCCATGTGCCGGTCGGCGGTGGTGATACGCACATCGCCGTGGTTGTAGGTGAAGGTACGCCACAGCGCATCGTCGATGGTCTGGTCACGGAAGCCACTGCGCTCGTCGTCCATGGCGCCATCGTGCTTGTGGTTGCTGGCGAGGATCTCGCCACGCAACGAGCTGACCTGGCAGGCCATGCCGTCCGGCACGCTGAACTGGTCGGCAGAAAAATGCGCCTCCTCGCCCTTGGCGGTCAACGGTTGCGGCAGCTGGTCGATGAGCCCGGCGACCATGCGTGCCGAGGCCACCAGGCGCTGGTCGAGGGAGAACATCATCTGCTGGCGCAGGTCGCGCAGCATCCACGCGGCCGCCAGCACCCAGATGACCACGAAGGCGCTGCCCAGGATCAGGCTCAGGCGTACCCGCAGGCTCATGATGCGGCCTCTTCCGGCGCCTGCGCCGGGCCCAGGCGGTAGCCCAGGCCGCGCACGGTCTCGACGATGCCGTTACCCAGCTTGCGGCGCAGGTGGTGGATATGCACGTTCAGGGCATTGCTCTCCACCTCGTCGCTGAAGCCGTACACGCAGTCCTTGAGCTGTTCGCTGGACAGCACTCGCCCAGGGTTCTGCAGCAGCGCCTGGAGCAGGGCCTGCTCACGGCGCGAGAGGTCGACCGGCCGCCCGGCCAGGGTGGCCGCGCAGGTACTCGGGTCGTAGCACAGCGGGCCGTGCTCGATCACATTCACCGCGCGCCCGGCCACCCGCCGCAACAGGGTGTGCAGGCGCGCGGCCAGCTCGCGCAGGTCGAACGGCTTGAGCAGGTAATCGTCGGCCCCGGCCTGCAGGCCATCGACCCGGTCGGTGACCGCATCCCGCGCGGTGAGCACCAGCACCGGCAGCGTTTCGCCCTGCTGGCGCAGGCGGCGCAGCAGCTTGAGGCCGTCTTCGTCGGGCAGGCCGAGGTCGAGAATCATCACGTCGAACTGCGCGGCCTGCAGCATCGCCCGCGCATCGGCGGCATTGCCCACCCGGTCCACGGTCAGGCCCTGGGCGGTGAGGCCGGCGCAGATGCCGGCGGCGATCAGGTCGTCGTCCTCGCAGAGCAGAACGTGCATGGTGGGGCTCCCGGAGTGGTGTGGCTGACATTGCACCTTGGGCGGATTAAGGGGGGATTATGGACCTTTCCGAAGGGGGTTGGGGCTCGTCTTGGGTGTGCCGGGGGTGCTGAACCTGCAGCGGTGAACGCTTCGGGCCTACATCACCCCTTCCGGCGTATCCACATCCAGCAACACCCCGGCATCCTCTACCTCAACCACCACGCAGCAAGCCTGATGCCCGCGCACCAGCGCCCGCGCCCCTTCATCCCCGCCCAGCCGTTCCAACGCCGGCCAGAAATCGCGCCCGAAGATCACCGGGTGCCCGTGCTGCCCGGCATGGCGCGGCAACACGATGGTCGAAGGGCTGGCCGCTTCGGCCAGGCGACACAAGGTTGCCGGTTCGATCCACGGCATATCGCCCAGCAGAATGGCCACCGCCTGCGCCTGGCTGTCGCGCAACGAGCCGGCGCCGGCAGCCAGGCTGTGCCCCATGCCGGCGGCAGCCTCTGGGCTGGCGACGATGCGGCAATCGCCAGGCAGGCCAAAATCCTCGCCCCGTTCGCCTGCGCGTAACACCACGCGAACGTCAGCGAATGCTGCCCGAGCCCGCTCCACGCTATGCGCCAGCAGGCTACGACCATCCGCCAGGGCCACCCGGCGCTTGTCGGCGCCAAAACGCCTGGCGCTGCCTGCCGCCAGCACCAGCGCGACCACGCTCACGAGCGCACCTGGCGTTTGTGCGAGGTAGCCGCGGCAGCCATCGCAGGGCTGTCGAACGCTTCGGTACCTTTCGTTTTAGGCATGGGCAACTCGCAATGGCCGGATCATCAGGCAATGCAACCACTGCCGGGGCGGCATGGCAAGCGCGGCTGATGGTACCGCGCCCGGATAGGCAGCGCCGGTTGCACCAACAAGGGTTAACCTTGGGTTAATCGACCCAGGCCAGCATGACACCTTTCAACGTACTGCCAAGGCGAAGACATGCGCGTCCTCCTGCTCTTCCTGACACTGCTCCTGGCCGGCCCGTTGCAGGCCAACCCGTTCGATGTCAAACCTGACTTCCTGCCGGTCGACCAGGCTTTCGTGCTGACCCACGACCGCCAGCCCGATGGCCAGATGCGCCTGTATTTCCAGATCAAGCCAGGCTACTACCTGTATCAGAAACGCCTGAAGTTCGACGGCCTGCCCGTCGAGCAACACCCGCAGCTGCCACCTGCGCTCAACCACCACGACGAATTCTTCGGCGACAGCGCGGTGTACCGCGACCAGTTGCAACTGCTGCTGCCCGCCAGCGCCCAGGGCCAACTGCGCCTGGGCTGGCAAGGCTGTGCCGACGCTGGCCTGTGCTACCCACCGCAGACCACCTTGATCGACCTCGGCGGCAGCACAGCGCCGCTAGCCGAGCAAGCCAGCGACCAGGCGCTGGCCAGCGGCCTGCAGCAAAGCCACCTGGCCTGGAGCCTGCTGGCGTTCTTCGGCCTGGGCCTGTTGCTGGCCTTCACCCCCTGTTCGCTGCCGATGCTGCCGATCCTCGCCGGGCTGGTACTGGGCAATGGCGCCAGCGCCCGGCGCGGCTGGCTGCTGGCCGGGGTCTATGTACTGAGCATGGCCCTGGTATACGCCGCCCTGGGCGTGGTCGCCGCGCTGCTGGGCGCCAGCCTGCAGGCCTGGCTGCAGCAACCCTGGCTGCTGGGCAGCCTGGCGGGGCTGTTCGTGGTCCTGGCCCTGCCGATGTTCGGTGCCTTCGAACTGCAACTGCCCGCCGCCCTGCGTGACCGCCTGGACCGCGCCGGGCGCGGCACGCGTGGCGGCCACCTGTATGGCGCGGCGCTGCTCGGTGGGTTGTCCGGGCTGCTGATGGGCCCGTGCATGACCGCGCCGCTGGCGGGGGCGTTGTTGTACATCGCCCACAGCGGCGATGTACTGCAGGGCGCGCTGGTGTTGTTCAGCCTTGGCCTGGGCATGGGCGTGCCGCTGATGTTGCTGGTGACCTTGGGCAACCGCTACCTGCCGCGCCCTGGCGCCTGGATGAACCGGGTCAAGGGGGTATTCGGCTTCGTGTTCCTGGGCATGGCGCTGTACACCGTGCGCAGCCTGCTACCCAGCGCATTGCTGCTGGCCCTCAGCGGCGGGCTGCTGATCACCCTGGCCTGGGCAGCCTGGCCGGCCCTGCAGCGGCTACCGGCGTTGCGCGCTGTTCCGCTGCTGGGCGCCCTGTGGGGCGGCCTGCTGCTGGTGGGTGCGGCGGCCGGTGGCGACGACCCCTGGCAACCGCTGCGCCCGTTCACCGGCAGCGCCACGCCGGCCAGCGGGCAGCAGGTCGAAGATGCCTTCGTCACCGTCAGCCGCCCCGAAGACCTGCAACGCGAACTGGCGGCAGCCAAGGGGCGCGGCCAGTGGGTGATGGTCGACTACTATGCCGACTGGTGCGTGTCGTGCAAGGTCATGGAAAAACAGGTATTCGCCCGCAGCGACGTGCAGGCGGCCCTGGCCGGCGTGCACCTGCTGCGCCTGGACGTGACCGCCGACAGCCCGGCCAGCCAGGCTTTGCTGCAGCACTATCAGGTACCCGGCCCGCCCAGCATCATCTGGGTCGGCCCGGAAGGCGACGAACGCCGCGCACGGCGCCTCACCGGTGAAGTGGATGCAGCCGCGTTCCTGCAACACTGGACCCAGACCAGGAGCCAAGGCTGATGCTGACCGTAACCCTCGGGCCACTGACCATGGCCCTCAACCACCTGCTGATGCTTACCGCCCTGGTGATTGCCAGCGTGGTCGGCTGGTGGGTCGCCCGGCGTGGCGGCGAGAGCCCGGAATCGGCGCTGTTCAACCTGTTCCTGATCGGCCTGCTATGCGCGCGCGCCGGCTTCGTGCTGGCCTATTGGCCGATGTACCAGGACGACCTGCTGCAGATCATCGACATCCGCGATGGTGGCTTCCTGTTCTGGTCAGGCCTTGCCGGCATCGTGCTCGGCGCCCTGTGGCAAGGCTGGCGTCATCCCGGGCTGCGCCGCCCGCTGGGCTGGGCGCTGTTCAGCGGCGCATTGTTCTGGGGCCTGGCCAGCCTCGCCGGGCACCTGTACAGCAAGGGCACCGAGCTGCCCGAACTGAGCCTGCGCAACGCCAGCGGGCAATCCGTGGCACTGCACGGCTACCGCGGCAAGCCGCTGGTGATCAACCTCTGGGCCACCTGGTGCCCGCCCTGTCGGCGCGAGATGCCGGTGCTGCAACAGGCGCAAGGCGATTACCCGCATGTGACCTTCCTGTTCGTCAACCAGGGCGAAACCCCGGAAAACGTCAGCACCTTCCTCGCCACCACCGGCCTGAGCCTGACCCATGTGCTGTTCGATGGTACCGGCCTGCTGGCCCAGCGCGTCGGTTCCATGGCCCTGCCCACCACCCTGTTCTACGACGCCGACGGGCGGCTGATCGGCAGCCACCTCGGCGAGCTGTCGCGGGCCAGCCTGCGCCACGCCCTGGAACCTTTCGACCGGGCCACCGCGCCCGCCCCTGCCGCACAAGGAAACTGACATGCGACTGACTGCACTGCTGCCCCTGTCCCTGGCCCTGCTGGCTGCCCCGGCCCTGCAGGCCGAAGAGTTGCCCAAGGCGATTCAGCAACTGCAAGCCAAGGGTGCCGTGATCAAGGGCAGCTTCGCTGCGCCCGACGGCCTGCGCGGGTACGCCGCCCAGTACCAGAACAACGCCCTGGCCCTGTACCTCACCCCGGACGGCAAGCATGTGCTGGTGGGCAGCCTGTTCGACGAACAGGGCAAGGACCTCAGCGCCGAGCCGCTGAAACAGCTGGTGTATGCGCCGATGAGCAAGGCCCTCTGGACGAAGATGGAGAACACCGCGTGGATCGCCGACGGCAAGGATGACGCGCCACGCAAGGTCTACCTGTTCAGCGACCCCAACTGCCCGTACTGCAACATGTTCTGGGAACAGGCGCGGCCGTGGGTGGAGTCGGGCAAGGTGCAGTTGCGCCATATCATGGTCGGCATCATCCGCGAGGACAGCCCAGGCAAGTCGGCCGCGCTGCTGGCGGCGAAAGACCCGGCCAAGGCCCTGCATGAACACGAAAAGGCCGGCAAGGCCAGCACGTTGAAGCCGCTGACGCAGGTGCCGGAGGCGGTGCAGCAGAAACTGGCGGCGAACATGGCCTTGATGGAAGAAATGGGGCTGCAGGCAACCCCGGCGATCTTCTATCAGGATGAGCAGGGCAACCTGCAGAGCCAGCAAGGGGCGCCGCGGCCGGAGCTGCTGGGCAAGATTCTCGGCAAGCGCTGAGATAGCGCTTCGCGCTTTGTTGCAGGAGCGGCCTTGTGTCGCGAAAGGGCCGCAACGCGGCCCCGTGATATCTGCGGCGGAGCTGAACTGTTGGGGGCGCTTGGCGCCCCTTTCGCGACACAAGGCCGCTCCTGCAGGGCCAGCGCCAAGGTCGCATGCGGCGTGATACCGGTGGGAACTACAGTTCTTCGAACGCCGCCATCAGGTCACTCAGCCGGTCGACCTTGGCCTCATCCAGCGCACTGCCCTGCAGGCCCCGCACATGTTCGGCCAACTCCGCCACCGTGCTGCACTCGAACATCGCCCGCAGCGGCACGTTCAACTGCAGCTGTTTCTGCACCTGCGAGGCGATCCGCGTAGCCAGCAACGAATGCCCGCCCAGCTCGAAGAAGTTGTCGTGCACCCCAACCCGCCCGGCCTTGAGCACATCGGCCCAGATATCCGCCAGCAGTGCCTCCAGCTCATTGCGCGGTGCCTGGTACGCCTGGCTGTGCTGGCCAGCGATGTCGATGGCCGGCAAGGCGTTGCGGTCGAGCTTGCCGTTGGCGTTGTGCGGCAGGCTGTCGAACCAGCCCCAGTGCAGCGGTACCATGTACTCCGGCAACTCGCCACGCAGGCGCTGCTTGAGCTGCTCCAGCAACGCAGCATCGGCGCTGATGCCCTGATGCGCCACCAGGTAACCGACCAGGTACTTGCCATTGACGCCCTCCTGCACGCCAACCGCAGCGTCGCGGATCTCGGCCTGCTCGTGCAGGCGCGCTTCGATCTCGCCCAGTTCGATGCGGTAGCCACGGATCTTCACTTGATGGTCGATGCGCCCGATGTAGGCCAGCACGCCATCCGGGCGCTGCCGCGCCAGGTCACCGGTGCGGTACAAGCGTTCGCCTGCTGCGCCATACGGATGCGGGATGAACGCCAGCGCGGTCCGCACCGGGTCGCCGACATAACCGCGGCCAACGCCGGTGCCGGCCACGCACAGTTCACCCACCGCCCCCAACGGCACCAACGCCTGCTCTTCGTCGAACAGGTAAAGGCGGTTGTTGTCGGTCGGCCGGCCAATCGGCAGATAGCTGCCGTGAGTCGAGGCAGCATCGACGCGGAAGAATGCCACGTCGTCGGAACACTCCGCCGGGCCGTAGGCATTGACCAGGCCGATCTGCGGGTAACGCTGCAGCCATTGCGCAGCCAGCTCCGGCGGCATGGCTTCGCCGGTCGGCAGCATCCAGCGCAGGCCGTCGAGGGGCTGGTGGTCGTCGGCCAGCATGCCCTGGATCAGCGACGGCACGCTTTCCAGCACGCTGATGCCGGTGGCCCGTACATGCGCCAGCAGGGCCTGCGGGTCCTGGGCGATCGCGTTCGGCACGATCTCCACCCTGGCGCCGAACAGCGGCGCGGCAAGGAACTGCCATACCGAGATGTCGAAGCTCTGCGAGGCAGTCTGGGCGATCACGTCGTGCTCGGTAAGCGCCAGGTAGGGAACCTTGCTCAGCTGGTTGTTGAGCATGCCGCGCTGCTCGACCATCACCCCTTTCGGCAGGCCGGTGGAGCCCGAGGTGTAGATCACATAGGCAAGGTTGCCCGGCGCGCTATGGATGCCAGGGTTATGGCTGGCCAGCGGGCTCGCCTGGACATCTTCCCACACCAGTAATTGCGGGCGTGCCGCTGCCTCCAGCGCTTCCAGCAACTGCCGAGCTTGCCCGGCACAGGCCGCGCTGCACACCAGCACCGGGGCGCGGCTGAGCTGGAGAATGCTTTGCAGGCGCGCCGACGGCAGGCCCGGGTCCAGCGGCAGGTAGCCAGCGCCAGCCTTGAAGCTGCCGACGATCATGCCCAGCAACGGCAGCCCGCGCTCGGCCAGCAGCGCCACCGGCTGGTCCACCTGCACACCTGCGGCCACCAGGGCATGGCCCAGGCGGTTGGCCGCCAGGTTCAACCCGGCATAGTCATAGGTCGCCTCCAGGCAGCGCGCCACGATACGTTGCGAGTACGCCGCCACCTGCGCCTCGAACTGGGCGATGTAGCTCTGCTGCAGCGGGTAGGCGCAGCTGGTGCGGTTGCAGTCCTCGAGCAGGAAACGCTGTTCCTCGGCGCCCAGCAGCGGCAGCGCACTCACCTCACCGGCAAAGCCTTGCACCAGCGCCAGCAGCAGGCGCTTGAACTCGGCCAGCAGGCGCTCGACGGTCGGGTAGTCGAAATAGCGCTGGTCAAACGACAGGTGCAGGCCCAGCTCATCCCCCGGGTAGCACACCGCTGTAAGCGGGAAATTGGTGTGGGTGCGGCCCGAGTCGGAACTGGCGTTGAGCTGTTGGGCATGGTCGAGCACGGCGGTTTCGACCGGCGCGTTCTCGAACACGAACAGGCTGTCGAACAGCGGCTGGCCCTTGGGCAGTTCGCTGCACTCCTGGATCGCCACCAGCGGCAGGTATTCGTACTCGCGCAGCTCCATGTTGCGCTCCAGCAGGCCTTGCAGCCACTGGCGCACGCTGCAACGCTGGCCGGCCGCCGGCAACTGCACGCGCAGGGCGACGCTGTTGATGAACAGGCCGACCGTACGCTGCATCTGCGGCTGGCTCACCGGCCGCCCGGCCACGGTCACGCCGAACACTACGTCACGGTCGCCGCTGTAGCGCGCCAGCACCAAGGCCCAGGCCGCCTGGGCAAAGGTGTTGACGGTGAGCTGGTGAGCCTGGGCCAGTTCGCGCAGGCGCACGCCGTCGTCTACCGCCAGGCGGGTATGGCAGTCACCGACGACCATGCCGCTGCCGGCGTGGTCGTGGCGTAGCGGGCGGTCGCTGGGAATGGCGGTGGCGCGCTCGAAGCCGGCCAGGCTGGCCTGCCACCAGGCGCGGGCATCGTCCAGGCCCTGGTGTTGCAGCCAGCCGATGTAGTCGCGGTAGCGCGGCGGCACCGGCAGTTGCGCCTGCCGGCCCTCGCCGAGGGCCTGGTAGATTTCGAAGAAGTCGTTCATCAACAACGAGCGGCACCAGGCGTCGATCAGGATGTGGTGATTGCTCATCATGAACCAGTAGCGCTCATCGGCCACACGCACCAGGCGCAGGTGGAAAGGCGCTTCGCTGAGCAAGGCGAAGCCAGCCTCGCGCTCCTGCTTGTGCAGGGCCTGCAGGCGCTGCTCCTGGGCGTCATCATCGAGGTCGCGCCAGTCCTGGTAATCCAGTGGCGTATTGCCTGGCTTATGGATGATCTGCAGCATCGCCTCGCCGGTGTTCCAGCTGAACGATGCGCGCAACGCCTCATGCCGTGCCACCACCGCTTGCCAGGCCTGGGCGAAGCGTTCAGGGTCAAGGGCACTGTTGATGCGGTAGCGGTCCTGCATGTAGTAGAGGCCGGTACCCGGTTCCAGCAGGGTGTGCAACAGCATGCCTTCCTGCATCGGCGTCAGCGGATAGACGTCCTCGATCTGCGCAGCCGGCACCGGCAAGGCGTCGATCTGCGCCTGGGTCAGGTGCGCCAGCGGGAAGTCGGACGGCGTGAAGCTGCCGTTGCCATCGGCCAGGCAATGCTCGACCAGCGCCAGCAACTCCTGGCGATAGGCCTCAGCCAGGCTGGCGATGGTGCGCTCGTCATAGCGCTCGGCGCTGAATGTCCAGCGCAATTGCAGGGCACCGCCATATACCTGGCCATCAACACTCAGCCAGTTGGGCAACGGCGCATCGGCAGCGTGGGCCTGGCCGGCCGGGGCGTCCAGCGGCTGGAACAGCGCCGCGCTGTCGAACTGCTGGTCGAACTGGCCCAGGTAGTTGAAGGTGATGCGCGCCTGCGGCAAGGCCGCCATCTGCTCGCGTACCGTCGCATCGGCCAGGTAGCGCAGCACGCCGTAGCCCAGGCCTTTGTGCGGCACCTGGCGCAGTTGCTCCTTGATGCACTTGATCGAAGCGGCCCGCGTCGCATCGTCCTCGCCCGGCAGTGGGCGCAGGCTGAGTGGGTAGGCATTGGTGAACCAGCCGACGCTGCGGGTCAGGTCCATGTCTTCGAACAGCCCGTCGCGGCCATGGCCCTCGAGTTGCACCAACACTGCCTCATCGCCGCTCCAGCGGCACAAGGTGCGCGCCAGCGCAGTCAACAGCAGGTCGTTGACCTGGGTGTGGTACGCCGCCGGGGCCTGCTGCAACAACTGCCGGGTCTGCTGCGCATCCAGGCCGATGGCCAGTGTGCGGGCATGGCGCTGCAGGTTGCCGCCCTGCGGGTGATCGCACGGCAGTTCGCGACGCACGCCCGCCAGCTGGCCTTGCCACCAGCCCAGCTCGTCGCGCAGCGAGTCGCTGCCGGCATAGCTGGCCAGGCGGGCCGCCCAGTCGCCCATGGTGTGCGTCTTGGCCGGCAGCGGCTGGCCACGGTACAACGCCTGCAGGTCTTCCAGCAGCACCCGCCAGGACACGCCATCCACCACCAGGTGATGGATCGCCAGCAACAGGCGCTGGCTGCCCTGCCCGTCACGCACCAGCAGCGCGCGCAGCAATGGACCTTGCTGCAGGTCGAGACTGCGCTGCAGGTCGGTGTACAGCGCCTGGCAATCGGCGAAGTCGGCAACCGTCGCGCTCCACAGCAATTGCCCGGCGCCAGGCTGAGCGTAGGCGGCCTGCCAGCGGCCGTTGGCCTCGCTGAAACGCAGGCGCAGGCTGTCGTGGTGCCGCACCAGGGCGGCCAGGGCCTGCTCCAGTGCCGCTTCGTCCAGCGCTTGGCGGGCTTGCAGCAACACCGCCTGGTTCCAGTGCTGCGGCTGCGCCAGGTCGGTGGCGAAGAACCAGTGCTGGATCGGGGTCAGGCCGACCGGCCCCTGGCGCAGGCCCTGGTCGAGGGTGCGGGTGGCGTCGCTGTGGCGAACGACGGTCGCCAGGGCCTGGATGGTCTGGTGCTGGAACAGGTCGCGCGGCGTGAACTGCAGGCCTGCCTGGCGAGCCCGGCTGACCACCTGGATCGACAGGATCGAATCGCCGCCCAGTTCGAAGAAGTTGTCCTGCACGCCGACCCGGGCCAGGTTCAGCACATCGCACCAGATCTGCACCAGTTGCGCTTCAACCACACTGCCAGGGGCCTGATAATGCTGGCGGGCCTGCTCCAGCTCTGGCAGCGGCAGCGCGCGGCGGTCGAGTTTGCCGTTGCCCATCAGCGGCAGGCTGTCGAGCAGGACCAGGTGGGCGGGCACCATGTAGTCCGGCAGGTGACGCCGGGCCTCGGCCTTTACCGCTTCACGCAGCCGACCCTGGGCCGCGCTGTCGGCAGCCGCCTGCCGGCATACCAGGTACCCCACCAGTTGCTTGCCACCCGGCAAGTCGAGGGCCAGCACCACGGCTTCGTCGACCTCGGCATGCGCCTGCAGGCGGCTTTCGATTTCCCCGAGCTCGATGCGGAAGCCGCGAATCTTCACCTGCTGGTCGGCACGACCCACGTACTCGACCAGGCCATCGCTGCCCAGGCGCACCAGGTCACCGGTGCGGTACAGGCGCCCGCCTGCGGCACCGAACGGGTCGGCGACGAAGCGTTCGGCGCTGAGGCCCGGGCGGTCGTGGTAACCCTGGGCCAGGCCGGCACCGCCGACATACAGTTCGCCGATCCCGCCTTGGGGCAACAGGGCAAGGTTTTCGTCGAGGATATAGGCCGTGCGGCTGCCGACAACACGGCCGATCGGCACGCTGCCTAGGTCTGCGGGCAGCGTGTCCGGTGCCAGACAGGCCAGTGGCATGACCACGGTTTCGGTCGGGCCGTAGGCGTTGAACAACTGCTGCGGCACAAACGCCTGGCGAATGCGCTGCAGGTGCTCGCCGGTCAGCGCTTCGCCACCGGTGATCACCAGGCGTACCGGCAACTGCTCGCCCTGCCCGGCCAGGTACTGCGCCAACTGGCTGCCGTAGCTGGGCGTGAAGCCGAGGATGCTGACCTGCTGCTCGCGCACCAGCTGGCAGATATCCTCGGCCCCCCACTGCCCCTGGGCGCGCAACACCACGCGGGCACCGCACAGCAGTGGCACCCACAGGCGTTCGCTGGCGGCATCGAAGTTGATCGAATAGAAGTGCAGCTCGCAGTCGTCGCTGCGCATGCCAAATGCCGAGATCACCGCCTGGCAGTGCATGGCGAATTCGCCGTGGCTGACGACGACGCCCTTTGGCTTGCCGGTGGAGCCGGAGGTGTAGATCAGGTAGGCCTGGTGCTGCGCCAGGTTGCGGTTGTCCAGTGGCGCAGCGCTGTAGGCCGACAGGCTGGCGGAGTCGTCTTCCAGGCTCCAGCACACCACCCCTTGGGGCAGCTCGCCAAGGCTTTGCAGCAGCGCGCGCTGGCTCAGCAGTAGGCCGATGCGGCTGTCTTCGATCATGTAGCGCAGGCGGTCCAGCGGGTACTCGGGGTCGAGCGGCACGTAGGCGCCACCGGCCTTGAGTATGGCCAGCAAGCCGACCACCATGTGCAGCGAGCGCTCCAGTGCCAGGCCCACGCGCACCTGCGGGCCCACTCCACGCTCGCGCAGGGCGCGGGCCAGGCGGTTGGCTTGCTGGTCGAGCTCGGCATAGGTGAGGTGCTGGCCGGCGAAGGTCAGCGCAGCGGCGTGCGGGGTGCGCGCTGCCTGGGCGGCGAACAGGCCATGCAAGGTCTGGTCGAGGTTCCCATGCTCGCCGGGCAACTGGCCCGCCAGCACCTGCTGCTCGGCGCTGACCAGCATCGGCAGCTCGCACAGGCGCTGTTGCGGGTCGTCCAGCAGGCCGCCCAGCAGCTGCTGCCAGTGCTCGGCCATGCGGGCGATGCGCGGCTCGTCGAACAGGTCGCGGCTGTAGGTCAGGCAGCAGTTGAGGCGGCCATCGAGGTCGGTCACCTCCAGGTACAGGTCGAACTTGGTGGCGCTGGCATCGTTGACCAGGTAATCCACCTGCATGCCGGCCAGCGTACGGCTTTGCTGGAAAGCCCAGCGCTGGACGTTGCACATCACCTGGAACAGCGGGTTGTAGGCGCTGCTGCGCGGTGGCTGCAGGGCTTCCACCAATTGCTCGAATGGCAGGTCCTGGTGCGACTGGCCCTCGATGGCAGCCTGGCGCACCTGCTCCAGCAAGGCATGGGCAGTCATCTGCCCGTCAACCTCGCAGCGCAGCACCTGGGTATTGAGGAACGCGCCGATCAGGCCTTCGCTTTCCGGGCGGATGCGGTTGGCCACCGGCGCGCCGATGCGCAGGTCGCGCTGGCCGCTGTAGCGATGCAGCAAGGCGGCCAGGGTGGCGGTCACGGTCATGAACAGGGTTAACCCGCGCTGGCGGTTGAAGGCGTGCACGCGGGCGACCAGCGCCGGGGCCAGTTCGAAGCGGTACAGCTCGCCACGGTGGCTCTGCACCGGCGGGCGTGGGCGGTCGGCGGGTAGCGCGAGTACCGGGTGCTCATCGCCCAGGCGCGCCTGCCAGTAGGCCAGCTGGCGCGCACCTTCGCCACTTTCCAGCCATTGCCGTTGCCACAGGCTGTAGTCCAGATACTGCACCGGCAGCGGCGGCAGTGGCGATTCGCGGTCATCGACGAAGGCTTCGTACAGCTCGCCCAGTTCGCGGGCGAAGATGTCCATGGCCCAGCCCTCGGTGACGATGTGATGCAGGGTCAGTACGAAGCAATGCTCACGCTCTGCGGCCTTGACCAGGCAGGCGCGCAGCAGCGGGCCGTGCTCCAGGTCGAAGGGCTGGTGCGCCTGATCGTCGGCCAGTTGCCGCAGGCGTTGCTGGCGGGTGGCCTCAGACAACGCGCTGAAGTCGTGCCAGTCCAGGTGCAGGCTGGCGTCTGGCGCCACGCACTGGTACGGCACGCCGTCGATGCTCGGGAAGGTAGTACGCAAGGTTTCATGACGCACCACCAGCGCCTGCAGTGCACGCTCGAAGGCCTCCACATGCAGGGTGCCGCGCAGGCGCGCCATGCCACCGACGTTGTACGCCGGGCTGTCCGGCTGCATCTGCCAGAGGAACCACATGCGCTGCTGCGAGTACGACAGCGGCACGGCCTGGCGACGGTCGACGCGGGCGATTTCGCCTTGCAGGTTGCGCTCGCCGGCGGCGCGGATACGGGCGATCTCGGCACAGAAGGCGCCCAGTTCGCTGGCATTGAACAGGGCCTTGAGCGGCAGCTCGACATCGCAGGCCTGGCGGGTGCGCGAAACGATCTGGGTGGCCAGCAGCGAGTGACCGCCGAGGGCGAAGAAGTCATCCTGCAGGCCGACCCGCGGCAGGTTCAGCACCTCGCGCCAGATGGCCGCGACCTGCTGCTGCAATGCGCTTTGTGGCGCAACGTGCTCACGCTGCTGCCACACCGGGGCCGGCAGCGCCTTGCGTTCGACCTTGCCGCTGGGGCCCAGCGGCATCTGCGCCAGCGGGACGAGTTGTGCCGGCACCATATAGGCCGGCAACTGTTCGGCCAGCACGGCCAGCAACTCGGCTGGCTGGGCGCTGCCGCAATAGTAGCCGACCAGTTGCGCGCCGACCGCGTCCTGGTGCACCAGCACCAGCGCCTGTTCGACACCCGCTTGCGCCAGCAGGCAGGCCTGGACTTCCTCGGGCTCGACGCGGAAACCACGCACCTTGACCTGCTGGTCGAGGCGGCCGAGGTACTCCAGGGCCTCGCTCTGCACCTGCCAGCGGGCACGGTCGCCACTGCGGTACAGGCGTTCGCCATGGCCATCGGCCCGGGGCACGAAGCGTTCGGCGGTAAGGCCCGGGCGGCCCAGGTAGCCACGGGCCAGGCCGGCGCCGCCGAGGTACAGCTCGCCCGGCACACCGGGGGCAGTGAGTTCAAGTTCGTCGTCCAGCACGCGGCACAGCACATTGGCCAACGGGCGGCCGATCGGCGAACGCTCGCCATCCGCCGCCTGGCAGTGCCAATGGGTGACGTTGATGGCGGTTTCGGTCGGGCCGTACCGGTTATGCAACTGCGCCTGTGGCAGCACCTGCAGCACGCGGTCACGCAACGCGGCGGGCAACGCCTCGCCCCCGGAAAACACCCGGCGCAGGCTGGTACAGGCCGGTGCCTGCGGTTCCTGGACAAACACCTGCAGCAGGGGCGGCACGAAATGCAACGTGGTCACACCATGGGCCTGCACCAACGCGGCGATACGCTGCGGGTCACGGTGCTCGCCGGGGCCGGCAAGCACCAACTTGCAGCCCGTGACCAGCGGCCAGAAGCACTCCCACACCGAAACGTCGAAGCTGACCGGCGCCTTCTGCAGCAGCACGTCGCTGTCGTCCAGGGCATAAGTGGCCTGCATCCATTGCAGGCGCTCGGCCAATGCCGCGTGGGTGTTGCCTACGCCCTTGGGCTGGCCGGTGGAGCCGGAGGTGTAGATGACATACGCCAGGTTGTCGCCGTGCAAGTGCAACCCGGGTGCATGGCTGGGCCAGCTGTCCAGGTGCAGCTGGTCGAGGGCGATGGCGCTGACCCCATCGACCTGCGGCAGCTTGCCCAGCAGGCCGCTGTGGCTCAGCAGCAGGCCGGCGCCGCAGTCGGCGAGCATGTAGGCCAGGCGCTCGGCCGGGTAGTCGACGTCCAGCGGCACATAGGCGCCACCGGCCTTGAGGATCGCCAGCAGGCCGACCAACAGTTGCGGCGAGCGCTCGACGGCAATGGCCACACAGGTATCGGGGCCAACCCCCTTGTCCCTCAGGTAATGGGCCAGGCGGTTGGCTTGCTGGTGCAGCTCGGCATAGTCCAGGCTGCCCCCCTGCCAGACCAGCGCGGTGCGCTGCGGGGTCTGGCGCGCCTGATCATTGAGCTGCTCAACCAGCAGGCGCTGCGGCGCTACGGCCGGTGCCTGGCCCCAACCCAGCAGTTGCCTGCGGGCTGGCTCGTCGAGCAGCTGCACCTCGCCCAAGGCCCGTTGCGGCGCAGCGCAGACTTGCTCCAGCAGGGCCAGCAGGTGCTCGGCCAGGCGCTCGATGGTAGTGGCTTCGAACAGCCCGGCGGCATAGTCGAAGGCCAGGCTCAGGCGGCCCTGATGGTCTTCTTCGCTGTGCAGCTGCAAGTCGAACTTGGCCTCGCGGCTGTGCCACGGCAATTCTTCGACGAGCAGGCCAGGCAGGCGGCGCAGGGCCGACAGGTCGCGTTGCTGGTGGTTGAACATGACCTGGAACAGGCCTTGTTCGCGCGCCTCGGGCATGGCTTCGACCAGTTGCTCGAACGGCAGGTCCTGGTTGGCCTGGGCTGCCAGGGTGGCTTGGCGCACCTGGGCCAGCAACTGGCTGAACGGCAGGCGGCCATCGAGTTGCGAACGCATTACCTGGGTATTGATGAAGAAACCGACCAGGCCCTGGGTTTCCAGGCGCGGGCGGTTGGCGTTGGGCACACCGACGCGGATGTCGGCCTGGCCGCTGTAGCGGTGCAGCAGGGCCTGCCAGCCGGCCAGCAAGACCATGAACAGGCTGGCTTGCTGCTCGCGCGCCAAGCCCCTGAGCGCCTCGGCGAGGCCGGCTGGCACCTGCACCTGCAACCGGGCGGCCCGCTGGTCGCGTTGGCTGGTGCGCGGCTGGTCGGTGCACAAATCGAGCACCGGCGCTTCCTCGCCCAGGCGCGCCTGCCAGTAGTGCAACTGACGCTCGGCCTCGCCGGCGGCCAGCCATTGCCGTTGCCAGCTGGCGTAATCGGCGTAGCCGAGGGGCAGCGGTGCCAGGTTGGCCTGCAGGCCCTGGCAGTGGGCGGCATATAGCCTGGCGAATTCCTCCAGCAGGATATTCAGTGACCAGCCGTCAGCAACGATGTGGTGCAGGGTCACCCACAGCTGATGGTCTTCATCACCCAGGCGCGCCAGGGTCACCCGCAGCAGCGGGCCCTGGGTCAGGTCGAAGGGCTGACAGGCTTCTGCCTCGCGCTGGGCGATGACCTGGTCGGGCGGCTGGCCGGCAAGGTCCAGGCGGCGCAGGTGGAATGGCGCGGATGGGAGGATGCGCTGCAGGGCTTGGCCGTGTTCTTCGCTGAACACGGTGCGCAGTGACTCATGGCGCTGCACCAGTGCCTGGAAGGCCGCTTCCAGGGCACCTTCATCCAGCTCGCCACGCAAGTGCAGGCCAGCCGGAATGTTGTAGGCCGCCGCCTGCGGCTGCAACTGCCACAGCAGCCACAAGCGGTTTTGCGCCAGTGACTGGGGCAATGCCCGGGCGCGCGCCAGCGGGGCGATGGCGGTAGCTCGGGCGCCGTCGGCAGCGAGCAGGGCGGCCACTGCCTGGCTGTAGTCGGCCAGCACGGGCGCCTCGAACAAGGTGGCCAGGTTGAGCGAGATGCCCAGTTCGTCGGCCAGGCGAGCGGTGGCCTGGGTGGCAGCAATGGAGTTGCCGCCCAGCAGCAGGAAGTGGTCGTCTGCCGCCACCGTCTGCACCTTGAGGATGTCGCACCATATGCTGGCGATGCGCGCCTGTAGCGCATCAGCGGTTGCCGGGCTGGCATCGGCTGGATTCTGCCCAGGGAACCGGGCATAGCAATCCAGGCTGCCATCGGCCATGCGCGTGCGGCAGGCCGAGCGCTGCAGCTTGCCGCTGGAGGTCTTCGGCAATGCGCCGGGGTTCAGCAGCAGGACCACCGCCGGGGCTTGGCGGCAGGCATCGGCGACGACCTGGCGCAGGGTCTTGATCAGGTCGTCGGGCTTGAGCGCCTTTTGCACGTTGCGGCTGACTTCGACTGCCACGCCGATGCCCTCCTCACCCTGCTGCTCGACGGCAAATACTGCCACCCGGCCTTTGCGCAGCACCTCGACTTCGCGTTCGAGGGTTTTTTCCAGGTCCTGTGGGTAGAGGTTCTGCCCGCGTACGATCAGCAGGTCTTTCAGGCGCCCGCTGACGAACACTTCGCCTTCGCGCATGAAGCCCAGGTCGCCGGTACGCAGCCAGGTCTGGCCGTCCATTTCGACGAACGTGCGGGCGCTGGCTTGCGGGTTGCGCCAGTAGCCCCGGGCGATGCTCGGGCCGCTGGCCCAGATCTCGCCGACCTGGTTGTCGCCCAGCACCTGCAGGCGTTGCGGCTCGACAATACGCAGCGCATGCCCCGGCTGCGGGTAGCCGCAGCTCATCAGCACGCTGCCCTGGCCCGGCTCGGCGCGGTTGGCGGCGAAGGCCTCGGCGTCCAGTTCCAGCGCGGCGATGCCCTGGCCACGGCGGCTACCGCTGACGAACAGGGTCGCTTCGGCCAGGCCGTAGCTGGCGAAAAAGCTCTGCGGGTCGAAGCCGCAGGCGCGGAACTTGTCGGCGAAGGTGGCCAGGCTGTCCTGGCGGATCGGCTCGGAGCCGGAATAGGCCACGCGCCAGCGGCTCAGGTCGAGCCCGGCCAGGGCGGCCGTGCTGACCCGTTCGCTGCACAGGCGGTAGGCAAAGTCGGGGCCACCGCTGATGGTGCCGCCGTACTCGCTGATTGCCTGCAGCCAACGCAGCGGGCGGGCCAGGAAGTAGCCCGGCGCCATCAGCACGCAGGGCACACCGCTGAAGATCGGCTGCAGCAGGCCGCCGATCAGGCCCATGTCGTGGTACAGCGGCAGCCAGCTGACGATGACGTCGTCGGGGTTGAGGTCGATGCCGAAGCCGCGGCGGATCAACTGCTCGTTGGCCACCAGGTTGCCATGGCTGACCTGCACGCCCTTGGGCAGCGCGGTGGAGCCGGAAGTGTACTGCAGGAAGGCGATGTCATCCCCCTTCAGGGCCGGTTCGCGCCAGTGCGCAGCCAGCGCCGGCTCCAGGCGGTCGACCGCCAGCAGCGCAGGGGCGTTGGCCCTGCTCAGCGCCTCCAGGCCTTGCAGGCTGCCTTCCAGCGCCGCCACGGTCAGCAGCAGGCGCGGTTCGGCGTCGTCGATGATCGACAGCAGGCGTTGCTGATGGTGCTGGCGCGTCGACTCCGGCGGGTAGGCCGGCACCGCGATCACGCCGGCATACAGGCAGCCGAAGAACGCCGCCACGTAGTCCGGCCCACTGGGGAACAACAGCACCGCACGCTCGCCGAAACCGGCCCGCGCCTGCAACGCAGCGGCGATGGTGCGCGCGCGCTGGTCGAGTTCACGGTAGCTGAGCACGGCCTGCTCGCCGGGAGCGTCGGCGAGAAAGCGCAAGGCGATCCGCTCCGGGGTCTGTGCGGCGCGTTGCGCCAGGGCCTGGACCAGCGAGAGCGGGAGTTCGAAGGCGTCCGTCATGGGGGTGTTCCTGCCAGTGTCTGGTGAGGGCGGGCCGGCTGCTGCGCGAACCTGGGCGAGCAGCGTACGGCGGCCGGATGTACACAGGGGAACGTATGGGCAGGGGGAGAAATTAGCGGGGTCTGGCTTGGCAGGTGTGGCGCCTGGGAGATCGCGCGCCGCCCGCGCGGCGCATCGCGAGCTGCGCTCGCTCCTACGTTGGTTTCGGGCCAATTATTCCTGTGGGATTTGCGCGCGTACGCCTTGGCGCCCGACGGGATATCGCGTCGTACACACCAGGCGGTCGCGCGCGCCTGTCACAAGCGTTACTGGCCCGAAACGAACGTAGGAGCGAGCGCAGCTCGCGATGCGCCGCGCGGGCGGCGCGCGATCTCCCAGGCGCCACACCTCCCAAGGCATGCCTCCCCGAAACCAGAACTAGGTAGTAATAATTACATTTCTCATTTGACAATCATTATCACTATGAATAGGTTGTCGCACGTCATAGGAAGCTTCCCACAGCTGGAAGCCTCCTTTCCCCTCTGTGACAAGGTGATTTCCATGGCGGAACAACTATCCACAAGTAAGTGCGATTCACCATTACTGCAGGCCTTCGTCGACAATCGCAGCATCCTGGTCAAGATTGCCGCACGCATCACCGGCTGCCGGTCGCGCGCCGAAGATGTGGTGCAGGATGCCTTTTTCCGGCTCAGCGCGGCCCCGCAGATCACCTCGTCGTTCAAGGCGCAGCTGAGCTACCTGTTCCAGATCGTGCGCAACCTGGCCATCGACCACTACCGCAAGCAGGCGATGGAGTTGAAGTACTCCGGCAGCGAGGAGGAAGGCCTGAATGTGGTGGTGCAGAATGCCTCGCCCGAGGCCACCCACATCAACCTGGCTGCGCTGGATGACATTGCCGAGGCGTTGAACCAGCTGCCGCAGCGCACCCGCTATGCGTTCGAGATGTACCGCCTGCACGGGGTACCGCAAAAGGACATTGCCAAGGAACTGGGGGTGTCGCCGACGCTGGTCAACTTCATGATCCGCGATGCACTGGTACATTGCCGCAAGACCGCCAACCGACAAGCCTGAACAAGTCTAGACAGCCGGGGGCGCTGCGCCCCCCTATCGCAGGCAAGCCAGGTTCCTACAGTAACTGCGCACGGCTCAAGCGCGACGTAGCCAATGTAGGAGCCAGCTTGCCGGCGATGAGGCCATGAGTGCCCACGAACCAACCCGCGACTTCAGACCAGCTGGCAGCGCTGGAAAAACCGCTCCCGCCCCAGAATCATCAGCGCCGCCCGTTTGTGCGGGAAGTCGAACTCCTTGTCGCAGTGGAAGCACTGGTCGTGCAGGTATCCGATCATCTTGCCGTTGTCGGCACGCGGCTCGGCCACCACCCGCTGGGTACGCGGGTCGTCGAGGAACAGGTAGTGCACCAATGCCGATAGCCAGCTGGCCACCTTGTGCGGCCCGCGATGGCGCTCCTCCCCCACCAGCATGTGGATGCCGCGATCGTAGTCATCGACCGGGTAGAACGGCGCAATGCGGTCTTCCTTGGCCCAATAGGCTTCAAAGTAGGCAAACGGCTCGTCGTCGAAACAGCCGATCAAGGTCAGGGTATGCGGGTCGGCCTGGAGTTTGCCGAGGTACTCGCGGTGCTGCGCCAGCGTGCCACCCTCCTGCCAGAACGCCTCCACGCGCGGGTTGTTCTGCCAGCGGTTGAAACGCTCCAGGTCCGCCTCGACCTCCAGGGTGCGCAGCGACACCCAACTGCCCAGGCGCGCATCGAAACGCCGGTACACCTCGCCGCGGGGCTTGGGCGCGCGGCGCGGGTGGCGCTTGCCGTTGCTGAGCTGCATCTGCTGGGGGTACGCCACACGGCCCGACTCGCCCAGCCAGGGCTGTGGCAACTGCCAGAACAGCGCGCGCTCGCACAGGTACTGGCCAGGTTGCTCGGTAGCCAGCAGCAGGCCGCTGAGCAATGCCTGCGTGGGCACCTCTGGCAGGTGCCAGGCCAGGCGCTGGCAAGCGCTGTCGCGGGACAACAACCAATAGCAGGCAGCCCATAACGCCTGCTCGCGGCGCTGCGGGCAGATGCGTTCGGGATAAAGCTGCAAGGTTGCGCCTGCCTCCAGGCGCACGCGGAGCAACGGGCGGCCATCGAGGGACAGGCTCAACCAGTTGCTCCCCTCCTCGGCACAGAGGCTGCGCCAGCGCGGCGCGGATTGGGGCTGCGAAGCGGCATCGAACGGCATGGGCTTGGCTCACGGCAATGAAGAAAAAGGCTCACTGCTGAAAACGTTGCCAGCTGGCGGGAATTTAGTCGCGCGTGGGGACCAACGTGATGCGGTAGGGCTCGAAGATCCGCGCCAGTTCGCCGCTGTCGCGCAGGCCACGCAGCAGCGTCGCGAACGACTGCTCGCCGATCGGTGCGCCAGGGCGCAGCAAGGCATAGTGGTGGTAGACCTGGTCAATCCGCTGCGAAGACACCAGCTGCTCGCGGCTGGCCGGGTTGCGCGCGAGGAAATCGCTGAGGTAGGACCGCGTGACCAGGGCAATGTCGGCACGCCCGGCCTGCACCATCAACAGGTTGCTGTCATGCGAATAGGTCAGGGTCGCGTTGTAGGTCTTGCGCAGGTAGTCCGGGTCCGGGTTGAAGCCGGCGAACGCATAGTGATAGCCGTTGAACAGCGCCAGGCGCTTGCCGCGCAGGTCGTCGAAGTAATGCTGATCACGGCCATTGGCCTGGCGGGCGACGAATACTTCGGCATCTTCCAGGCCCATGTCCACGGTCTGGTGGGCAATCTGCTGCCAACCCCATTGCGGATTCTCGAAAATGGCCATGTCGGTACGGCCTTGCTGGAAATCACCGAAACGCCGCTGGATCGATGTGGGCACCAGGACAAAACGGTATTGCTGCTGCACGCGGTTCAGCGCATCGACCAGCTGTGGCAGCAGCCCCGTGTCGGCGCCCTGCTCGGGGCGCACCGTGTATGGCGGGAAGTGTGCCGCGCCGACCTTGACCTCGATGGCGTCAGCTGCCCGGGCAGGCGCCGCCAGCCAGAACACGGCCAGCAGTATCAGTGTGGAAAAGGCCTTGAGGCCGGGCGTTGGAATCAAGACGGACACTCATACGGTTCATGCCTGGGTACGCCTAAGCTAGGCGTTTTCCCGCTTGGACACAACTGCCAGTTGCGCTGTCCTTGCGCCAAACCCGGGGGCAAATTGCCAGGGGGTGCCGGATGCCCCGAGTTTGGCTACGCTCTAGCGGGATCTGCAAGGGAGCCTGGTATGGGCCAGTGGTTGGTGATCGACCTGGAAGCCACCACCGATGTGGGTGGGTGGCCGGTCACAGAGATGGAAGTCATTGAAATCGGCGCAAGCCTGGTTACCCGCGAAGGCCGCGAAGTCGACCACTTCCAGCGCTTCGTCAAGCCTCGGCGGCGGCCACAGCTCACCCCGTTCTGCCGCGAACTGACCCACATCAGCCAGGCCAGCGTGGACAGTGCCGCCCCCTTCCACGAGGTGTGGGCAAGTTTCGAGCGCTGGCTCGGGCACCACCGTGGGCAGCTTCAGGCCTGGGTCAGCTGGGGCGACTACGACCGCCAGCAGTTGCACCAGGAATGGCAGCAGCACGGGCTGGACAGCCTGCTGCGGACCCTGCCGCACATCAACCTCAAGCAACGCTTCGCCAAGGCCCGCCACCTGCAACGCCCAACCGGCCTGAACGGTGCCCTGCAACTGGCCGGCATGCACTTTTGCGGGCAGCAGCACCGGGCCTTGGAAGATGCGCGCAATACCGCACGGCTGCTGCCCTTGACCCTGCCTGCCAATGGCGCCTGAAAGCAGATGACGGGGCTGGTGGGCTTGGGCATACTGGCCAGCCCTTTTCCATCCCCTTTTCAGGAGTCGCCCATGTTCAAGGTCAACGAGTACTTCAACGGCACCGTCAAGTCGATCGCCTTCGCTGGCGAAGAAGGCCCGGCCACTGTCGGTGTGATGGCCCCGGGCGAATACGAGTTCGGTACCGCCAAGCGCGAGATCATGCACGTGGTGTCGGGTGCGCTGACCGTGAAACTGCCGGGTAGCGACAACTGGGAAACCTTCAACGCCGGCGACAAATTCAACGTGCCGGCCGACAGCAAATTCCAGCTGCAGGTGAAGGTGGATACCGCCTACCTGTGCGAGTACCGCGACTAAGCGCCAGCCTGCTCCGGCATCTTCGCGGGCTTGCCCGCGAAGATGCCGGCGCTATCGCGACAGGAACGCTGCAACCTTTTCGGCCGCCGTCTGCAAATGCTGCTCATGGCTGAAGCCCGAGGCCTTCAACGGCTTCAGGTCATGGTCCCCTGCCACTAGCCAGCTCACCTCGATGGCCGGCGACAGCACATAACCTGCCACCGTCTCGCGGTTGCCCAATGCATCCCGCTCACCCTGCACGATCAACGTCGGCGTCTGCAGTTCGGCCAGGTGCTCGACCCGCGGCTTTTCCGGCTTGCCCACCGCATGGAAAGGGTAACCCAGGCACACCAGCGCATCCACCTCCAACGCGTCGGCCACCAGGCTGGCCATGCGCCCGCCCATGGACTTGCCGCCCACGGCCAACCGGCCCGTGACCAAAGGTCGCACCTGCCGGTACACCTCGCGCCAGCACTCGAGTAACACCTTCTGCGGGTTCGGCGGCCGCTTGCCACCCCCTGCCCTGCGTTCGGCCATGTACGGGAACTCGAAGCGCACCACCGCCACCCCAAGTGCCGCGAGCCTTTGCGCCATTTCCTCCATGAACCCGCTGTCCATCGGTGCACCTGCGCCGTGAGCCAGGATCAGGCAGCCCTTGTAGCCGCCGTTGCCTTGCACCTGCGGAGGATCGCAGCGCAAGCCTGGGACATTTCCGACCTTCGCCCATTGATCCCCGTCAATACCGGCACTTTGCCCATTAATCATGCTTGCCTCGCTGTAAAGCCTGCCAAATAACCGTGGATGGGAACCCATACATGAACACAACCAGCAGTACCGCCTATAACTACAAGGTGGTCCGCCAATTCGCCATCATGACGGTGGTGTGGGGAATCGTCGGGATGGGGCTCGGCGTCTTCATCGCCGCCCAGCTCGCCTGGCCTTTCCTCAACTTCGACCTCCCCTGGACCAGCTTCGGCCGCCTGCGTCCCCTGCATACCAATGCGGTGATCTTCGCCTTCGGCGGCTGTGCGCTGTTCGCCACCTCCTATTATTCGGTGCAACGCACCTGCCAGACCACCCTGTTCGCACCGGGCCTGGCCGCGTTCACCTTCTGGGGCTGGCAACTGGTGATCCTGCTGGCGGCCATCAGCCTGCCGCTGGGCTACACCAGCTCCAAGGAATACGCCGAACTGGAATGGCCGATCGACATCCTGATCACCATCGTCTGGGTGAGCTACGCCATCGTGTTCTTCGGCACGCTGATGAAGCGCAACACCAAGCACATCTACGTCGGTAACTGGTTCTTCGGCGGCTTCATCCTGACCGTGGCGATGCTGCACGTGGTCAACAACCTGGAACTGCCGGTCAGCCTGACCAAGTCGTACTCGCTCTATGCCGGCGCCACCGACGCCATGGTGCAGTGGTGGTATGGCCACAACGCGGTGGGCTTCTTCCTCACTGCAGGCTTCCTGGGGATGATGTACTACTACGTGCCCAAGCAGGCCGAACGCCCGGTGTACTCCTATCGCCTGTCGATCGTGCACTTCTGGGCGCTGATCACCCTGTACATCTGGGCCGGCCCGCACCACCTGCACTACACCGCCCTGCCCGACTGGGCACAGTCGCTGGGCATGGTGATGTCGCTGATCCTGCTGGCACCGAGCTGGGGCGGCATGATCAACGGCATGATGACCCTCTCCGGCGCCTGGCACAAACTGCGCAGCGATCCGATCCTGCGCTTCCTGGTGGTGTCGCTGGCGTTCTACGGCATGTCCACCTTCGAAGGCCCGATGATGGCCATCAAGACGGTCAACGCCCTGTCCCACTACACCGACTGGACCATCGGCCACGTACACGCCGGCGCCCTCGGCTGGGTGGCAATGATCTCGATCGGTGCCCTGTACCACACCATCCCGAAAGTGTTCGGCAAGGAGCGCATGTACAGCATCGGCCTGATCAACGCGCACTTCTGGCTGGCCACCATCGGCACCGTGCTGTACATCGCCTCGATGTGGGTCAACGGTATCGCCCAGGGCCTGATGTGGCGCGCGGTCAACAGCGACGGCACGCTCACCTACTCGTTCGTGGAAACCCTGGTGGCCAGCCATCCAGGTTTCATCGTGCGCTTCGTCGGCGGTGCGATCTTCCTCAGCGGCATGTTCCTGATGGCCTGGAACACCTGGCGCACCGTGCGTTCGCCGGCGCTCGATGTCGCCCCTGCGAACGCCCAGCTGGCTTGAGGAGACCTGCCTGATGAAACATGAAGTCATCGAGAAAAACGTCGGCCTGCTGGCCCTGCTGATGGTGTTCGCCGTCAGCATCGGCGGCCTGACCCAGATCGTCCCGCTGTTCTTCCAGGACGTCACCAACAAGCCGGTGGAAGGCATGAAGCCCTACACCGCGCTGCAGCTGGAAGGCCGCGACATCTACATCCGTGAGGGCTGCGTGGGCTGCCACTCGCAGATGATCCGCCCGTTCCGCGCCGAAACCGAGCGCTACGGCCACTACTCGGTGGCCGGTGAAAGCGTGTGGGACCACCCGTTCCTGTGGGGCTCCAAGCGTACCGGGCCGGACCTGGCGCGGGTCGGTGGCCGCTATTCGGATGACTGGCACCGCGCGCACCTGTACAACCCGCGCAACGTGGTGCCGGAGTCGAAGATGCCGTCGTATCCGTGGCTGGTGGCGCAACCGGTCGACAACAGCCACACCGACACCAAGATGCGCACCCTGCGCACCCTTGGCGTGCCGTACAGCGACGACGACATCGCCGGGGCCCGCGACGCGGTCAAGGGCAAGACCGAGATGGATGCCCTGGTCGCCTACCTGCAGGTGCTCGGCACCGCGATCAAGAACAAGAGGTGAGTGCGATGGTAATGGACATCGGCATGATCCGCGGCCTCGGCACCCTGGTGGTGATGATTGCCTTCATCGGCCTCACCCTGTGGGTATTCAACCGCCGCCGCGACCGTGATTTCGCCGAAGCGCGGCTGCTGCCCTTCGTCGACGACCGCCTGCCCGCCGCCGGGCAGGAACCTGCTGTAAGGAGCAATGGGCAATGACCACCTTCTGGAGTACCTACATCAGCGTGCTGACCATCGGCAGCCTGATCGGCCTGACCTGGCTGCTGCTCGGCACCCGCAAGGGGCAGAGCAACAGCACCACCGACCAGACCATGGGCCACAGCTTCGACGGCATCGAGGAGTACGACAACCCGCTGCCCAAGTGGTGGTTCTGGCTGTTCGTCGGCACCCTGGTGTTCTCGGTCGGCTACCTGATCCTCTACCCGGGCCTGGGCAACTGGAAGGGCATCCTGCCGGGTTATGAAAATGGCTGGACCGGGGCCAATGAATGGCAGAAGGAAATGGCCAAGGCCGACGCCAAGTTCGGCCCGATCTTCGCCAAGTACGCGGCCATGCCGGTGGAAGAAGTCGCCAAGGACCCCCAGGCACTGAAGATGGGCAGCCGCCTGTTCGCCTCCAACTGCTCGGTATGCCACGGCTCCGACGCCAAGGGTGCCTACGGCTTCCCCAACCTCACCGACAACGACTGGCGCTGGGGCGGCGACGCGGAAACCATCAAGGCTACGATCATGAACGGCCGCCACGGCGTGATGCCGGCCTGGGCCGAAGTGATCGGCGAGCAGGGCGTGGCGGATGTGGCGGCGTTCGTGCTGACCGACCTCGGCCACCGCAGCCTGCCGGAAGGGGCCAAGGCCGACACCGCCAAGGGCAAGGCCATCTTCGCCGCCAATTGCGTGGCTTGCCACGGGCCTGAAGGCCAGGGTACCCCGGCCATGGGCGCGCCAAACCTGACCCACCCGCAGGCGTTCATCTATGGTTCGAGCTTTGCCCAGTTGCAGCAGACCATTCGTTATGGTCGCCAGGGTCAGATGCCGGCGCAGGCGGAGATCCAGGGCAACGACAAGGTGCACCTGCTGGCGGCTTATGTGTATAGCCTGTCGCAGGATGGTACTGCTGAAACCGTGACTGCCAAGTAATACCCCTGGGGCCGCTTTGCGGCCCTATCACGACACAAGGCCGCTCCTGCAGGAGACTGCGCTCCCCTGCAGGAGCGGCCTTGTGTCGCGACGGGCTGCAAAGCAGCCCCATTCCCACCTTGTCCCCGCACTACCCCTCCCTTGCACCCCCTCCGAACAGAACTAAGCTTGTTGCCTCAGTGGGCTTCGCTGCGAAAGCACCGAAGCAGACGCGGCGCATGGCCTGTCGCCGTCCCGACAAAAGCCTGACCGATCGATCAGAAAAATATGAAAAACGGTACACATTACAAATATTTATTTGTGTACAATCGATCAGGCCCGATTACTGCGGGACATCAGTTGACGGGCTCGGGCACGGGTCGGCGTACCAAAGTTGCGTTGCGGTAACCCCGGTGGTTATCAATACTGGCGCCGATTTTCGACCAACAAGAACATCAAAACCGTGGAACCTTAGCAATGAGCACAGCAATCAGTCCGACTGCTTATAACTACAAGGTCGTCCGCCAGTTCGCCATCATGACGGTGGTCTGGGGGATCCTTGGCATGGGCCTCGGCGTCTTCATCGCCTCGCAGCTGGTGTGGCCGCAACTGAACCTGGACCTGCCCTGGACCAGTTTCGGCCGCCTGCGCCCGCTGCACACCAACCTGGTGATCTTCGCCTTCGGGGGCTGTGCGCTGTTCGGCACCAGCTACTACGTGGTGCAGCGCACCTGCCAGACCCGGCTGATCTCCGACAGCATGGCCGCCTTCACCTTCTGGGGTTGGCAGGCAGTGATCGTCGGCGCGCTGATCACCCTGCCGATGGGCTACACCACCACCAAGGAATACGCCGAGCTCGAGTGGCCGCTG
The DNA here is from genome assembly GCF_016620375.1 of Pseudomonas sp. LAM2023. Taxonomy (NCBI): domain Bacteria; kingdom Pseudomonadati; phylum Pseudomonadota; class Gammaproteobacteria; order Pseudomonadales; family Pseudomonadaceae; genus Pseudomonas; species Pseudomonas sp. LAM2023. The sequence goes on along the minus strand of NZ_JAENHV010000036.1, from coordinate 513,378 downwards.
GCGATCCTCCTGGCCATCGTCTGGGTCACCTACGGGCTGGTGTTCTTCGGCACCATCGTCAAGCGCAAGACCAAGCACATCTATGTCGGCAACTGGTTCTACGGCGCCTTCATCGTGGTCACCGCGATGCTGCACATCGTCAACCACATCTCGCTGCCGGTGAGCCTGTTCAAGTCGTACTCGGCCTACTCCGGGGCCACTGATGCGATGATCCAGTGGTGGTATGGCCACAACGCGGTGGGCTTCTTCCTCACCACCGGCTTCCTCGGCATGATGTACTACTTCGTGCCCAAGCAGGCCGAGCGGCCGATCTACTCGTATCGCCTGTCGATCGTGCACTTCTGGGCGCTGATCACCCTGTACATCTGGGCCGGCCCGCACCACCTGCACTACACCGCCCTGCCCGACTGGGCGCAGTCGCTGGGCATGGTGATGTCGATCATCCTGCTGGCACCGAGCTGGGGAGGCATGATCAACGGCATGATGACCCTCTCCGGCGCCTGGCACAAACTGCGCACCGACCCGATCCTGCGCTTCCTGGTGGTGTCGCTGGCGTTCTACGGCATGTCCACCTTCGAAGGCCCGATGATGGCCATCAAGACCGTGAACTCGCTGTCGCACTACACCGACTGGACCATCGGCCACGTGCACGCCGGCGCCCTCGGCTGGGTGGCGATGATCTCGATCGGTGCCGTGTACCACATGATCCCGCGCCTGTATGGCCGCGAGCAGATGCACAGCGTCGGCCTGATCAATGCGCACTTCTGGCTGGCCACCATCGGTACCGTGCTGTACATCGCCTCGATGTGGGTCAACGGCATCACCCAGGGCCTGATGTGGCGCGCCATCAACGATGACGGCACCCTCACCTACTCCTTCGTCGAAGCCCTGCAGGCCAGCCACCCTGGCTATATCGTCCGCGCCCTGGGCGGTGCGTTCTTCGCCAGCGGCATGCTGCTGATGGCCTACAACGTGCTGCGTACCGTCCGTGCCGCCAACCCGGCACAGGCAGAGGAAGCCGCCAAGATCGTCGTCGTGGGAGCGCACTGATGAAGCATGAAGCCGTCGAGAAGAACATAGGCCTGCTGGCCTTCTTCATGGTCATCGCCGTCAGTATCGGTGGCCTGACCCAGATCGTCCCGCTGTTTTTCCAGGACGTCACCAACAAACCCGTGGAAGGCATGAAGCCGCGCACCGCGCTGGAGCTTGAAGGCCGCGACATCTACATCCGCGAAGGCTGCGTGGGTTGCCACTCGCAGATGATCCGCCCGTTCCGCGCCGAAACCGAGCGCTACGGCCACTACTCGGTGGCCGGCGAGAGCGTCTGGGACCACCCGTTCCTGTGGGGTTCCAAGCGTACCGGGCCGGACCTGGCGCGGGTCGGTGGCCGCTACTCGGATGACTGGCACCGCGCGCACCTGTACAACCCGCGCAACGTGGTACCGGAATCGAAGATGCCGTCCTACCCGTGGCTGGTCGAGCACAAGCTCGATGGCAAGGACACCGCGAAGAAGATGGAAGTGCTGCGCACCCTCGGCGTGCCGTACACCGACGCCGACATCGCCGGGGCCCGCGACGCGGTCAAGGGCAAGACCGAAATGGACGCCATCGTCGCGTACCTGCAAGGTCTTGGCACCATCATCAAGAGCAAACGGTGAGGCTGATGGATATCGGGATGATTCGCGGCCTGGGCACCGTCGTGGTGATGGTGGCGTTCGTGGGCCTGGCACTGTGGGTGTTCAGCCCTCGGCGGAAAAAGGACTTCGACGAAGCGACCCAACTGCCCTTCGCGGATGACCCCGAGGCCAGCCGGCACGTCGAGCAAGCAAAAGCTTCTGGGAGCAAACAACAATGACAACCTTCTGGAGTCTGTACGTTACCGTCCTGACCCTGGGCACCATTTTCTCGCTGACCTGGCTGCTGCTGTCGACCCGCAAGGGCCAGCGCGAAGAGGTCACCGACGAAACCGTCGGGCATGCCTTCGATGGCATCGAGGAATACGACAACCCGCTGCCGAAATGGTGGTTCTGGCTGTTCGTCGGCACCATCGTCTTCGCCCTGGGCTACCTGGTGCTATACCCCGGCCTGGGCAATTGGAAAGGCGTGCTGCCGGGCTACTCGTACCTGGACAACGACAAGCAGACCGAGTTTTCCAACGGCCAGGCGGGCTGGACGGGCGTGCACGAGTGGGAAAAGGAAATGGCCAAGGCCGACGCCCGCTTCGGGCCGATCTTCGCCAAGTTCGCGGCGATGCCCATCGAGGAGGTGGCCAAGGACCCACAGGCGCTGAAAATGGGCGCACGGCTGTTCGCCTCCAACTGCTCGGTGTGCCACGGCTCCGACGCCAAGGGCGCCTTCGGTTTCCCCAACCTGACCGACAACGACTGGCGCTGGGGCGGCGAGCCGGACACCATCAAGACCACCATCATGGGCGGCCGACACGGCGTGATGCCGGCCTGGGCCGAGGTGATCGGCGACCAGGGCGTGGCTGACGTAGCGGCGTTCGTGGTCAGCAAGCTGGATGGCCGCAGCCTGCCGGAAGGCGCGAAGGCCGATGTCGAGAACGGGCAGAAGATCTTCGCCGCCAACTGCGTGGCCTGCCACGGGCCGGAAGGCAAAGGCACCCCTGCCATGGGCGCGCCGAACCTGACCCACCCGCAGGCGTTCATCTACGGCTCGAGCTTCGCTCAGTTGCAGCAGACCATCCGCTATGGCCGCCAGGGGCAGATGCCGGCCCAGCAACAGCTGCAGGGTAACGACAAGGTGCACTTGCTGGCGGCTTATGTGTATAGCCTGTCGCAGCAGCCCGAACCGGCCCAGCAGGCCGAGTAAGGCAGGCCTGGCCTCTCGCGGATAAATCCGCTCCTACACACACATGCGGTCCCTGTAGGAGCGGATTCATCCGCGATGCGGCCAGCAAAAGCAACACCAGATGACCTGGATCAATTGACACCCGCCATAACACGATTCATACCACGAACCCAACGCGACTAAAGGTCGCAGCGCGACCCCAGACTGCCATCAGCGGCGTATCATGGGCCGCAGAGCGCTAGCAGATTGCGCCAGACTGCGGCCGGCACGCACTGGCCGCGGCGTTTCTCCACTGCCGTGGGACTTGATGATGAGCAAGCAGATTCCGGTACATGATGTCACCCCGCCTGCCAGCAAGGGCAAGGACTCCGTCGACCTCTACGCCTCCCGGGAAAAGATCTACACCCGTGCCTTCACCGGCCTGTTCCGGCGCCTGCGCATGGTCGGCGGAGCCGTGCTGTTCCTGCTGTACTTCGGTACCGTCTGGCTGAACTGGGGTGGCCACCAGGCCGTGTGGTGGAACCTGCCCGAGCGCAAGTTCTACATCTTCGGCGCCACCATCTGGCCGCAGGACTTCATCCTGCTTTCGGGCATCCTCATCGTCGCCGCCTTCGGCCTGTTTTTCATCACCGTGTTCGCCGGCCGCGTGTGGTGTGGCTACACCTGCCCGCAAAGCGTGTGGACGTGGATCTTCATGTGGTGCGAAAAGGTCACCGAGGGCGACCGCAACCAGCGCATGAAGCTGGACAAGGCGCCGATGAGCGGCAACAAGTTCCTGCGCAAGCTCGCCAAGCACAGCCTGTGGCTGCTGATCGGTTTCGTCACCGGCATGACCTTCGTCGGTTACTTCTCGCCGATCCGCGAACTGGCCATCGAGTTCTTCACTGGCCAGGCCGACGGCTGGGCCTACTTCTGGGTCGGCTTCTTCACCCTCGCCACCTACGGCAACGCCGGCTGGCTGCGCGAGCAGGTGTGCGTGTACATGTGCCCGTATGCGCGCTTCCAGAGCGTGATGTTCGACAAGGACACGCTGATCGTGTCCTACGACCCGCGCCGTGGCGAAACCCGTGGCCCGCGCAAGAAGGACCTCGACTACAAGGCCCATGGCCTGGGCGACTGCATCGACTGCACCATGTGCGTGCAGGTCTGCCCCACCGGCATCGACATCCGTGACGGCCTGCAGATCGAGTGCATCGGCTGCGCCGCCTGCATCGATGCCTGCGACAACATCATGGACAAGATGAACTACCCGCGCGGGCTGATCAGCTACACCACCGAACACAACCTGTCCGGGCAGAAGACCCACCTGCTGCGCCCACGCCTGATCGGCTACGCGCTGGTACTGGTGGTGATGATCGTCGGCCTGGCCACCGCCTTCGCCACCCGCTCGCTGGTCGGTTTCGACGTCAGCAAGGACCGCGTGCTCTACCGCGAAAACGCCCAGGGCCGGATCGAGAACGTGTACAGCCTGAAGGTGATGAACAAGGACCAGCGCGACCACGTCTACGTGCTGGACGCCGCCGGCCTGCCGGACCTCAGGCTCGAAGGCCAGCGCGAGATCCGCGTGACCGCCGGTGATATCGTCAGCCTGCCGGTGCAACTGTCGATTGCCCCCGAGAAACTGCCCTCGACCACCAACGAAGTCACCTTCATCCTCAAGAGCGCCGATGACAGCGACGCCCAGGTTGAAGCCAAGAGCCGTTTCATCGGCCCACAGATCCGCTGAGAGAGATAACCGACAATGCCTGCCACCGCCGCCAGCCCCTGGTACAAGCACCTCTGGCCCTGGATCATCATCGGCATCCTGGCCACCTCGGTGTGCCTGAGCCTGAGCATGGTCAGCATCGCCGTGCGCAACCCGGACAACCTGGTCAACGACAATTACTACGAGGCCGGCAAGGGCATCAACCGCTCGCTGGACCGTGAACTGCTGGCGCAGAACCTGGGCCTGAAAGCCAGCGTGCACCTGGATGAGCTGACCGGCGAAGTCGATGTACGCCTGGCCGGCAACAGCGACCCGCAGAGCCTGGAACTGAACCTGATTTCGCCCACCCAGCCGGAGAAAGACCGCAAGGTGCTGCTGAGCCGGGTCGAGGCCGGGCGCTATGTGGGGCAGCTGGAGGACAAGGTTGACGGGCGGCGCTTCGTTGAGCTGCTGGGTAGCGAAGGTGGCCAGGTGTGGCGCTTGTTCGAGGAAGAAAAGGTGGAGCATGGTGTGACCTTGCAGCTGGGTGATGAAGCGCTCCAGGGGGCCGAGCACCAATAAACGCACCTCCGCCGCTCCCACAGGCACCGTGCCCAACCAGCCGATTTGTGTAAGGCAAATGATGTCATGACCCAACCCACCCCCTGCTACCACTGCGCCCTGCCCGTCCCCGCCGGCAGCCGCTTCACCGCCGTGGTACTGGGCGAGCCCCGGCAGTTCTGTTGCCCCGGCTGCCAGGCGGTGGCCGAGTCGATCGTCGCCGGTGGCCTGGAGCACTATTACCAGCACCGCAGCGACACCAGCGCCAATCCCGAGGCATTGCCCCGGCAACTGCAGGACGAACTGGCCCTGTACGATCGCAACGACGTGCAGCAGGCTTTCGTCCGCCACCAGGGCGGGCTGGCCGAGGCCACCCTGCTGGTCGAAGGCATCAGCTGCGCTGCCTGCGGCTGGCTGATCGAGAAGCACCTGCGCAACCTGCCCGGCGTCGCCGAGGCACGCCTGAACCTGTCCAACCACCGGCTGCTGCTGAACTGGGACGACCAGCAACTGCCGCTGTCGCGCTTGCTCGCCGAGCTGCGCCAGATCGGCTACGCCGCCCATCCTTACCAGCCCGACCAGGCCGCCGAGCAGCTGGCGCGGGAGAACCGCAGTGCCCTGCGCCGCCTCGGCGTGGCCGGGCTGCTGTGGTTCCAGGCGATGATGGCGACCATGGCCACCTGGCCAGAATTCAACATCGACCTGTCGCCCGAGCTGCACACCATCCTCAGGTGGGTGGCGCTGTTTCTCACCATCCCCATCGTCTTCTACAGCTGCGCGCCGTTCTTCAAGGGCGCCGCGCGCGACCTGCGCACCCGCCACCTGACCATGGACGTTTCGGTGTCGCTGGCCATTGGCCTGGCCTTCGGCGCCGGCATCTGGACCGCCATCACCGGTGGCGGCGAGCTGTACTTCGATACCGTGGGCATGTTCGCCCTGTTTCTGCTCACCGGCCGCTACCTCGAGCGCCGTGCCCGCGAACGCACCGCAGCGGCCACTGCGCAGCTGGTCAACCTGCTGCCGGCTTCCTGCCTGCGCCTGGATGCCCACGGCCACAGCGAGCGCATCCTGCTCAGCGAACTGCAGTGCGGCGACCGGGTCCAGGTGCTGCCAGGCGCGGTGATCCCCGCCGACGGCTGCATCGTCGACGGCCGCTCCAGTGTCGATGAATCGTTGCTCACCGGCGAATACCTGCCGCAACCACGTCGCGCCGGCGATCGTGTCACCGGCGGCACGCTGAATGTCGAAAGCACCCTGAACGTGCAAGTCGAGGCGCTGGGCGCCGACTCGCGCTTATCGGCCATCGTTCGCCTGCTGGAACGTGCGCAGACGGAAAAACCGCGCCTGGCCGAAATCGCCGACCGCGCCTCGCAGTGGTTCCTGCTGTGCTCGTTGCTGGCTGCCCTGGCCATCGGCCTGTGGTGGTGGCACCTGGACCCAGCGCGAGCGTTCTGGATCGTGCTGGCCATGCTGGTAGCGACCTGCCCTTGCGCGCTGTCCCTGGCCACGCCCACGGCCCTGACCGCCGCCACCGGCACCTTGCACAAGCTTGGCCTGCTGGTCACCCGCGGCCATGTGCTGGAAGGCCTGAACCAGGTCGACACGGTGATTTTCGACAAGACCGGCACGCTGACCGAGGGCCGCCTGACCTTGCGCAGCATCCGCCCGCTCGGCAACCTGCCGGCCGACCGCTGCCTGGCCCTGGCCGCGGCCCTGGAAAACCGCTCCGAACACCCCATCGCGCGCGCCTTCGGCCGCAGCGCCAGCCCGGCTGACGAGGTGCAGAGCGTGCCGGGCCTGGGCCTGGAAGGCGAAGTGGCCGGCCAGCGCCTGCGCATTGGCCAGGCCACCTTCGTCTGCGCCCTGAGCGGCGCAGAGCCCCCTGCCGTGCCGGAGCCGCGCGGCCAATGGCTGCTGCTGGGCGACCGCCTGGGGCCGCTGGCCTGGTTCGGCCTGGACGATCGCCTGCGCGACGACGCCCCGGCCCTGCTGGCCGCTTGCAAGGCGCGCGGCTGGCGCACGCTGCTGCTCTCCGGTGACAGCTCGCCGATGGTTGCCGAAGTGGCCGCCCAGCTGGGCATCGACCAGGCCATCGGCGGCCTGCGCCCGGACGACAAACTGGACCGGCTCAAAGCGCTGCAGGCCGCCGGGCGCAAGGTGCTGATGCTGGGCGATGGGGTCAACGATGTGCCGGTGCTGGCCGCCGCCGACATCAGCATTGCCATGGGCAGTGCCACCGACCTGGCCAAGACCAGCGCTGATGCCGTGTTGCTGTCCAACCGCCTGTCGGCGCTGGTGCAAGCCTTCGAGCTGGCCCGCCGCACCCGCCGCAATATCCTGCAGAACCTGTTGTGGGCGACCCTGTATAATGGCCTGGTGTTGCCGTTCGCCGCGCTCGGCTGGATCACCCCGGTGTGGGCGGCCATCGGCATGTCGCTCAGCTCGCTGGTGGTGGTGCTCAATGCCCTGCGCCTGACCCGCCTGCCGCCGGCAGCGGGTGCGCCCGCCCATCAAGCGTCCTTGCCTGGGAGTAAGTCACCATGCCCGCCCTCTATGTCATGATCCCCGCAGCACTGCTGCTGGTTGGCGTGGCCGTGTACATCTTCTTCTGGGCGGTGGACAGCGGCCAGTACGACGACCTCGAAAGCCCTGCCCATAGCATCCTGTTCGACGACCAGGACCCGCGCCACCAGGCGGCCGTGACGCCTGACGACAGCCAGCCCGCCCCCGCCAAGGAACCGCCACCCCGTGCCTGAACTGCTTCCCCTGCTGGGCTCGGCACTGATCCTTGGCCTGCTGGGCGGTGGCCACTGCCTGGGCATGTGTGGCGGCCTGATGGGCGCGCTGACCTTGGCCATTCCCCCAGAACAACGCGGCCGGCGCCTGCGCCTGCTGCTGGCCTACAACCTTGGCCGGGTGCTCAGTTATGGCTGTGCCGGCCTGCTGCTGGGCCTGGCCGGCTGGGCCGTGGCCAGCAGCCCCGCGGCCCTGGCGCTGCGGGTGGTGGCGGCGCTGTTGTTGATCGTCATGGGGCTGTACCTGGCCGGTTGGTGGAGCGGGCTGACCCGCATCGAGGCGCTGGGCCGGGGGCTGTGGCGGCATATCCAGCCCGTGGCATCGCGCTTGCTACCGGTGTCCAGCCTGCCGCGCGCATTGCTGCTCGGGGCACTATGGGGGTGGCTGCCGTGCGGGCTGGTGTACAGCACCTTGCTGTGGGCGGCCAGCCAAGGCAATGCCGGCTACAGCGCAGCATTGATGCTGGCCTTCGGCGTGGGGACCTGGCCGGTGTTGCTGGCCACCGGGTTGGCGGCAGAACGGCTGAACACGTTGTTGAAACGACGCAGTGTGCGCGTGGCTGGCGGGGTGCTGGTGATGTTGTTTGGCCTCTGGACCCTGCCGGGGCCGCACCAGCACTGGTTGATGGGGCACTGAACGGGGCAGCTTTGCAGCCGCCCGATTGCTGCCGATTCCCCTTGATACAAATCAACACAGTTTCCTACAGACAACCCTAGACTCCGGTGCATTGCTGCTCTTTCCGGGGACCGCCCTCATGCTCGACGACCTACGTTGGGATACCGACCTGATCCGCCGCTACGACCTGGCCGGCCCACGCTACACCTCTTACCCGACCGCCGTGCAGCTGCACAGCGAAGTGGGCTCGTTCGACCTGCTCCACGCCCTGCGCGAGAGCCGTCGGGCCGTGCGCCCGCTGTCGCTGTACGTGCACGTGCCGTTCTGTGCAAACATTTGTTACTACTGCGCCTGCAACAAAGTCATCACCAAGGACCGCGCCCGTGCCGCGCCGTACCTGCAGCGCCTGGAACAGGAAATCCAGCTGATCGCCTGCCATCTCGACCCCAAGCAACGGGTTGAACAGCTGCATTTTGGCGGCGGCACCCCGACCTTCCTCAGCCATGTGGAACTGCGCCAGCTGATGGCCACCCTGCGCCAGCATTTCCATCTGCTGGACGACGACTCCGGTGACTACGGCATCGAGATCGACCCCCGCGAGGCCGACTGGTCGACCATGGGCCTGTTGCGCGAACTGGGCTTCAACCGCGTCAGCCTCGGCGTGCAGGACCTCGACCCGGCCGTGCAGCGCGCCGTCAACCGCCTGCAGAGCCTGGAGCAGACCCGAACCCTGATCGAGGCCGCGCGCACCTTGCAGTTCCGCTCGATCAACCTGGACCTGATCTACGGCCTGCCCAAGCAGACCCCGGAAGGCTTCGCCCGTACCGTCGAGGAGGTGATCCGCCTGCAACCCGACCGCCTGTCGGTATTCAACTACGCCCACCTGCCCGAGCGCTTCATGCCGCAGCGGCGCATCGACAGCAATGACCTGCCCAGTGCAGCCGCCAAGCTGGAGATGCTGCATGCCACCATCGACCAGCTGACTGCAGCTGGCTATCGCTACATCGGCATGGACCACTTCGCCCTGCCCGACGACGAGCTGGCCATCGCCCAGGAAGAAGGCACCCTGCAGCGCAACTTCCAGGGCTATACCACCCACGGTCACTGCGACCTGATCGGCCTGGGCGTGTCGGCGATCAGCCAGATCGGCGACCTGTACTGCCAGAACAGCAGCGACCTCAACACTTACCTGGACAGCCTGTCCAACGCCCAGCTGGCCACCCAGCGCGGCCTGATCTGCAACGACGACGACCGCTTGCGCCGGGCGGTGATCCAGCAGCTGATCTGCCATTTCGAGCTGGACTTCGAGCCGATCGAACAGGCCTTCACCATCGATTTTCGTGGCTATTTCAACGACCTCTGGCCAGAACTGCTGACCTTGCAGCGCGATGGCCTGATCCGCCTGGACGACAAGGGCATCCGCATCCTGCCGGCCGGCCGCCTGCTGGCGCGCTCGGTGTGCATGGTGTTCGATGCCTACCTGGGGCTGCACAACCGCCAGCGTTTTTCGCGGGTGATCTGAAACCGAGTCGTTCAACCGCATGGACAAGCTTCCTTGCCAGGCACACTATGGGCGCAGTGACGGCCCCGGCACACCCGCCGGGGCCTGGCCAGTTCGCTGCACGACAGCGCATGCTGGCCTACAAGCTATGCCGTGAGTTACCCTTACGTCTTATGTGTGCTTTCCCACAAGGATCGAAGAAAATGTCCGAGCCAGTCAAACTGCGCCCACACAACCAGGCCCATTGCAAGGACTGCAGCCTGGCCCCCCTGTGCCTGCCCCTGTCGTTGAATCTGGAAGACATGGATGCACTTGACGAAATCGTCAAGCGCGGACGGCCGCTGAAAAAAGGCGAGTTCCTGTTCCGCCAGGGTGACAATTTCGGCTCGGTCTACGCGGTACGTTCCGGCGCCCTGAAAACCTTCAGCCTCAGCGACAGCGGCGAAGAGCAGATCACCGGCTTCCACCTGCCCAGTGAACTGGTCGGCCTGTCGGGCATGGACACCGAGGCCTATCCGGTGTCGGCCCAGGCGCAGGAAACCACCTCGGTGTGCGAAATCCCCTTCGAGCGCCTCGACGAGCTGTCGGTGCAGTTGCCACAGCTACGGCGGCAACTGATGCGGGTCATGAGCCGGGAGATCCGCGATGATCAGCAAATGATGCTGCTACTGTCGAAAAAGACCGCCGACGAGCGCATCGCCACCTTCCTGGTCAACCTGTCGGCACGCTTCCGTGCCCGCGGCTATTCGGCCAACCAGTTCCGCCTGAGCATGTCGCGCAACGAAATCGGCAATTACCTGGGCCTGGCCGTGGAAACCGTGTCGCGCGTGTTCACCCGCTTCCAGCAGAACGGCCTGCTTCGCGCCGAAGGCAAGGAAGTGCACATCCTCGACCCGATCCAGCTGTGCGCGCTGGCCGGCGGTGCGATGGAGGCCTGAGGGCTGGTTAAGCAGGTATACTTGGGCATTCGTTTTCCCAGGATACCCGCACCAATGCACAGCGACACCTTCGACCTCAAAGCCCTGATCCGCCCGGTAGTGGACTTCCCCAAGCCGGGCGTGATCTTCCGCGACATCACCCCGCTGTTCCAATCGCCGCGCGGGCTGCGCTATGTCGCCGACCAGTTCATCGAGCGCTATGTCGAGGCCGAGTTCAGCCACATCGGCGCCATGGACGCGCGGGGCTTCCTGATCGGCTCGATCATCGCCCATCAACTGAACAAGCCGCTGATCCTGTTCCGCAAGCAAGGCAAGCTGCCCGCCGATGTGCTCAGCGAGGCCTACCAGACCGAGTACGGCGAAGCGTTCCTGGAAGTGCATGCCGACAGCCTGTGCGAAGGCGATTCGGTACTGATCTTCGATGACCTGATCGCCACCGGCGGTACGCTGCTGGCAGCGGCCAACCTGGTGCGTCGGACCGGGGCCCAGGTGTTCGAGGCGGCGGCAATCATCGACCTGCCGGAACTGGACGGGTCGCGCCGGCTACAGGCGGCGGGTGTGCCGACGTTCTGCCTGACCGAATTTTCGCTCAGCGAATACTGAGACCACAGGGCTGCTTTGCAGCCCATCGCGACACAAGGCCGCTCCTACAGGGGAATGAGCTGCGCCGCTAATGTTGGACATCTGTCCACCATCTGGGGCGCAGCTCAGAACGCAACCTCCTGTAGGAGCGGCCTTGTGTCGCGATGGGCCGCAAAGCGGCCCCGGCAATTCTGAATCAGAGCGAAATCGGCCGCCGCCCGGCGAAGGCATGGGCCAGGGTCCCGCCGTCGACCAGCTCCAGCTCCCCACCCAGCGGCACGCCATGGGCAATGCGCGAGGCCACCAGGCCCTTCTCGCTCAGCAGCTGGGCAATGTAATGCGCAGTTGCCTCCCCTTCCACGGTCGGGTTGGTCGCCAGGATCACCTCGGTGAAGGTGCCCTGCTCCTCGATCCGCGCCATCAGTTGCGGTATGCCGATCGCCTCCGGGCCCAGGCCGTCCAGCGGCGACAGGTGGCCCTTGAGCACGAAGTAACGGCCACGGTAGCCCGTCTGCTCCACCGCGTACACATCGGTCGGCCCCTCGACCACGCACAACTGGGTATCGTCACGGCGCGGGTCGGCGCACTGCGGGCACAGCTCCTGCTCGGTCAGGGTACGGCACTGGCGGCAATGCCCCACCCCTTCCATGGCCTGGGTCAGGGCCTGAGCCAGGCGCAGGCCGCCGCTGCGGTCACGCTCGAGCAGCTGCAGGGCCATGCGCTGGGCGGTTTTCTGGCCGACACCCGGGAGAATACGCAGGGCATCGATCAGTTGGCGGATGAGAGGGCTGAAGCTCATGGGAAAGGCCTGACAATTCAATAAGAGGCGGTTTATACCCAGCGCAGACAACGCCGTCAAACAACCATGCGTACAGCGTAAGGCTTGCGCGGTCCCTGTAGGAGCGGCCTTGTGTCGCGATGGGGCGCGAAGCGGCCCCAGGTTCTCAGCTTCGCAGTATGGATTGCCGGGGCTGCTGCGCAGCCCTTTCGCGACACAAGGCCGCTCCTACAAAGACCGCGCAGGCTGCAAGAAGGCGCAAAAAAACCGCCGCTGTCGTGAGCGGCGGTTCTTGGTAATGCAATGCACTTAGAACGGCATCTTGAAGCCCGGCGGCAACTGCATGCCGGCAGTCATGCTGCCCATCTTTTCCTGGCTGTTCTGCTCGACCTTGCGCACGGCGTCGTTCAGTGCAGCGGCAATCAGGTCTTCCAGCACTTCCTTGTCGTCGGCGTCGGTCGACATCAGGCTCTGGTCGATGCTGACGCGCTTCACATCGTGACGGCCGGTCATCACCACGCTCACCAGGCCACCACCGGACTGGCCGGTGACTTCGGCGTTGGCCAGCTCTTCCTGCATCTTCTGCATCTTTTCCTGCATCTGCTGGGCCTGCTTCATCAGGCCGGCCATGCCACCTTTCATCATGGGGTATACCTCGATTGGGTCATGTGATGCGGCCCGGCACCCGGCCGGCCGCATGGTTATCCGTTACTGGCCCTGACTGGCCAGGGCCTCTACAGGTTCAATAGTATCCTGCCGCACCTTGGCACCGAACAGCTGGATCATCTGCTGGATCAACGGATCCTGCTCGATCGACACCACGGCCTCGTGCTGACGCTCCCTGCGCTTGCGCGCTGCGGCCTGGGCCGGGGTTTCCTGCTCGGGCTGAATCAGCTCGATACGCAGGTTCAGCGCGCGCCCAAGGTGCTGGTTGAGCGCTTCGTTCAGGCGCCGCTGCTGGGTGGCGTTGAACAGCGCCCCCTGGCCAGGGTCCAGGTGCAGCAGCCAGTCGTCGCCTTCGGCGGCCACCAGCGTACAGTTTGCCGCGATGTTGCCCGTCATCCCGGAGACAGGCAACTGCGGGAACATTTCCAGCCATTGCAGGGCCAGGCCGGTCGCCGGCTTGGCCGCTGGCAGCGGCTCGGCGACCGGCTTGGGGGCCTCTTCCTGGACGTGTTCGGCCAGCTCGTCCAGGTAGCTGAAGCCGACCGGGTCACTTTCGCCACCATAATAGTCTTCGTCCAGTGGCAGCTCATCGTCGCGGTCCATGCCCACGGCAGCATAGGCCGACGGATCGAAGGGCGGCTCGTCGTCGTGGGCCGGCGCCGCCGGCATCGGTACGGGCGCGGGCGTGGGCGCAGGAGCCGGCGCAGGCATGGACTCAGACGCTACGGGTACCGACTCCTCCCACGGCAGGTCAACCACCTCTGCCACGGCAGCTGGCTCGGGCTCGGGCTCGGGCTTGGCTTGCGGCTCGGGTTCGACAACGGCGGCAGGCTCAGCCTGCAGCACAGGCGCATCAACCGGCTGTGGTGCTGGCGCCACCGGCGTGGGGGCCTGCTGCTGCGGCGCGGCAACCGCTGCAGCAGGTTGCACGGCAGCGGCTGGCGGCACCGCGGCAACCGCTGGCGCTGCCACCGGGGTTGCAGGATCAGCTGTGGCCTGGCTGATCCCCACTGGCTTTAGCACCGGTTTCGGCGCGTCGTCGGTGTCGGCCGGGCGGAACGCCAGCATGCGCAGCAGAACCATTTCAAAGCCGCCACGCGGGTCCGGCGCCAGGGGCAGGTCACGGCGACCGATCAGGCCCATCTGGTAATAGAACTGCACGTCCTCGGCCGGCAATGCCGCGGCCAGCGCGAGTACCCGGTCGCGGTCGCCCTGGCCGTTGTCCACGGCTTCCGGCAATGCCTGGGCGATGGCCACGCGGTGCAGCACATTGAGCATCTCGGCCAGTACGCCAGCCCAGTCCGGGCCCTGTTCGGCCAGGTTGCGCACGGCCTCGAGCAAGGCTCGCGCGTCCCCCTCGAGCAGTGCCTGCAACACGCCATAGACCTGGCCATGGTCAAGGCTGCCGAGCATCGCCCGCACGTCGGCGGCCAGCACCTTGCCTTCGCCAAAGGCGATGGCCTGGTCAGTCAGGCTCATCGCATCGCGCATCGAACCATCGGCGGCGCGGCCCAGCAACCACAGGGCATCCGTCTCGAAGGGCACGTTTTCCGCAGTCAGTACGTGGCTGAGGTGTTCGACCACCCGCTCCGGGCTCATGTTCTTCAGCGAAAACTGCAGGCAGCGCGACAGAATGGTGGCCGGCAGCTTCTGCGGGTCGGTGGTGGCGAGGATGAACTTGACGTACGGCGGCGGCTCTTCCAGCGTCTTGAGCAAGGCATTGAACGAGTGGGTCGACAGCATGTGCACTTCGTCGATCAGGTAGACCTTGAAGCGCCCACGGCTCGGGGCGTACTGCACGTTATCGAGCAGTTCGCGGGTATCCTCGACCTTGGTCCGGCTGGCGGCGTCGATCTCGATCAGGTCGACGAAACGGCCTTCGTCGATCTCCCGGCACACCGAACAGGTGCCGCACGGCGTCGAGGTGATGCCGGTTTCGCAGTTCAGGCACTTGGCAATGATCCGGGCGATGGTGGTCTTGCCCACGCCCCGGGTACCGGTGAACAGGTAGGCATGGTGCAGGCGCTGGTTGTCCAGGGCGTTGATCAAAGCCTTGAGCACATGGGCCTGGCCGACCATTTCGCGGAACGAGCGCGGACGCCATTTACGTGCAAGGACCTGATAACTCATCGAAAAACCATCGTAGCCTGATCGAGCGGAAGATCGCTAATGCTAGCGGAGCGGGGGCAAAAATGCACCCCGCGCGGCTCGTCTAAGCTAGAAACTGTATGTGCTGTCCAGGGAGGATATGCCTTTGCCAAGACTGCTGGCCTTGCTGCTGTTGTGGACCTCGCAATGTCTCGCCGAACAGGCGGTGCTGCGTTTTTCCGTGGCCGAGAGCTGGAGCATGCCGCTGGTGCGCATCGAAGCCGACCAGCCAGTGGAGGGCCTGCTGTACGACCTGACGCAGGCGCTGGCCAGCGAGGTGGGCGCGCGCCCTGTGTACCACGTCATGGCCCGCCTGCGCCTGCAGGAGGCTATGGAGCATGGCGATATCGATGTGCGCTGCTATGTCAGCAGCCAGTGGTTCGATGCCCCACCAAGGAATTTCATCTGGAGCGTCCCACTGATCAACCAGCGCGACCTGCTGGTCGGTCACCCGGGCGACAGCACGGCGATATCCCCCGAGCAACTGCCACCCCAGGCGATCGGTACAGTGCTGGGTTTCACCTACCCGGGCTTGCAGCCGTTGCTTGACCAGGGCCGCTTGCAGCGCGAAGACAGCCGCAACCAGTTGCTGGTATTGCACAAGCTGCAAGCCGGCCGCTATCGCCACGCAGTCAGCAACCAGCTGTCGTTGCAGTGGTTCAACCGGGGCCTGCCGGACGGGCAGCGCCTGCAGGCGCTGACGGTGCTGGACGAGCAGCAGCTGGGGTGCATGGTACGCAACGATCCGGCGCTACCGACCCAGGCCTTGCTGCGGGCGCTGGCGCGCATGAAACAGTCGGGGCAGATCGAGCGGATCGTGCAGCGCTATGGCGGGCAGGGCCATCAGGCGGTGATGCCCGTAGCCCGACCTTGAGCACGCCACGCTTACCTGAAGCCTCTCACCCAGGCGCAACCAAGCTTGCGCTGAGGAACAGGCCCAGCCCGAACACACCATGCGTCACCAGGCTCTTCAAGCAGTTACGCACAGGTGTCGGTGTCTTCGCTGCAAAGAACCCCGCCCCCATCGCCGGCTGCATGAGGCACAGCGGCGCCACCACCGTCCCCACCCCAACCGCCAGCGCAGGCCACAAGGTCGGCGCCAGCAACCAGCCTTCGCCGACAATCACTACCAGCAGCAGCGCGAACAGCACCCCGATGGCGTAATGAATCAACCAGCCCCACATCAGTTCGTGCCGCACAGGCTCCGCCTTGGCAATCGCCCCGTGGCGCACACGCCCTTGCCACAGATGCCCCGCCCAGCGCCCGACCATGGCGAAGTTCGGCGCGGCAACACCCAGGCGCCGCAGCAACAACCCCCACACGTCCATGACCAGCGTGGCACCCAAACCAATCGGCAAGGCCGCTGAAAGCATCGCAGTAAACGTCATTGAAAAGCCCTCGATGATTGACGGTCGTCACTACGCCGCGCAGCATAGAAGTTGAAGTCAACTTCAAGTCAAGGGCCCGAAATGGACATTGCCGACGTCGCCAGACGCACAGGCGTACCCGCCTCGACACTGCGTTACTACGAAAAGAAAGGCTTGCTCAAGTCACTTGCCGGTCGTGGCCAGCGCCGGCAGTTTGCCGCCAATGTGACAGACCGCCTGGCGCTGATCGCCCTGGGGCAGGCGGCGGGGTTTTCGCTGGATGAAGTGGGAGCGATGCTGGTGGACTTGCAGGTCGACCGGCAGCTGCTGATTGCCAAGGCCGACGAACTGGATGCACGAATCAGGCGCTTGCAGGCAATGAGCAAGGGCCTGCGGCATGCGGCGCAGTGCCCGGAAGCGGATCACCTGGCATGCCCGACATTCCAGCGGCTGATGAAATTATCGGCAGCGGGGTATGGAAAACAGCGGGGCAGATCGACATCTATCTCGAAACACCCAGGGTAGAACCGTCAGCGCCGCGCACCGAGAACAGTACTTACGTTTCAGCGGCATTGCTGAGCAAAAGCGTCTATGCAATTGAAGTTCGCTGGCGCCAGCTTTAGAAAGACCGTTTGCATCTCAGCGATCGCCTAGGGAAAATCCCCTCTTTTATGCACGAATGGATACGCGCATGCAGTTCGAAAAGACTTGGCAGTACAAGACCGATGAAGGAAATGGAGGGTTTGACCCGCAGCGTTCTAGCGTGAGGACGGTCACCAAGGTCTGAGGTGCTCTACATGCCTTACTTCATGCAAGCTGCCCTCCTTCTGGTAGCGGGCGCAGTCGTCGTAAAATTCCTGAAACCCTATCCGCTACGCAAGTGGCTGGGCGTAACGTTGCTCGCAACGGGCTCGGTCGGCATTTTCAAATTCGGCCAGCAGCAGGTGCTGGGCTTTCACCCGGAGCTGCTGATGCTCCTGGCCATACCGCTGGGTACGGTACTGTTCCTGACCCGGCGGCGGTTCATGGAGGGGGATTGAAGCAGTCCACGTCCTTTCAGGAGCCGCTCCCCAGCAACAAGGCATGCACTGGCAACAAGACCTTGGAGCAGGCTCCGCTTCGGATCGCCAGCCGTCCGTGCGAAACGCGGGGCGATACACATCCGGTTAGAAAGTCGTCAGCATGCCGGGATGGCGCACCAAATAGTGGCATCAGGCACTGGCCAATTTCGAAGTTTTGAGCGAGAAAGCCTTGGGAATTCAAGGACTTACGTAATGGAGGCAGCCCCACCAGCCACACCCCGGCACTCGATGTCACCGCTACGGCTGCTCCCTTCCGGGCCTGACCGGGTTAACGGTTAATCAATGCGGGTAGCCTGTAAGCCTCGCCATTCCTGGGCTCTAACGCTTTCTGCTCGTCGCACAGCTATCAATAAGTGACCCCATTCTACAGTGCTGCCACAAGCCTTTGGGAGGGCTTTGGATCACTGCTTCGGATCACTTCTGGATCCCTTTTGGATCACCTAGCCACACCCTACCGGCTATTTTTGCCAAAAATGCGAGGCGATAGAAACGACGCTGGCGCGCCACATTCCCCCGTCCCCCCCGGGTCTGGCCGACCGAAAAGAGGCACCCCACCAGGCCTCACTTAAAATCCATTCAGTCGCTGCCGATTGATAGCCTTTTCGCGGCAATTAGATTGGGACTTTAGACTGGCTTACCTTGCCTGAACTCCCAAGTTGCAATCAGGAAGGTAGCCATAGCGCCAGCGAGGTTGACCGCTAGCTCAGCATGACGGGGAGCTGGCTTTACCCAGGTGGCTCCCTTTCCATGAGAATCACCGAGCCTGTTTCGGAGACCACCTAACCCCTCAACTACTGAGGTGCAGCCACCAAGAATGCGCTTAAAGTCTCTATCTGCATGTTGACTTGGCGAGAGGTTCAACTGCTCGGACGCCATGCCGTAGAGCTTGTTGATATCAGGTGCGTCACCATAACTGACCCCTGCCCCATCAAGTATCAGCTTGCACACAGCCTCAAGCAGACTCCTCGCCATAGTAATAGCGCCCTCTGGATCGCTATTCCGTCGCTCTATAGCTTTCTCCCAGGCAGCATGGACGTAGGCACCATCCAGTTTCCTCACTGACCCACTGATTAACTCGTCAGCTGGAGAGCGGGATGCGGATTCGAGGTGATCTAGAAGCGGTTGAAACTCCGAATAGAGATAGTCTCTCCGCTCTTGATAGGTGCCGAACTTCTGCTTGATGACTCCCCAGAATTGCCCAAGTGAACGGCACGTCTGCACCATCTTAGGAACCAAGTCTCCAAGCGCAGCCCCGAGTAGCTGCTTCCGCAAGCGAATGTAATCTGCATCTTCTCCTGGTGAGCCTGTCGCATGAGCGATCATTAGGTTCAGCAAGGACTCGGCTGAAGTCAAAAGCTCTCCACGCATGGCATCCGTGTCCGTCTCAACAATGTCTATGGACTATAGCGGAAGCCGCGCCCCCAGACCGGATCAGAAGGTGTGAACCTGTAACCAAGCAAACCGCCTTCAGAGAGCAACGAGAGAATGCGGCTTCCGCATGGATCGGTTCTGTTGAAAATCACTGATCCATCATGCACCATTCCGATCCTAGATTACGACCCACCTGGAGGCTGGAGTATCCATCCATGACTGCAGTACTTGCCTATGTCCGCGTCAGCACTTCTGAACAGAACAACGAAGCCCAGCGCCACGCCATCAGCCAGCGCTACAACATCCATGAGTGGTTCTCCGATGAGGCCACCAGCGGGGCCACCAAGGCACTGCAACGCGAGGGTTTCAAAGCACTCAATGCCTATGCCAGGAAGGGAGACACGGTTGTGGTGGCAGCTATCGACCGCCTGGGCAGGGATACCATCGACGTTCTGGAAACAGTGGATGCCCTGAAAGCCAAGGGCGTGACGGTGGTCTCGATGCGCGAAGGCTTCGACCTATCCAGCCCAGTCGGCAAGGCCATGCTCACCATGCTTGCTGCCGTAGCAGAACTGGAGCGAGCAAACATCAAAGCACGTCAGATGGCCGGGATCGAGCGAGCCAGGGCGCAGGGCAAAAAGCTAGGCGCTCCGAAAATGATTGATGATCAGGCCGTGGCCATCTGGAGGAAGGAGAACGAGGCCAGCATTGCGGATACCGCCAAGCACTGGGGGATCTCAACGGCTGCCGTGAAGCGGGCTTGCAGAGGACTGCGAGTGCCACATGGGGCAGCCGTATAGACGAGGTTGCGTGTTTGGGGGTGCATTATTTTTTGCTCCCCCAACGCACCGTTACCGCATGGCTGAGTACACGCTCTCACCAGCCCCGTAGTAGCTCGTGAAGATGTGGTGGAAGGCCAGCTCGCATTTCTCGTTGTAGATCCCCTCGTCGTAGCTCTCAGGCAAGCCCCGGTCGAAGACGATCTCCAGAGTACGCCGCACATCACTTCTGGCCCTATCCTTCTTGCGCCAGTCGAGCACCAGCTTCTCGGCCTTCAGTGTCTCCAGAAGCTCCTTGCAGACCTTCTTCACCTGCGCTCTTTCCTTCTCCGCAAGCTCAGGCACGGGTCTGGTCAGGATGTCGAACAGAGCCAGCTCTTCCTCCGAGAGGTTCTCGCGGATAGCTCGTTGATCCTCCATCTGCAGTTCAGCAGTGAGATCCACCAGCTCCTTGAAGAACACCTCGATGTTCAGGCTGCCAGAGTTATAGGCATCGATCAGCTTCTGGAACTTCTCCATGAAGTCCTTGCGAGTGGGGTTCTCGGTCAGCATGGTTTCCAGTTTCATGCTCAGCAAGGCCCGGAGCTTCTCGGCCTCGGTGCGCTTGCGCCCCTGATTGAACTTCTCCTTGAGTTTCTCGAAGTCGATCTTGCTGAGGTCATGCAGTGGCTGATCATCATCTTCCTTGATGATGTAAGGCACCGGAGCGATGGAGCGATCCAGCAATTCCTCGACCTGCTGCATCACCTCGGAGATGTCGACGGGTGGAGCCAGTGCCTTGATCTTCTGGGCAATCACGGAGATCAGCACAGCGTCAGGAGCAAGCTCATTGGCATCAGGATCGGGAAGAATCGCTCTGTAGACCCGAGACACAATCCGGGCCTGGCTCATGAAGCTGTTCTTGGTTTCCTCATTGGCAATGAGTTGCTCAACAGCATCGTCCAGCTTGGCCACCTTCTCGAAGCCTTGGGCATCCTTGATGGCCTGGGCATTCACACCATGCTCGGACAGGAACGAGATCCCCCTGGCAAGCAGGTGCTTCAAGTACTCGACCAGCTCGGCCTTGTTCTTGATTGGCTCACCCTCACCACCTTCGCCAGAAGAAGCCCCACCGTAGATCGCCAAGGCTTCCTGCAGCTTACGGAAGACCCCAACATAGTCGACGATCAGCCCCGCCTCCTTGCCCGGATACTTCCGGTTGGCCCGAGCGATGGTCTGCATCAGGGTGTGGTTCTTCATCGGCTTGTCGAGGTAGATGGTCGAGCAAGACGGCACATCAAAGCCGGTGATCCACATGGCGCACACGAAGACCAACCGAAGAGGATCCTTCGAGTCCTTGAACTTCTCGCCCAGGTTCTCCTCGTTCATGCGCTTACGGTGCGGGATGATGTCCAGCCCTTTGTCGGCTAGCTCCTTCACCTCGTTCTGACCTTGGGAGACGACCACCGCCATGTCAGTCGATGTCATCACTTGGATCTTGTGCTGCAACTCCTCATGCTGCTCCTTGGGAGCCTTTGCGAGCTGAGCTTTCAGGTCAGCCAGATACGTCTTCCAGTGATCCTGAACCTTGTTGTACATACGGACGGCGGTGGCCTTGTCGATGCACACCAGCATGGCCTTGCCCTGATAACCACGACCAACGAAGTGGTTCACCAAATCCTTGGCGATGGCCTCAAGACGATCCTCTCGGGTGATCAGGTGATACTCACGAGCGAAGACCTTCTCGACTTTGCGCTCCTGCTCCTCATCTAGCTCGGCCTCTTCGAGTAACGCCGCCATGTCCTCATTGAGGTTGTCGTTGATGAGCTGCATCTCGGGAATGCGGTTCTCATAGTACAGCGGAACCGTGGCACCGTCCGCGATGGACTGCCCAAAGTCATAGACGGAGATGTAGTCACCGAAGACCTCTTTGGTCTTCTCCTCGCCAGCCATCAGTGGCGTCCCGGTGAAGCCCAGGAAGGCGGCATTAGGGAGTGCTGTCCTCATGTTCATGGCCAAGGTGTCGTACTGGGAACGGTGAGCTTCGTCGGTGATGACGATGATGTCCTGGCGATCTGAGAGCTGCGGGTAGACTTCGCCTTTCTTGGTGCCGAACTTCTGGATCAGCGTGAAGACGTAGCGGTGGTCTTCACTGAGCAACTGCTTGAGGTGAACACCGCTGGTGGCATGGGCCTCGACTTCACCTACAGCACCAGTAGCGGCGAAGGTCTTGTAGATCTGCTCATCCAGTTCATTGCGGTCGGTGACGATCACGAACGTCCAGTTACCTGGGATCTTGCGCAGGATCTTCTGAGCGAAAAAGACCATCGATAGAGACTTGCCTGACCCTTGGGTGTGCCAGAAGACGCCAAGCCGCCCGGCCTGATCCTTGGGCCGATCCTTGGTACGCCAGACCTCGGCGATGGCCTTATTGACCCCCAGGTACTGGTGATTCTTGGCGATCTTCTTGATCACACCACCAGCCACGTCCTCGAAGACGGTGAAGTTCTCGACGATGTCCAGCAGCCTGGACCGCTCACCGATCCCCCTTATGGCTGTCTCCAAGGAGACGACCCCCTTTTCCCCCTCATCGTTGATCCGCTTCCACTCGAACAGATGCTCCCACGGAGAGAAGGTGCTTCCCACCACCGTCTTGGATCCGTTCGACAGCATCAGTGCCCCGTTGTAAGTGAAGAGCTGCGGGATGACTGTGCGGTAGTCGGTCAGGTTGTCGTCGTAGGCGGACTTGAGTGCCTTGTGCGCCGCCTTCAGTTCAACGAACAACAGCGGGAGACCGTTCACGAAGCCCAGCAGGTCAGTGCGTCGAGTGTGGTGATCCCCCTTAACCCAGAACTGGGAGGCTAGGAAGAAGTCGTTTTCCTCAACATTGCCCCAGTTGATGACCTTAGCCACCTTGAGCGTGTTATGCCCGTGCTCATCGGTAACCGAGACAGGCACCCCGTCCTTCAGCAGCCGGTAGACCTCCTGATTCGCATTGACCGGCAGCAGCTTGGAGCGATCTCTGGCCAATTCCTCGACCACCAGATCGATGGCCCCGTTGGGCAGATCAGGATTGAGCTTGTAAAGTGCAGCCCGAAGACGTCCCTCCAGCACCACATCCTGCTGGGTCTGTCGACCTTCACTAGAGGAACTACCCGTCCACTCTGCGTAGAGGTTCCCAGTTTTCCAGCCGAG
The DNA here is from genome assembly GCF_016620375.1 of Pseudomonas sp. LAM2023. Lineage (NCBI taxonomy): Bacteria > Pseudomonadati > Pseudomonadota > Gammaproteobacteria > Pseudomonadales > Pseudomonadaceae > Pseudomonas > Pseudomonas sp. LAM2023. Next base: position 490,525 of record NZ_JAENHV010000036.1, on the reverse strand, counting down.
AGACTCGAACAGCGCAATGGCTGGCTGCTCGACCAGAGTGTCCTCGGAATAGTCGTGCGAATGCGGTGCTGCTGGACTCATGCGCCTGAACTCCTTTTAGGTCGGCATGGGGACATCGGATACGTCGATCTCACCGGAGATTAGTCTGGGAAGTAGCAGGTCTCGTTGGGCTCGGAGGTTGCGGTTGGTCTTTTGCAAGCACAGGATCTTATCAAAAAATGGAGCGACTAGTTTGCTGTAGCCGCACAGCAAATCCTCTTTAGGCTCAACAAGTTGCAGAGAAGAGAACTTTCCACGACTAAGGTTAGTCATTGTAGCGCCCGTAGCTCCATAGCTGTTTATTTTACCCTTCAGCGATGTGGCTGCAAAAAACAAAAACTCACGCAATTCTGGGGCGCGAGGAACAATGGAGTTTATCTGCTGATTAGTCTGAGAGGGCTCAGAAGTAATAACGACCACCCCGGCAGTACCAATACAACTAACGCATATGGAGCCAGGCGGTATGGTTTTCGTCTTTTGAGAGCCCACCCCCTCCTGCGAAAGCTTTTCGGTGGTTTCAATTATGAAAGTATTACCATGCATATCAGGGAGCTTAATAAAAGGAAAATCCCCCCCAAAAAACTCCGACTTATTCTTGCTAGGTGTTTTTCCAGTAATTATTTCACCAAACTCATCAAGAGCTGACACCTTCCACCCTTCAGGAATCAGCCCAAGCTCACTCTCTTTAAACCCCACCCCCTCATGCCCCGGAAAGCGGAACTGAACGAACCACTCCTCGTACAACCGCCGCGCCATTTCTTCGAGGATCTCGATGCGGCGCGTGTTGTTTTCGATTAGGTCGTCGTAGTTTCGAAGTATTGATGCAATCGTCTGCTGGATCTGAATCGGAGGAAGACGAATGCGAAGGTTTTTGGCAGCACCAACATTGAAGTGCTGTTGAGCAACCCCAACCAGATTGCCAGCAACCATGCTTTTACCCCACACGGAGTTAAAGAGGCATGATAAAAACCATGAATCAATTTCTTCACCTGGGCGGATTATGACCAAGTCAGAACAATTTGAAACCATCAGGGCCCTAGGAATAACCGCAGCAGTTCCGGGATACCCAGTTCGAACAACCGCAACGTCCCCCGGCTTCAGCGCAGACTTCTTTAGCTTTTCATTGAACTCCGAGGTGATGTACTTAACATCGCGCAAATCGACCTTGAAAGGAGTAATGTTCTGCGAGCGAAGAAAAGGGACACCTTCACTTACATACTCATTCGCCATCGAGCCAACATGCCCGACAGTGATACGCTCACAAACATCTTCAAGCCTAACCTCACGCCAATCGTTGAGCGCCCCCATAAGCATCAGCTCGCACTCTCAAGTAACAATCCCAAACTGGATGATATGACTGACTCTAACTCTCTAGCCTCGCCATTTAGAACTTCAAACTCTTCGGTCAACTCCTCCAGACGTTCTACGAAGTCTACATCCTCGCTTTCCCTTGCTGCTGCTCCAACATAACGTCCAGGGTTCAGCGACCAACCCTGCGCTTCAATTTCACCCCGACTAGTAACCTTGCATAGCCCCGGCACATTCACGTAGCCATCGCCCAGTCCTCTCTCGGCGAGCAACTCAGCACTTCCCTGGTCTAGCTCTGGAGCCTCACCTCGATACAGCCGCACGATATTGGCAATGAACTCGATCTGTTCAGGCAGCCAGTCGCGGTGAGCCCGGTCGATTTGCCGGTAGATGTGGCGAGCATCGATAAAGAGAACCTTGTCTGCTCGCTCCGCATCACGTTCTTTCGCCCTGTCGAAGAACCACAGCGTGCACGGCAAGGTCACGGTATAGAAGAAGTTCGAGCCGACCGAAACGACCACATCGACTGCGCCGCTCTCGATGAGCTTCTGCCGGATGACCTGTTCACTGCCTCGGGCATCACCTGCCGAGTTCGCCATAACGAAACCAGCACGACCATTCTTGTTCAGCGATGCGTAGAAGAGCTGGATCCAGAGGTAGTTGGCGTTGTCGGTCTTCGGTACACCGAACGGGAAGCGCAGGTCGCCCTCAAGACGCTCCTTATCGACACCCGATACGTTGAACGGCGGATTAGCCATGACGAAGTCGAAGCGACCGCCATCACGAGTAACGGCCTCATGCGGGTCTTCGTAGTAGGTGTTGGCGATACGCACATCCCCGGATAGGCCATGCACAGCCAGGTTCATCTTGTTGAGATTGACCGTGACCTGCTCTTTCTCGGCGCCGAAGATGGAGATTTCTTCCATCGCAGACTTGTGGTGGCGTTTCACGAAGTCAGCCGACTGGGCGAACATGCCCCCAGAACCACAAGCCGGGTCGAAGATCCGCCCATGGAACGGCTCGATGATCTCGACGATCAGCTTCACGATGGACTCGGGGGTGTAGAAGACGCCGCCTTTCTGGCCTTCCTTCAGCGCGAAGTTGCCCAGGAAGTACTCGTAGACCTTGCCGAAAGCGTCCCCGCTGAGGTCCACCGGGCCGAGCAGCTTGATCAGCTCTAGCAGCACCTTGTTGCCCAGCTGGACGTAGTTGCGAGGCAGAGCGCCTTTGAGATCGACGTTCTCTTCTTCAACGGCCTTCATGGCTTCGTTGATAGCCAGACCAATGACATCGCCCTCGGTGAGGGTCTGCAGATAGGAGAAGCGGGCCTTCTCTGGAAGGAAGATCACCCCCTCGGCCAGATAGTCATCTTTGCTGACCTTGCGGCGACCACCAGAGCCAATCGGCCCCAGCTTCTCTTCGGCAGCGGCGTACATCTTCTCCGCATATCGCAGGAAGATCAGCCCCAGAACAGGCACCGAGAACTCCCCCGGCCTCAGCCCTGTGTTGGCCCATAGTTGGTCAGCTACAGCCCACAAACGCTTCTCTACATCTCCAGTGACCAAGGCACATCTCCACGCAGTAATACAGAAATGCCGAGAGCTTACTACAGACGAGAGCCGATCAAACGCATGGCTATAACCGGAGCAGACCAGAGTGCCATCACGCGCTCTACTACCAGAGAAAAGCAGCCGACTTGCCACAAACGCTATATCAGCAAAATCGCAGCACGTTCGACGAAGATCGATTAATACACAGTTATGGAGGAAAGAACGCGCAATCTCGCACGTTCGATCCTCAACCATGACGCTCGATCTTCCCCGCCGCAAACCGCCGGAGGGGCTGACCGAGCCAGGGAAAGGCAACAGCCCAGCGAGGCGACCGCCGAGTACCTACTGCTACTTTGAGCTTCAGGCGTACAGCCCCTCTCACTGCCCCGACCAATCGGCCAGCAGTCACGGGTGATGACGATCCTGACATAGCTGGCTGGGAGGTGATGGCACCCAGTCGAGGCTGGCTACCTGCGATGACTTGCGGGGTGTAGTGGTGGATGGCGAAGCCACTCTATGAGAGTCTTTGAGCTGTCCTTCATCCATGGTCATTACCATCAATCCATCAATGAAGAACGAAGCAATGAGACAGCATCAAGCCTATCTTGCGGAGACACTGACAGTTGCTTTTCAAGCTGCACCGCAAGTTGCTCTTGATGCCTCCCCAACTCTGCTGACACAGGATCGATGATCACCGATGACGATGTTGTCAGTGACCATCCCCGTCAGTGGTTGTCGGGAAGCCCAAGCCCCTCTGCCAGCCCACCTCCTGCTCATCTTCATGAACCTCCAGATGACTCCGCCCAGGAGTTTCCCCTTTCGCCTATGTCATCCATCAGCCCTGGCCTCAGCACAGTAGCGACCTAGGCAACCACTGCTGCCCAGGCTTTGGCCCATGGATGCGTCCAGGCACCGGGGAACTCCTGGGAAAGTCACCAGCATCAACTCTGCATCCCTTGCAGATCCACCTCAAACCCAGTCCGTTTTGTCCGGCCGTCCGAGCCGTCCGTGTTTCCCTTGTAGATGGGAGCTGGTGGCATGGATGGAAGGGACTCTGACGGCTGAACAAAAAGGATGATCTACGCCATGAAAAGCAAACGCACTGGCAAGACCTTCAACTACCCCCTCCACCTGCCCGAAGCACGTCATGCAGACTCTTGGCTTCAGCGAGGAACAGACCGAGAGAATGATCCGGGTTCGCCGGATACTTCCCTTTGTCGAGAGCAGAACAGAGCCGTGTATTGATGCCCGGAAGCTCTGGGAAAAAATAGGCAGACCCGAAGCCCGTTTCGACAAATGGGTCTCTCGCGGCGCAGCAAGAATAATGGACGAGTTCGGGCATTATTCGGAGGTGGTAAAGAAGAGCACGCCATCATCGCGAAAGCCCCGCACCGACTACAGTCTCAGCCGTAACTGCGCGGCGCATTTGGCCATGAGCACACAAACCCCAGAAGGGCGCGAGGTGCGGCACTACTTCCTCGACATGGAAGAACTGGCCTTCAAGCTCATCCGCTATACCCCGATCCGGGGCTCCATACTCACAAGCATCGACAATCAGGTCGCTCATCAGGCGTTCGTCATCGCTGGCGAAAAGGCTAAGTCTGGAGAGCTGCCAAAGAGCCTCGTCAGGCAGGAAGCCATGGAGATGAAAGCGTGCCTGATGTCGCTCGTATGCCGCGTTATGACCGGACTGTCCGCCAGCGAATGGCGAGCCAAGATAGGCCGTCACATTCGGGACTCGCTCAACCCCGATGACCTCAATCAGTACAGCCGAGCCTATGACGCCGCCCTGACCATGCTGGCTGGCGGCATGACACTGTCGCAGATCGAGGCAGTACTGAGCCATTCCTACGGAACCAGCGTCGACCCGAGCGACCACATCAAGACCCAAGCGGAGGTGGCCTGATGCGTCTGCCTGAATTGATGTTCTTGGGCGCCCTGCTGCTCTGGCCTTTGATTCCCCTGATGTACCTGCTCTGCTTCGTCTGGCAGACAGACTTCAAGCTGGTGGCTAGATCCAAGCAGAGAACCACAGAAGGCTCTCGCTCATGAAGAGCATCACCAGCGAAGTGAGAAAGGCCAGGAAACGGAGTGCTTCGGGCATGGCTGCGACAGCCGAAGGCACCATCCAGCATCCACTGCTGAGCGAGACCCTGGCCGCAGACAAGCGCAGATGGAAAGCAGCCCAGCAGATGAACCTTCCAGTGCTCCGGCTGACGCCAACAAGCAGCAACAGACAACACCCCCATCACCCTCCGCCTGGACAGCCAGGAGGCCGACACATCGGCTTGGTGTTGGGGGTTATTTTTTTTACCGCACCTCCTTCGAGAACGACGACAGTCGAACCGGATTCATCACCGCCTCGGTCAGCGAGACGGCCAGTTGCTCACCCTTGTCGGTCAATCGCACGATCTTCCTGCGGCGCTCCATCGGATCTGGGGTTGCCACAAGCAGCCCATGCCCTGGCTTTTCGAGACGATGCCACTCAGACAAGGCCGACACATTCCTTGAGCAGGACGATTGGGTCATTCCAAGGTTCTTCTGTAGATCCGTCATCGTGCAACCTGGGTAGATTGCAGAGTAAAGGAACAGTGCGATGCCTTGTGCTTGCATCTCGGGATCAACACCACGAACCTCTTCAATTGCCTTGAAAAGCTGGACAAGTGCATACCGATCATAAGTCAAGGCTTGCTTGCTGAATGTGGTTTCCATGTACTTCACGCTCCATCCTTCCCGAAATAGAAACCAGTGCTATTCCACGCCAACTCAAAGCACTTCGGCACTCGGACATACAAGTCGCCGATGAATAAGCAAAAGCGTGCTTTTCCAATAGAGACGTTGAAGCCAAATTGATTACCTGTCATTGGCTGAATCCTCCGATTCATTTGTCAGACTCGATACAGATAGCAGACCGTGCTGGGGCGCTTCAACGTTCCCACTTCCGCATCATTTACAGTGGAGAATTAAATGCACAACTAAATAGTTGGCAGCGCCAGTCTTTATAGAGGCTGAAGCGGCATCGCGCTCCAGCCGACCACCCCAACTAACCGCACGCGCATAGTTCGCCTCTCGATCTTGCCTACCGACGAGAGGCCCGCATGATCCAGCCCAACAAGATCCTCAAGACCTTCACCAAGACCATCGACCAGCTCGAACAACTGTCCACGAAGTGTTTGATTCTCGCGGGCACACCGCTGCCATTCACCTGCCGCGCCGCGAGGTCGAGATCCGACCGGCTACAGCACTCTGCTCCGCGCCAGGGTCATCGACCGTCTCCATGAACTGGAGGGGCAAGCCAGGGGCGCAGCCTTTCGTGTCCCACAGTCCCGGCCCGAAGCCCTGCGTCTTGCTGCCGAACTGGCAGAGAAGAACGAGCAGCTCGACAACCGCATGGCGCTGCATCAGGAATCCCTGTCCACCTTCGTGCGCACCTTCGAGGGGATGAAATGCTCACTGCAGCCACCCAACAGCATCGAAGTCCACTGACTCCACAACCGGAGCCAGCACCTCAGGCCTGAAGTCTTTACCGTAGCGGCTGAAGGTGATGCCACCGGTCTGATGCCCTAGCAGCCCACCCACCAGCGCCTCACTGAGACCTTTCTGCTTCAGGTGATCGGCGATGGTGTGACGGAAGCTATGGAAGTCCTTCTGCCCTTCCCCATCCTTGAAGCCCAACTGCTCACGAACACGGGTGAACCACTTCGACGGAGCAGCCGCGTAGCCATGCTTCTTGTGGCAGGTCAGCTCAGGGAAGATCCGCTGGTGCCCTGCCGCTCGCTGCTTCTGAATGAACTCGATAAAACCTAACGCCTTCAGCTTGGAGTGAATCGGCACCAGCCGCTCGGAGGATACAGTCTTGAGCTTCTGATCGGGTCGCAATGCTCGGATGTGGAGGCAGTCCACACCGTTGATGGTTACCACATCGTCGAGGTAGAGCTGACACAACTCATTGAGCCTCGCTCCGGTGTACAGCCCGAGCAGGGGCAGCCAATACTGATTCGGCTTCTTGGTGCTGGCCGAGGCGTAGACCTCCTTCGAGAACAACCGGCGCAGATCCACCTCGGTGAAGACGCTGCGCTCTTCGCTGACCTTGCCCCGCTGCTTCACCCGCAGCCCATCGAAGGGATTGCGCTCGCAGTAGCCCTCACGGATGGCGTAGGTGAAGAAGGTAGTCAGGTTTTTCACGTAGTTGTTGAACGTAGTGAGGCTGATCGTGCTGGTTGCCGCCTTAATGACCTCCTCCAAGGACTTGCCATCAGGAAGCTGATTGAGGCGCGGAGGCAGCTTGAGGGCTGTCTCGCGGAACTTCCGGGCATCCTGGCGGGTGATCAGGTCAATGGGCATGTCACCGATGATCCGCACCAGTAGGGCAGCAACGGCTCGCTTGTCGTCGATGGTCTTGGTCGAGACGCCTTCCCGCTCCTGCTGCCCCAAACACTCCTCGACCACCTTGGAGAAGCGAGGAGACGCACTGGGCGAGTCCGGCACCAATCCCATACCTTGACCTGAGGAGGCTCTTGTAGAGGCTCTGCGGAGCTTCTGAGAGCCTTCTACCGCTCTACCCTGCGCAACCTTGTCATTCGCTCCCCAATGCCCCGGTAGGGGCGCTCCAGCAGCCGCCATTTCGAGCAACTGCTGCTGACGGAGCCATGAGGCCCAACTGGCGACTCGCTTGCCTCCAGCCTCCCAGCCACCACGCAAGGCATCAAGGCAAGGCCGAACACCTTGAAAGGCTTGGGTGTAGAGGCGCTGAACCTGCAGGAGCAAGTCACGGCAACGGATCAAGGCTTCGCGCTTGCAGCGTGTCTGCAAAGAGCGACGGATTTCAGCGCAAGGAAACAACGGACGCAAGACTTCGGGCACCACGATCCTGAAATAAAAGATCGAGTGTCGGGACAACCAGAGGTAGGAAGGTACGGAAGACACGGTGGATCACCCCTTGGATCACTTGCGTGCTAGGGAGCGAAAAACCGTTAGAAATCAATTACTTAAATAAATGGAGGCGGCCCCACCAGCCACACCCCGGCACTCGATGTTCCCGCTATGGCTGCTCCCTTCCGGGCCTGACCAGGTTAACGGGTAATCAATGCGGGGGGACCGATGGGGCCACCACTACAGAGCTCGCTGAGCAGCGAGTGGCGCCATTGTACCGGTCTTGGGAGCAGATACAACCTCTGGGGCGAGAAAAAGTCATCATTTCTCAATGACTTGTCCGGATTGAGAAGGCCTGGGCGGACCTCTTCGCGGATTGGCCCGCACCTTCACGGGGCGCGTCACCTTACAGAGCCTGAGCGAGACAGGGCTTGCGTGCAAGCCTGGACGGGGGTCTCGAGCCAACATTGCCGGGGCCGCTTTGCGGCCCTTTCGCGACGCAAGGCCGCTCCTACAGGAAATTGCGCCGGGCGTCAGACGGCTATGCCCTGCTCGGCCAGGAAGGCAACGAAGGCGTCTTCGTCCAGTACCTTCACCCCCAGTTCGCTGGCCTTGGCCAGCTTGGAGCCCGCCCCTGGCCCCGCCACCACGCAGTGGGTCTTGCCGGACACCGAACCGGCCACCTTCGCTCCCAGGCTTTCCAGCTTTTCCTTGGCAATGTCACGGCTCATGCGCTCCAGGGTGCCGGTCAGTACCCAGGTCTGGCCGGCCAGTGGCAAGCCTTCGGCGACCTTCTTCTCATTGCTCCAGTGCATGCCGAACGCCAGCAACTGCGCCTCGATGTCCCGCGCCAGTTTCTGGTTGGCTTCATCCTTGAAGAACTCGCGCACCGCGTCAGCCTGCTTGGCCGCCAAGGCCTGGCGCAGGTCGATGCCGTCGGCGGCGATGATCTTGTCCAGGCTGTCGAGCCTGGCCACCAGCTTTTCAGCACCGGTCGGGCCGACCGAGGCGATGTCGAGCTTGGCGATCATGCCCGCCAGGGTCGTGCTGGCAGCGAATTCGGCAGCCAGCTCGCCTTCGTCCTGCAACTGCATGCCGCTGTCGAGCAGTTGCTGGATCACCTTCTGGTTATGCTCGTCTTCGAAGAAGTTGTGAATTTCGTAAGCCACCTCCAGCCCGATGTCCGGCAGGTAGGTGAGCACTTGCGGCAGCGCCTGCCGGAGGCGCGCCAGGCTGCCCAGCGAACGGGCCAGCACCTTGGCGGTTTCTTCGCCGACGTCCGGAATGCCCAGGGCATAGATAAAGCGCGCCAGGCTCGGGCGCTTGCTGGCTTCGATGGCATCCAGCAGCTTGCGGCTGGACACTTCGGCGAACCCTTCCAGGCCGACGATCTGCTCGAACTCCAGCTTGTACAAGTCCGCCGGCGAGCCGATCAGGCCTTCGTCGACCAGTTGCTCGACGCTCTTCTCGCCCAGGCCGTCGATATCCATGGCGCGGCGCGACACGTAATGGATGATCGCCTGCTTGAGCTGGGCGGCGCAGGCCAGGCGACCGACGCAGCGGTACACCGCGCCTTCGCTGGTGGTTTCCTTGCCCTTGCTGCGCTTGACCAGCCGGGTACGCTCGACCTGCGAGCCGCACACCGGGCACTCGCTCGGCACCTGCACCGGGCGGGCCTCCGCCGGGCGACGCTCCAGCACTACCTGCATCACCTGCGGGATCACGTCGCCGGCGCGGCGGATGATCACCGTATCACCAATGCGCAGGCCCAGGCGCGCGATCTCGTCCATGTTGTGCAGGGTGGCGTTGGACACGGTCACGCCCGCCACCTTGACCGGCTTCAGGCGGGCCACCGGGGTCACCGCGCCAGTGCGGCCGACCTGGAACTCGACGTCCAGCACCTCGGTCAGCTCTTCCATGGCGGGGAACTTGTGGGCGATCGCCCAGCGCGGTTCACGGGCGCGGAAGCCCAGCTCACGCTGGGCCGCCAGGCTGTTGACCTTGAATACCACGCCGTCGATCTCATAGGGCAGGCTGTTGCGTCGCTCGCCAATGTCGCGGTAGTAGGCCAGGCACTCTTCGATGCCGGCAGCGTGCTTGAGCTCGCGGCTGATCGGCAAGCCCCAGGCCTTGAGCTGCTCGAGGATGCCGATGTGGCTGTCGCCGATGCTCGCGGACACCTGACCGACGCCATAGCAGCAGAACTCCAGCGGGCGGCTGGCGGTGATCTTCGAGTCCAGCTGGCGCAGGCTGCCGGCGGCGGCGTTGCGCGGGTTGGCGAAGGTCTTGCCACCGGCTTCGGCCTGGGCGGCGTTGAGCCGCTCGAAACCGGCCTTGCTCATGTACACCTCGCCACGCACTTCCAGCACCGCCGGCCAACCCTCGCCCTGCAGCCTGAGCGGGATGTTGCGCACGGTGCGCACGTTGGCGCTGATGTCTTCGCCGGTAGTGCCGTCGCCACGGGTGGCGCCCTGCACCAACAGGCCGTCACGGTACAGCAGGCTCACGGCCAGGCCGTCGAGCTTGGGCTCGCAGCTGTAGTCGATTGCACCGGGCTGGTCGAGGCCATCGACCACACGGCGGCCGAACTCACGCAGGTCAGCTTCTTCAAAGGCGTTGCCCAGGCTCAGCATCGGCACTTCGTGGCGTACCTGGCTGAACGCAGCCAGGGCCGCGCCGCCGACGCGCTGGGTCGGCGAGTCGGGGGTCACCAGGTGCGGGTGCTCGGCTTCAAGCGCCTTCAGCTCGTTGAACAGGCGGTCGTATTCGGCGTCGGGCACGCTGGGCTCGTCGAGCACATAGTAGCGGTAGTTGTGCTGGTCGAGCTGGTGACGGAGTTCGTGGATACGGGATTCGGCGGTCATGGGGTCGTCTTCTCTTGCAAAGCAAAAGAGCAGCTCGAGGGCAATGCCGGGATTGGGGTGCCTACTGCCGGTGCCGACCCCTTCGCGGGTAAACCCGCTCCCACAGGTACATCACTGCTTGAGGCTTGTGGTGTACTTGTGGGAGCGGGTTTACCCGCGAAGAGGCCGGCACAGGCAACAGCAACACCCGAACCGCCCAGCACGCCCTCAGGCTGCTCTTTCGTCTGGATCTGTCAGCGCTTCTGCGTCAGCGCACGGCGCTCGAATTCGACGATACGCTGGCGATAGTGCTCGATGGTCTGGGCGGTCAGCACGCTGCGCTGGTCGTCCTTGAGCTCGCCGTTCAGTTCGTGGGCCAGCTTGCGCGCCGCAGCCACCATCACATCGAAAGCCTGCTTCGGATGACGCGGCCCCGGCAGGCCGAGGAAGAAGCTCACCGCACGGGTGCTGAAGTGGTCGATATCGTCCAGGTCGAATACGCCAGGCTTGACCGCGTTGGCCATGGAGAACAGCACTTCGCCGTGGCCGGCCATGCTTTCGTGCCGGTGGAAGATGTCCATTTCGCCGAAGCGCAGGCCACTCTCCAGGATGTTCTGCAGCAGGGCCGGGCCCTTGAAGCCACCCTCGTCGCGGGAGATCACGCTGATCACCAGCACTTCCTCGGCCGGTGGCAGTTCCTTGACGCTGCTGCTGGCAGGCGCCGGGTTGCTGCTGCGGGTGTTCTGTGCGGCAAAGTCTTCGTCGCTGTCGGCAAACAGGTCGGCTTCACGCGGTTCGGCGCTCAGGTTCAGGTCGCCCTGCTGGGCCTCGGCAGCAGCCGTGGCACGCTTGCCGCGCTTGCTGGCCTTGGCCGGCCTGGGTTCACGCTCGCGGTCGCGCGCAGAAGCGCTGAGCGACGGCAGGTCGCTTTCGTCCAGCTCAGGCTCCTTGTGGGTTTCCAGCACCCGCGACGGGCCAAGCACTTCGGCATTGCCCTCTTCGTCCGGCAGGTTGGAATAGCTGCGATCCAGACGGAATTTCAACTTGCCTTTGCCGCCGCGCATGCGGCGCCAGCCGTCGAAAAGAATCCCGGCAATGACAATGATGCCGATGACGATCAGCCACTCGCGCAGACCGATTTCCATGTAATCCCGTGCCTCTATAAAAATATGCTTGAAAACAAAGGGTTCAAAGCCCTTTAACACGTGGCGCCAACTCTATGTTCTGACAGGCGTTTTTACCCACGCAAAAAACGAGTGACATTAAGCTAGCACGACCAAAGACAACTTTACACCGTCTGTCGCACATGGCGGGGGCATTTCGCTTCAGAATATGCCCCGTCGCCGCCTATCAGGCATCGACCATGGCCATGGCCTCCTCCACATCCACCGCTACCAGCCGTGAACAGCCCGGTTCATGCATGGTCACGCCCATCAGCTGGTCGGCCATCTCCATCGCGATCTTGTTATGGGTGATGTAGATGAACTGCACGCTTTCACTCATTTCCTTGACCAGGCGGGCATAACGCCCGACGTTGGCATCGTCCAGCGGCGCATCGACCTCGTCGAGCATGCAGAACGGTGCGGGGTTCAACTTGAAGATGGCAAACACCAGCGCCAATGCGGTCAGTGCCTTTTCGCCGCCGGACAGCAGATGGATGGTGCTGTTCTTCTTGCCCGGTGGTCGCGCCATGATCGTTACCCCTGTATCGAGTAAATCTTCGCCCGTCAGTTCCAGATAAGCGCTGCCACCACCGAAAACTTTTGGGAAAAGTGCCTGTAATCCGGCATTTATCTGATCAAAGGTATCCTTGAAGCGGTTGCGGGTTTCCTTGTCGATCTTGCGGATGACGTTTTCCAGGGTCTCCAGCGCCTCGACCAGGTCGGCGTCCTGGGCATCCAGGTAGCGCTTGCGCTCGGACTGCTGCTGGTACTCTTCGATGGCCGCCAGGTTGATCGCCCCCAGGCGCTGGATTCGCGCATCGAGCTGCTCCAGCTCCTGTTCAGTGCCTTGCTCGGTGGCGTCGGCCTCGAGGGTGGCGAGCACGCCTTGCAGGTCGTAACCATCGGCCAGCAACTGTTCCTGCAGGGTCTTGCGCCGCACGTCCAGGCCCTGGCACTCCAGGCGCAACTGCTCCAGCTGGCCACGCAGCAGCTGCGCTTGCTGCTCGGCCTGGGTGCGGCGCTTCTCCGCGTCGCGCAGCTCACGGTCCGCTTCGTCCATGTGCAGGCGGGCCAGGCGCATTTCCTCGTCGACGCCCATGCGCTGCTCCAGCAGCGCTTCGAGCTTCAGGCGCAACTCCTCCAGCGGCGCCGCGCCTTCTTCCAGGTTCAGGCTCAATTGCTCCTGGCGCTCGGTCAGGCGCGCCGCCTGCTGCTCCAGGCGCTCCAGGGCCTGCCGGGTGGAATCGTGCTGGGCGCGCAGCGAGCCCAGGCGCACGGCCAGCTGGTGGGCGTGGTCCTTGTGCTGGCGAGCCTCCTGGCGCACGCGGTCGAGACTTTCGCGCAGGGTGTCGCGGCGGGCCATCAACTGCTCGCGCTGCTCGGTGTCCTGGGCCATCAGCTCCAAGGCTTCCTGCAGCAACAGGCGTGCTTCGCCCAGTTGTTCGTGCTCGAGGGCGCGCTGTTCTTCCAGCTCGGCCAGTTCTTCCTGCAGGCGCCGGCGACGCAGTTCGACCTGCTCGGCGCGCGCGCGGCCGGCCGACAGGCTGGCCTTCAGCTCACCGTGCAGGCGGTTTTCTTCCTGGGTGCGGCGGCGCAGTTGTTCACGCTGCTCCTCCAGGCCCAGCTGTTGCTCGCGCAGGGCCTGCAACTGCTGCTCCAGTTGTTCGAGCGCCGCTTCCTGCTGCGCCTGTTCGTGGCCGAGGCGTTCGATTTCCTGGCCGCGTGCCAGCACCCCGCCTTCGGCCTCACCACCACGGCGTATGCGCAGGAAATGCCGGCCTACCCAATAGCCATCGCGGCTGACCAGGCTCTGGCCCTCACCGAGCGAGGCGCGCTGCGCCAGCGCTTGTGCCAGGTCTTCGACGGGCCGCACCTGGCCCAGCCAGGGCGCCAGGTCGATACCGCCGGAGACCTTTTCCAGCAAGCTGCCGGGCAGCGAAGGACTGTCGCCGCTGGCCAGCAGCAGACGCAACTCGCCCTGCTCCAGGCCGGCAAAATCGAGGCGGTTGAAATCGTCCACCAGCACCGCCTGCAAGTCGGCGCCAAGCACCGTTTCCACGGCCAGCTCCCAGCCCGGCTCCACGCGCAGCCCTTCAGCCAGGCGGGGTTGCTGTTCAAGGCCTTGGCCGTGCAACCAGTCGGCCGCCCCCGCGCCCGGCTCCAGCGCCGCCTGCTGCAAGGCTTCGAGTGATGCCAGGCGGCCGCCCAGGCGCTGCAGGTCGCCCTGCGCCTGCTGCTGGGCCTGGGTGGCCTGGTGCAGTTGCTGGCGCAGGCCTTCCAGGCGCTCGACCACCTGCTCTTCGGACAACTGCAGCTCTTCGAGCAACATTTCGCTGCTGGCCAACTGCTCGGACAATTCCAGCATGGCGGCGTCCTGCGGATCGCTGCCCAACTGCTCGCGCTCCTCGCCCAGCTTGCGCTGGCGTTCGGCCAAGCGCTCCAGGCTGGCCTCCAGCTGCACCAGGCGCGCCTGCTGCACTTCGGCCTGGCGGCGCGGCTCGGCGGAGCGGCTGTTGAAGCTGTCCCACTGCTCCTGCCAGCCGTGCATGCCCAGTTCGGCCTCTTCAAGGGCAGCGGCGGCTTCTTCGGCAGCGGCCAAGGTCATTTCCTGCTCGGGCTCGAGCATGGCCAGCTCTTCGCCCAGGGTCGCCAGCAGGGTGCGGTCGTGGCCCAGGTGCGATTCGGTCTCCAAGCGCGTGCGCTCGGCTTCCTTGAAATCGTCCTGCAACTGGCGCAGGCGCTGCTGGCCGTGCTGGATGCTCTGCTCGACCCGGGCGATATCCCCCGCCACGGAATAGAAGCGGCCCTGCACCTGGTTGAAGCGCTCGGACAATTCGTGATGGCTATCGCGCAGGCGCTCGATAGTGGCATCGGCGTTGCGCTGCTCGGCGACCAACGCTTCATGGGACACGTCCTGGTCACCGATCACTGCCTCGCGCTGGCGCACGCGGGCGTCCAGGTCGCGCCAGCGCAAGGCCGACAGGCGGGCCTTCAGCTGGCGTTCCTGGGCTTTGTACTCGCGGTACTTCTCGGCGGCCTGGGCCTGCCGGTGCAAGCGCTCCAGCTGGCGTTCCAGCTCTTCGCGCAGGTCGGTCAGGCGCGCCAGGTTCTCCTGGGTGCGGCGGATGCGGTTCTCGGTTTCGCGGCGGCGTTCCTTGTATTTGGAAATGCCGGCCGCTTCCTCGATGAAGTTGCGCAGTTCCTCCGGCTTGGCCTCGATCAGCTTGGAGATCATGCCCTGTTCGATGATCGAGTAACTGCGCGGCCCCAGGCCGGTACCGAGGAAGATGTCGGTGATGTCGCGGCGCCGGCACTTGGTGCCATTGAGGTAGTAGCTGTTCTGCCCGTCACGGGTGACCTTGCGGCGAATCGAGATTTCGGCATAGGCGGCATATTCGCCGACCAGCGTGGTTTCGCTGTTGTCGAACACCAGCTCGATGCTGGCCTGGCTGACCGGCTTGCGGCCACTGGAGCCGTTGAAGATGACGTCGGTCATCGACTCGCCGCGCAGGTTCTTTGCCGAACTCTCGCCCATCACCCAGCGCACGGCATCGATGATGTTGGACTTGCCACAGCCGTTGGGGCCGACCACGGCCGCCATGTTGCTGGGGAAATTGACCGTGGTCGGGTCGACGAACGACTTGAACCCGGCCAGGCGAATGCACTTCAGGCGCATCGGTCAGCCTCGGGCCAGCGCCGCCAGCACCAGTTCGCAGCTGCGCTGGCAGTAGGCGGTCAGCACCTCGCGAATGCGCGGCAGGTCACGGGCGACCACGGCGTCGAGCAGGCGGGCGAACAGGTCGAGGTAATCGCTCATGCTGGCCTGGCGCTGATCCAGTGCCAGGTAGTAGGCGCGGCTCATGGCCGGCTGCAGGTTTTCCACGGTTTCCTGCAGGAACGGGTTGTCGGCGAATGGATAGGCCGCGCGCATCACCGCGAAACTGTCGGCGACGAAGGCCTTGATATCAAGCAGCTGATGAGCACGTTGCAGGCGCTGCTGGATGTCCAGGAACGGGCGCAGGTCGGCATCAGTGCGCCATTTTTGCGCGACCGCATTGCCCAGCAGGATGTAGAACTCGCTCATCAGCGCACACAGGCTGCGGACCCCGCGCTCGTCCAGTTCGGTCACGTGGGCACCACGGCGCGGCAGGATCGCCACCAGGTGCCGGCGTTCGAGGATCAGCAGCGCTTCGCGCACCGAGCCACGGCTGACGTTGAGCGCCTGGGTGACCTTCAACTCCTGGATACGCTCGCCTGGCGCCAGTTCGCCGCGGATGATGCGTTCGGCCAGGTAATCGGCAATCTGCTCGGAGAGGCTGTCCGGGGCCTTGAACGTCATGGTTGTCCTTCAAAATCAGTGAACTGGGCACAAGCAGCGGATTGTAGCGCACTTGCCCGGTAATCGCGCAGAGGGGCCAGGTGGTTTATTTGACCCGCCAGGCAACCCCGCGCCCGGCGCGATCTATGCTTGGCATATGGGCAATGTGAACCGTTGGGCAGCGACACGTAAAATTTCCTGACCTTTGAGTCAGAAAATTATTGACCAGCAGGACAGCTCTTGCTTAGAGTCCGCCCAACAACAATAAAACCATTGCGAGGCCATCCCCGTGATCCAGTTTCTCGTCAACCAGGAGCTGCGTAGTGAGCATGCCCTGGACCCGAACATGACGGTGCTGCAGTACCTGCGCGAGCACCTGGGCAAACCTGGCACCAAGGAGGGCTGCGCCAGTGGTGACTGCGGCGCCTGCACCGTGGTGGTCGGTGAACTGACCCAGGACGACCAGGGCAACGACAGCCTGCGCTACCGCAGCCTCAACTCATGCCTGACGTTCGTATCGTCGCTGCACGGCAAGCAACTGATCAGCGTCGAAGGGCTCAAGCACCAAGGGCAACTGCACAGCGTGCAACAGGCCATGGCCGATTGCCATGGTTCGCAGTGCGGCTTCTGCACCCCCGGCTTCGTCATGTCGCTGTTCGCCCTGCAGAAGAACAGCAACGGCCCCGACCTGCACCAGGCCCAGGAAGCCCTGGCCGGCAACCTGTGCCGCTGCACCGGCTACCGGCCGATCCTGGAAGCCGCCGAGCAGAGCTGCCGGCAACCGTGCCGCGACCAGTTCGATGCCCAGCAGGCCCAGACCATCAGCCGCCTCAAGGCGATTGCACCGACCCAGACCGGCGAGCTGAACAGCGGCGACAAACGCTGCCTGGTGCCGCTGACCGTGGCCGACCTGGCCGACCTGTACAGCTCGCACCCCGAGGCGCGGCTGCTGGCCGGCGGTACCGACCTGGCCCTGGAAGTCACCCAGTTCCACAAGACCTTGCCGGTGATGATCTACGTCGGCCACGTGGCCGAACTCAAGCGCATCGAGAAGACCGCCAGCCACCTGGAAATCGGCGCCGCCACCCCACTCACCGACTGTTACGGCGCGCTCAACGAGGAGTACCCCGACTTCGGCGCCCTGCTGCACCGCTTCGCCTCGCTGCAGATCCGCAACCAGGGCACCTTGGGTGGCAATATCGGCAACGCTTCGCCGATCGGCGACTCGCCACCCCTGCTGATTGCCCTGGATGCGCAGATCGTCCTGCGTCAGGGCGAGCGCCAGCGGGTGATGGCCCTGGAAGACTATTTCATCGACTACCGCATCACTGCCCGCCAGGACAGCGAGTTCATCGAGAAGATCATCGTGCCACGCGCCACCCGCGATTGGGCGTTCCGCGCCTACAAGGTATCCAAGCGCCTGGACGACGACATCTCCGCGGTGTGCGGGGCCTTCAACCTGAGCATCGAAGACGGTGTGGTCAGCGGCGTGCGCATCGCGTTCGGCGGCATGGCGGCCATCCCCAAGCGCGCCCGCGCCTGCGAGGCAGCGTTGCGCGGCAAGCCGTGGAACCAGGCCACCGTCGAGCGTGCCTGCCAGGCCCTGGCCGAAGACTTCACCCCGCTCAGCGACTTCCGCGCCAGCAAGGAATACCGCCTGCTGACCGCGCAGAACCTGCTGCGCAAGTACTTCATCGAACAGCAAACGCCGCACATCGAAACCCGGGTGACCGCTTATGTCTAACCATCACGTAGCCAAGAGCCAGGCCGAGATGGCCGCACTGTTCAGCCAGGACCTGACCACCGGGGTTGGCCGCAGCGTCAAGCATGAGAGCGCTGACAAGCATGTGTCCGGCGAGGCGGTGTACATCGATGATCGCCTGGAATTCCCCAACCAGTTGCACGTCTACGCGCGCACCTCCGATCGCGCCCATGCGCGCATCCTGCGCATCGACACCACGCCCTGCTATGCCTTCGACGGGGTGCGCATCGCCATCACCCACGAAGACATCCCCGGCCTCAAGGACATCGGCCCGGTAGTGGCCGGCGACCCGTTGCTGGCCATCGACAAGGTCGAGTACTTCGGCCAGCCGGTGCTCGCCGTCGCCGCGCGCGATCTCGACACCGCACGCCGTGCGGCGATGGCCGCGATCGTCGAGTACGAAGACCTGGAGCCAGTGCTGGATGTGGTCGAAGCACTGCGCAACAAGCACTTCGTGCTCGACAGCCACACCCACCAGCGTGGCGACGCCGCTGCCGCCCTGGCCACCGCCCCGCACCGCCTCCAGGGCACCCTGCACATCGGTGGCCAGGAGCACTTCTACCTGGAAACGCAGATCTCCTCGGTAATGCCCACCGAAGATGGCGGCATGATCGTCTACTGCTCCACGCAGAACCCTACCGAAGTGCAGAAGCTGGTCGCCGAAGTGCTCGACGTGCCGATGAACAAGGTGGTGCTGGACATGCGCCGCATGGGTGGCGGTTTTGGTGGCAAGGAAACCCAGGCCGCCAGCCCGGCGTGCCTGTGCGCCGTCATTGCGCGCCTGACCGGGCAACCGACCAAGATGCGCCTGCCAAGGGTCGAGGACATGACCATGACCGGCAAGCGCCACCCCTTCTATGTCGAGTACGACGTGGGCTTCGATGACGACGGCCGCCTGCATGGCATCAACCTCGACCTGGCCGGCAACTGCGGCTACTCACCCGACCTGTCCGGCTCGATCGTCGACCGCGCCATGTTCCACTCCGACAACGCCTACTACCTGGGCGATGCCACCGTGCACGGCCACCGCTGCAAGACCAACACCGCCTCCAACACCGCGTACCGCGGCTTTGGCGGCCCGCAGGGGATGGTCGCCATCGAGCAGGTGATGGACCATATCGCCCGGCACCTGGGCCGCGATCCGCTGGCGGTGCGCAAGGCCAACTACTACGGCAAGCGCGAGCGCAACGTCACCCACTACTACCAGACCGTCGAGCACAACATGCTCGAGGAAATGACCGCCGAACTGGAAGCCAGCAGCGACTATGCCGAGCGCCGCGAATCGATCCGCCGCTTCAATGCCAACAGCCCGGTGCTGAAAAAGGGCCTGGCGCTGACCCCGGTGAAGTTCGGCATCTCGTTCACCGCCACCTTCCTCAACCAGGCCGGTGCGCTGATCCACATCTATACCGACGGCAGCATCCACCTCAACCATGGCGGCACCGAGATGGGCCAGGGCCTGAACACCAAGGTGGCCCAGGTGGTGGCGCAGGTGTTCCAGGTCGATTTCAGCCGCATCCAGATTACTGCCACAAACACCGACAAGGTGCCCAACACCTCGCCGACCGCCGCCTCCAGTGGCGCCGACCTGAACGGCAAGGCTGCGCAGAATGCCGCCGAAATCCTCAAGCAGCGCCTGACTGAGTTCGCCGCGCGGCACTACCAGGTAACCGAGGAAGACGTCGAGTTCCGTAACGGCCATGTGCGCGTGCGCGACCAGATCGTCAGCTTCGAGCAACTGGTGCAGCAGGCCTACTTCGCCCAGGTGTCGCTGTCCAGCACTGGCTTCTATCGCACACCGAAGATCTACTACGACCGCAACCAGGCGCGTGGCCGGCCGTTCTACTACTTCGCCTTCGGCGCCGCCTGCGTCGAGGTGATCGTCGACACCCTGACCGGCGAGTACAAGATGCTGCGCGCCGACATCCTGCACGACGTGGGCGCTTCGTTGAACCCGGCCATCGACATTGGCCAGGTGGAAGGCGGCTTCATCCAGGGCATGGGCTGGCTGACCAGCGAAGAACTGGTGTGGAACGCCAAGGGCAAGCTGGTGACCAATGGCCCGGCCAGCTACAAGATCCCCGCCGTGGCCGACATGCCGCTGGACCTGCGGGTGAAGCTGGTGGAAAACCGCAAGAACCCGGAGGACACCGTGTTCCACTCCAAGGCCGTGGGCGAACCACCGTTCATGCTCGGCATCGCGGCCTGGTGCGCGATCAAGGACGCCGTGGCCAGCATCGCCGACTACCGCGTGCAGCCCGCCATCGATGCGCCGGCGACGCCGGAGCGGGTGTTGTGGGGTTGCGAGCAGATGCGCAAGGCGGTGGCTGCGGCGCAACCTGCCGAGCCGGAACTGGAAAGCGTCCCGCAGTAACGCCGCCGGCCCGCTTTTTTTGTAGGAGCGGCCTTGTGTCGCGAAAGGGCCGCGCAGCGGCCCCAAAATTCGAACAGCAACATGGCTTTCTGGGGCTGCTGCGCAGCCCTTTCGCGACACAAGGCCGCTCCTACACAAAGCGGACCGCGTTGCCCTGGAGAGGATCTGCATCATGCACCAATGGATCAACGCCCTCGCCGACCACCAATCCCGTGGCGAAGCCTGCGTGCTGGTCACCATCATCGAGGAGCGCGGCTCGACCCCGCGCAACGCTGGCTCGAAAATGGTCGTCAGCGCCACCGGCCTGTTCGACACCATCGGCGGTGGCCACCTGGAATACAAGGCGCTGCACATCGCCCGGCAGATGCTCGAGGAGCAGCGCAGCACCCCGCACCTGGAGCGCTTCAGCCTCGGCGCCAGCCTGGGCCAGTGCTGCGGCGGCGTCACCGTGCTGCTGTTCGAGCCCATGGCCGCCGTGCAGGCGCAAATCGCCGTGTTCGGCGCGGGCCATGTCGGCCGCGCTCTGGTACCCTTGCTCGCCGCGCTGCCCTGCCGGGTGCGCTGGATCGATTCGCGCGAGCAGGAATTCCCGGCCCTGGTGCCCGACGGGGTAACCAAGGTGGTCAGCGAGGAACCGGTCGACGAAGTCGCCAGCCTGCCAGCGGGCTGCTACTGCATCGTCATGACCCACAACCACCAGCTCGACCTGGAGCTGAGCGCCGCCATCCTCAAGCGCAACGACTTCACCTGGTTCGGCCTGATCGGCTCGAAGACCAAGCGGGTCAAGTTCGAACACCGCCTGCGCGAGCGCGGCTACGACGAGGCCGTGCTGGCACGCATGCGTTGCCCGATGGGCCTGGCCGAGGTCAAGGGCAAGCTGCCCATCGAAATCGCCGTGTCCATCGCCGCCGAGATCATCGCCACCTACAACGCCTGCTTCGGCCAGCACGACGCTGCGGCCAATGCCGGCCCCATTGCCCAGTTGCTGCCGCCCTCCCGGCGCAGCCAAGCCCATTGACGAGTGTGTTATGACCGTTACCCGCAAAGCCTACCGTGCCGCCATCCTGCACAGCATCGCCGACCCGGCCGAGGTGGGCCTGGAGGCCTCCCATGAGTACTTCGAGGACGGCCTGCTGGTGGTCGACGATGGCCGCATCCGCGCCGTTGGCCATGCCAGCGAACTGCTGCCGAGCCTGGATGCCGACATCCCGGTCGAGCACTACCAGGACGCGCTGATCACCCCAGGCTTCATCGACACCCATATCCACTTCCCGCAGACCGGCATGATCGGCTCCTACGGCGAACAGCTGCTGGACTGGCTGAATACCTACACCTTCCCTTGCGAAAAGCAGTTTGCCGACAAGGATCACGCCGACCAGGTCGCGAAGATCTTCCTCAAGGAACTGCTGCGCAACGGCACTACCACTGCGCTGGTGTTCGGCAGCGTGCACCCGGAATCGGTCAATGCCCTGTTCGAAGAGGCCGAGCGCCTGGACCTGCGCCTGATCGCCGGCAAGGTGATGATGGACCGCAACGCGCCGGACTACCTGACCGACACCGCCGAGTCCGGCTACGCCGAAAGCAAGGCGCTGATCGAGCGCTGGCATGGCAAGGGCCGCCTGCACTATGCCGTCACCCCGCGCTTCGCCCCGACCAGCACCCCGCAACAGCTGACCCTGGCCGGCCAGTTACTCAAGGAGCACCCGGGCGTGTACATGCACACGCACCTGTCGGAAAACCTCAAGGAAATCGATTGGGTCAAGTCACTGTTCCCCGAGCAGAAGGGCTACCTCGACGTGTACGACCACTTCGAGCTGCTGGGCGAACGCTCGGTGTTCGCCCACGGCGTGCACCTGTGCGACGAGGAATGCCAGCGGCTGGCGAAAACCGGCTCGGCCGTGGCCTTCTGCCCCACCTCCAACCTGTTCCTCGGCAGTGGCTTGTTCAACCTGCCGCAGGCCGAGCGCTTCAAGGTCAACGTGGGCCTGGGCACCGACGTCGGCGCCGGCACCAGCTTCTCGCTGCTCAACACCCTCAATGAAGCGTACAAGGTGATGCAGCTGCAGGGCGCGCGCCTGCACCCGTACAAGTCGCTGTACCTGGCCACCCTCGGCGGCGCCCGGGCGCTGCGCCTGGACGACCGCATCGGCAGCCTGCGCCCGGGTAACGATGCCGACTTCGTGGTGCTGGACTACAAGGCCACGCCGCTGCTGGACTACCGGATCCAGCAGTCCAACAGCATTGAAGAGACACTGTTCGTGCTCACTACCCTGGGCGACGATCGCACCGTGCGCGAAACCTACGCCGCCGGGCGTTGCGTGCACCAGCGCTGATAATACAAAGGGGCCGCAAGCGGCCCCTTCGTTCATTTCGGCAAACGATCAACCCTTGGCGGCTGCCTTGGGCTTTTTCAGCAGGTGCGAAAACACCGCATGCAGGTCGTCCGAGGCGCTTTCCTCGTCCAGGTTCAGCTTGCTGTCGATGTGGTCCATGTGGTGCATCATCAGGCTCACGGCCTGTTCGGCATCACGCGCCTCGATGGCATCGATCAGTTGCATGTGCTCGTCATACGAGCAGTGCGAGCGGTTGCCGCTTTCGTATTGGGCGATGATCAGCGAGGTCTGCGACACCAGGCTGCGCTGGAAGCTGACCAGTGGCGCGTTACCGGCGGCCTCTGCCAGCTTGAGGTGAAACTCGCCGGACAGGCGGATGCCGGCGCCCCGGTCACCGCGGGAAAAGCTGTCGCGCTCGTCGCGCACCATCTGCCGCAGTTCGTTGAGCTGCTCTGGCGTGGCGTGCTGCACCGCCAGCTCGGTGATGGCCCGCTCGACCATGCGCCGCGAGAAGAACACCTGACGGGCTTCTTCCACCGTGGGGCTGGCCACCACCGCGCCACGGTTCGGCCGCAGCAGCACCACGCTTTCGTGGGCCAGGCGCGACAAGGCACGGCGGATGATGGTGCGGCTGACGCCGAAGATCTCGCCCAGCGCTTCCTCGCTCAACTTGGTGCCCGGAGCCAGACGCTGCTCGAGGATCGCCTCGAAGATATGCGCGTAGACGATGTCGTCCTGGGTACCACTGCGCCCGGCCTTGCCGTTGCGCGCAGGTTTCTTCAGAGGTTGCAGCTGTTCGTTCATGGGCTCTCGAGGCACGAAGGAAAGTATGGCGCCATTGTACACAGGCTGAGCCGATTCTGCAGGTGGCCTTTTACCTATATAGCCGTTGTACGCCACATTGCGCACACAAAAGATAAAACATTATTTGCATTCTTTGTACACAAAAGCATAATCCACCGAGCAACTTCTTGACCTGCAAGTCAACAAAAAGCGGTCAGACGTCTGCCTTCCCTCGCGGGGCCGCCAAGTGCATTGCGCAGGAACCGGGCCCAAGAACAACAAGAAAGACTTGAGGAGTACCTGCTGTGGAAAGCCGCAAATCCGAAGCCCCTACGCTGGATCTCGCCCCACCGCTCGAAACGAGCTGGCTGGAGCGGATTTTCAAACTCAAGCAACACGGCAGTACCGTCAGGACCGAACTGATTGCCGGGGTGACCACCTTCATCACCATGGCCTACATCATCTTCGTCAACCCCAACATCATGGCCGACGCCGGCATCGACCACGGCGCCGCCTTCGTCGCCACCTGCATCGCCGCCGCACTGGGCTGCCTGCTGATGGGCCTGTACGCCAACTGGCCGGTGGGCCTGGCGCCTGGCATGGGCCTCAACGCCTTCTTCACCTACACCGTGGTCGGCACCATGGGCTACAACTGGGAAACGGCACTCGGGGCGGTGTTCGTCTCGGGCGTGCTGTTCATGTTCCTCACCTTGTCGAAAGTGCGCGAATGGTTGCTCAACAGCATCCCGGTCAGCCTGCGCCATGCCATGGGGGCCGGTGTCGGACTGTTTCTCGGGCTGATCGGCCTGAAGACCGCAGGCATCATCGTCGACAGCCCCGCCACCCTGATCAAGCTGGGTTCGCTGCACGAGCCGGGGCCGCTGCTGGCGGCACTGTGCTTCCTGCTGATCGCCATCCTAAGCTACAAGCGGGTGTTCGGCGCGATCCTGATCAGCATCATCGGCGTCACCGTGGCGGGCTGGGGCCTGGGCCTGGTCAAGTTTGGCGGGGTGATGTCGATGCCGCCGAGCCTGGCCCCGACCTGGATGGCCATGGATGTGGCCGGGGTGTTCAACGTCAGCATGATCAGCGTGGTGCTGGCGTTCCTCTTCGTGCACATGTTCGACACGGCCGGCACCCTGATGGGCGTGGCGCAGCGGGCCAACCTGGTGGCGCCGGACGGGCGCATCGAAAACCTGTCGCGGGCGTTGAAGGCCGACAGTGCTTCGAGCGTGTTCGGTGCCGTGGTCGGTGTGCCGCCGGTGACCAGTTACGTGGAGAGTGCTGCCGGCGTCGCCGCAGGTGGCCGCACCGGCCTGACGGCGGTGGTGGTCGGCGTGCTGTTCATTGCCGCGATGTTCTTCGCACCACTGGCCGGGATGATTCCCGCCTACGCGACTGCCGGTGCGCTGATCTACGTGGCGATGCTGATGATGGGCAGCATGGCCCACATCCATTGGGACGAAGCTACCGACAGCATTCCGGCGATCGTCACGGTGATCATGATGCCGCTGACCTTCTCCGTTGCCGATGGTATCGCCCTGGGCTTCATCAGCTACGTGGCGCTGAAGGCGGGTACCGGCAAGTACAAGGAAATCTCCGCCAGCCTGTGGGTGCTGTGCGCGATCTTCATTGCCAAGTTCGTGTTCCTCTGACCCTGCTGCAGCAACCAAGGGCGCCTCGGCGCCCTTTCTTTATTTGGCCGGCATCAATCTGCTGGCTTTTGTAGGAGCGGCCTTGTGTCGCGAAAGGGCTGCGCAGCAGCCCCAGGGTTGCAGCGCAGATGCACAAATTGCCGGGGCTGCTGCGCAGCCCTTTCGCGACACAAGGCCGCTCCTACAAGGGCCCACGCTAGCGATCAGATGGCAACTGGCTGGCCGGCGACAAACAGCAGACGAAAAAAAGCCCGCCAGTGTGAGAGCGGGCCAAGGACCTACGAAGATTCTTCTAGCGACCAACTAGCTTCCACGATAGGTCGAATAGCTGTACGGCGAGATCAGCAGTGGCACGTGGTAGTGCTCTTGCTGCTGGTCAATGCCAAAACGCAGCACGACAACATCCAGGAACGCCTGGGCCGGCAGCTGCACGCCGCGGGCGCGGTAGTAATCGCCGGCACTGAACTGCAGTTGGTAGACACCGGTGCGGTAGTCGTCACCCTGCAGCAGCGGCGCGTCGACGCGGCCATCGCTGTTGGTCAGGGCAGTGTTCACCAGCTCCAGCTGCTGGCCTTCGACACGGTACAGCTCGACCTTGATCGAGCTGCCCGGGCAGCCATGCGCGGCATCCAGTACGTGTGTGGTCAAACGTCCCATTGCTTGTCGCCTCTTGTTCAATCTGTGGGCAAAAAATACACGGCCAGCATCACGGCAAAGGCCATCGATGTGCGGGAAGGACACCATTAAGACATTTGGCCGAAAGATTGTACACAATTTTTTGAACCAATCCGCTTCACCGGCCGTTTCCCGCCCAGCCGCTCCCTTCTGTTGGCAAATACACGGGCAACTCAGGCTCCGAGCCGACGACAACGTCACAAGCTGACCAATCAGGCAGGTTTCTTGCAATGAAATTCCGGGCCGCGGCCAAGCGACAAAAGGGAAGAAATGCGGAAAAACAGGCTTACAAATGATTTCAGAAGTTGTATACAATCAGCCCATCCGGTGGTGCGACATCCCGACGCGGTCCGCCCACCCCCGCACAAACGCACAAGAAGGAAGACTGCAGTGAGCGCTGACTATCCTCGCGACCTGATCGGTTACGGCAACAACCCTCCTCACCCGCAATGGCCGGGCAACGCTCGCATCGCGCTGTCTTTCGTCCTCAACTACGAGGAAGGCGGCGAACGCAACATTCTGCACGGGGACAAGGAATCCGAAGCGTTCCTCTCCGAAATGGTCGCTGCCCAGCCGCTGCAGGGCGTGCGCAACATGAGCATGGAATCGCTCTACGAGTACGGCAGCCGCGCCGGCGTGTGGCGCCTGCTGAAGCTGTTCAAGGACAGCGGCGTACCGCTGACCATCTTCGCCGTGGCCATGGCCGCCCAGCGCCACCCCGACGTGATCCGCGCCATGGTCGAAGCCGGCCATGAGATCTGCAGCCACGGCTACCGCTGGATCGACTACCAGTACATGGACGAGGCCCAGGAGCGCGAGCACATGCTCGAAGCCATCCGCATCCTTACCGAAATCACCGGCGAACGCCCGCTGGGCTGGTACACCGGCCGCACCGGCCCGAACACCCGCCGCCTGGTGATGGAGGAAGGTGGCTTCCTCTACGACAGCGACACCTATGACGACGACCTGCCCTACTGGGAGCCGAACACCCCCACCGGCAAGCCGCACCTGGTGATCCCCTACACCCTCGACACCAACGACATGCGCTTTACCCAGGTACAAGGCTTCAACTGCGGCGAGCAGTTCTTCCAGTACCTCAAGGATGCCTTCGATGTGCTGTACGCCGAAGGTGCCGAAGCACCGAAAATGCTGTCGATCGGCCTGCATTGCCGCCTGGTCGGGCGCCCGGCGCGCCTGGCCGCGCTGAAGCGCTTCGTCGACTACGCCAAAAGCCATGACCAGGTCTGGTTCGCCCGTCGCGTGGACATCGCCCGCCACTGGCACACCACCCACCCGTACCAGAAAGAGAACGCCTGATGACCGCCTTCAAGACCCTCAAGCCATCCGCCCTGGACCGTGAAGCCTTCGTCAAGGCCTTCGCCGACATCTACGAGCACTCGCCCTGGGTTGCGGAAAAAGCCTACGACCTGGGCCAGCTGGCAGAACTGGACGAGATCGAGGCGCTGCACCAGCGCATGAGCGACATCCTGCTCAGCGCCAGCCACGCCGAGCAGCTGGCGCTGATCAACGCGCACCCGGACCTGGCCGGCAAAGCAGCCATCCAAGGCGAACTGACCGAGTCGAGCACCAATGAGCAGGCCGGCGCCGGTATCCACCAGTGCACCGCGGAAGAATTCGCCCGTTTCACCGAGCTGAACGACGCCTACAAGGCCAAATTCCAGTTCCCGTTCATCATGGCGGTAAAAGGCAGCAACCGGCACCAGATCCTCGCCGCTTTCGAAAAGCGCATCCACAACGACGCCGATGCCGAATTCAAGGAAGCCCTGGCGCAGATCAACCTGATCGCGCTGTTCCGCCTGCTGCAGCTGTAACCGGCGCGGCAACCCTTGAACCTGAACCAGAACAACGAACATAGAAGAGATATCCGCATGCGCACCCTGATGATCGAGCCCCTGAGCAAAGAAGCCTTCGCCCCCTTCGGAGACGTGATCGAAACCGATGGCAGCGACCACTTCATGATCAACAACGGCTCGACCATGCGCTTCCACAAGCTCGCCACGGTGGAAACCGCCGAGCCTGAAGACAAGGCGATCATCAGCATCTTCCGCGCCGACGCGCTGGACATGCCGCTGACCGTGCGCATGCTGGAACGCCATCCGCTGGGCAGCCAGGCTTTCATCCCGCTGCTCGGCAACCCCTTTCTGATCGTGGTCGCGCCGGTTGGCGATGCACCTGTATCAGGCTTGGTCCGAGCCTTCCGCAGTAATGGCAGGCAGGGCGTTAATTACCATCGCGGCGTCTGGCACCACCCGGTGCTGACGATCGAAAAGCGGGATGACTTCCTGGTGGTTGATCGCAGCGGTTCTGGCAACAACTGCGACGAGCATTACTTCACCGAGGAACAGATGCTGATCCTCAATCCCCACCAATAAGAAAAGGTCGGTCATGCAACGGCCCAGCCTGAGCGGGTGACCGGCAAGAGGTACATACTGTGGAAGCACACCTTCACGAATGGCTGAACCTGAGCATTCGCTGGGTTCACATGATCACCGGCGTAGCCTGGATCGGTGCATCGTTCTACTTCGTCTGGCTGGAGAACCACCTGAACCGAAGCAACCCGCGCGATGGGTTGTCGGGTGATCTCTGGGCAATTCACGGCGGTGGTATCTACCACCTGGAGAAATACAAGCTCGCACCACCGAAAATGCCCGAGAACCTGCACTGGTTCAAATGGGAAGCCTACTTCACCTGGATGTCCGGTATCGCCCTGCTGTGCGTGGTGTTCTACTGGAACCCGACGCTGTACCTGCTGGCCCCTGGCAGCACCCTGAGCGGTGCCGAAGGCGTGGCCATCGGTATCGGCTCGCTGATCGCCGGCTGGTTCATCTACGACTTCCTGTGCGACTCGCCCCTGGGCAAGAAGCCAGCGCTGCTCGGTGCCGTGCTGTTCGTGCTGATCATCGCCGCCTGCTGGGGCTTCAGCCTAGTGTTCAGCGGCCGTGGTGCGTACCTGCACACTGGCGCGATCATCGGCACCATCATGGTCGGCAACGTGTTCCGCATCATCATGCCGGCCCAGCGCCAGCTGGTGGCGGCAATCGAGAACAACCAGACGCCCGACCCGGTACTGCCTGCCAAGGGCCTGCTGCGCTCGCGCCACAACAACTACTTCACCCTGCCGGTGCTGTTCATCATGATCAGCAACCACTTCCCGAGCACCTACGGTAGCCAGTACAACTGGCTGATCCTGGCCGGTATTGCAGTAGCCGCGGTACTCATCCGCCACTACTTCAACACCCGCCATGACAGCAACAAGTACGCCTGGACCCTGCCGGTCGGTGCCCTGGCGATGATCTGCCTGGCCTACGTGACCGGCCCCAAGCCGATGCCCTCCAGCCCTGAGCAGGCCGCAGCGAAGGTCGAGTACCAGCCGCTGCCGGCGACCGCTGTTGGTGGCAAGACCGCTGCCGAGCAACGCGCCGAGGACGCCGCCAAGGCTGCCGCAGCACCTGCCGCGCCCGCCGAAGCCCCAGCCCAGGCCACGGCCCAGGCGGGCGGCGAGAGCTTCGACAAGATCCACAATGTCATCCAGGAACGCTGCACCGTGTGCCACTCGTCCAAGCCGACCAGCCCGCTGTTCAGCAGCGCGCCTGCCGGCGTGATGTTCGACACCCCGCAGCAGATCCAGGCCCAGGCCGCGCGCATCCAGGCGCAAGCGGTCGCCAGCCAGATCATGCCGCTGGGCAACATCACCCAGATGACCACCGAAGAGCGCAAGCTCGTCGGTGACTGGATCGCCAAAGGCGCGCCGGTCAACTGAAACACAATCGTCGGGATCACACCGCTCCCTGTGGGAGCGGGTTTACCCGCGAAGAGGCCGGCAATACCGGCCTCGAACTTGAAGATTCACGCAACAAGCAAGCATCGAGCGTCAGCCCCAGGCGGGAACTCCAGGCTCTCCACAGCGTGAGCCTGCCGCTTGGTGCCGGCGCTTGGATCCGAGAATAAAAACAAAACTCGAGGTGCTGCATGTCCGAGTCACGCAAGGCGTATATCCCTGTTGCGCCGCCGCGAGAGCCCTTGCCCCTGTTCCAGCTGATCCTGGTTGGCCTGCAACATGTCCTGCTGATGTACGGTGGCGCGATCGCCGTGCCGCTGATCATTGGCCAGGCCGCCGGGCTGTCCCGTGAAGAAGTCGCTTTCCTGATCAACGCCGACCTGCTGGTAGCGGGTGTCGCCACCATCATCCAGTCATTCGGTATCGGCCCGGTGGGCATCCGCATGCCGGTGATGATGGGGGCCAGTTTCGCTGCCGTCGGCAGTATGGTGGCCATGGCCGGCATGCCCGGCGTGGGCCTGCAGGGGATCTTCGGCGCGACCATCGCCGCCGGGTTCTTCGGCATGCTGATCGCGCCATTCATGTCCAAGGTCGTACGGTTCTTCCCACCCCTGGTCACCGGCACGGTGATCACCTCGATCGGCCTGTCACTGTTCCCGGTGGCAGTCAACTGGGCCGGCGGCGGCCAGCAGGCTGGCACCTTCGGTGCGCCGATCTTCCTGTTGGTGGCCGGCCTGGTGCTGGCGGTGATCCTGCTGATCAACCGCTTCATGCGCGGGTTCTGGGTCAACGTGTCGGTGCTGGTCGGCATGGGCCTGGGCTATATCCTGGCCGGTGCCATCGGCATGGTCGACCTGTCGGGCCTGAGCCAGGCACCGTGGCTGCAAGTGGTCACCCCACTGCACTTCGGCATGCCGACCTTCAGCCTGGCACCGATCCTGTCCATGTGCCTGGTGGTGGTGATCATCTTCGTCGAGTCCACTGGCATGTTCCTGGCGCTGGGCAAGGTGACCGGCCGTGAAGTGACCCCAGGCATGCTGCGTCGCGGCCTGTTGTGCGATGCCGGGGCGTCCTTCGTCGCCGGCTTCTTCAACACCTTCACCCACTCCTCGTTCGCCCAGAATATCGGCCTGGTGCAGATGACCGGGGTACGCTGCCGCTATGTCACCGTGGTGGCTGGCGCGCTGTTGATCCTGCTCAGCTTGCTGCCCAAGGCCGCCTTGCTGATTGCCTCGATCCCGCCTGCGGTACTGGGCGGCGCCTCCATCGCCATGTTCGGCATGGTTACCGCCACCGGGATCAAGATTCTGCAGGAGGCGGACATCGGCGACCGCCGCAACCAGTTGCTGGTCGCGGTGAGCGTCGGCTTCGGGCTGATCCCCGTGGTGCGCCCGGAGTTCTTCGCCCAGATGCCGCAGTGGATGGAACCCATCACCCACAGTGGCATCGCCATGGCCACGGTCAGTGCGCTGGTGCTCAACGTGCTGTTCAACATCCTCGGCGGTGCCGATCGCGCGGCGCACAACGCCTGCCATCAGCACTGAAGCAACCCGCCTGGAGCAACAGGGGGCGGCGCATAGCCGCCCCCGCCTCGACCTCGTCGTAAACGCTGTACCGTCGGCCCGCCGGAATGGGCCGCCCGGGGCGCCTGCGCGCCAAAAAAACCCAACAAAAACAATAAGTCCGGGAACCACAACATGAAACGCATCACCTCGTCCCTCTTGCTGGGCAGCAGCCTGCTGGCCACCCTCCCCGCCCACGCCGGGGAATGGCTGCAGTGGCACGGCGAAAGCCTGACCTACCTGTATGGCAAGGACTTCAAGGTCAACCCCCGCATCCAGCAGACGATCACCTTCGAGCACGCCAACAAATGGAAGTACGGCGACACCTTCATGTTCGTCGACAAGGTCTTCTACAACGGCAAGGCCGACCCCGGCAAAGGCGTCACCAGCTACTACGGGGAGTTCAGCCCGCGCCTGTCGCTGGGCAAGATCACCGGCCACAAGTTCGAACTGGGCCCGATCAAGGATGTGCTGGTCGCCATGACCTACGAGCGCGGCGAGGGCGACAACGAGGCCTACCTGATCGGCCCTGGCTTCGACCTGGCCATCCCCGGCTTCAACTATTTCACCCTGAATTTCTACCTGCGTAACACCGAAGGCAGCCGCCCCGGTGACAACGTCTGGCAGATCACCCCGGCCTGGTCCTACACCGTGCCCGTGGGCAAGTCCGACATTCTGATCGACGGTTACATGGACTGGGTGGTGGACAACGACCAGACCCGTCGCGGGACCTACCACGCCAACCTGCAGTTCAACCCGCAGGTCAAGTACGACCTGGGCAAAGCCCTCGGCCTGGGCGCCAAGCAGCTGTACGTGGGCATCGAGTACAGCTACTGGAAGGACAAGTACGGCATCGACAGCCAAGGCAACGTCGACAGCAACCAGAGCGTCACCAGTGCGCTGGTCAAGGTGCACTTCTAAGAAGTTGACCAAACGCACAAGTTTGGTCCGTCGCGCTCCAGGACGGAGCACTTGAGGCAAGGCGCGCAAGCCAGTAATCTGCGCGCCCCCTCGATCAGGGCAGAACGGATTCTGCCTGCGTTTACTGACCGCTCAGTCAATGAATACGGGCGGTTGGCCAACGTGTTGCCAGCCTGAAAGACCCTTTTCATCCGTTCAGAACGAAGTCGAGCAGGAAGGTTTTGCCAGCCCGGGAAAGTTGGCTCAACCCTTGCCAAACAGCTGTGGCCTATCGAAAAAAACTGACTCGAAAGACAAAAAAAGCGCGATAACGCGCTGACAACAGATCAATCAAGGGAGCGAAATTCGCAATGCGTACCATCAACAGCCTGATCCTCGCCGGCGGCCTGCTGGCCTGCGGCACCACCTTTGGCGGCGACCTGCTGCAATGGCAGAACAACAGCCTGACCTACCTGTGGGGCAAGAACTTCAAGGTCAACCCGGCGATCCAGCAAACGCTCACCTTCGAGCACGCCGACGCCTGGAAGTATGGCGACAACTTCATCTTCGTCGACAAGATCTTCTACCAGGGCCAGAAAGACGCCGGCAACGGCCCGAACACCTACTATGGCGAGATCAGCCCGCGCCTGTCCTTCGGCAAGATCTTCGATCAGAAGCTCGAGTTCGGCCCGGTCAAGGATGTGTTGCTGGCGATGACCTACGAGTTTGGCGAGGGTGACACCGAGTCGTACCTGATCGGCCCCGGCTTCGACCTGGCCATCCCCGGGTTCGACTACTTCCAGCTGAACTTCTACAACCGCACCACCGATGGCAGCCGCGCTGGCGACAATGTATGGCAGATTACCCCGGTGTGGTCGTACACCATCCCGGTCGGTTCTTCCGACGTGCTGATCGACGGCTTCATGGACTGGGTGGTGGACAACGACGAGAACCGTCGCGGCACCTACCAGGCCAACCTGCACTTCAACCCGCAGATCAAGTACGACCTGGGCAAGGCCTTGCACCTGGGTGAGAAGCAGTTGTACGTGGGTGTGGAATACGACTACTGGAAGAACAAGTACGGCATCAAGGATTCCGATGCCTTTACTACTGACCAGAACACCATGAGCTTCTTGCTCAAGGTTCATTTCTGAGTTGAACCTTCGGGGCCGCGTTGCGGCCCATTCGCTACCAACCTCGCTCCCACAGGCGCAGCGCACCGTGTAGGAGCGGGTTTACCCGCGAACCGGGGCTACGCCCCGGCCACGCACCTCAATTGGCCGGCCGAACCGCCCGCCACAGTTTCCCTGCCAGGCTTACCAGGGCCAGCACCACCGCACCGGCCACAACCCCGACGCCGCCATTCAGCAGCGCTACGGTCAACGCCCCGCCACGCCCTTCACTGATCGCCTCGATGGCGTGATGCAGCGGCGCGATGCCATGCACCAGGATTCCGCCGCCGACCAGGAACATCGCCGCAGTGCCGATCACCGACAGGCTCTTCATCATGTACGGCGCGGCCCACAAGATGCCGTTACCCACCGCCTGGGCCAGGCGTGATGCCTTGCGGGTCATCCACAGCCCGAGGTCATCGAGCTTGACGATGCCGCCCACCAGCCCGTACACACCGATGGTCATGACCACCGCGATGCCCGACAGCACGATGATCTGCTGGCTCAACGGTGAGTCAGCGACGATGCCCAGGGTAATGGCGATGATTTCCGCCGAAAGGATGAAGTCGGTGCGCACCGCGCCCTTGATCTTGGTTTTCTCGTACGCCACCAGGTCGACATTGGCGTCCGCCACAGCTTCCTTGTGGGCCTCGTGCTGCGCCTCATCCTCCTCCTTGCTGTGCAGGAACTTGTGCGCCAGCTTCTCGAAGCCCTCAAAGCACAGGTAGGCACCGCCGAGCATCAGCAGCGGTATCACCGCCCAGGGAATGAACGCACTGATCAACAGCGCCGCCGGTACCAGGATGGCCTTGTTCACCAACGACCCTTTGGCCACCGCCCACACCACCGGCAGCTCGCGATCGGCGCGCACGCCGGTGACCTGCTGGGCGTTCAGCGCCAGGTCATCGCCCAGCACCCCTGCGGTCTTTTTTGCCGCGACCTTGGTCATCAGCGAGACGTCATCGAGCACCGTGGCGATGTCGTCGATCAGTACCAGTAGACTGCTTCCTGCCATGTTTGTCTGCTTCCGGATGAATGAATGCTGCCGATTCTAGCGCAAAGCCGCTGCCTTGAGCCCCCGTCGAGCCCGGTGCTACCATGCCCGATCCCTCTTAGAGGTGGCCAGACACGAGGAAGATCCCTGACCATGAGCACCATTCGCGAGCGCAACAAGGAACTGATCCTGCGCGCGGCCAGCGAGGAATTCGCCGACAAGGGCTTCGCCGCCACCAAGACCAGCGATATCGCGGCCAAGGCCGGCCTGCCCAAGCCGAACGTGTATTATTACTTCAAGTCCAAGGACAACCTCTACCGCGAGGTGCTGGAAAGCATCATCGCGCCGATCATGCAGGCGTCGACCCCGTTCAATGCCGACGGCGACCCGAAAGAAGTGCTGAGTGCCTACATTCGCTCGAAGATCCGCATTTCGCGCGACCTGCCGCATGCGTCCAAGGTGTTCGCCAGCGAGATCATGCACGGTGCCCCGCACCTGTCGCCGAACCAGGTGGCGCAGTTGAACGAGCAGGCCCGGCACAACATCGAATGCATCCAGCGCTGGATCGACCGCGGGCAGATCGCCCACGTCGACGCGCATCACCTGATGTTCAGCATCTGGGCAGCGACCCAGACCTATGCCGATTTCGACTGGCAGATCTCGGCGGTGACCGGCAAGGCCAAGCTGGCCGACAGCGATTATGACGCTGCGGCGGAGACCATCATCCGCATGGTACTCAAGGGGTGTGAGCCCGAGGTGGCCTGACCCTCGGCGCTGGCTGCTGCGCGGATGAACCCGTTCCCACAGAGGCACCATGAGCTTCTAAGCCTGTGATGGTCCTGTGGGAGCGGGTTCACCCGCGAATAGGCCTGAACAGGCAATAGAGAATCAGGCTGCTACACCGGCATCCGCTCTCAACCCCACCTCCTCGATCGCACTGATCGCGCACTGCTCGTCGATATCCGACGTATCCCCGCTGATCCCTACGGCACCCAGCACCTTGCCGTCCTGATCACGCACCAGCACGCCACCCGGCGCCGGCACCACCGGCCGTTCACCCAAGCCGTTCAGCGCGGCAAAGAACGCTGGCCGTTGCTGCGCATCCAGCGCCAGCAAGCGCGAGCCCTTGCCCAGCGCAATCGCGCCCCAGGCCTTGCCAGTAGCCACCTGCGGGCGAATCAGGCTGGCACCGTCTTCGCGTTGCAGCGCCAGCAGGTGGCCGCCGGCGTCCAGTACCGCCACGGTCAGCGGTGCAGCATTGATCTTGCGGCCCGCCGCCAGCGCGGCATTCACCAGGCTGACCGCGACTTTCAGGTTCAAAGCGTTCATGGAAAGGTCCTCTTCTTGTTGTGAGAAGCCCTGAGGGCAGTTGAAAACAATAGGACCAATAGAACACAACGAGTTGCATTTTTGTATACAATATTTTGAAACGATCGTATGCGATGATGCAAACGCCCGTTTTCTTGGGCGCTCGAACGAAAGCATCCACTGCCGACGAAAACCCGTTGACCTGAGCGGCCAGCCATGAATACACTCTGGCGCAAAGCAAGTTGTATACAATTACAAAATCGATGAGGCACAAACCATGAGCAAAATGAGAGCAATCGATGCAGCCGTTCTGGTCATGCGCCGTGAAGGTGTAGATACCGCGTTCGGCATCCCGGGGGCTGCCATCAACCCGTTGTACTCGGCCCTGAAGAAAGTCGGTGGCATCGATCACGTCCTCGCTCGCCACGTCGAAGGCGCCTCGCACATGGCCGAGGGTTATACCCGCGCCAACCCGGGCAACATCGGCGTGTGCATCGGTACCTCCGGCCCAGCCGGCACCGACATGGTCACCGGCCTGTATAGTGCCTCGGCCGACTCCATCCCGATCCTCTGCATCACCGGCCAGGCGCCGCGCGCGCGCCTGCACAAGGAAGACTTCCAGGCGGTCGACATCACCAACATCGTCAAGCCGGTAACCAAGTGGGCCACTACCGTTCTGGAGCCAGGCCAGGTGCCTTATGCGTTCCAGAAAGCCTTCTATGAAATGCGCACCGGCCGCCCAGGCCCGGTACTGATCGACCTGCCGTTCGACGTGCAGATGGCCGAGATCGAGTTCGACATCGACGCCTACGAACCGCTGCCCGTGCACAAGCCGTCCGCCACCCGGGTACAGGCCGAAAAAGCCCTGGCCCTGCTCAATGACGCCGAGCGCCCGTTGCTGGTTGCCGGTGGTGGGGTCATCAACGCCGACGCCAGCGACAAGCTGGTCGAGTTCGCCGAACTGACCGGCGTACCGGTCATCCCGACCCTGATGGGCTGGGGCACCATCCCTGACGACCACGCGCAGATGGTCGGCATGGTCGGCCTGCAGACCTCGCACCGCTATGGCAACGCCACCCTGCTGAAATCCGACCTGGTGTTCGGCATCGGTAACCGTTGGGCCAACCGCCACACCGGCTCGGTCGACGTCTACACCGAAGGCCGCAAGTTCATCCACGTCGACATCGAGCCGACCCAGATCGGCCGGGTGTTCACCCCCGACCTGGGTATCGTTTCCGACGCCGGCAAGGCGCTGGACGTGTTCCTCGAAGTAGCCCGCGAGTGGAAAGCCGCAGGCAAGCTGAAGTGCCGCAAGGCCTGGCTGGAAGACTGCCAGCAGCGCAAGGCCAGCCTGCAGCGCAAGACCCACTTCGACAACGTGCCGGTCAAGCCGCAACGCGTTTACGAAGAGATGAACCAGGTGTTCGGCAAGGACACCTGCTACGTCAGCACCATCGGCTTGTCGCAGATCGCCGGTGCGCAGTTCCTGCACGTGTACAAGCCACGCCACTGGATCAACTGCGGCCAGGCCGGCCCGCTGGGCTGGACCATCCCTGCTGCCCTGGGCGTGGTCAAGGCCGACCCGAAACGCAAGGTGGTCGCGCTGTCGGGTGACTACGACTTCCAGTTCATGATCGAAGAACTGGCGGTGGGCGCGCAGTTCAACCTGCCGTACGTGCACGTGCTGGTGAACAACGCCTACCTCGGCCTGATCCGTCAGGCACAGCGTGGCTTCGACATGGATTACTGTGTACAACTGGCGTTCGAGAACATCAACGCCACCGACGCCGCCACCTACGGTGTCGACCACGTTGCCGTGGTCGAGGGCCTGGGCTGCAAGGCCATCCGCGTGTTCGAGCCGGCAGACATCGCCCCTGCCCTGCTCAAGGCACAGAAGATGGCCGAAGAGTTCCGTGTGCCGGTGGTGGTCGAAGTGATTCTCGAGCGCGTCACCAACATTTCCATGGGCACCGAGATCAACGCGGTCAACGAGTTCGAAGACCTGGCCCTGGTCGGCAACGACGCGCCAACCGCCATCTCGCTGCTGGACTGATCGCCTGACGCCCCCGTGCCGGCCCCTGTTGCAGGGGCGCCGGGGGCCTTCACCGCAAGGAGACACACCATGCCTCGCTTCGCTGCCAACCTGTCCATGCTGTTCACCGAACAGGACTTCCTGGCCCGCTTCAAGGCTGCCGCCGATGCTGGTTTCAGCGGCGTCGAATACCTCTTCCCGTATGACTTCAGCGCCGCCGAGATCAAGCAGCAGCTGGAGGCCAACGGCCTGACCCAGGTGCTGTTCAACCTGCCGGCCGGCGACTGGGCCAAAGGCGAGCGTGGCATCGCCTGCCACCCGGACCGCGTCGCGGAGTTCCGCGCCGGGGTCGACAAGGCCATCGAATACGCCAAGGTGCTGGGCAACACCCAGGTCAACTGCCTGGCCGGCATTCGCCCACAAGGCCCGGACTGCGCCACCGTGCGCAAGACCTTCGTGGAGAACCTGCGCTACGCCGCCGACAAGCTGAAAGCCGCCGGGATCCGCCTGGTCATGGAAATGATCAACACCCGCGACATCCCCGGCTTCTACCTGAACACCACCAAACAGGCCCTGGAAATCCAGGCCGAAGTGGGCAGCGACAACCTGTTCCTGCAGTACGACATCTACCACATGCAGATCATGGAAGGTGACCTGGCACGCACCATGGAAGCCAACCTGAAGCTGATCAACCACATCCAGCTGGCCGACAACCCGGGCCGTAACGAACCCGGCACCGGCGAGATCAACTACCGCTTCCTGTTCGAGCACCTGGACCGCATCGGCTACCAGGGCTGGGTGGGCGCGGAGTACAAGCCGCTGACCACCACCGAAGCGGGCCTGGGCTGGCTGAAGACCCATAACGCAATTTAAGAAACAACGCGGAACACTGTGGGAGCGGGCATGCCCGCGAACACCGGCGAAGCCGGTGCCACCCACCGAGTTGTCTGCGTCGCGGGCAAGCCCGCTCCCACAGGGGGCCAAGGCTCGCTTGAGATATCACAAATACAAAGAGGCACATTCTCATGGCTAAAATCGGTTTCCTCGGCACCGGCATCATGGGCAAGCCCATGGCGCAGAACCTGCAAAAGGCAGGTCACAGCATCTTCGTTTCCACCCACCACGACGCCGCCCCAGCCGACCTGATCGCCGCTGGCGCAGTGGCCCTGGCCAACCCGAAAGAAGTGGCCCAGGAAGCCGAGTTCATCATCATCATGGTGCCGGACACCCCACAGGTCGAAAGCGTCCTGTTCGGTGAAAACGGCGTGGCCGAGGGCGTGGGCCCGAACAAGGTAGTGATCGACATGAGCTCGATCTCGCCGACCGCGACCAAAGCCTTTGCCGAAAAGATCAAGGCCACTGGCGCTGCCTACCTGGACGCCCCGGTATCCGGTGGTGAAGTGGGTGCCAAGGCCGCGACCCTGAGCATCATGGTCGGCGGCTGCCCGAAGGCCTTCGAGCGCACCCTGCCGCTGTTCGAAGCCATGGGCAAGAACATCACCCGCGTGGGTGGCAACGGCGACGGCCAGACCGCCAAGGTGGCCAACCAGATCATCGTTGCCCTGAACATCCAGGCCGTGGCCGAAGCCCTGCTGTTCGCCGCCAGGAATGGTGCCGATCCTGCCAAGGTGCGTGAAGCGCTGATGGGTGGCTTCGCCTCGTCGAAGATCCTCGAAGTGCATGCCGAGCGCATGATCAAGGGCACCTTCGACCCAGGCTTCCGCATCAACCTGCACCAGAAGGACCTCAACCTGGCCCTGCAAGGCGCCAAGGAATTGGGCATCAACCTGCCCAACACTTCCAATGCCCAGCAAGTGTTCAACACCTGCCAGGCCCTGGGCGGCGGTAACTGGGACCACTCGGCGCTGATCAAAGGCCTGGAGCACATGGCCAACTTCTCGATCCGCGACGACAAGTAATGCGAATCCGGGGGCTGCCGCGCAGCCCTTTCGCGACACAAGGCCGCTCCTGCAAGCGGTACGCGATCCCTTGTAGGAGCGGCCTTGCGTCGCGAAAGGGGCGCAAAGCGCCCCCAGGATTCCAGATCCACACCGTTGAACCTGCGACCACAGTCCCAGCGGTGAACCCGAGCAACACCCGCCCCTGGTTCGGCCTGCACGGAGGCAGTTCCAGGGGCGTTCTTGATTGTGCGAACAACAATAAACTGGGAGCCTGCCATGTCGGTCGATCCGCAAAAACTTCTCCGCGAGCTGTTCGACACAGCCATCGCCGCCGCCCACCCGCGCCAAGTCCTCGAACCCTACCTGCCCGCCGACCGTAGCGGCCGGGTCATCGTCATCGGCGCCGGCAAGGCCGCCGCCGCCATGGCCGAAGTGGTCGAAAAAAGCTGGCAGGGCGAAGTCTCCGGCCTGGTCGTCACCCGATACGGCCATGGCGCCAACTGCCAGAAGATCGAAGTGGTCGAAGCCGCTCACCCGGTCCCCGATGCCGCCGGCCTGGCCGTGGCCAAGCGCGTGCTGGACCTGGTCAGCGACCTCAACGAAGACGACCGCGTCATCTTCCTGCTGTCTGGCGGTGGTTCGGCGTTGCTGGCCCTGCCTGCCGAGGGCCTTACCCTGGCCGACAAGCAACAGATCAACAAGGCGCTGCTCAAGTCCGGCGCCACCATCGGCGAGATGAACTGCGTGCGCAAGCACCTCTCGGCGATCAAGGGCGGCCGCCTGGCCAAGGCCTGCTGGCCGGCCACGGTCTACACCTATGCCATTTCCGATGTTCCCGGCGACCTCGCCACGGTGATCGCGTCCGGCCCCACCGTGGCCGACCCGAGCACCTCGGCTGATGCCCTGGCCATCCTCAAGCGCTACAACATCGAGGCCCCCAAAGCGGTCATCGACTGGCTCAACAACCCGGCCTCGGAAACCGTCAAGGCCGATGACCCGGCCCTGGCCCGCAGCCACTTCCAGCTGATCGCCAAGCCCCAGCAGTCGCTCGAGGCCGCTGCAGTCAAGGCACGCCAGGCCGGGTTCAGCCCGCTGATCCTCGGCGACCTGGAAGGCGAGTCGCGCGAAGTGGCCAAGGTGCATGCCGGCATCACCCGGCAGATCGTCCAGCATGGCCAGCCGCTGAAGGCGCCATGCGTGATCCTGTCCGGCGGCGAAACCACCGTCACCGTACGTGGCAATGGCCGTGGCGGGCGCAACGCCGAATTTCTGCTCAGCCTGACCGAGAGCCTCAAGGGCCTGCCAGGGGTGTATGCCCTGGCCGGCGACACCGACGGCATCGATGGCTCGGAAGATAACGCCGGCGCCTTCATGACCCCGAGCAGCTACGCCCGCGCCGAAGCGCTGGGCCTGTCGGCCAGCGACGAGCTGGACAACAACAACGGCTACGGCTATTTCGCCGCGCTGGATGCACTGATCGTCACCGAGCCAACCCGCACCAACGTCAACGACTTCCGCGCCATCCTGATTCTCGAGACTGCCCAATCATGACGCCTGATAAAAAAGTTAAGATCCTCGCCACCCTCGGCCCTGCGATCAAAGGCATCGACGATATCCGCCAACTGGTCGAAGCCGGGGTGAACATCTTCCGCCTCAACTTCAGCCACGGCGAACACGCCGACCACGCCCTGCGCTACCAGTGGATTCGCGAGGTCGAGCAGCAACTGAACTACCCGCTGGGCATTCTCATGGACCTGCAAGGGCCGAAGCTGCGCGTTGGCCGCTTTGCCGAAGGCAAGGTCCAGCTGCAACGCGGCCAGGCCCTGCGCCTGGACCTGGACAAGGCCCCGGGCGACAGCCGCCGGGTGAACCTGCCGCACCCCGAAATCATTGCCGCCCTCGAACCAGGCATGGACCTGCTGCTCGACGACGGCAAGCTGCGCCTGCGCGTCACGGCCAAGCACAGCGACGCCATCGACACCGAAGTGCTGGCCGGTGGCGAGCTGTCCGACCGCAAAGGGGTCAACGTGCCGCAAGCGGTACTCGACCTTTCGCCGCTCACCGAAAAAGACCGCCGTGACCTGGCCTTCGGCCTGGAACTGGGTGTGGACTGGGTGGCCCTGTCGTTCGTCCAGCGTCCGGAAGACATCACTGAAGCACGCCAACTGATCGGTGACCGTGCCTACCTGATGGCGAAGATCGAGAAGCCCTCGGCAGTCGAGCAACTGCAAGCCATCGCCGAGCTGTCGGACGCGATCATGGTGGCCCGTGGCGACCTCGGCGTGGAAGTGCCGGCGGAAAGCGTGCCGCAGATCCAGAAGCGCATCATCGGCACCTGCCGCCAGCTGGGCAAACCGGTGGTGGTGGCCACGCAGATGCTCGAATCCATGCGCTTCTCGCCGGCCCCGACCCGTGCCGAAGTCACCGACGTGGCCAACGCCGTGGCCGAGGGTGCCGACGCGGTGATGCTGTCGGCCGAGACCGCCTCGGGTGACTACCCGCTGGAAGCCGTGCAGATGATGAGCAAGATCATCCGCCAGGTGGAGAATGGCCCGGACTACCAGGCCCAGCTCGACGTGGGTCGGCCGAAGGCCGAAGCCACCGTGTCGGACGCCATCAGCTGCGCGATCCGCCGGATCAGCGGCATCCTGCCGGTGGCAGTGCTGGTCAATTACAGCGAGTCGGGCGCCTCGACCTTGCGAGCTGCGCGCGAGCGCCCGCGGGCACCGATCCTCAACCTGACGCCGAACCTGAACACCGCACGCCGCCTGAGCGTGGCGTGGGGCGTACATTCGGTGGTCAATGACCGCCTGCGCCAGGTGGACGAAGTGGTTTCGACTGCTTTGGAGATTGCCCAGGCGCAAGGCATGGCCAGCCGTGGCGACACGTTGCTGATCACCGCCGGTGTG
Organism: Pseudomonas sp. LAM2023; assembly: GCF_016620375.1. Taxonomy (NCBI): domain Bacteria; kingdom Pseudomonadati; phylum Pseudomonadota; class Gammaproteobacteria; order Pseudomonadales; family Pseudomonadaceae; genus Pseudomonas; species Pseudomonas sp. LAM2023. The sequence goes on along the minus strand of NZ_JAENHV010000036.1, from coordinate 448,273 downwards.
CCGTTCGGCAAGCCGGGGTCGACTAATACGCTGCGGATCGAGACCTTGATCTGAGATTTTTGCGGGCGCTTTGCGCCCGTTTCGCGACACAAGGCCGCTCCTACACGGACCGCGACACCTTCAGGCTTGCGCGATCCCTGTAGGAGCGGCCTTGCGTCGCGATCGGAGGGCGCAGCCCTCCCCAACACCGAAATACCTGACCGGCGGAAAACCCGAGGCCCAAAGAGGCCCACCGCTTCCCATCAACCTCACTGACTGCCCCGATGTACACCAAGAATTTCGTCAACCCGTGCCCCGACTGGGCCACGGCGCTGCTCAATGGCTTCAGCCAGGTGCTGCTGCTGCGCAATCCCCTGTGCGGCCTGTGCTGCCTGCTGGCCATCCTGCTGACCGCCCCCGACCTGGTCGGTGGCGCCTTGCTCGGCGCCCTCGCCGGCCTGCTCACCGCCCAGGCCCGCGGCTACGACCGCGCCGATCGCCAGGCCGGTTTGTACAGCTACAACGGCGTACTGGTCGGCATCCTGATCAGCGCCGTGCTGCCCTGGTCGGCCATCCTGCCACCGTTGATCATCGCCGTCGGCGGCCTGTCCAGCATCATCACCCACCAGTGGCGCAAGCGTGGCGGCAAACTGCTGGTTGCCTACACAGCCCCCTTCGTGCTGCTCGGCTGGGCCACCCTGCTGATCGCGACGCCCTCGCCCGCCGGTTTCGTCGAAGCCGACCCGCTGTACGCCCTGGCGCGCGGGGTCGGGCAGATCTTCCTGCTCGACCAGCCGCTGGCCGGCCTGCTGATCATCGTCGGCATGTCGATTGCCAACCCCTATGCCGCGTTGTGGGCCGTAATCGGCTCGGCCCTCGGCGGCGGCCTGGCGTTGCTCACCGATCAGGCACAGGCTGCGTGGCTGGGCCTGTACGGCTTCAACGCGGCATTGGCGGCGCTGGCCTTCAGCAGGCAAGGTGAGAAGCCCTGGGTGACGTTGCTGGCCATCGTCCTCGCCCTGCTGATGCACTCCCTGTTCAAATGGCTGCCGGTACCCGGCCTGACCGCGCCCTTCGTCGCCGCCTGCTGGCTGATGCACCTGGGCAGCCACCTGGCCCAGCCCAGGCAACGCAACGCCAGCCGCTTGCACAGCTGAAAGGCAACCCCTAGGCTCAGCCCATCGCCATTGTGGAACGAGCCCATGAACAACCCCGCGAGCCTGCGCGAGCGGCTCTTCGTCATCGTCTTCCAGACCGACACCGTGGCTGGAAGACGCTTCGACAAGATCCTACTGCTGATCATCCTGGCCAGCCTGGTCACCGTCATCCTCGACAGCATCGACGCAATTCACCAGGGCTACGCCGGCCTGCTGGCCGCTATCGAATGGGGCTTCACCGCGATCTTCCTGGCCGAGTACCTCACCCGCCTGTATTGCTCGCCCAAGCCGCTGCGCTATGCCTTCAGCTTCTACGGCCTGGTCGATCTGCTGGCGATCGTGCCGGGGATCATCGCGCTGTACTACAGCGACGCCCAGTACCTGCTGATCATCCGCGTCATCCGAATGCTGCGGATCTTCCGAGTGCTCAAGCTCAGTCCGTACCTCAAGCAGGCCCATTACCTGATAGACGCACTGCGCGGCAGCAAGCAGAAGATCATCGTGTTCCTGGTCACCGTCTCCACCCTGGTGACGGTGTTCGGCACCCTGATGTACGTGATCGAAGGGCCGCAGCACGGCTTCACCAGCATTCCCAAAGGGATCTACTGGGCCATCGTCACCCTGACCACCGTGGGCTTCGGCGATATCGTGCCGAAGACCCCGCTGGGGCAGGTGATTTCCTCGCTGGTGATGATCATCGGTTATTCGATCATCGCCGTGCCGACCGGGATATTCACCGCCGAGCTGGCCAATGCCATGCGCGGCGAGCAGTTGCAACATGACTGTCCCACCTGCAGCAAGAAGAACCATGAACCTGCGGCAGCGTTCTGTTCCCGGTGTGGCAATGCGCTGTTTCCCAGGCCGTGATACTGCGGCATAACCAAAGTGTTTTTTGTTCTTTAACCGCCACGGACCTGCCCGCTATAGTCGCAGGCAAATTGCCAATACCTTTTCGACAACAAGGAAGCAACGTGAAAAAACTCTTCACCGCCTCGCTGCTCGCCGCAGGCCTTGCCCTGGGCAACCTTGCCCAGGCCGCCCCCACCCTGCTCAATGTCTCCTACGACGTGATGCGCGACTTCTACAAGGACTACAACCCGGCCTTCCAGAAGCACTGGGAAGCCGAGCACAACGAGAAGGTCAACGTGCAGATGTCCTTCGGCGGCTCGAGCAAACAGGCGCGTGCAGTGATCGATGGGCTGCCGGCCGACGTCATCACCATGAACATGGCCACCGACATCAACGCCCTGGCCGACAACGGCAAGCTGGTGCCGGACAACTGGGTAAGCCGCCTGCCGAACAACAGCGCACCGTTCACCTCGGCCACCGTGTTCATCGTGCGCAAGGGCAACCCGAAAGCCCTGAAGGACTGGCCCGACCTGCTCAAGGACGGCGTGCAGGTAATCGTGCCCAACCCGAAGACTTCGGGTAACGGTCGCTACACCTACCTGTCGGCCTGGGGCTATGTACTCAAGCAAGGCGGCGACGAGAACAAGGCCAAGGCCTTCGTCGGCAAGCTGTTCAAGCAGGCGCCTGTGCTCGACACCGGTGGCCGCGCCGCAACCACCACGTTCATGACCAACCAGATCGGCGACGTGCTGGTGACCTTCGAGAACGAAGCCGAGATGATCGCCCGCGAATTTGGCCGCGACCAGTTCGAAGTGGTCTACCCAAGCGTATCGGCCGAAGCCGAGCCGCCGGTGAGCGTGGTCGACAAGGTCGTGGCACGCAAAGGCACCCAGGCAGTGGCCGAGGAATACCTGAAGTACCTGTGGTCGCCAGCGGCCCAGGAAATTGCCGCGCAGAACTACCTGCGCCCGCGTGATGCAACGGTACTGGCCAAGTACACCGACCGCTTCCCGAAAGTGGACTTCCTGTCGGTGGAGAAGACCTTCGGCGACTGGCGCACCGTGCAGAAGACCCACTTCAATGATGGTGGGGTGTTCGACCAGATCTACACCAATCAGTAATGGCTGCAGGCCTGGCCGGCCCTGTCGCCGGCCAGTGCAGGCAACCTCAGCCCTGGCGGAACACCAAGGCCTTCAGCCCGCCCGCCGGGTCCGCATCGGGAAACTCGGGCGGGTTCTCCAGCCGCTCGACAAACGCCAGCGACGGCGCCTGCTGCGCCATGCCCTCGATCAGAAACTCCGGCCCGATCCCTGGGTCGTTGACGCACGCCAGCACCGTGCTGCCCGGGTTCAACAGCTCCGGCAAGCGCCGCAGGATCTTCGCGTAGTCCTGGGTCAGCACGAAGCTGCCGCGCTGGAAGGTCGGCGGGTCGATGATGATCAGGTCATAAGGCCCGTACTTGCGCACCTTGCCCCACGACTTGAACAGCTCGTGCCCCAGGTACGCCACGCGCGACGGGTCATGGCCATTCAGCCGATGATTGTCGCGCCCGCGCGCCAATGCCGACTTGGCCATGTCCAGGTTCACCACCTGCTCGGCGCCGCCGGCAATTGCCGCCACCGAAAAACCGCAGGTATAGGCGAACAGGTTCAGCACGCGCTTGCCCGCCGCCTGCTCGCGCACCCAACGTCGGCCATAGCGCATGTCGAGGAACAGGCCGTTGTTCTGCCGCACACCCAGGTCCAGCAGGTAGGCCAGGCCGTCTTCGATCACTTCGCGTTGCTGGCACGGCTCGCCCAGCAGCCACTGGCCCGGGCTGTCGGGCAGGTAACGGTGCTGGAGGAGGATGGCCTGGCCGGTCCACTGTGGGCGCTCGGCGAGGCTGCGCAACATGGCTTCCAGTTCGGCCAGTTGACCTTCGGGAGGCTCGCGGAACAGGGCCACTGACAGTACACCTTGCAACCAGTCGACGGTGACCTGCTCCAGGCCCGCCCAGCAACGGCCACGACCGTGGAACAGGCGGCGGGTTTCCTGCGGAGCAGGGTCGAGGGCGGTGAGCAGGTGTTGCTCAAGAGTCTGGATTGGCGAAGTCATCAGGGGTCGCAAGCTGGCAAAAGCGGCATTCTACCCGCTGAGGGCGCTTTGCGCCCTATCGCCGGCAAGCCGCAAAGCGGCCTCAGTGGTCCTTGACCGCCATCACCCTGGGCCGGAACCACCAGCCCTGCTGCATCCCCGCCGCCGCCAGCAGGATCAGCGCCACCCCCAGCCACTGCAGCGGTGCCAGACGATGCCCAAAGGCCACCCAGTCGACCAATATCGCTGCAATCGGGTAGATGAACGACAGCGCCCCGGTCAATGCCGTGGGCAAGCGCTGGATGGCGCTGTACAGCAGCACATACATCAAGCCCGTGTGCACCATGCCCAAGGTCACCAGGCTGGCCAGCGCCGGCACTTCGCCCGGCAACCCGCCCAGCTTGACCCAAGGCGCCAGCAACAGTACGCCGGTAGTCACCTGGATCAACGCGATCAGGTGCGGTGGGGTGCCGCTCAGGCGCTTGATGATCAGTGCCGCGATGGCATACAGGAAGGCCGCCCCCAGCGCCAGGGCAATGCCCAGCAGATAATCGTCACCACCACCCTGCCCGCTGCCATGGGCACTGACGATCGCCAGCATGCCGAGGAACGCCACGCTCAGCCAGGTGACCTTGGCCAAGGTGATCCTTTCGCCCAAGAACACCGCCGCCAGCCCCACCAGCATGAACGGCTGCACGTTGTACACCGCCGTGCCGATGGCAATCGATGCCCGCGAGTAGGACGCGAACAACAGCACCCAGTTGCCGACGATAGCCACACCGCTGGCAATCGCCAGCAGAAATGCCGTGCGGCTGATAACGCCCGGCCGCAAGAAGCCAAAGCCTGCGCAGATGGCCAGCAAGGTCACGGCACCGAACACGCAGCGCCAGAACACCACCTCGAGCACCGGCTGGCCAGACACCAGCACGAACCAGCCGATGGTCCCGGAAATAAGCATGGCGGCCACCATTTCCAGCGAACCACGGCGCAACGAACTATCCATTTCACACCTCCTGTCGATGACGGCAACAGTATGCAAATGTTTCCGGGAGGCCTTCCAGCGGATATCGAAGGTAGATTTGCCGAGCTACCTTTACTATCAAGGCAAATCATCCAAACGACCTTACGAGGTGACCATGACCGATGCCATCGACCAATTGCTGATCAATGCACTGATGGAAGACTCACGCCGTTCGCTCAAGGCCTTGGCACAGATCAGCGGGTTGTCAGCGCCCAGCGTCAGTGAACGCCTGCGCCGCCTGGAGGAACGCGGCGTGTTGCGTGGTTACACCGTAGACGTCGACCCCCGCGCGTTTGGCTACCAGCTGCAGGCGATCGTGCGCATCCGCCCGCTGCCCGGGCAGTTGCAGGAGGTGGAGCGGCAGATCATTGCCATCCCCGAGTTCACCGAGTGCGACAAGGTCGTCGGCGATGACTGTTTCATTGCCCGGCTGCATGTGCGTTCGATGGAACAATTGGACACTCTGCTCGACCGCCTCTATACGGTGGCCGAAACCAATACCGCAATCATCAAGAAAAGCCCGGTGAAGCGGCGGTTGCCGCCGATGGACTGAACCAAGTCTGAGCCGGTCTCTCTGCGCGCAACCCGCAAAGACGCCGGCACAGAAAAGCTGACTAATTTTTGTACACAATAATGTCACCATAAGTGCCATTTTTGTGTGCACTTTCCAATTTAACGCCCCAATACGTTACACCACACCCACCTCAAAGCTTGACCAATCGATCAACTAAGTAGTACGTAAAAAATTTAAACTTGTTCAATCGGTCAAATTATATTTTCCAAGTTTCATAAAGTTATCGGCTGTAACGACAGATTCAAAATAATGGCATCTACCTGGTTGGTGTTCCTGTGGCACGGAACTCGCTTTTGTGTGTTCGTGTTTTGTATACAAGTTGAACAAAACATAAATACACAAGAACCCGCGACGCCGCCCAACAGCGGCCGCCGCGCCCTGAACCCAGTGATGCCAACGCTGCACCGACGAGATGGCGAGCCCGTGCGCATGCCCGCTCATCGCAGTCCACGTGCATCAGGAGCCCGCCGGAATGAGTACCAGCCTCGACCTTGCCCCTGAACTATCCGTCGCCAGCACCCACCCCGCCTCGCCACTTGCCGACAGCCAGCCGGCACTTGCCCTGAGCCCACGCCTGCATAATCGCGACCTCGCCCCGACGCGCCTGCACGGCCGCCGCTGGGGCCGCTACAGCATCTTTGCGCTGTGGACCAACGATGTGCACAACATTGCCAACTACTCGTTCGCCATGGGTTTGTTCGCCCTCGGCCTGGGTGGCTGGCAGATACTGCTGTCGCTGGCCATCGGCGCAGCGCTGGTGTACTTCTTCATGAACCTGTCCGGCTACATGGGGCAGAAAACCGGCGTGCCGTTCCCGGTCATCAGCCGCATCGCCTTCGGCATCCACGGCGCGCAGATCCCGGCACTGATCCGCGCGGTCATCGCCATCGCCTGGTTCGGCATCCAGACCTACCTGGCATCGGTGGTGCTGCGGGTGCTGCTGACTGCCGTGTGGCCGCACCTGGCCGCCTACGACCACGACAGCACCCTCGGCCTGTCGAGCCTGGGCTGGGTGTGCTTCGTGTCGATCTGGCTGGTGCAGCTGGTAATCCTCGCCTACGGCATGGAGATGGTGCGCCGCTACGAGGCCTTCGCCGGCCCGGTGATCCTGCTGACGGTTGCCGCCCTGGCGGTGTTCATGTACGTCCAGGCCGACGCCCGCATCGCCTGGTCGGTGGCCGCGCCGCTGAGCGGCTACGAGATGTGGCGCAACATCTTTGCCGGCGGCGCCTTGTGGCTGGCCATCTACGGCACCCTGGTGCTGAACTTCTGCGACTTCGCCCGCTCCTCGCCCTGCCGCAAGACCATTCGCGTGGGCAATTTCTGGGGCCTGCCGGTGAACATCCTGGTGTTCGCCATGATTACCGTGGTGCTGTGCGGTGCGCAGTTCCAGATCAACGGCCAGGTCATCGACAGCCCGACGCAGATCGTCGCCAGCATCCCCAGCACGCCGTTCCTGGTGCTCGGTTGCCTGGCCTTCCTGATCGTCACCGTGGCGGTGAACATCATGGCCAACTTCGTCGCGCCGGCCTTCGTGCTCAGCAACCTGGCGCCACGCCACCTGAACTTCCGCCGTGCCGGGCTGATCAGCGCCACCCTGGCGGTGCTGATCCTGCCGTGGAACCTGTACAACAGCCCACTGGTGATCGTGTACTTCCTGTCCGGCCTGGGCGCGCTGCTCGGCCCGCTGTACGGGGTGATCATGGCCGACTACTGGTTGCTGCGCAAAGGCCGCATCAACGTGCCGGAGCTGTACACCGAGCACCCGGCCGGGGCCTACCACTACAGCAAGGGCATCAACCTGCGCGCCGTGGCCGCCTTCGTGCCGGCCGCACTGCTGGCCATCGTCCTGGCCCTGGTGCCCAACTTCCATGGCATCGCGCCGTTCTCCTGGCTGATCGGCGCCGGCATCGCCGCTGCGGTGTACCTGCTGATCGCGCCACGCAACCGCCAATACCACGACGTCAGCGGCGAATGCATCGCCGTCGACCACAGCAGCCACTGACCAGGGAGGGCTACACATGCGTATCCTGATTGCCAACGTCAACACCACCGCAGCCATCACCGAAGCCATCGCCGAACAGGCCCGCAGCGTGGCCGCGCCCGGTACCGAAATCATCGGCCTGACCCCATGGTTCGGCGCCGAATCGGTGGAAGGCAATTTCGAAAGCTACCTAGCCGCCATCGCCGTGATGGACCGGGTGCTGGCCTACGACGGCCCGTACGATGCGGTGATCCAGGCCGGCTATGGCGAGCATGGCCGCGAGGGCCTGCAGGAGTTGCTGGACGCACCGGTGGTGGACATCACCGACGCTGCCGCCAGCACCGCGATGTACCTGGGCCACGCCTATTCGGTGGTCACCACCCTGGACCGCACCGTGCCGCTGATCGAAGACCGCCTGAAGTTGTCCGGGCTGTACGACCGCTGCGCCTCGGTGCGCGCCAGTGGCCTGGCGGTGCTGGAACTGGAAGCCGACCCGCAACGCGCCGTGGCGGCGATCGTCGAGCAGGCCGAGCGCGCCGTGCAAGATGACAAGGCCGAGGTGATCTGCCTGGGTTGCGGCGGCATGGCCGGGCTGGACGAGCAGATCCGCCTGCGCACGGGCGTGCCGGTAGTGGATGGCGTCAGCGCGGCGGTAACCGTTGCCGAAGCACTGGTGCGCATGGGCCTGAGTACCTCCAAGGTGCGTACCTATGCCACGCCGCGGGCGAAGAAGGTGCTGGGTTGGCCGATGCGCTGCGGTCGTTGATCCCTGGTACGGTCAATCCGTCACCCGCGGCTCAGGTCGGGCAGCCACGAGCCCGACCATCCAGCCCCTGGCGCACGTTGCGGCTGAGCAGGCTGGCCTTGCCGTCGCGCCAGGTCAGCTTGAGCACGTAGAGGGTATCGAAATCGTCACCGCTCCAGTCCGCGGTGATCACCCGCTGGTCGCCCAGGGCCTTGCCGGCCACCGTGTTGATCAACTCGGGCAGGTAGCCGTGCGACCAGGCGGTGTAGACAGTCGCGTTGCGGTACTTGTCGCGCAGCAGCTCGTCGGCCAGCGCTTCGGTGTCGTTGGCGCCGTAATCGATGTTCACCGGCAGGCCCAGGCGAATGGCGCTGGGTGTGATGGTCATCAGCGGGCGGATGTAGCTGTAGCTTTCCTCCTTGCTACCTTCCTCGACATGCCTTGAAGGGTTGGCGGCGAACACGTAGTCGGCTTTGCCGAAGCGCTCAGGCAGCACGCTGGCCAGATCCAGCGCCCGGTTGAGGCCCTGGCAGTTCAATTGGCCCAAGCCCTCTTCCGGCTTCTCGGCGTGGCGCAGGAACACCAGGGTTTGCGTGCCATCCGCCGGTTGCGCCCGGCTTTCGACAGCCTCCTGCACCAGCGGCACGGCGGCGGCGCTGAGCACCAGGCCCAGCAGCAGGTGGCGACGACGACGCAAGAGGGTTGGTAACTTCATCAGAGCAGGCTCATATGGCGGAGTGAGTCGGGTTACCCGCCACATCGCCTCGCCAGTGGCGAGACCCCCTTTGCAGTGATGCCATCCCTGGCAACGAGTGAGGGTCAGAGTGCCCTGCACCCGTTTGGTTCCTCCTTGAAGGTGGATGCCGCTCCCTGGCAAAACCATGCTAGCAATGGCTGTTGCCAAATTGTGTAGGCCAAAAGAACCTGGGGTTGCAGGAGCGCGCCGCCAGCAACGGTGCTCGCGTTCATCTCGCCTCGGTGCCTCCAGCAATTCGGCCATCACGGTCAGGTCCGCGGCCTGGATCAGCCGAGCTGTTCGAAGGCCTGCTGCCCGGTCAGCTCCCTGGTCTGGTTGGCAAAGCAATACCAGGCGGGTTTCTGTTCGATAAAAATCTGCAGGTCGAACGCCCACTCCTGGTCGCCGTCAAGCAGGCCGACCGGCACCGCATGGAAGTCATTGGCCTTGAGCCGGTAATACAGGTGTGTGCCGCACTGGCCGCAAAACCCCCGCTGCGCCCAATCGGACGAATCGTAGACGCTGGGCGCACGCCCTTCGATGACCGGTGGCTGGCTGCAATGCACCACCAGCAGCGGGCCGCCGGTCCACTTGCGGCACATGCTGCAGTGGCAAGCGCTGATGTGGGTGGTGTCGACGATAACCGTAAGCCGGGTGGCGCCGCACAGGCAGGTGCCGTGTTTTTCCAGGGGCATGGCTGGTTCCTTCAGCTTGGGATGGGCCTGCAATTATAGACGCCTGCAGCGGCCTCATCGTCGGCGATGCGCCCCCACCCCGAGCGCATCGGCCTCTAACCATGCGTAATCCGGCTGGCAGGCCGTATTCAGTCATCCCGTGTCAGTACTTCCAGCAGCTCGATCTCGAAGGTCAGGTCCGAATTCGGCGGGATCGCCCCCACACTGCGCTCGCCATAACCCAGCTGAGCCGGCACCAGCAGCCTGCGCTTGCCCCCCACGCGCATGCCCATCAGGCCCTGGTCCCAGCCCTTGATCACCCGGCCGGTGCCGATCACGCACTGGAACGGCTTGCCGCGCGCCCAGGACGAGTCGAACTCGCTGCCGTCGGCCAGCCAGCCGGTGTACTGGGTAGTGATCAGGGCGCCTTTGACGGCGGCTTTGCCGTCGCCTTCGACGAGGTCGGTGATCTGCAGTTCGCTGCTCATGGAAAACTCCAAGCGGTGGTTCGGGGGCGTCGTTTTCTCAGGAATACATGGGTTTGGCAAGTTTGCGTGGCGTGATGTGCCAGCGCATCGACCACTGCCCTCGCGCTGATCGCTACGCTGCGACGGCGGCGAAAACGTTGCGCCTGCATAGCTAGCCCGGCGGCCGACCTGACATTTTTGCCAGGTTACACAGCGCGCATGGCTATGCACCATGGCGGTAAACCCACAACAGGAAATCACCATGTCCAACCAACAACGCAAAGCGTGGGAGGCACCCAGCCTGCCGCAAGCTGAACCAGACCATGACAATCCTGGACACCAGTACCTGTCCATCGCCAGGCTATACGACATCTCCGGGGAAACCCTGACCTGCCAAGTGCCGATCTCGGCGGGCATGCTGGCAGGTGATATCGTCCGCGTGCGCGGACGTTTCGGCGAGGTCATCTACGACGCGCCCGAAGTCGCCATCGCCAATCCACCCCGCCCGCTGACAGTGGCGATGCCCAAGTTCATGCTCTATGGCGTTGCCGGTAATGTCATGGACCTGAACTTCGCACTGCGCAAGCCCGGGGGAAGTGATTGGCAGATCTCCCAGAGCCGTAACATCAGGGTGCAATCGCAGCTACTGACACTGCAACGCCCCAGCCTGCCACAACGTAGCCACACACTGCAGATCGACTATATCGGCATGAACAGCGGAGACACAGTGCGCGGCCGGCTGTATAGCTCGGCAACCAGCTACGTTGATACCCAGGAGGTAGAGGTCAGACAGCCTGGAACCGTTCGGATCGAGATCCACCACTCATGGTTCGAAGCCAATCGTGGCAAGCCCGTATGGCTGAACTATGCCGTGCTGCGTAGCGGGCAGCCACGAAGGCTCGTGTCCCAGGTGCTGTACATCGAAACGCTGGAAGTGCCGTCTTTATGACGAAAGCTGGCCGGGCCAGGGACCTGAGCTATGCCAGACGCCCTGGCCTAACCCCGTAATGCCTTTGCGCAACCGCAGCCATACAAGGACCTCACGATGACAACCCCTATCGTTGGCTGGGCAGTAGCCCTGGCCTTGCTGTTGTCTGCCTGCTCTAGCCAGGTTCAGCCACCCGCCCCCATTCCAGCCCCATCCGGGTCGCCGCTTACTGTTGTCGACGGCCCGGCAACCGCCGAAGCATTGACCAAGCGCTACAGCGACATTGCGCAAGACTGTGGCAGTGCGAGCCGGCCAGCGTTCCTCTGCAACGGCGTGATCCTGCGCACCACCACCTACTCGCCCCGCTACGACGCCTGGAACCCAAGCCCGACAGCGGTGAGACTCGGCGCGGTATCATTCTCCTACCTGCGCCAGGACAGCAAATTCGCGCGCATGCCGTGGGGCGGCGAGAACGGCATGGTGCTGTATCCGATTTTCGCCTCGCCACCGGACAAGATCGACATCGCCGTGTTGTGCTCCTACCCCATCGATGGCTGGACCGACGGCCGCGTCGGCAACCGCTGCGGCCAATATGGCAGCAACCCGACCAGCGTTTCCTGTGAACTGCAGGGCATCACCAGCGCAGCCCAATGGACGTCGTTGTACACCCAGCAAGGGGGTGACAACACGAAAATCTGTGCTTTCAACGTACGCGATGGCCAGAACTATCTGGCCGGCCCGGCGTTCTATCAAAGCCTGCTGGCCAAGAGCAGTGGCAACCCGACCGACAAACGCTTCACCGAACATAACGAGCTGGTACACGGCCTCTGGGAGCAGAACATTCCCGCCCAGCTGCCCATCCAGGCGTTCTTCTACACCACCCCGGCGGGCCTGAAGGATGCTTGGCAGGATCGCCTGACCTTCCGCCACAAGGCCAACATCGACCTGCCCCTGATCAAGATCACCCTGCCCACGAGCACGGCCGAACAGGCCCGTTTCGACTACATCGCTGCGGATAACATCGACCCACCGCTTGGCCTCGACGCCACGGCGGTAGCCCTGACCGGCAAGACCTACCTCATTCCTGACCACCCAGGCGTCGCGCCGGTCTACACCCCCGGCAGCAATGCAGTCGAACGCCATGCCAGCGGCGGCAAGATGCCCTACACCTATGCCAGCAGCAACCCCGGCGTCGCAGCCGTGGACCCGTACGGCCTGGTCACCGCCAAAGGCAACGGCACTGCGCAAATCAGCGTGACCGACGCCACGGGCCAGACCCGCGCGTACACGGTCAATGTGAGTAACGTGCTGAAGGTCTACCGCTTTCCAAAATCGAACTGGAACAACGCGTCGCGCGCCGTCGCTGCACAAGGTGCGCGCTTGCCCAGCGAACAGGAAGCGCATGAGTTGAAGGCAACATACGGCGGCCGCTGGCCTTTCGCTCATGCTTATCACTGGACGGCCAAGGGCTGCGGTCTCGGCAAGCACCTGGCGGTGGAGCTGCACAACAGCTCGGTGGTCGGTATGTGCGCCTCGTTCATAACCTCGTATGAGGTAGTCGGCCTTAAACCCTGATGGGCAACCTTACGCCTGCGCCAGGGTTGCTTGCGCAGGCTTAGCCCAATTGCTCGAAGGCCTGCTCCCCGGTCAGGTCCCGGGTCTGGTTGGCAAAGCAGTACCAGGCAGGAGTCGTGGGCACTGGGTGCGAGCCCTTCGAACTGCGGCGATGTGCTGCAGTGCACCACCAGCAACGGCCCGCCGCCCCACCGGCGGCAAAGGCTGCAATGGCAGGCGCTGACGGTGCGGCTGTCGACGTCGGTAACAATGCGCACGGCGCCGCACAAACAGTGGCCACGCAACGTATGAGCAGACATCAGGCAATCCTCGGTGCGGTACGAAACCCAACATTGCACTGTATGCATTTCTTGCCTTGCACCTGATAGTTCTGCCAGTTGCTGGTGAAAGCTCTCGCTCTTACGCTGGCTATTCCCTTGCAACTTCCCGGAGCACCGCGATGAACCAACGACTGACACCACCTGCCCGGCTCATAGACCTGCCAGCACCATCGATCCCTGCCGCCGCCAACGGCGGTCTTGGCTATTACGACATCGAATATGATCCGCTCGGATTTACAATCGTCACGGTCGGCCCGTATTTCGAAATGCTCGAAGGTGATCTCGTCGAGGTGTTCTTCGGCACCAAACGGGTCGCGTTCCATATCGCAGACACTGGCGATACCAGTACCATCAACATCAAGGTGCCCAATCGCGAGATCAAGGACCTTGGCGACGGTGAATACACAGTTACCTACACCATTGTATTTTTTATCGGCGGAGGATCGGTCAAATCTGTCGAAACGCCGGTGTTGGTAAAGCTTTCCGTACCCGGTGGCCTTGACCCCAGACCCGACACCCCTGAATTGAATGAAAACCTGGCATCGCCCTTCGTAATACCCGACCCGGTGCCCGACAGCGCCCAGTCCGCCACCGTTTTTGTTTCACCGTGGCTGAACATGGCGGCAGACGATGTCCTGACCGTCAGTTGGGGCGGGCACATGCGCAGCCTGAGCCCTTTGCTACCAGGGGAAGTCAATCGCCAGCAACAGGTGATGATCGACCGCGCAATGCTCGAAGCCGTAGGAGGCGGTCGGGTACCGGTCACCTACGAGATTCGCGACAAGGTGAACAACCGCTCACTGTGGGCACCTTACAAGAATACCGATGTTGAAATCGAAGACCCCAACGCACCTGAAGCGCCCTCCGTGATCGCTAACGGGGCTCCCGTCACGGAGATTGACCTGGCGGTCCTGGGCTCGGACGACGCCACTGTCTGGGTACCACGTTTCGACGATATTCAGCCCGGCCAGCAGGTGGTGGTGGAGTGGCGTGGCCTGACAGCCGCCAACGCTCCTGTAGACCATGACAGCGGGCCACAGCCGGTCCCCAACCCCTTGCCGTTCTACTTGGAATTCAAGATTCCCAATGCCAAGGTAATCACCTTGGGCCAAGGCTCCGTACGAGTGTCCTATGTCGTCGATGGCCGGCGCGTTTCGAAAAAAGTGCTGCTCCCGGTGAAAGGCCAGCCGCTGGTGCTCAGGGCGCCAGAGGTGCCTGATGCCGTGGCCGGCGAACTCGACCCGGCAGTGGTGCCCACTGGTGCACGGTTCATCGTACCCGCCCAACCAGGCATCCCGCAGGACGCTCGCATCGACATCTACTGGGACGGCGTGACCTCAGGTGGGTTACCCGCGAAGTACTCCGACAACCGCACCGTCAGCGACCCTTCGCAGCCGCTGCTGTTCACCATCCCCGCCAGCGCCATCACCATCATCGCCGGAGGCAGCGTCACTGCGCATTACACCGTCAACAACGGTGGCACGCTGCTACTCTCGCCGCAACTTCCGCTGCGCGTCAAGGCAGCCAGCACTCAGCCGCTGCCTGCGCCAACGGTGGACGGAGTACAGAACGGGGTGATCGATGCCAACCTCCCCTCGACCTTCATCCGCATTCCACAATACCCCGACATGGCCGTGCAGGATGTGATCACAGGTCACTGGCTTGCTCCCATGGCAACCAGTGGCCAGGTTACTGTCGTTACCGTCGGCCCGCAGGAAATTCCAATAGCAGGCACCTACATTGCCGGCAACCTCAACAGCACCGTCACGGTCAACTACTCGATACCGGGCAAGGGAAGGTCCTCCTCCCTGTCGTTCACTGTCGAGGGGGCCACCATCGTGCCTGTCGCACCTCGTGTTCCCAAGGCGTCGGGTGGACGACTGAATGTTCAGAACGACATGTACTACGATGACTTCCTCGAAGTGGAAGTGCCGCCATTCCAGGGCATGGCGAACGGCCAAGCCATCGAGCTGGAGTGGGTCGGCCCCTATTTCACCTGGCGCGACAGGCAAACCGTCGGCACGCCGCAAACGCTCAGGTTCCAGGTGCCCCGTCTCGAGGTGATCGACGCCATTGGTCGCTCGGTGCAGATCCGCTACACCGTCAACGGCACAACCCCTTCGCCGAGCTTCGTGTTGAACATCGACAGCCAAGGGATGGAGATGCCACCGCCTCGCTATTTCCCACAAGAGGGCTCGCCTACCGCCGCAGTGTCCATCCTGTCGCCGGACCAGCAGACCGGCCACACAGGGCGCGTACGCTTGTATGGGGTCAATCCGGCTCCTTGGGATTCGACCGAAGAGTACCTGCAGGCGGAAACGCCAAAGTACTTCCAGGTCCCAAGAAGCATCGTGGAAGAGAACAGGGGAAGAGGGGTCCTGATCAACTACAGCATCTATCGCGGTAACAACGAACGGTTCAGGTTCTCCAGGGTCCTTCGCCAACAACTCTGAGGGTGCGGCTGCTGCGCCCGGTGCAAGGCCGGGCGCAGCAGAGCGGTATCTGCACCGCAGTTTCCCGGCAAAAACCAGCATTTTTACCAGGTTACATTCTGCCAACAGTCGCTCAAGCTTGACCGCAAGCCTTGAGAGCGACGCCCGTGAAACTTGGCAAACTTCATACTTTTCCTGGACTTGATGGGACTTTTCCTACAGGAAAAGTCCCATCGCCCGTTCATCCTCCGCGCATCCCGCCGTTCTGGCCAAAAATCATCCCGGAGTCCACGATGAAACGACCTTACCACCTGACTACTCACAATCCCTCACGCTACGCATGCCTGTTGCTGCTCAGCTGTAGCCCATTGGCTAGCCATGCCGCCATCCTTGACGGTCCAGGGCAAAGCGCCACGGTCGAAGCCGGCACTCCCGCCGAGTTCTGGGAGGTACGCAACGGCGCCAGCCTGGTCCTCAACCCTGGCAGCGAGGCCGATGGTGCGGGGTCAAGGCTGGGCTCGGCCATCGCCTTGGTCAACGGCAGCAGCCTGACTGCCCAAGGTGCCACGATCCGCGCGAACGGGCGCGCCATCCTCAACAACCAGAGCACCCTGAGCCTGGCGGGTAGCCGCGTCACGGCGAAGGAAAACGGCGATACCTCGGCGGGTGCGGAATTTTCCTCCGGGGTGGCGTTGCTGATGCTCGGCGGCAACGCAACCGTCAGCGGTTCGGTGCTCGACGGCGAACGTCATGCTATCGCGATCAATTCCGATATCAGTGGTTCCAGCGCAGACCTTACCGCAGTGCTTGATATCGCCGGCAGCCAACTGGTGTCCAGCAACGGCAGTGCGATCTACATGGGCAACCTGTATCCCGGCGAAGACGCCCCCCCCATCGCCCACATCACCCTGCGCGACGGCACGGTGGTCAGCGCCGGCAACGGCAACCTGCTGGAGGTCCACGATGATGCCCAGGCCTACCTGACCATCAGCGCCAGCGACATCACCGGCAATATCACCTCAGAGGACACTGCCACTACAGAAGTGAGCCTGATCGAAAAGGCGATCCTGCGCGGCTCGATGCGAGGCGTCGACAAGGTCAACGTGGCTGACAGCGCCTCCTGGATCATCACCGACGACTCCAGCATCGGGCAGTTGAGCAATGGCGGTACCGTGGCCTTTTCCGACGGTGCCGCCGGCCGTACCTTGACCGTGGAAGGCGACTATGCCGGTAACGGCGGCACCTTGGTGTTCAACTCGGTACTCGGCGGCGACGATTCGCTCACCGACAAACTGATCGTCAAAGGCGACACCAGTGGCAGCACCTCGGTACGCGTCAACAACCTGGGCGGCAGCGGTGCCAAGACCCTCAACGGCATCGAGTTGATCACCGTGGGGGGGAACTCGGCCGGGGAATTCCAGCAATCGGGCCGTATCGTCGCCGGCGCCTACGACTACCACCTGGTGCGTGGCGAAGGCGACAACAGCGGCAACTGGTACCTGAGCAACGAACTGAGCGACCCGGGCAACCCTGGTCCAGGGCCGGGCCCGGAGCCGGCGCCAACGCTGGTGGTACGCCCCGAAGGTGGCGCCTATGCCGCCAACCTCTATGCCATGAATACACTGTTCGACGCCAGTGTCAGCGAGCGTAGCAGCGAGACCGAGCGCGCCGACACCCTTGCGGCCAATGGCAGGTCGACCAACCTGTGGATGAAAAACAGCGGCGGCCACCAGCGCGCCACCGACAACTCCGGGCAGCTCAACACCCATACCAACCGCTATGCCCTGCTGCTGGGCGCCGACCTGGCCGGCGGCATGACCCGCGACGGCGGCGCCTGGCGCGCCGGGGCTTTCGCCGGCTATGGCTACAGCCACGGTACCACTACCTCGCAGCTCACCAACCACCATGCCGGCAGCCAGGTCAAAGGCTACACCACTGGTGTCTATGGTACCTGGTACGCCGACGGTAACAGCGAGCAGGGGCTGTATACCGATGCGGTATTGCAATACAGCTGGTTCGATGCCCAGGTAACCGGCGAAGATGTCGCCAAGGAAACCTACAGCGCCAGTGGCGTGTCGACCTCGCTCGAAGGCGGCTATGTGTTTCGCAACGCCCTCGACAACGGCAGCGCCTGGTACCTGCAACCCAAGGCCAAGGTGTTCTGGTCTGGCGTGACGCCCGACGATCACCGCGAAGACAACGGCACCATCGTCTCCAGCGGCGGCAGCGACACCTTGAGCGTCAGCGTCGGTGCCCGGGCATTCCTCAAGCTGAACTACAGCGGTGACGACACCCTGGTCGACAGCTTCAAGCCCTTCGTCGAAGCCAACTGGATCCACAACAGCCGCCAGGCCGGGGTCACCCTCGACGGTGCCAGCGTCAGCCAGGTCGGCACGCGCAACATCGCCGAGTTCAAAGCCGGCGCCGAAGGCCGGATCAATCGCGACCTGACCGTCACGGCTGCGCTGGCCCAGCAAACGGGCGGCGACAACTTCTCTGACACAGCCGCCTCGCTGGCCCTGCGCTGGTCGTTCTGAAGCCGTGCCGCGCGGTGCCCCATGCACCGTGCGGCATGCCCCCCGCATACCTTCCCGCACTATTCCCCGCCTTAACAGCCGCCGCTACCTGGTAAATCTGTCAGGTTACAGGCGCGCGTTTTTTGTCGAACATAGACCTGCGATCGCATTGGCTGCAAAGGCTAGCTGAACAGCCGGAAGTACCCGTAACACCGTTGCCGAGCCCAGGCCTGACGAGGTCTGGGCGAGACAGCAGACAACCCCTGACTCCCTTTTAGCCAATGGAACAAGCCATGACCCAATTCATCGACGTGGTCACTAACAGCGGTGTACCCGCCAACTCCATCGCCCGTGCCCCCCTTATCAAGGGCCCGCTGACGTACCAGGCGACCCTGGTGGCGCCACCCGGTACCGTACAATTCCCTGATCCACTGGTATTCCCTCCCGCAGCTCTGGCTCCCCTGCCACCGTCCGGGGTCGCCGACAACCTGCTGCTGGAGAGTGTCCGCAACGACGATCTGAAACTTGAATTCCCGGTACCGAGCAAGGTACGCGACCCTGACCGTGACAAGGTACAGCTGTTCGTCGATGGCAACGCCGTTGGCACAGCTCTCACCTTCACCGGCTTCGTTGCCGGTGAGACTTTCGAGATCGAACTGCCCGCCAGTGCACGAAGCGAAGGCCCCCACACCATCGTGTACCGGGTGACCTACTTCGCGGGTGGCGGTACCGAGGATGGCCCGACCCAGTCGTTCCGGGTCGACCTGACCGCCCCTGGCCGCCCGACCCTGGGCAAGCTCATTGTGGATGAAGACATCGTCGCCAATGGCCTGACCCCGGACAAGCTCAAGGATGACGGCGGTATCGAATACCTGGAAAGCCTCGTGCCCAGCTATGAAGGCGTTGAACCTGGGGACTTAATCCAGGGCTTCATCAACGGTACCGTTGCACCGGGCAGCAAGGCAGAAAACCTCACCGGTGGTACTAATGATGACGTGGAACTTCGCTACCTGCGCGAAGACATCGAAGCCGCAGACGATGGCAACCTTAGATTCACTTATCAGATCACCGACCGTGCCGGCAACAAGTCACTGCCTTCAGAGTGGCTCGATCTGCGGGTACTGCTCAAGGGGGAACTGATTGGCCTGCTAGCCCCGGAGGTACCGTCCTTCGACGATGACGGCATCATCGGAGAAGCCGACGCGCGTGGCCCGGCAGACGTGATCATCCCCGCATTCACCGGCGCCCCGGGTATCCAGCCAGGGGACCAGATCCAGTTGGTTTGGGGTGGGCAGGCGCATACCCTGGTTGCAATTCCAGGAGGTACGGAAGACCAGGAGCACATCGTCCAGGCCTCCTATGCCGCGCTCTACGACACCTGGAAAACCGCGACCAGCGGCGCCAACCAGGTCGCCAACATCGATGTGTTGTACCGCATCGTGCGCAACGGACTGGTGGCCGGCACCTCCCCTGCCACCACCGTAGCTATCAACCTGTTCCAGGCCGGTGGCGACCCGGACCCAGAGAAGCCAGAACACCCCAACCTGAAGGCCGCCCTGCTGCTGTCGGCCAGTGGAAAGCCAAACGAGATCCCGGTGGAGGATTTCGACAAAGCTGCCACCATCACCGTGTACTGGTACGACTCGCAGACACCGCAGCAGGAGCTGTTCATTCTCAATGACCGGTTGAATGTTACCTACGGCGGCACATCGCTCTCCGAGCGCGTTATCAGTGCAGCGGATGTAGCCAACAAGGCCGACCTGGTGCTGCCCCTCACCGCGGATCAGATCCGCAATGAAGGCTCGGGTGAGAAGATCCTGAAGTACAGCGTAACCCGCAACGTGGCTGGCGGCGCGGAGAATACCTCGCATTCACCGAAGCAGCCCGTCCTGGTCTCTGGTTCGGACGAACTGCCAGGCGGAGGCACCCTGCCGGATGCCAACTACCGGCCGCTGAACGGCAACGGCGTGATCGGGCCTAATGAAATCAAGGCGGGGGTGTTCTTCGTGACACCGCATTACCTGAACAAAGAAGTCGGCGACATCATCTCGATCGACCTCGTGCAACACGTGGACGAGAACCACACCCCTGGCGATACACCGATCGAAGAGACCAGGATCACGTTGAGCAAAACCGTCGGGCCTGACGACAAGGACACTGTCACGGAGTTTTCACTCGACGCCGCCACATTGGCGTTCCCGCTGGACCTTTGCCACATCTATGCCGAGTGGACAGCAGAGAACGACGCAGGCTCTGTCACCAACAACACAACACACATCGTCATCGACAGCCGCGGTTACCGCCCCTGATCCAACCTGAACCACCACAACAGAACGAGGGGAGCCTAGCCAGCTCCCCTCGTTTTTTGGCGACAGTACCTGTCATTTCTGCCAGTTGTGCCCGGTCACAGGCCCCCATAATCTGACACCAACCCGGGCCAATCCACTCTTCTTCTTCACACCAATGTCTTCGTCGAGCACGCCGAAGCCGGTGAGCACACGCCCGAGGTTTGCCAGATGAACCGATTACTGCTGCTGTTCGTACCTTTACTGCTGGTTGCCTGCGTCAGCCAGGAAACGTCAGTCCCTCCCTCCAAACCCCATGCCCCGGCCATCACCGTGGTCGATGGCCCGGCCACGGCGGAGGCCTTGACCAGGCGTTACAACGACACCCGGGCAAACTGTGGCAGTGACAGCATGCCGGCATTCCTTTGCTCCGGGGTAATCATACGCGCCACGACCTACAGCGATGCCTACGATACCTGGGACCCTAGCCCTGTGGCCGAGAGGAAGGGCAGCGTTTCGTTTTCCTACCTGCGCAAAGACAACAACTTCCAGAGCTTTGCCTGGGCGCCGACCAATCCCAACGGCTTCATTTTCTACCCGATCTTCGACATGCCACCAGGCAAGCTCGACATCCCCATCCTGTGCCATTTTCCCATGGATGGCTGGACCGACGGCCGAACTGAACGGTATGGGTGCGGCATCTATCCCGGGGTGGCGGGCAGCCAGCCTTGCCATCAGCAGAACATCACCACGGGCGCTCAGTGGGTGGCCAGGTTTCCGCCCGGGACGGTAGGCAACAGCATCTGTGGCTTCGATGTGCGTGACGAACTCAACCATTATGCCGGCCCGAACTTTTATGCAGCCATGCAAGCCAAATGGTTGAACACGGGGTACTTCAGAGAACAGAACGAAATGTTGGTGCAGGTGTGGCCAAAAGGCCAGGGCGCGGCACTGCCGATCCAAGCCTTCTTCTACGCCACGCCAGCGGGGCTGGACCCGGCACGCAAGAGCAAGCAGCGCTTTCTCAGCAAGACCGGCATCGACCTGCCGATCATCAAGGTCACGCTGCCCACCGTAGCTTCAGGCAGCGCAACCTTCCAGTACATCGCCGGGGACCAGTAAGGTCCTGTTCGGCATGATCGGCCGGGGTACCGCAACCTGCGGCGAAGTACCCCGCCCTGATCAACAGTACACCACCCCACGCAGGAACAAGGCAGCCCGCCCACTGATGAACACCCGGCCATCGCCTGGCACTTCACAATGCAACTGCCCTTTGCGCGCTCCGCCTTGTTCGCAGGTCAATGCGCGCTTGCCGAGCATGGCGGACCACAGCGGTGCCAGCGAGGTATGCGCAGAGCCAGTGACCGGGTCTTCGTTGACCCCAACCCGAGGGCCGAACCAGCGGGTGACGAAATCATGATCACGGCCTGCAGCCGTTACCGCGATGCCGCGTACGTCGAATGCCGACAGGGCAACAAAATCAGGTTTCAGCGAGGCAAGCACCGCCAAGTCGTCGATCAGCACAACGTAATCATCCGAGCGATACACCGCTCTGGCATTGCTCAGCCCCAGCGCCTCCAACAGCCCGGCTGGCGGGTCGATGGCCACCGGCTGCTTGGCCGGGAAGTCCATCGCCAGCAGGCCGTCGGCCGCCCGGCTGACCCGCAGTTCACCGCTGCGGGTATTGAAGCGCAGCACTTCAGCCTGTTCGCCTAGCTGTTCGAACAGCACATAGGCGGAGGCCAGAGTGGCATGGCCGCACAAATCTACTTCGACGCTGGAAGTGAACCAGCGCAGGTCGAAGGCCTCGCCGTTACGCACGAAATAGGCGGTTTCCGACAGGTTGTTTTCTTCGGCGATGCGCTGCAGCAGGTCATCCGGCAGCCAGCTGTCCAGCGGGATCACCGCTGCCGGGTTGCCACCGAAGGGTTCGGCGGAAAAAGCATCGACCTGGAAGATCTCGAGTTGCATGCAAACGCTCCTTATGGGCCCGGCAGTGCCGGGGGTATCGAATGGGTCAAGGTAGAACGGCGGTGAGCACCGGCTCACCGGCAAAGAACGCCTGCAAGTTGCGCAGCACCAAGGCTAGCGTGTCGCGTGCCGCCTCTGGCGACTGGCCGGCCACATGGGGCGTGAGCACGGTATTGCCGAGGGCCTTGAGTGCATCGGGCACCTGCGGCTCGTCATCGAACACATCGAGCGCCGCGCCGGCCAGCCGGCCCTGCTGCAGCGCGGCAACCAGCGCCTGGGTGTCGACTACGCTGGCGCGGGCGATGTTGACCAGGAAGCCCTTGGCGCCCAGCGCATCGAGCACCGGGGCATCGACCAGATGGCGGGTATCGGCACCGCCGGGGGTAGCCACCAGCAGGATGTCGACGGCCTCGGCCAGGTGCAGCGAGCTGTCGTAGCAGGTGTAGGGCAGATCTTGGCGTGGTGTGCGGCTGTGGTAGCTGATGGGCATGTCGAAGCCCTGATGGGCGCGCCTGGCGATAGCCTGCCCGACCGCACCGAGGCCGAGAATGCCCAGGCGCTTGCCAGTCACCGAGGGGCTGATCACTCGGTTCCATTCGCCGTGGCGGATACTGGCATCGGCGCGGGGAATGTCGCGCAGCAGCGCCAACATCAATGCCATGGCGTGGTCAGCGACCGCGTTGGCATTGGCCCCGGCACCGTTGGTGACGGTGATGCCGCGGGCGGCTGCGGCGGCCAGATCGACCTGCTCGTAGCCGGCGCCAATCACGCAGATGATCTGTAATCTGCGCAGGGCTTGGATTTCGGCGGCAGTCAGACCCAGCGGGCCGCGGGTGAGTACCACATCGATTGCATCGGCGTGGTGCCGAATGGCCTCGGCGCGCAGTTGCGGTGAGGGGGCACGAATCAATTGGTAGCCAGCCTGCTCCAGCAGGGGCAGGTAATCGTCGACGGTTTCTACCAGGACCAGGACTGTCTTGCGCATGCCACCTCCGGATCAGTTCAAGGTGGGATTATGCGGAATCACCGACCAGTACAGTCAACCGAAATAATGAGGCAGAACTGCACTGTTCCGCTCAGCATGGCTTCCTGCCCCTGTCTTGCTCTTGCTCGTGCTCTTGCTCTTGCTCTTGCTCTTGCTCTTGCTCTTGCTCTTGCTCTTGCTCTTGCTCTTGCTCTGCTTTTGATCTTGATCTTGATCTTGATCTTGATCTTGATCTTGATCTTGATCTTGATCTTGATCTTGATCTTGATCTTGATCTTGATCTTGATTTTCGCGACTTCAGGAGGCCGAACGTAGGCCTTGCGGAGGGAGGTGACGGGCATGGATGCCCGTCAAGCGCTGAGGCCCCATGGATGGGGCCTGCAGCGCGTCCTCCCGGGAGCAAGGCCGGAGTGAGGGAACCCCGAAGCGCAGCGTAGGGGCCGGATGATGGGAGCGCAGCGTTTTTTGGTTACTTTTTGCCGCGTTTGGCAAAAAGTGACTCGCCGTAAGGGCGAAACGGTGAGTCAGCGTCGTCATCGCCAATGGACTTTGCGCGCGATAAAAACCAGCGCTATCCCGCTTCAATCTTTTCGCTTTTCGCTTTCAGGCGTAGGCTTCAACAACAAGGTCAACATTCATTTTCAAAGGTGGCGCTTAGTCACCTTTCCGCCCTTACGGCGGGTCACTTTTTGTCAAACGCGACAAAAAGTAACCAAAAAACGCTGGCTCCCATCATCCGGCCCCTACGCTGCGCTCCGGGGTCCCCTCGCTACGGGCTTGCTCCCGGGAGGACGCGCTGCAGGCCCCATCCATGGGGCCTCAGCGCTTGACGGGCATCCATGCCCGTCACCTCCCTCCGCAAGCCCTTCGCTCGGCCTCCTGAAGTCGCATTCGGCGGCGCCTGAACTATCGCGCGCTTAGAAGCAAGAGCAAAAAGCAAAAGCAAAAGCAACGTTAACGCTGCAACTACTGCGCGAATGCGCGTCCCAAGCCACCCGGTACGCCACTGCTGTCCGTTTCCTGCCAAGGCCCATTCGGGCTCAGCGACCAACTCCAGCCGTTATCGAACCGGTAGTAGGTACGCTGGCGGTAGAAGGTATTGGGTTGCTTCTCAAGTACGTATACACCCAGTTTCGGATCCCAGTGGCTCGCCCCGCCAGGCGGCGGCGCGAAGCTGGCCGAAGTACGCGGCATCGGTTTGGGGATGGCCGCCGGCTTGCTCGGCGCAGTGGACGGTTGCCCACCCGGCACCGGCTTGACCACCGGCCCCTGCTGCGGCAACCGCTCGATCGGCGGCTCCGGCCGCTCGTACGGTTCATGCACCGTACACGCAGACAAACCCAGGGCGAGGGTGATCAGGGTCAGGCGGACGGTGCTGTGCATGGCATTGCTCTCTTACGGGTCGGGGCTGTCGATGGTCAGGTGCTGGGTGGCCTGCGTGGCGCTGGGCAGTGGCGCACCCTGGCCAATCCACTCGCCATGGGTAGGCTGGCCAGCGCGCGAGACACGTGCAACCAGTTGGACTTCGGCAAAGTCGGACAGTTTCATCTGCGGCATCATCGCGTCAGCATCGGACAATTCCACCTCGATCGGCAACTGCGCCACCGTCACCCGCTTGGCCGCCAACGGCATCGGCGGCCCATTGCTGGCGCGAGCGAAGATGAACACCGTGTCGTTCGCCCGAACCTTGTCTTTCAACGCCGCAGCCAGCTCCACCCGCACCTTCAGGCGCGCCACCACCGGCGCGGCTTGCGCGGCCTGGCCCGGCGAGCCGCCCAGGCGCTCGGCAGCGCGGTCAATGCCGCCCTGCAGTGCGTCACGCGATGCGTCGCCTTCCGGCAGTTGGGCCAGCAAGCGCTTCCAGTAATCGATCGCTTCCTGGTAACGCTCGCCCTCGAACGCAGCGATACCACGCAGCCCCAGGCTGGTCACTTCGCTGGGATCGGCTTTCAGTGCTTCGTCAGTCAGCGCCTGCACCTGCGGGCTCCATTGCTTGCCAGCAGCGAAGTACAACGCCTGGGCCCACTGCCCGAGCAATTCGGGCTGGCGCCCGGCCAAGGTCACGGCGCGCTCGAAGGTACGCGCGGCGTCGGCCGGGCGCTGTTCGGCCATATAGGCACGCCCCAGGAAGTACACCGCCTCGGCCGAATCCGGCTGGGCCTGCACCACCCGCTCCAGGCGTGCCGTCATCTCTTCCATCGACTTGGGCGCCGCGGCGAATTCCTGGGTCAGCGCCACTTTGTCCGCCGCGCCAAAATGCAGGTACAGCCCCAGCGCCAACAGCGGCACCAGTAGCGCCACCAGCACTGGCAACGCCTTGCCCAGGTGGCCCTGACGCGCAGGTTCGGCACCTTCTGTGTCCGCCAGCAGCTCGCGGGCGGCTTCGTCACGGCCCTTGGCCATCTGCGCGTCGTCAAGCACGCCAGCGGCCTGCTGCGCCGCCAGTTCGCCAATACGCTCCTGGTACAGCGCCACGTTCAGGGCGGTGCGGTCTTCTTCCTGCTGCTGGCGACGGCCACGCAGGATCGGGATCAGCAGAAAGCCGATGGCAGCGAGCAGCAGCAGGCCCGCACTAAGCCAGAATTCAGTCATGGGTCTGTTCTTTTTCCAGCAGTTTGGCGAGACGCTCGCGTTCTTCGAAGGACAGCTCCTGCGCAGCCTGGGTGGCCGAACCACGGCGACGGCGCACGATCACCGCCAGCACCACGAAGCCACCGACCAGCAGAATCCCCGGGCCGAACCAGAGCAACCAGGTGCGGCCACTGAGTGCCGGCTTGTAGCGCACGAAGTCGCCATAGCGGTCGACCATGAAGTCGACGATCTGCTGGTTGCTCTTGCCTTCACCGAGCATGCGGAAGATTTCCCGGCGCAGGTCGGCGGCGATCGGTGCGTTGGAGTCGGCGATGTCCTGGTTCTGGCACTTGGGGCAACGCAGTTCCTTGGTCAGCTGCTGGTAACGCTCGCGCTCGGCGTCATCGCGGAACTGGTAGGTATCGATGGCCGCCTTGGCCACACCGGCCAGGCTCATGCCCAGCACGGCCGCTGCCAACCAGCGCTTCATGGCCTGGCCTCGTCGACCAGGCCTTGGTACAGCGGTGCCAGCTGTTCGCGCCAGACGCTGGCATCGACGATGCCGACGTGCTTGTAGCGGATGATGCCCTTGGCGTCGATCAGGAAGGTTTCCGGCGCGCCGTACACGCCCAGGTCCAGGCCCAGGCTGCCCTGTTCGTCACGGATGTCCAACTGGTACGGGTTGTGGAATTCGGCCAGCCACTTCTGTGCGGCGGCGTTATCGTCCTTGTAGTTGATGCCGTGGATCACCACGCCCTGCTCGGCCAGCTGGTTGAGGTATGGGTGTTCGACCTTGCACGACGGGCACCAGGTCGCCCACACGTTGACCAGCGCCGGGCGGCCCTGCAAGTCAGCCTGGGTCAGGGTACGGTCGCCTTGGGTCGAGGCCAGGGAAAACGCCGGGAACGGCTTGCCGATCATCGCCGACGGCAGCTCGTCGGGCTTGAGGAACAGCCCCTTGTAGAGGACAACCGCCATCAGCAGGAACACCACCAATGGCACCACCATGATCCAACGCTTCATGCAGCTGCTCCAGATACGCCCAGGGCTTCACGCACCCGGGTCTTGACCTTGACGCGGTAGCGCCGGTCGAGGGCCGCCAGCAACCCGCCCAGGCCGGTCAGCAGACCGCCCAGCCAGATCCAGCGGACATAAGGCTTGATATGCACGCGTACTGCCCAGGCGCCGTTTTCCAGCGGCTCGCCAAGGGCAACATACAGGTCGCGGGTGAAGCCGGCGTCGATGCCGGCTTCGGTCATCATCGACTGCTGCACGCTGTACAGGCGCTTTTCCGGGTGCAGGGTGGTCACTTCGCGGCCATCGCGGCTGACCACGATGGTGCCCTTGTCGGAGATGAAGTTCGGCCCTTCGTAGTGCCTGGCGCCTTCGAACAGGAAGTGATAACCGCCCAGCTCGACGCTTTCGCCCGGCGCCATGCGCAGGTCGCGCTCGGC
Organism: Pseudomonas sp. LAM2023; assembly: GCF_016620375.1. NCBI lineage: Bacteria > Pseudomonadati > Pseudomonadota > Gammaproteobacteria > Pseudomonadales > Pseudomonadaceae > Pseudomonas > Pseudomonas sp. LAM2023. The sequence goes on along the minus strand of NZ_JAENHV010000036.1, from coordinate 420,977 downwards.
GCTGTTGTTGCTCGACAGCACCACGCCCAAGGCACACACCGCCAGGCCCAGGTGCGCCAGCTGCATGCCCCAGTAGCTGCGCGAAAGGCCCAGCACGCCTTTGACCAGGCCTTTGTGGCGGGTCTTGTCGAAGATGTCGCGCAACCCGCCGAGCACCACCCAGGCAGCCAGGGCGAAGGCGCTCAGCGCTGGCCAGTCGAAATCATCGACGATGAAGCCGGCGAGCGGCGCCAGCACTGCGCTGCCGATCAATACCGGGGTCATCATGCTCGCCAGCCACTTGCCCGGGGTGTCTTTCCAGCGCACCACCACGCCCACGCCCAGCACCACCATCAGCAGCGCCATCAACGGCAGGAACAAGGCATCGAAGTATGGCGGGCCGACCGACAGCTTGGCCCCGCTGAGGGCGTCGAGCACCAACGGGTACAAGGTGCCGAGCAGGATCATCGAAGCAGCGACCACCAGAATCAGGTTGTTGGCCAGCAGCAACGTTTCCCGCGACCACAGGGCAAAGCCGACCTGGCTCTTGACCACCGGCGCGCGCACGGCGAACAAGGTCAGCGAACCGCCGACCACGAACAGCAGGAAGATCAGGATGAACACACCACGCGCCGGGTCGGCGGCGAACGCATGCACCGAGGTCAACACCCCGGAGCGGACCAGGAAAGTACCCAGCAGGCTCAGCGAGAACGCGGCAATCGCCAGCAGCACGGTCCAGCTCTTGAACACCCCGCGCTTTTCCGTCACCGCCAGCGAGTGGATCAATGCGGTGCCCACCAGCCAGGGCATGAACGAGGCGTTCTCGACCGGGTCCCAGAACCACCAGCCGCCCCAACCGAGTTCGTAATAGGCCCACCACGAACCCAGGGTGATACCCACGCCGAGGAAAGCCCAGGCGACGATGGTCCACGGCCGCGACCAGCGCGCCCAGGCGGCATCCAGGCGCCCACCGAGCAGCGCGGCGATGGCGAAGGCAAAGGCCACCGAGAAACCGACATAGCCCATGTACAGCATCGGCGGGTGGACGATCAGGCCGAAGTCCTGCAGCAACGGGTTGAGATCGCGGCCATCGCTCGGCACCTGCGGCAACAGGCGCTGGAACGGATTGGAGGTGATGATCAGGAAGCTCAGGAAGCCGACGCTGATCATGCCCATCACCGCCAGCACGCGCGCCAGCATCACCTGTGGCAGCTGGCGCGAGAAGATCGACACGGCGAAGGTCCAGCCGCCGAGGATCAGCGCCCAGAGCAACAACGAGCCTTCATGGGCGCCCCACACGGCGCTGAACTTGTAGTACCACGGCAGGGCGCTGTTGGAGTTGCTGGCCACGTAGGCGACCGAGAAGTTGTCGGTCATGAACGCGTGGGTCAGGCAGGCGAAGGCAAAGGCCAGGAACGCGAACTGGCCCCAGGCCGCCGGGCGCGCCAGGCTCATCCACAGGCTGTCGTTACGCCAGGCGCCGAGCAGTGGCAACGTGGCCTGCACGGCGGCAAAGCAGATCGCCAGGATCATGGCCAGCTGGCCGAGCTCGGGTATCACCAGCGCCGCGTTCATGGCCTGGCCTCCATGCCGCCAGCCGCCTGGCCGCTTTCCTTCAGGGCCTTGGTCACTTCGGGCGGCATGTACTTCTCGTCGTGCTTGGCCAGCACTTCATCGGCGACCACCACGCCGTCGCCGTTGAGCTTGCCGAGGGCGACGATGCCCTGCCCTTCACGGAACAGGTCCGGCAAGATGCCGCGGTAGGTGATCGGCACGGACTTGTTGAAGTCGGTGACCACGAAGCGCACGTCGAGCGAATCGGCGGAACGCTGCACCGAGCCCTTCTCGACCATGCCGCCAGCGCGAATGCGCGTGTCCAGCGGTGCCTCGCCGTTGGCGATCTGGGTCGGGGTGTAGAACAGGTTGATGTTCTGCTGCAATGCGCTCAAGGCAAAGCCGACGGCAACCCCGACGCCGACCAGCAGGCCGACGATGAGCAACAGGCGTTTCTTGCGCTGCGGATTCACTGGTTGTTCTCCCGGCGCAAACGGCGCGCCTCATCTTGCAAATAGCGACGACGAGCCAGCACGGGTGCGGCAACATTCAGCGCCAGCACCGCCAGGCAGACGCCATAGGCCGTCCACACATACAGGCCATGGTGGCCCATGGCGAGAAAGTCACCGAAGGTGGCAAAACTCATGGCGCGGCCCTCTGCCCCAGGCTGTTCAATACTTCCTCCCTGACCCAACTGGCGCGCGCCTCACGTTTGAGCACTTCAAGGCGCATGCGCAGCAACAACACCGCACCGAAGAAGCAGTAGAAGCCCAGCGCCGTGCACAGCAGTGGCAGCCACATTTCGGCGGGCATCGCCGGCTTTTCCGTGAGGGTGAAGGTGGCGCCCTGGTGCAGGGTGTTCCACCACTCCACCGAATATTTGATGATCGGGATGTTCACCACACCGACAATCGCCAGCACCGCACAGGCCTTGGCGGCACTGTCACGATTACTGATCGCCTGGCCCAACGCAATAATGCCGAAGTACAGGAACAACAGGATGAGCATGGACGTCAGCCGGGCATCCCAGACCCACCAGCTGCCCCAGGTCGGCTTGCCCCAGATGGCGCCGGTGACCAGCGCCACGGCGGTCATCCAGGCACCGACGGGCGCGGCGCATTGCAGGGCGACGTCGGCCAGTTTCATCTTCCACACCAGCCCCACCACCCCGGCCACGGCCAGCAGCACGTAGCAGGATTGCGCCAGCATCGCCGCCGGCACGTGGATGTAGATGATGCGGAAGCTGTTGCCCTGCTGGTAGTCCTGGGGGGCGAAGGCCAGGCCCCAGGTGATGCCGACCAGCAGCAGCAGCACGGCAGCGCCGGCAAGCCACGGCAGCATGCGGCCGCTGATGGCATAGAACCATTTGGGGGAGCCCAGCTTGTGGAACCACGTCCAGCTTATTTTCATCAGGGTACATCCAGGGTATTGGCCGGGCTTGAAAGCCCGGGACTCGTTATTCGCCGACGCTGATCTTCAGGCCGGCCGCTATCGCAAAGGGTGCCAGGGTCACGGCCAGGGCCGTGAGGCTGGCCAGCCAGAGCAGGTAGCCGGTTGCCGGCATATTTTGCAACGCCGCTTGCAACGCACCACTGCCCAGGATCAATACAGGGATATACAACGGCAGAATCAGCAATGCCAGCAGCAAACCACCGCGCTTCAGCCCGACCGTCAGCGCCGCGCCGACGGCGCCCAGCAGGCTCAGCACTGGCGTACCCAGCAGCAGCGAACCGAGCAGCACCGCCAGGCACTGGCTCGGCAGGCCCAGCATCAGCGCCAGCAGCGGCGCCAACAATACCAGTGCCAGCCCGGAAAAGATCCAGTGCGCCAGCACCTTGGCCAGCACCAGCAACGCCAGTGGATGCGGCGACAGCACCCATTGCTCCAGCGAGCCGTCCTCGAAATCACTGCGGAACAGGCCGTCCAGCGACAGCAATACCGCGAGCAGTGCCGCCACCCAGACCAAGCCTGGCGACAAGGTTTGCAACAATTGGCTTTCCGGGCCGACCGCCAACGGGAACAACGCCACCACGATGGCAAAGAACACCAGCGGGTTGGCCAGTTCGGCCGGGCGGCGGAACAGCAGCCGCGCTTCGCGGCGCAACAACAGGATGAATACGCTCATGCGGCCCATTGCCCCAGGTTCAGTTCACGGTAGCCGGATGGCTTGCGCGCCAGCGTGTGGTGGGTGGTCAGCACCACCGTGCCGCCCTGCTCGCAGTGGGCCGCCAGGTGCGCTTCAAGCTGCGCCACGCCTTGCTTGTCGAGGGCGGTGAAAGGTTCATCGAGGATCCATAGCGGCGGGCTGGCCAGGTACAGCCGGGCCAACGCCACGCGGCGCTGCTGGCCTGCCGACAGGGTGTGGCAGGGCACATCTTCGAAACCGCGCAGGCCGACCGCTGCGAGTGCCGCCCAGATGGCCTCGGGGGTGGCCGGCTGATGCAGGGCGCCGAGCCAGCTGAGGTTCTCCTCCGCGGTGAGCAGGTCCTTGATGCCCGCCGCATGGCCGATCCACAGCAGGATGCTGGCCAGGGCATGGCGCTGCTCGCCGAGCGGCTGCCCGCCCAGCAGGATCTGCCCGGCGGTGGGTTGCATCAGCCCGGCCAGCAGGCGCAGCAGGCTGGTCTTGCCGCTGCCGTTGGGGCCGCTGATCTGCAGCATGTCGCCAGGGCGCAGCTCGAAATCGAGGTGCTCGAACAGCAGGCGCAAGTCGCGCTCGCAGGCCAGGCCCACGGCTTGGAGGTGAAGGGTCACGGATTCGCCTTATCTAGATGCTTCTCAAGTCGCCCCCCTTGCTGCCGTTATACTGGCTAGGGCGGGCGGCCTGCATTATTGCATGTGCGGCCACGCTGCCAAGAGGGCGGGCTCCACAGGTTGTATACAATCATGACTGAAATCAATAGTCTTGGCGCACAAACCGCGGTCAATGCGCAGGCGCTCAAGGCCCAGCTGACCGCTGCACTGCTCGACCTGGCCCAGCCCCAGCCGGGCCTGCTGAAGCCCGGCGAAGCCGCTCAGGCCGAGGTCTTGTCGATGCGCCAGAGCGGAACCACCTTCCAGCTGGTGCTGCAGGTGATCCAGGCCAACGGCAGCCAGACTCAGGTCCAGGCCACTGCCAGCCAGCCGATTCCGCAAGGTAGCCAGGTCACAGTCAGCCAGCCTGAAAGCAATCGCCTGGCCATCCTCGTGCAACAGGCCAACGCCAGCAATATCGCCACCCTGACGCGGCTCGACACCCGCCAGGTGGCCGTCGGTACCCTGCTGCAAGGCAAGGTGCTGACCAACCAGCCACTGCCGGTGCAGGCGGGCGAAACAGCCAGCTTCCGCTCGTTGGTCAGCCTGCTCAACAGCGCCCAGGCCGGTGCCATCCTGACCATCGACAGCCCGCGCCCGCTGCCGGTCGGCAGCCTGCTCAGCGCCGTGGTCCAAGGTGACCAGTCGCTGCGCTTCGTACCGCTGAGCGGTCGCCAGGAACAATTGAACATCGCCCAGCAGCTGCTCACCCAGCAAGGCAGGCAGGCGTCCCTGCCCGGCCTGCTGAACGCCTTGCAGCAGATTGCCAACGGCCAGGGCAGCGATAGCGAGCTACGCAGTACCGCCAATACCCTGCTCGCCAGCCTGGCGGATGCCCGCCAGCTCAGTGACGGCAAAACGCTTGCCCAGGCCATCAGCAACAGCGGTGTCTTCCTCGAGGGCAAACTGCTCGGCGGCCTGAGCGCCAGCGTGGCCACCGACCTCAAGGCGCAACTGGTGCGACTGGTAGCCCAGGCATCGGTCAATGCCCCGGCCAACCCGGTAATCGCCACGGCGACCCTGGCCCAGGCACTGCCGGCCATGGCTCGCAGCGCGCTGGGCATGCTCGACCGGGTCAGCCCACGGACACCGCCGGGTGCCTTCCCGCTGCCATCGCGTTTGCTCCAGGCCATGGAAAACGAAGGCGACCTGCAACAGTTGCTGCGCCTGGCTGCTGCTGCCATCTCGCGCCTGCAGAGCCACGCGCTGAGCAGCCTGCAACAATCCGGCACGCTGGAAAACGGCAACCTGCAGACTACCTGGCAGACCGAAGTCCCGGTCCGCCACGGGCAGGAGTTCATCCCCCTGCAAGTGAAGCTGCAGCGCGAAGAAACCCCGGAACAACAGGCCGAACGCCAGCAGCGTGAACAGCCCGACCCGCTGCAAGCACTGTGGCGGGTCGACCTGGCCTTCGACCTGGCCCCGCTGGGCCCGCTGCAGGTCCAGGCGCAGCTGGCACAGGGACGCCTCTGCGGCCAATTGTGGGCCGAGCGCGAACAGACCGCACGGCTGATCGAGAGCCAGCTCGGCGACTTGCGTGCCCGCCTGCTGGCACGTGGCCTGGAGGTCGGCGACCTGGAATGCCGACCGGGCATCCCGCCACAGGGCCCGCACACGCGCATCGAACAACGCTGGGTAGACGAGACCGCATGATCGACAGACAACCGCGCCAGGCCATCGCCTTGAGCTACGACGGCGAGCAAGCACCGACCCTGACCGCCAAGGGTGACGACGACCTGGCCGAGGCAATCCTGGCTCTGGCCCGCGAACATGAAGTGCCGATCTACGAAAACGCCGAACTGGTGCAACTGCTGGCGCGCCTGGAGCTGGGCGAGCAGATCCCCGAGGCCCTGTACCTGACCATTGCCGAAATCATCGCTTTCGCCTGGCAGTTACGCGGCAAGGTACCCGCCGGCTTCAGCGACGAACCCGGCGCGCCCCGCGATATCACCCCGGTAGCCGCCGTGTTGCCTGCGGATCAGCGCCGGTAGTTATCTACCACCTCTGCTCGCGCCAGGCATTCAGCCTTGCCGCTCTTTCCAACGAGCAAGGCGAATAGCATGTCCACCAGCCGCATCAACACCGCCGGCGTGAATTACGTCCGCGATCATCTCACCCATATCCCCCGCCCGGACCGTGAAGCCAGCCGGGCAATCCGTCAATGGCTCAGGCAGCAAGGCCATGACGTCGCCCCCGAACAGATCGATGTCGTGACCCTGCACTACCGCGCCGATGCCAGCGGCGGCTACCTGGCCGCCATTATCCAATGCCTCAGCTTGCCACAGGCATTGCTGAGCAACTGGCAAGGGGAATCCAACAACGATCTGTTCGGTGCCCTGTTTGCCGCGCCGTGGGCTGGCAGGCTGCCCGATGGCCCACTGCAGCTGGTCGAAACCCTGCCAGCGCCTGGCTTCAATCACTATGGCGCCGCCTACTCGGTGTTCAATGGCCTGTTCCGCCGCACCAGGCCACAACGTTATGACGCCTCGACGCACCTGCCGATCGCTGCCGAGGCCTTCCAGCAATTCATCCACGAACTGGATTTCCATGCGCCGTTCAAGGCGCAGCTCGACCGCTACTGGCGCGACCATTTGCCCGATCACCGTCTGGTCAGCAAGCTCAACTTCATTGCCGCCTGCAACAGCCAGGTCGCCGAAGGCAGCCTCAGCGAAGCGGCCAGGAAGCTGGCATGGCAAGCCGCAGGGCTGATGCCGCGCGGCGGCAAGTTGCGCCTGAGCACCCTGAGCATCTATGGCTACGCCGCCACCGACATCCTCTACCTGAATGACAAGGCCAGCGACCTGACCCTGTTGTATATACCCGGCAACAGTTCGCCGCTGCTGGAATTCGCCAGCGAAAACGCCATGAAGGACTGGATCGGGCACCAATGCAAGGAGCCTGCCAGGCGCTTGGCCCTGAAGCAGCACTTCCGCCTGGCCGACTGCCCGCAAGGCCTTGACTTCAGCGGCCTGGACACTGCCCTGGAAGGCCTGGCGGAATACCCCTCCAGCCATCGGCTGCCACCCGAACACGGCTACTTCAACGACGACGGCACCTGGCCACCACGAACCTACGTCAACTACCGGCCAGGCAAGTACAACCCGAGGATAACCGGCGACCTGTTCCAGGCATTGGCCGAACGCCAACGCCAGCGCAGTTACGATGACGCCGACTTCCTCATCACCCGTGATAGCCAGATCAGCAAGGCCCGATGGCTCGGTTACCTGACCACGACGCTAAATCTGCTGGCGCCGTTGTGCCTGGTAGTGCCAGGCCTGGCACCGTTGTTGGCCGTGGGTGGCATCGCGCAGCTGGGCCTGGGGTTGGACCAGGCAATCAATGGCAAGTCGTCGAAGGACCAGGAAGCCGGTGTCGGCAATATCACCTGGGGCCTGTTCAATGCCGTGCCGCTGGCCATCGCCGGCGCCACCAGGGCCAAGGCACTGTTCGAATTCAAAACCGAAGGTTTCATAGCACCAGTACGGCTGAACGAGCAGATCGGTTACCCATTGAGCCCAGTCTCGCCACCTCGGTTCCCTGAGCCTGAAGGGGCGCGCTACTTCCATACCCATGAGCCCATTACGCCACTGCCGGGAGGCGACCAGGCCATTGCCGATTCGGTTATCCGCACGCCGCTCTACACCGGCGGTGTCGATAATCTCGATGCCAGTATCGATACCTATAACGCACGGGTAGTCTATGACTTGGAGCGCGATGTATTCATTCGCGAGGAAGACCTGAATGAGGTCGAGCCAGTCGGCTATGTCGCAAGGGTTGGAAGCAGGGACCTGCAGCCCGTGCGCAGCCCTCGGACAGTCACCAACGCCATGCGCAGCCGTAGCTTGCGCGCGCTGGGCATTGATCTGGCGCTGCCAGTGCGGATCCCGCCATTGGCCACCGAAAGCCAGGCGATTCCCAAGCAGGTGTCTTGCCTCTGGGTAGGCGACAAGGTCATCGCTCCCGAACTGCTGGCCAACCTGGGCAGGAATGCTGTCAGGCTTGGAAACAGCGAGTACACCCTGCGCCTGTTCCTTTCCAGTGCCGCCCCCGAAGCCTATACCGAAAACCTGCGCCTGCTGGCTGAGCAAGCCCCTGATCTGCAAGTGCTGCCGCTGGAAGAACAAGCCTTCTTCAGGGCATTTCGCCAAAGCAGATATTATGCCCAGTACGACGCCGCGCTGGATGGCAATGGTGGCATTGCCAGCAACTATGCCTCTGCCTCCGACGTTCTACGCTACCCGATGCTGCATCACGAAGGGGGCCTGTACATGGATGTTGACGACACTCTGCTGGACACTGGCGAAACCATTGACCAAGTCGAACTATGCACTACCCGCGACGGCCTGCTGCTGGCCCCCCCCATGTCCAACGAGAAAATGGGCATGAACTGCCTGTACAACACCAGCCTGATCGGCAGCCACGCCGGCAACCCGACCCTGGAAGCCATTTCCGAAGAAATGCTTGCACGCTACCAGCTCAACCAAGACTTCTATGACAGCAGGCCCAGCCTGGCCGATGACCCAGCGAACTTCTACCGGTATGCCAACCGCCTCAGCCGCATGACCGGCCCGGCCATGCTCAGCGATGTGGTCGATCGCCACTTGCCGGCGCTACGCACCTTGCGGCAGATCCTCAACCTGTACTGCGTACCACGGGTCAACGCCTACCGGTTCGTCGACCTGCCGCAAAGCCAGGCGGCAGTGCGCACGCTGCTACCACTCAACCGCTTCGCCAAGGTGGGAGGCAATCATTCGTGGAGCAGGCCGTAAGGGTAAAAACGGGCGAGTTGCGTCGCCCGTTTCATCAACCGTTGCGGTGCAGCTTGCTCATCAGTTCGGCCTCAGCCTGGGTCAGACCGCAGCTTTCGGTCAGTTCGGCGACGCTGGCCCCCATGCCCACCAGCTTGGCGGCCTGGGTGAAAGTGACGTTTCCGGGGTCGCGTTGCTCCAGCTGCTGGATCCGGTCCGGCAGCGACGCAACCGACACGCTCAACGCATGCAGCGCCTCGCCCATGCGCACGCTACCGTTCTGGTAGTCGTCCAGGCGCTTGGCCAGGTCCTTGATGCGCTGGTCACGCAGCGCATCACCCACGGCCTGTTGGGCGGCAAGCTCCCGCTGGCGCTTGCTGTAGTTGAGGAAAAACCACAGGCTCGCAGCCCAGGCCAGCGCCAGGAAGATGACAGCAACCTCGAGGATCAACTCAGATATTCTCCAGCTCGGACCACTCTTCCTCGGTCATCATCTTGTCCAGTTCAACCAGGATCAGCAGCTCACCGTTCTTGTTGCACACGCCCTGGATGAACTTGGCCGATTCCTCGTTGCCCACGTTCGGCGCGGTCTCGATCTCGGACTGGCGCAGGTACACCACCTCGGCCACGCTGTCGACCAGGATGCCGACCACTTGCTTGTCGGCCTCGATGATGACGATGCGGGTATTGTCGGTGACTTCGGTCGGCATCAGGCCAAAGCGCTGACGGGTGTCGATCACCGTCACCACGTTGCCGCGCAGGTTGATGATGCCCAGCACGTAGCTTGGCGCACCCGGCACCGGGGCGATCTCGGTGTAGCGCAACACTTCCTGCACCTGCATCACGTTGATGCCGTAGGACTCGTTGTCCAGACGGAAGGTAACCCATTGCAGGATCGGATCTTCGGAACCTTGTGCAGACGACTTTTTCATTCCCCTACCCTCAATATCCGCCACTGGCGGTGTGTTCGGTGTCATTTCTGTTTCGCATGCAACTGCTTGGCTGCACCGCTGGCGATCAGTTCGGCCAATGCAGCGACGTCGAGCAATGCACACATGTGTTCGATAACCGTGCCGGCCAACCACGGGCGCTGGCCACGCTGGCTACGCCACTTGATCTCGGACGGGTCCAGGCGCAACGAGCGGCTGACCTGGTGCACGGCCAGCCCCCATTCATAGCCCTGCACGGAAATCACGTACTGCAGGCCCTGGCGAAAATCATCGCGGTAGCGGTCAGGCATGACCCAACGCGCCGTGTCCAGCACCTTCAGGTTGCCGGCCTGGCAGGTCAGGATGCCCAGGAACCAGTCAGGCTGGCCGAACAAGGGCGTCAGCTCCTGGCCGGCCAGGGAGTAGATCGAGCCCAGGCATACCAGTGGCACCGCCAGGGTCAGGCCGGCCACGTCGAACAGCAGGCATTCGAATGGCTCGGCCGCCCAGGCCGGTCGGCCATCGACGGTGCTCGGCGGCACGGGTAGGTCAGGCCCCGGCAAATGCACATCCACCAAGGGCATCGCCACCACGGTGGGTTGTTCGACCAGCAGCGGGATACTGGCCTCGGCTACGACTTCCCGCTCGACCACTGACACGACCGGGGCTTCAACCGGAATCACGTTGGGCAACACCGCCGGCGTGGGCTCGGCGAAAGGCCGTAGCGCCGGGCTGGCGATGGTCTCGAGCGGTGCGGGCCGGGCCTGTTGCCGGGCATCGCGTGCCTGTTCTTCGCGCACCGCGTCGGCGAACTCGTCCGCCACGGCGGGCGCAACGAGCAGGTCTGCGGCCTCGGTGGCATCCTGCAACAGACCGTCAAGGTAGGATTGCAGGGCCATCTGCGGCCGGCTGCTGGTTGTCTTGGTCTGGGTCATCAAGCCACCTGCGCCGCAGTCTTGTAAGTCAGCAGGTGCTTGAGCAACGCGCGGTAGGCCACCAGGCCACGGCTCTTGCTGTCGAATTGCGAGGGCGTGACGCCCTTGCGGCTGGCATCACGCAGGCGCGTATCTACCGGGATGTAACCTTGCCACACATGCTGGCCGTAACTGTCACGCAACTGCTTGAGCGTGCCCAGCGAGGCCTGGGTACGACGGTCGAACAGGGTCGGCACGATCTGGTACGGCAGCGCCTGTTTGCGGGAGCGATTGACCATGCCCAGGGTGCCGACCATGCGCTCCAGGCCCTTGACTGCGAGAAACTCGGTTTGCACCGGGATCACCAGCTGCTGGCTGGCGGCCAGGGCATTGACCATCAGCACGCCGAGCAAGGGCGGGCTGTCGATCAGGGCAAAGTCGAAATCCTGCCACAGCTGCGCCAGACTCTTGGCGATTACCAGGCCCAAGCCATTCTGCCCCGGCGACTGACGCTCCAGCACGGCCAGCGCGGTGCTCGACGGCAACAGCGAAATACGCTCGTCACTGGTGGGCAGCAGCAATTGTCCGGGCAAGCCCTCGGGCACGGCGCCCTTGTGCAGGAACAGGTCGTAGCAGCTGTGCTCCAGGGCATCCGGGTTGTGCCCGAAGTAACTGGTCATCGACCCGTGCGGGTCTAGGTCGACGACGACCACGCGCTTGCCGGCCTCGGCCAGCAGGCCGGCCAGGGCGATGGTGGTGGTGGTCTTGCCGACACCACCTTTTTGATTGGCTACTGCCCAGACTCTCATCAAGCAAACTCTATCTATTGATTTGGCAGGAACACTGCTGGGGCAACTGTCTTGCTGAACATCTGAAAGCTCGCGCGATCAGTGTGGGAGCGGGTTTACCCGCGAACACCGGCGCAGCCGGTGCCATGTACCGTGTCGCCTTCTTCGCGGGTGGACCCGCTCCCACAGGGGACCGCGCTACATTCAACTATTTGGCAGCGTCGGGGAATTGACGGATCACTGCCCCGCCACCGTTGCTGGCGTTGCCGGTGCACTTTGTGTGCCAGCCCGGCGCAATGCCGCATCCGGCTTGGCATTGGCGCTACCTGAACCGGTCAGGCTGCGGCGTACTTCGAGGTTACGGGAAATCACCAGCACCACCCGGCGGTTGCGCGCGCGGCCTTCGGCCGTGTCGTTGCTGGCCACCGGCTGGTACTCGCCGTAGCCCACCGAGGCCATGCGTGCCGGGTCGACCCCTTCCATGGCCAGCAGGCGCACGATGCTCGCCGCGCGTGCCGACGACAGCTCCCAGTTGGTCGGGTACTGTGCCGTGCGGATCGGCAGGTTGTCGGTGAAGCCTTCGACGTGCACCGGGTTGGCGAACGGCTTGAGAATCCCGGCCACCTTTTCGATGATGGCGAATGCCTTGTCGCTGGGCATGGCATCGCCGCTGCCGAACAGCAACGAGGAATTGAGTTCGATCTCGATCCACAATTCATTGCCGCGCACGGTCATCTGGTCGCTGCTGATGAGGTCGCCAAAGGCATCGCGCACGTCATCGCTGATGGTTTTCAGCGGGTCGGCAGTGCTCGCCGCCAGAGCGGCATCGGTCTGTTCGCTGTCCTTGACCAGCGGCTCGGCCGGGCGCACGCTCAGCGGCCGCTCGTCGCCGATGGGGATCGGCTTCATGCTGCGTTCGGGGTCGTTGAACACCCCGAGCAAGGCCTGGGAAATGACTTTGTACTTGCCCTCGTTGATCGAGGAAATCGAATACATCACCACGAAGAAGGCGAACAGCAAGGTGATGAAGTCGGCGTACGACACCAGCCAGCGTTCGTGGTTCTCGTGTTCCTCGGCATGACGACGGCGACGCATGGGTTACTCCATGAAGCCTTGCAGCTTCAGCTCGATCGAGCGGGGGTTCTCGCCTTCGGCAATCGACAGCAGGCCTTCGAGCAACATCTCGCGGTAGCGCGACTGGCGCATGACGATGGCCTTCAGCTTGTTGGCGATCGGCAGCAACACCAGGTTGGCGCTGGCCACACCGTAGATGGTGGCGACGAAGGCCACGGCAATGCCGTTGCCCAGTTGCGACGGATCAGCCAGATTGCCCATCACGTGGATCAGGCCCATCACCGCGCCGATGATGCCGATGGTCGGCGCGTAGCCGCCCATGCTCTCGAACACTTTGGCAGCCTGGATATCACGGCTTTCCTGGGTCAGGAAATCCACCTCAAGGATGCTGCGGATGGCCTCCGGCTCGGCGCCGTCCACCAGCAGTTGCAAGCCTTTGCGGGCATACGGGTCGGACTCGGCATCGGCCACCCCTTCCAGGCCCAGCAGGCCTTCCTTGCGCGCCGTCAGGCTCCAGTTCACCACGCGATCGATGCCGCCGGCCAGGTCGACCCGTGGCGGGAACAGGATCCAGCGCAGAATCTGCAAGGCGCGCTTGAACGACGCCAGCGGCGACTGCAGCAAGGCCGCCGCCAGGGTGCCGCCGAGCACGATCAGCGCCGCAGGGCCATTGATCAGCGCGCCAACATGGCCGCCTTCGAGGAAGTTGCCACCGACGATGGCGACAAACGCGAGGATCAGGCCGATCAGGCTGAGCACGTCCATCAGACGCACGCCTCCACCAGGTGCTTGCCGATATCGTCCAGGCTGTACACCGCATCGGCGAGGTTGGCCTTGACGATGGCCATGGGCATGCCATAGATCACGCAGCTGGCTTCATCCTGGGCCCACACCGTGCTGCCGCCCTGCTTGAGCAGGCGGGCGCCTTCACGGCCATCGGCGCCCATGCCGGTGAGCACCACCGACAGCACCTTGTCGCCATACGACTTGGCCGCCGAGGCGAAGGTGATGTCCACGCACGGCTTGTAGTTCAGGCGCTCGTCACCGGGCAGGATCTTCACCGTACCACGGCCGTCGATCATCATCTGCTTGCCACCGGGTGCCAGCAGCGCCAGGCCAGGGCGCAGCATGTCGCCGTCCTCAGCTTCCTTGACACTGATGCGGCACAGCTTGTCCAGGCGTTCGGCGAAGGCCTTGGTGAACGCCGCCGGCATGTGCTGGATCAGCACGATCGGTGCCGGGAAGTTGGCTGGCAGCTGGGTCAGCACACGCTGCAGGGCAACCGGGCCACCAGTGGAGGTGCCAATGGCCACCAGCTTGTACGGCTTGCGCTTGGGCGCCGGCGAATGCGCTGGCGCGGCTACCGGGGCTGCGGCACGGCTGGTTACCGGCGTACGTGCCGGGGCCGGGCTGGCGATGCTGCTGGCAGGCGCCGGCGTAGCCACTGGCGCGGGGCTGGCGTAGCTGCCAAAGCGGCGGTTGCTGCGGGAAATGGTATGCACCTTCTCGCACAGCAGCTGCTTGACCTTTTCCGGGTTGCGCGAGATGTCCTCGAAATTCTTCGGCAGATAATCCACCGCCCCGGCATCCAGTGCGTCGAGGGTGACGCGGGCACCTTCATGGGTCAGCGACGAGAACATCAACACCGGCGTCGGGCAGCGCTGCATGATATGCCGCACTGCGGTGATGCCGTCCATCATGGGCATCTCGTAGTCCATGGTGATGACATCGGGCTTGAGCGCCAGCGCCTGGTCGATTGCTTCCCTGCCATTGGTCGCGGTACCCACCACCTGGATCGTCGGATCCGCCGCGAGGATTTCCGAGACGCGGCGGCGGAAGAAACCGGAATCATCCACCACCAGGACCTTGACTGCCATAAACACTCCGTTAGGTGGCGCAACCCGCCAGGGTGCGCCACCGAAATCAAATACGCCGTGCGGCGTAACGCTTGAGCATGCTCGGGACGTCGAGAATCAACGCGATGCGACCGTCGCCGGTAATGGTGGCCCCGGACATCCCCGGGGTGCCCTGCAGCATCTTGCCCAGCGGCTTGATTACCACTTCTTCCTGGCCAACCAGTTGATCGACGACAAAGCCGATGCGCTGGGTGCCGACCGACAGGATCACCACATGACCCTCGTGCTGCTCTTCGTGCACCTGGCCCTGGACCAGCCAGCGCTTGAGGTAGAACAACGGCAATGCCTTGTCGCGTACGATCACCACTTCCTGGCCGTCGACCACGTTGGTGCGCGACAGGTCGAGGTGGAAGATTTCGTTGACGTTGACCAGCGGGAAGGCGAACGCCTGGTTGCCCAGCATCACCATCAGGGTCGGCATGATCGCCAGGGTCAGCGGCACCTTGATGACGATCTTCGAGCCCTGGCCCTTGGCCGAGAAGATGTTGATCGAGCCGTTGAGCTGGGAAATCTTGGTCTTCACCACGTCCATGCCGACACCACGGCCAGACACGTCGGAAATCTCGGTCTTGGTCGAGAAGCCCGGGGCGAAGATCAGGTTGTAGCAGTCCGATTCGCTCAGGCGATCGGCGGCGTCCTTGTCCATCAGGCCCTTTTCCACGGCCTTGGCGCGCAGGATGTTGGGGTCCATGCCCTTGCCGTCGTCAGAGATCGACAACAGGATGTGGTCGCCTTCCTGCTCCGCCGACAGTACCACCCGGCCAGTACGCGGCTTGCCTGCAGCCTCACGTTCTTCAGGCATTTCCACGCCGTGGTCGACCGCGTTGCGCACCAGGTGCACCAACGGGTCGGCCAGGGCCTCGACCAGGTTCTTGTCGAGGTCGGTTTCTTCACCGACCAGCTCCAGGTTGATCTCTTTCTTCAACTGGCGGGCCAGGTCACGTACCAGGCGCGGGAAGCGGCCGAAGACTTTCTTGATCGGCTGCATGCGGGTTTTCATCACCGCGGTCTGCAGGTCGGCGGTGACCACGTCGAGGTTGGACACGGCCTTGGACATGGCCTCGTCGCCGCTGTTCAGGCCCAGGCGCACCAGGCGGTTACGCACCAGCACCAGTTCGCCGACCATGTTCATGATCTCGTCCAGGCGCGCGGTATCAACCCGCACGGTGGTTTCCGCTTCGCTGGCGCCGTGCTTGTCGGCAGCCGGGGCCGGCGCGCGTGGCGCCGCAGCAGGCTTGCTGGACGCTGCGGGAGCCGCAGCAGGGGCTGGCGCTGCGGCAGGCTTGGCCACTGGCTGGCTGTCGGCCTTGGCGGCAGCCGGCGCTTGCACCTTGGCCGCAGCGGGGGTTTCGGCAGCGACCACTTCGCCGCCGAACTTGCCCTTGCCGTGCAACTGGTCCAGCAGCGCCTCGAACTCGTGCTCGCTGATTTCGTCACCAGCGGCGCCAGGGTCAGCAGCGGCAGGCGCCGAAGCCTTGGCGGCCGGCAAGGCGTCGGCCTGGAAGGTGCCCTTGCCATGCAACTGGTCGAGCAGCGATTCGAACTCGGCGTCGGTGATTTCGTCGCTGGCCGCTTGTGGCGCGCTGGCGACCGCTGGCGCGGCAAGCTCGGCACTGAACTGGCCCTTGCCGTGCAACTGGTCGAGCAGCGATTCGAATTCGGCATCGGTGATCTCGTCACCTTCGCCACTGACGGTCTCGCCCTGCAGCTGCTCGTCGGCCGCAGCTTGCGCCTTGACCGCATCGAGCGAGTCGAGCAACTGCTCGAACTCGCTGTCGGTGATGTCCTGCTCTTCGGCGGCAGCCTCGACAACCGGCTCCGCTGCCGCAGCGGCAGGCGCTTCGGCTTCTTGCGCAGCGCCCGGCTCGGCCAGGCGCGACAACGCCGCCAGCAGCTCGGGGGTGGCCGGGGTCACTTCGCTGCGTTCGCGCACCTGGCCAAACATGCTGTTGACCGTATCCAGTGCCTCGAGCACCACATCCATCAGTTCCGCATCGACCCGGCGCTCACCTTTGCGCAGGATGTCGAACACGTTCTCGGCGATATGGCAGCACTCCACCAGCTCGTTGAGCTGGAGGAAGCCGGCGCCCCCTTTTACAGTGTGGAAACCGCGAAAGATCGCATTGAGCAGGTCGGCATCGTCGGGCCGGCTTTCCAGCTCGACCAGTTGCTCGGACAGTTGCTCAAGAATTTCGCCGGCTTCTACCAGGAAATCCTGGAGGATTTCTTCATCGGCGCCGAAGCTCATCAAAGGTGCTCCTTAAAAACCCAGGCTGGACAGCAGATCATCGACATCGTCCTGACCGGACACGACGTCTTCACGCTTATCGGCATGAATCTGCGGACCTTCACCCCGAGTCGGATGTTTTTCTCGATCTTTTTCTGCGCGCAGTTGATCGTGGTCATGCTGGATACCCGCAAAGCGGTCGACCTGGCTGGCCATCAGCACCAGTTTCAGCAGGTTGCTTTCCACTTCGGTCACCAACGCGGTGACGCGCTTGATCACTTGGCCGGTCAGGTCCTGATAGTCCTGGGCCAGCAGAATGTCGTTGAGGTGGCCGGCAACCTTGCGGTTACCTTCGGCGCTGTGCGTCAGGAAACTGTCAACCCGCTTCACCAGGTCGCGAAACTCCGGCGCAGCCACTTCACGGCGCATGAAACGCTGCCAGTCGCTGCTCAGGGCCGCAGCCTCGCTGGCCAGGTCGTTGAGCACCGGGGTGCTTTCCTCGACCAGGTCCATGGTGCGGTTGGCCGCGCCCTCGGTGAGCCTGACCACGTAGGACAGGCGCTCGGTGGCGTCGGTTATCTGCGACACCTCCTCGGCCTGCGGCATGGTCGGGTCGATCTGGAAACTGACAATGGCACTGTGCAGCTCACGGGTGAGCTTGCCGACTTCCTGGTACAGGCCGCGGTCGCGGGTCTGGTTCAGCTCGTGGATCAGCTGCACCGCCTCGCCGAACCGGCCGTGCTCAAGGCTTGCGACCAGTTCCTGGGCATGCTTCTTCAGGGTCGACTCGAACTCGCCCAAAGACGTTTGTGATGAATCCATGGCGCCCCCCTGACGAGACTCAGCCGTTGACGCGTTCGAAGATCTTCTCGATCTTTTCCTTGAGCACCTGGGCGGTGAACGGCTTGACCACATAGCCATTGACCCCGGCCTGGGCCGCTTCAATGATCTGGTCGCGCTTGGCCTCGGCGGTCACCATCAGTACCGGCATGGCTTTCAGCTTGTCGCTGGCACGCACCTTGCGCAGCAGGTCGATGCCGGACATGCCGGGCATGTTCCAGTCGGTCACCAGGAAATCGTAGTGGCCGTTCTCCAGCATCGGCAGCGCCGTGATGCCGTCATCGGCCTCCTCCGTGTTGGTGAAGCCCAGGTCACGCAACAGGTTCTTGATGATCCGCCGCATCGTCGAAAAGTCGTCAACGATGAGGATTTTCATGTCTTTGTTCAAGTAGACCTCCAAGCAGTCTCTAACGCGCTCGGCCCCGAGCACGCATTCAATCAATTGGGTACAACGTGGAAAACGACTGCAACGACACCGGGTTCAACGCGCCCGCCATTCGCCCAGGCGGCTGCGCAGGCGCGCGGCACACTGGCTGTGCAACTGGCTGACTCGCGACTCGCTGACCCCAAGCACCTCACCGATTTCCTTGAGGTTCAGCTCTTCGTCGTAGTACAGCGCCAGCACCAGGCGCTCACGCTCCGGCAGGTTGGCGATGGCCTCGGTCAGGGCCGCCTGGAAGCGCTCGTCCTCCAGGCCACGTGCAGGTTCGACCTGACCACTGGCACCATCCTCATGCAACCCTTCGTGCTCGCCGTCCTGCAGCAGGTCGTCGAAGCTGAACAGGCGGCTGCCCAGGGTATCGTTCAAGATCCCGTAGTAATCATCGAGACTCAACTGGAGTTCGGCAGCAACTTCATGATCTTTAGCGTCACGCCCGGTTCTGGCCTCCACGGCACGCATCGCGTCACTGACCATGCGCGTGTTGCGGTGCACCGAACGTGGCGCCCAGTCGCCCTTGCGCACTTCGTCGAGCATGGCGCCGCGAATACGAATGCCAGCGTAAGTTTCAAAGCTGGCGCCCTTGCTGGCATCGTACTTGTTGGCCACTTCCAGCAGGCCGATCATGCCGGCCTGGATCAGGTCCTCGACCTGCACGTTGGCCGGCAACCGCGCCAACAGGTGGTAGGCGATGCGCTTGACCAATGGGGCGTAGCGCTCGATCAGCTCGTACTGCGCGTCTTTCGATGCTCGGCTGTACATCTTGAAACCACTCGCATTCATAACACGGGTCCCGCGCTGGTGGGTTGCACCAGGCGCTCGACAAAGAATTCCAGGTGACCGCGCGGGTTGGCCGGCAGCGGCCAGCTGTCGACCTTCTGCGCAATCGCCTTGAATGCCAGGGCGCACTTGGAGCGAGGGAAGGCTTCGTAGACGGCGCGCTGCTTCTGCACGGCCTTGCGCACGCATTCGTCATACGGCACGGCGCCCACGTACTGCAGGGCGACATCGAGGAAGCGGTCGGTGACCTTGGTCAGCTTGGCAAACAGGTTGCGCCCTTCCTGCGGGCTCTGGGCCATGTTGGCCAACACGCGGAAGCGGTTCATGCCGTAGTC
The DNA here is from genome assembly GCF_016620375.1 of Pseudomonas sp. LAM2023. NCBI lineage: Bacteria > Pseudomonadati > Pseudomonadota > Gammaproteobacteria > Pseudomonadales > Pseudomonadaceae > Pseudomonas > Pseudomonas sp. LAM2023. The sequence continues at coordinate 401,661 of NZ_JAENHV010000036.1, read as the reverse complement.
GCGGTTGAGCAGCTTGATCAGGGCATAGGCATCGGTGATGGACGTGGGTTCGTCACACACCACCAGCAGCACTTCCTGGGCCGCGCGGACGAAGCTGACCACCGAGTCACCAATACCGGCAGCGGTGTCGATCACCAGCACGTCGAGGTTGTCGCCGATTTCGCTGAACGCCTGGATCAACCCGGCATGCTGGGCCGGGGCCAGGTGCACCATGCTCTGGGTGCCCGAGGCCGCCGGGACGATGCGCACACCGCCAGGGCCCTGCAGCATCACGTCACGCAGCTCGCAGCGCCCCTCGATGACATCGGCCAGGGTGCGCTTGGGCGTAAGGCCGAGCAACACGTCGACGTTGGCCAGGCCCAGGTCGGCGTCGAGCAGCATGACCCTGCGGCCGAGCTCGGCCAGCGCCAGAGACAAGTTCACTGAAACGTTAGTCTTGCCGACGCCACCTTTGCCACCGGTCACGGCGATCACCTGTACGGGATGCATGCTACCCATGTCTGTTATTTACCTTGTCTCGCTGGGACTCAGGCCACACGTGGGGCAATTCTGCGTACCCCTTGGCATAGCTACCTTGCACACGCTTCATCATCAACCCGCTCGCCGTGGGTTGTGATAGAGATCAGCGAACATGTCGGCCATGGCCTCTTCGCTGGGCTCGTCCTGCTGCTGCACATTGACCGCACGCGACACCAACTGGTGCCCTCGCGGCAGGTGCAGGTCGTCAGGAATGCGCGGCCCATCGGTCAGGTAGGCCACTGGCAGTTCATGACTGATGGCAAGGCTCAGGACATCACCCAGGCTTGCCGTTTCATCGAGTTTGGTCAGGATGCAGCCGGCCAGACCGCAGCGTTTGTAGCTGTGGTAGGCGGCGGTCAGCACCTGCTTCTGGCTGGTGGTGGCCAGGACCAGGTAGTTCTTCGCGGCAATGCCGCGCCCGGCCAGGGTTTCCAGTTGCATGCGCAGGGCCGGGTCGCTGGCCTGCAGGCCAGCGGTATCGATCAGCACCACGCGCTTGCGCAGCAGTGGCTCCAGCGCCGCAGCCAGTGACTGGCCAGGGTCGACGTAGGTCACCGGTACGTTGAGGATGCGGCCCAGGGTCTTGAGTTGCTCCTGCGCACCGATGCGGAAGCTGTCCATGCTTACCAGCGCCAGGTTGTGGGCGCCGTACTTGAGTACGTAACGCGCGGCCAGCTTGGCCAAGGTGGTGGTCTTGCCCATGCCGGCAGGGCCGACCATGGCGATCACCCCGCCCTCTTCGATCGGCTCGATCTCGGGGATGTCGATCATCCGCGCCAGGTGCGCCAGCAACATGCGCCAGGCCTGGCGTGGCTCGTCGATTTCGGCGGTCAGGTCGAGCAGCTCACGGGCGATCGGGCCAGACAGGCCGATGCGCTGCAGGCGGCGCCAGAGCGTGGCCTGCTGCGGCTTGCTGCCCTGCAGCTGGTTCCAGGCCAGCGAGCCGAGCTGTACTTCCAGCAGCTCGCGCAGGCCAGACAGCTCGGAGCGCATGGCATCGACCAGGCGCGCATCGACCGGCGCCGCAGCCGGGGCTGCAGCGGCAGGCGCGGGGGCGTCGACGTGTGGTTCGATCAACGGCTCGGCGGCGGTCAGCGACTGCCCGGCGAACAATTGGCGGTTGTTGTCGCTGCTGTCCGGGCGGGGATCCAGCTCGGCACGGGCAGTGGCGATGCGCGTATGGGTCTTGCGCAGCTCTTCTTCCAGCTCGGCATTGGGCACACGCGGGGCCAGGGCGGACAGCTTGTAGTCCAGCGCAGCCGTCAGTTCGACACCTCCGGCGATGCGGCGGTTGCCGATGATGGCGGCATCAGCGCCCAGCTCATCACGGACCAGCTTCATGGCCTGACGCATATCGGCGGCGAAAAATCGCTTAACTTGCATTATCCACTACCTCAGCCGTTAGGGCCCACGGTGGCAACGATGGTGACTTGCTTGTTGTCCGGTATTTCCTGATACGCCAGAACATGCAAATTCGGTACAGCCAGGCGACCGAAACGCGACAGCATGGCGCGGATCGGGCCGGCGACCAGGAGGATGGCCGGCTGGCCCTGCATTTCCTGGCGCTGGGCCGCTTCGATCAGCGAACGCTGCAGCTTCTCGGCCATGCTCGGTTCCAGAAGAACACCGTCTTCCTGACCTTGCCCGGCCCTTTGCAGACTATTGAGCAAAATCTGTTCCAACCTTGGTTCCAGAGTAATCACTGGCAGCTCTGACTCAACGCCGACAATGCTTTGCACGATGGCGCGACACAATCCGACGCGCACCGCCGCCACCAGCGCGGCGGTATCTTGACTCTTGCTGGCGTTGTTGGCGATCGCCTCGGCAATGCTGCGAATATCGCGCACCGGCACCTGCTCCGACAACAGCGCTTGCAGCACCTTGAGCAGGCCCGACAAGGAAATGACACCTGGCACCAGCTCCTCGGCAAGTTTAGGCGATGCCTTGGCCAGCACCTGCAGCAATTGCTGGACTTCTTCGTGGCCGATCAGCTCGTGACAGTGCTTCTGCAGAATCTGGTTGAGGTGGGTGGCCACCACGGTACTGGCATCGACCACGGTATAGCCCAGCGACTGCGCCTGGGCGCGCTGGCCGACGTCGATCCACACCGCTTCCAGGCCAAACGCCGGGTCCCGCGCGGCGATGCCGTTGAGGGTACCGAACACCTGGCCAGGGTTGATGGCCAGCTCACGGTCCGGGTAGATCTCTGCCTCGGCCAGGATCACCCCCATCAGGGTCAGGCGATAGGCGCTGGGCTGCAGGTCGAGGTTGTCACGGATGTGCACGGTAGGCATGAGGAAGCCCAGGTCCTGCGAGAGCTTCTTGCGCACCCCCTTGATCCGCGCCAGCAACTGGCCACCCTGGTTGCGGTCGACCAGCGGAATCAGCCGGTAGCCGACCTCCAGGCCGATCATGTCGATGGGCGTGACGTCATCCCAGCCCAGCTCCTTGGTTTCCTGCGCACGCTGCGGCGAAGGCAGCAAGTCCTGCTGGCGCTGCGCTTCCCTCTGCGCCTCGAGCTTGGCCTTCTGCTGCTTCTTCCACACCAGATAGGCGCCACCGCCAGCCAGCAGGCCGAGGCTGAGAAAGGCAATATGCGGCATGCCTGGCACCAGGCCCATGACGATCATCAGCGCCCCGGACACCGCCAGGGCCTTGGGCGAATCGAACATCTGCCGGTTGATCAGCTTGCCCATGTCCTCGGAGCCCGAGGCGCGGGTGACCATGATGGCGGCCGCAGTAGACAGCAACAGTGATGGCAACTGCGCCACCAAACCGTCACCGATGGTCAGCAAGGCGTATACCTTGCCGGCATCGCCAAAGCTCATGCCGTGCTGCAGCATGCCGATCAGCATGCCACCGATCAGGTTGATGAACAGGATCAGCAAACCGGCGATGGCGTCACCGCGCACGAATTTGCTGGCACCGTCCATCGAACCGTAGAACTCGGCCTCCTGGGCCACCTCGGCACGGCGGTGCTTGGCCTGGGCCTGATCGATCAGGCCAGCGTTGAGGTCGGCATCGATAGCCATCTGTTTGCCAGGCATGGCGTCGAGGGTAAACCGCGCGCTCACTTCCGAGATTCGCCCGGCACCCTTGGTCACCACCACGAAGTTGATGATCATGAGGATGGCGAACACCACGGCGCCGACCACATAGTTACCGCCGATCACCACCTCACCGAAGGCCTGGATCACCTTGCCGGCAGCGCCGTGGCCCTCCTGGCCGTGCAGCATCACCACGCGGGTGGAGGCCACGTTCAGGGCCAGGCGCAACAGCGTGGCCACCAGCAGGATGGTGGGGAACGCGGCGAAGTCGAGGGGGCGCAAGGCGTACACGCACACCAGCAGCACCACGATCGACAGGGCGATGTTGAAGGTGAAGAACACGTCGAGCAGGAACGGCGGTATCGGCAACATCATCATTGCCAACATCACCAGCAGCAACAGCGGCACGCCCAGGTTGCCCCGGCCGAGCCCGGCCAGGTTGTGACGGGCGTTGCTGATTAACTGAGTGCGATCCACCACGAGTCCTCTTGATGCAAAACTTTGACGCCCCGGGGGCGACTGGGCGTGGCTTTGCAAGAAGCTTTCCAACTTTGTCCGGCTTCAGAGATTTGGCGCCTGCGAGATCGAGCGCCGAGCGGGCGGCGCCCGATCTCGCAGGCGCCATGCCTCATGGCGGGCTCCTGTCAGCTATCACGCCGCAGGTCCGGCGGAATCGGCAGATCTTCCTTCAAAGGCTCCGGTCGCTTGCCCTTGCCAGCGCGGTACTGGCGGATCTGGAACACATAGGCCAGCACCTGCGCCACCGCCAGGTACAAGCCGGCAGGGATTTCCTGTTCCACCTCGGTGGAGTAATAGATCGCCCGCGCCAGGGCCGGCGATTCGAGGATCTGGATCTTGTGCTCTGCGCCAATCTCGCGAATCTTCAAGGCAATGAAATCGGTACCCTTGGCCAGCAACAAAGGCGCCGCGCCACCCTTTTCCGGGTCGTACTGCAGGGCCACCGCATAGTGCGTGGGGTTGGTGATGATCACGTCGGCCTGCGGCACCGCCGCCATCATGCGCCGCTGCGACACTTCGCGCTGCAGCTGGCGAATACGCTGCTTGACCTCGGGCTTGCCCTCGCTGTCCTTGTACTCGTCCTTGATTTCCTGCTTGGTCATCTTCAGCTTCTTGTGCGTCTGCCAGAGCTGGAACGGCACGTCCGCCGCGGCGATCAACAGCAACCCGGCCGACATCCACAACGCACTCCAACCCACCACCTGCAGGCTATGGATGATCGCCTGCTCCAGCGGCTCGTTGGCAATCGACAGCAGGGCCTGGCGGTCGTTGACCAATACCACCACCGCCACCACCAGAATCACGAAGAACTTGGCCAGCGCCTTGAGCAGTTCGGTCAGGGCATGCATGGAGAACATCCGCTTGATCCCCGACAGCGGGTTCATGCGGCTGAACTTGGGCTGCAGCAGGCTGCCCGAGAACAGGAATCCACCGAGGGCAATCGGGGCCACGAAGGAAACCACGAACAGCAGGATCATGACCGGCTGCACAGCCCATATCGCCATCTTGCCCGAGGCCAGCAGAAAAGCCCCCATGGCCCGCTCGTCGACAATGATGTCGCGGCTCAGGCTGAAGTTCATGCGCATCATCGCCAGCAGCGTCTCGGCCAGGTAGCCGCCGAATGCCAGCAGGCCACCGGCACCGGCCAGGGTCACCGCCACCGTGTTCAGCTCCTTGGAACGCGCGATCTCGCCTTTCTCGCGAGCATCGCGCTTGCGCTTGTCGGTGGGCTCTTCGGTCTTGTCCTGGCCGCTCTCGCTTTCTGCCATGCTCAGCGCGCCCTCGCCAGTTCACGCAGCCATTGCAGCGCTTCGCTGGCCAATGCCTGGTAGTGGGACAATATATCGGCCAGGCCGACCCAGAAGATGAACATGCCCAGGACCAGGGTCAGCGGGAAGCCGATGGAGAAGATGTTCAGCTGCGGCGCGGCACGGGTCATCACGCCGAAGGCGATGTTGACCACCAGCAGCGCAGCAATCACCGGCAGGATCAGCAGCAGCCCGGCAGCGAATACCCACCCCAGGCGCCCGGCAAGTTCCCAGAAATGGTTGACCACCAGCGCATTGCCCACCGGCAAGGTGGTGAAACTTTCCGTCAGCACCTCGAACACCACCAGGTGGCCGTTCATCAACAGGAACAGGATGCTCACCAGCATGGTCATGAACTGGCTGACCACGGTGACGTTGACGCCGTTGCCCGGGTCGACCATCGAGGCGAACGCCATGCCCATCTGCACCGCGACGATCTGCCCGGCAACCACGAACGCCTGAAACAGCAGTTGCAGGGCCAGGCCGAACAACGCGCCGACGATGATCTGCTCGGCGCACAGCAGCAGGCCGCGCAGGCTCAGCGGGTCGAACTCGGGCAGCGGCGGCAGCGCCGGCACGATCACCACGGTAATCGCCAACGCCACGTACAGGCGCACCCGCGCCGGGAGCATGCGGGTACCGAATATCGGCATGGTCATCAGCACCGCCGTCACCCTGAACAACGGCAGGATGAAGGTGGCGACCCAGGTGCCGATCTGCGTGTCGGTCAGCTCGAGCATTGCCACGTCAACCGATCAGCTGCGGGATATTGGTGTACAGCGTGGTGATATATTCCATGAACTTCTGTACCAGCCAAGGCCCGGCAACGATCAGCGTGACCAGCATCACCAGCAGGCGCGGCAGAAAGCTCAAGGTCTGTTCGTTGATCTGCGTGGCAGCCTGGAACATGGCCACCACCAGGCCCACCAGCAGGCTCGGCACCACCAGCACGGCCACCATCAAGGTGGTCAGCCACAAGGCATCGCGGAACAGGTCGACAGCGACTTCAGGGGTCATCGGCGGCTCTCCTTGACGGCGTCAGACGCCGCCGAAACTGCTGGCCAGGGTGCCCATGATCAGCGCCCAGCCATCGACCAGCACGAACAGCATGATCTTGAACGGCAACGAAATGATCAGCGGCGACAGCATCATCATGCCCATGGCCATCAGCACACTGGCCACCACCATGTCGATGATCAGGAACGGGATGAAGATCATGAAACCGATCTGGAACGCGGTCTTCAGCTCGGAGGTGACGAACGCCGGCACCAGGATCGTCAGCGGGACCTGGTCCGGGCCGGCGATGTCGGTGCGCTTGGACAGGCGCATGAACAGGTCGAGGTCGCTTTGCCGGGTTTGCGCCAGCATGAAGTCCTTGAGCGGCCCCTGGGCCTTGTCGATGGCCTGCTGGGCGGTCATCTGTTCCTTCAGGTACGGCTGCAGCGCGTCCTGGTTCACCCGGTCGAACACCGGCGCCATGATGAACATGGTGAGGAACAGCGCCATGCCGGTGAGCAGCTGGTTCGACGGCGTCTGCTGCAGGCCCAGGGCCTGGCGCAGGATCGAGAACACGATGATGATGCGGGTGAAGCTGGTCATCAGGATGACGAACGCCGGGATGAAGCTGAGCGCCGTCATGATCAGCAGGATCTGCAGGCTGACCGAATATTCCTGCTGCCCGTCCGCGGTATTGGACAGGGTGATGGCCGGGATCGACAGCGGGTCGGCGGCCAGGGCCAGCGGCGCCGCCAGCAGCAGCGCCAGAATCAACAACAAACGCAGCGCGCCGCTCATCACTTCTTGTCCTTAGGGTCCTTGCCCATCAGCTCCATCAGCCGCTGGGCGAACTCCGGCGTCACCTGGCGGGCGCTTTCCGGTACTTCCACGGGTTCGGCCAGCACATGCAGGGCCTCGATGCTGCCCGGGGTATGGCCGATCAGGATCTGCGCCTTGCCCACCTGCACCAGCAACAGCCGGTCACGCGGGCCGATGGCCCGGCTGCCGACGATCTCGATCACCTGCCCGCCCTTCACCGCAGCCCCTTGCATGCGCCGCAGCAGCCAGGCCAGGAAGAAAATCAGGCCGACCACCAGCAGCAGGCCAAAAACCATCTGCGCCAGCTGCCCACCCAGGCTGCCAGGGGCAGCCGCAGGGGTCGCCGCAGGGGTGGCCGCGGCCAGGCAGGCCTGGCTGGCAAGCAGCGCGGCGAACGCCAGGCTGGCGCGCATCGTGCCCTTCACTCAGCGCAGCTTCTTGATACGTTCGCTGGGGCTGATCACGTCGGTCAGGCGAATGCCGAACTTCTCGTTGACCACCACCACTTCGCCATGGGCGATCAGCGTGCCGTTGACCAGCACATCGAGCGGTTCACCGGCCAGGCGGTCCAGCTCGATGACCGAACCCTGGTTGAGCTGCAGCAGGTTGCGGATGTTGATCTCGGTGCTGCCCACTTCCATGGAAATGTTCACCGGAATGTCCAGGATCACGTCCAGGTTCGGGCCTTCGAGGCTGACATTCTCGCTCGGCTTCGGCGAGCTGGCGAACTCTTCCATCGGCAAGCGACCCGGGCCACCGACGCTGCCGGCGGTGTCGCCACCCAGCAGTGCATCGATGTCGGCCTGGCCGGCTGCACCGGTTTCTTCCAGCGCTGCAGCCCATTCATCGGCCAGCGCCTGGTCCTCTGGGGAGGTGATCTCGTTTTCGTTAGCCATGATTTCCTCGACAGGCATTCAATACGTTATGAGCGACCGGCGCGCCATCAGCGGCGTTCGATCGGGTCGATGATCTGCAGCGCCAGGTTGCCCTTGTGCGAACCCAGGCGCGCCTTGAACGAAGGCACGCCGTTGGCGCGCAACACCAGGTGTTCAGGCAGCTCCACCGGAATCACGTCGCCAGGCTGCATGTGCAGGATGTCGCGCAGCTTCAGCTGGCGCCGGGCAACCGTGGCGCTCACCGGCACGGCAACGTCCAGCACGTCCTCGCGCAGGGCCTTGACCCAGCGCTCGTCCTGGTCGTCCAGATCGGACTGGAAGCCAGCATCGAGCATTTCCCGCACCGGCTCGATCATCGAGTACGGCATGGTCACGTGCAGGTCGCCGCCACCGCCGTCCAGCTCGATGTGGAAGGTCGATACCACCACCGCCTCGCTGGGGCCGACAATGTTGGCCATGGCCGGGTTGACCTCCGAGTTCATGTACTCGAAGGTGACCGGCATGATCGCCTGCCAGGCTTCCCGCAAGTCGACGAAACACTGGTCCAGCACCATGCGCACCACGCGCAGCTCGGTGGGGGTGAACTCGCGGCCTTCGATCTTGGCGTGACGGCCGTCGCCGCCGAAGAAGTTGTCGACCAGCTTGAACACCAGCTTGGCATCGAGGATGAACAGCGCGGTACCGCGCAGCGGCTTGATCTTGACCAGGTTGAGGCTGGTCGGCACGTACAGCGAATGCACGTACTCGCCGAACTTCATCACCTGCACGCCACCCACCGCCACGTCGGCGGAACGGCGCAGCAGGTTGAACATGCTGATCCGGGTGTAACGGGCGAAGCGCTCGTTGATCATTTCCAGGGTCGGCATGCGACCCCGCACGATACGGTCCTGGCTGGTCAGGTCGTAGCTCTTGATGCTGCCAGGCTCGGTGGCGCTTTCGGTCTGCACCAGCCCGTCGTCGACACCATGCAACAAGGCATCGATTTCATCCTGGGACAGCAGGTCCTGTACGGCCATTGCGGACTCCTACTGCAATACGAAATTGGTGAACAGCAGCTGGTCGACGACCGGCTTGCCGACTTCCTTCTGCGCCACTTCCTGAACCACCGCGGTGGCCTTCTGGCGCAGCATCTCCTGCCCGACCGGGCTGCCGGCCAGGGTATCGAAGCCCTGCCCGGAGAACATCATCACCAGGTTGTTGCGGATGACCGGCATGTGCACCTTGAGGGCATCCAGGTCGGCCTGGTTGCGCGCCTGCATGGTAATGCTCACCTGCATGTAGCGCTGGCGACCGTTCTGGTTGAAGTTGACCACGAAGGCCGGGGCCAGCGGCTCGTAGATCGCCGCAGGCTTGACGTTACCGGCGGTTGCCTCGGCGGCCGGGGCAGGCTCGCTCTTGTGCATGATGAACCAGGTAGCGCCCACCGAAAGGCCGATCGCCAGCAACAGGCCGACGACCGCCAGCAGGATCAGCTTGAGTTTGCCTTTAGTAGCGGGGTCTTTGACTGCTTCGCTTTTCGCCATGCCAATAATCCGTCGTCCATCGGGGGTTCAAGGGAGGATGGCTTGGCTTGAGCAAGTGTTATGCCAGATTTGGCAGACAGGGCTATTTCAGCAGGCGCGACGATTCTGCCCTATTCGCAAGTGAGCCCCGCTCCTGCAGGTACCGCGCCGGGCTCGAAAGCGGTGAAAGCCCCGTGGGAGCGGGCTTACCCGCGAACCGGCCGGTGCGGCCAGAAGCCGCATCAGGCGTAGTAGTCGACCGCACTGTCACCGATAACCAGTTGCTGCTCCACCGGCCTGCCGCTGTCGGCGCTCTCGATACCGCCCTGCTCCGCCTGCCGCGCCGCCACCCCGGACAACTGGCTGCCCTGGGCCTGCGCCTGCTGTTGCTGCTGTTGCTGCCCACGCGACTGGTCGGCCACGTTGACATCCGGCTGGGCCAGGCCTTGCTGGGTGAACAGTTCGCGCAGGCGATGCACCTGGCTGTCGAGGGCGTCACGCACGCCGGCGTGGCCACTGATGAAGGTGATCTGGGTCGACTGGTCCGTCGCAACATTGACGCGAATGTCCAACCGACCAAGCTCTGCCGGCTCCAACTGGATGTCCGCCGACTTGAGGTTCTGGCTGGACAGGTACATGACCCGGTTGACCAGACCCTCGGCCCAGGCGTTCTGGTTCATTGGCAGCGGCTGGTGCAACGGGCCGGCATTGGCCGGCACGGCGTTGGCGGTCTTGGCCGTGGCGGCCTGGGTCAGGTTGGCCAGGCGGTTGGCGAAATCATCCACGCGGGTATCGCTGCTGGCGCTCCTGGTGTCCTTCAGGCCATCTTCGAGCAAGGCACCGAAGGCCTTGTCGCCAGGCTCGCCGGCATCAGCCGCGCCCGCCGAATCGCCCACGGCATCCTGCACCAGGTTCGCCAAGGTATTGACGGCCACAGGCGCATCGTCAGCTTGGGCCGACGCCGGGTCCTGGGCATGTACCGAGGTTGTCCCTTTGGCCTGGGCACTGTGCTCCAGGGCCAAGCGCAAGGTGGGCAGGTTGGCCAGCGGGTCGGCGTCGGGGTCGAAGGTTTCCTCGGCGGCCGGCGCTGCAGGCGCCGCGACCGTGGGCTGCGCCGTGGCGGCCTGCAGCACCGGTGCCACGGTCTCGGCCTGGGCCTGGATCAGTTGCGCACCGGGCTGGGCGTCGGTGACCTGGCCGGCCACCAGGCTGGCATCGCGCATGTCGGTGTCAGCCTGCAGCGGGGCCTGGCCGTCGGCTGGCAAGGGTTTGCCGTCATCGGCAACAGCGGGCGTGTCGGCGGGCTCGGCCTTGCCGCCTGGTGCCGCTTCGGCTTTGTCCTTGGGCTTGGCCTGGGCGACCTTGTCATCCTGCCCAGCAGCCTTGTCCCGGCCCTGCCTGGCCATTACCTGACCAAAGCCAGCGCCCTTGTCCGCCGGTGCCTGCAGCGCTTTGTCGGCCTGTGCGGCGGGCGAACGCGAGGTATTGGCAATGGCGTTGGCTTGCAACAATGGGTTGGGTGCGACAGGCATCGAGCGGTCTCCGCGCCAGGAACAAAAAAGACATCCAGGCAGAGCAAAGCAAGACTCGGGCCAAGTTGCCCTGTCAACCGGTCAAAATACGTTGCTGCTCACCCCGGTAGAAATGTTGTACTTCAAGGAACTCCCGATCGATACGGGTGATCAGGTCTTCAATGCCATACAGCGGGGGCCGCCGCGCGCGCTCCTCCAGCTGCTGGCACAGGCGGGCCAAGGCAACGGCGCCCATGTTGCTGCTGCTGCCCTTGAAGCTGTGCGCGACCGTACTGAGTTCCTCGGCACTTCTGGCCGCGTGCAACTGGCTCAGGCGCCGCTCGGAATCGTCGAGGAAGGTCTGCACCAGTTGCAGATAGCCATCCTCCATGACTTCACGCAGGTCGCTGAGTACCTTTTGGTCAATATGCATGTCAGTCACTTGTTCACTCCCTTGATCAAGCCAGATTATGCCCGAGCCAGCCCATGGCTCACCAGACGAACTCCACCTGCGCGCAGCGCCCGCCTTCGCTCCAGCGCGCACTGCTGGCCAGCCGCTGGACCAGGTTCAGCCCACGCCCACTCAGGCGCCGCTCCAGCGCTGGCTGCGCCAGCGTCCGCTGCACATCGAACCCGGCACCGCTGTCGCGAACCTCGATCATCAGACGCCCGCCGTCGCCAAGCGGTTCAACCTTGAACTGGATACGCACGTAGCCGTCGGTCAGTTGCATCAGGCGCCGCGCGCGTTCCTCATAGTAGGCGGCAAAACCCTGGACATCGCGCTTGAGCCGCGAGTCCAGGCCCAGCACGCCGTGCTCCAGGGCGTTGGAATACAGCTCGCTGAGCACGCTGTGCAGGTTGCCGGTACGCGCCCGCAGGCCATGGATTTCCTGCAATAACTGCACCAGATAGGGCACCGGGTCGAAGCGCTTGAGGCTCTCGCCGCGCACCTCGAACTGCAACGACCAGTCCAGCGGGCTGGAGCGGCCGCTGTCAGAGTAGAGGGTCGGCGCCGGTACCCGTTCCTCGGCGCTGAACATGCGAATGTCGCACAGGCTGATGTCATCGCGCGGGCGCCCGCCAAAGCGCTCCAGGGCCTGCATCACTTCGTCGAACAGGCGCGCCGGGTCACGGTTGTCGGCCAGCACCTCGTGCAGGCGCTGCACGCCGAACAGCCGCTCCTGGTCGTCGGCGGTATCGATCACGCCATCCGATAGCAGCAGCACGCGCTCGCCCGGCGCCAGCGGCAGCACCTCGGTGGTATCGTCGAAACGCTCGGCGGGCAGAATACCCAGCGGCAGGTGTCGCGAACGCAACGCCGACAACACCTGCCCCTGCACCGACAGGCGATAGCCATCGGGCATGCCGCCGTTCCACACTTCCACCGAACCGCGCTGCATGTTGAGGTCGAGCAGCAGCGCACAACAGAACATGTCCACCGGCAGGATGCGTTTGAGCTTGGCGTTCATCTCGCGCAGGATCTGCGCGATGCCATAGCCCTTGGCGGTCATGCCATAGAACACTTCAGCCAGCGGCATGGCGCCGACCGCCGCCGGCAGACCATGCCCGGTGAAATCACCGAGCAGCACGCGCATGTCACCGGACGGCGTGAAAGCAGCCAGCATCAGGTCGCCATTGAACAGCGCATAAGGCGACTGCAGGTAGCGGATGTTGGGCGCGGCCAGGCAGCCGGAGTGGGCCACCTTGTCGAATACCGCCTTGGCTACCCGCTGCTCGTTGAGCAGATGGTGATGATGCCCGGCAATCTGGTCGCGCTGCTCCAGCACGGTGGCCTGCAACCGGCGCAAGCGGTCCATGGCGCGGATCTTGGCGCCGAGAATCACCGCACTGTAGGGTTTGGCCATGAAGTCATCGCCACCAGCCTCAAGGCAGCGCACCAGGCCCTCTTCTTCGTTGAGCGATGTCAGGAAAATGATCGGCACCAGCGCTTCGCCGGCCAAGGTCTTGATCTGCCGTGCCGCCTCGAAGCCATCCATCACCGGCATCAGCGCATCCAGCAGCACCAGTTGCGGACGCCGCTCGATGAACAGCGCCACCGCCTGCTCGCCGTTTTCCGCCGTGACCACCTGATGCCCCTGCCGGCGGACGATCTGCGCCAGCAGCAGGCGGTCGGCGGCCCCGTCCTCGGCGACCAGCACGGTCAACACCTGTTCGGCCGGCATGTCGGCGCTCAACTGATATCGAAGAGTTTTTCGAAATTGGAGATGGCGAGGATCTTGCGGACATCGGAGCTGGCATGTACCACGCGCACATCCGAATCATCACCTCCGGCATGGTCGCGCAGCAACAGCAGCATGCCGAGCGCGGAACTGTCGAGGTAGGTGGTTTCCTTCAAGTCAACCACCACCGAATCGGGCCGGCTGGGCTGACGCTCGTAGGCGTCACGAAATTCCTGGTGCTTGCCGAAATCGAAGCGTCCCTTGATCTTGATGGTCAGTTTTTTCCCGTCCTGCGAAAAATCAGTCTCGACTGCCATGCTAGCGATTCCTTCGATGATGGCGGATGCAGCTCCTTAAAGGTGTAGCAGGCGCTGGCGGGAGAGGCAAGCTCATGCCTTTATCGGCCCTATCGCCGGCATAGGCTATAGGTGATTCTGCCGCGGCAGACGCTGGGACAATTCATCGAGCAGGCGCTGTTCACGCTTGTCTTCGGCGCGCCGGGCTTCTTCCTGGTAACGCTGCACCAGCTTGCGCAAGCCCTCCACCCGGGCATAGGCCTGCTGCCAGGTACCACGGGCGTTGTTGAGGTTGTTCTGGTGCCAGGCCAGGCTCTGCCGCTGCTGGGTCATGGCCGTTTCCAGCTGGCCGAGGAAACGCTGGTAGTTGACCAGCCAGTTGCCATTGACCCCCTGCCCGCCACGGTTGATCCACTGCAGCTGGTAATCCTCACGGAACCGTTCGAGCTCGGCCAGCTTGGCCTGGGCGGTAGCCACCAGCTGCTGGAAATGCCCAAGGCGCTGAGCCGCCTTGCGCTCGGCCTCCTCGGCCATGGCCACCACCGGCGCCAGGCGCGCGGCGCGTCCGGGCTGCGCCATGGCCTATCAGCCCGCCGGGGGCGTGAAGATCGCCCCCAACTGTTCGCGGCTTTGCGCCATGCTCACGTTCTCCCGCAGGCCCTGGCGCAGGAATTCCACCATCTGCGATTGCAGGGCGATGGCCAGGTCGGTTTCCGGGTCGCCACCAGCGACGTAGGCACCCACGCTGATCAGGTCGCGGCTCTGCGAGAGGCGCGACCACAACTGCTTGAGCTTCTGCGCCTGGCGCAGATGGTCGGCATCGACCACCTGGGGCATGACCCGGCTGATCGAGGCTTCGATGTCGATCGCCGGGTAATGGCCTTCCTCGGCCAGCCGCCGCGACAGCACGAAGTGGCCATCGAGCACGCCGCGCGCCGAGTCGGCAATCGGGTCCTGCTGGTCGTCGCCTTCGGACAGCACGGTGTAGAACGCGGTGATCGAACCACCGCCCGGCTCGCCGTTGCCCGCGCGTTCAACCAGCTTGGGCAGCTTGGCGAACACCGACGGCGGGTAACCCCGGGTGGCCGGCGGCTCGCCAATGGCCAGGGCGATTTCCCGCTGGGCCTGGGCGAAACGGGTCAGCGAGTCCATCAGCAACAGCACGTTCTTGCCCTTGTCGCGGAAGTACTCGGCAATGCGCGTGCAGTACATCGCGGCGCGCAGGCGCATCAATGGCGCATCGTCGGCGGGCGAAGCCACCACCACCGAACGCTTGAGGCCTTCTTCACCGAGGATATGCTCGATGAATTCCTTCACCTCGCGGCCACGCTCGCCGATCAGGCCGACCACGATGATCTCGGCTTCGGTGAAGCGGGTCATCATGCCCAGTAGCACCGATTTACCCACGCCGGTACCGGCGAACAGACCCAGACGCTGGCCACGGCCAACCGTCAGCAGCCCGTTGATACTGCGAATACCTACATCAAGCGGCTTGCTGATGGGGTCGCGGTTGAGCGGGTTGATCACCGGCCCGTCCATCGGCACCCAGTCCTCGGCCTTCATCCCGCCCTTGCCATCCAGCGGGCGGCCGGCGCCGTCGAGCACCCGGCCGAGCATGCTCATGCCCATCGGCAGGCGACCGCTGTCGCCCAGCGGCACCACCCGGGCGCCCGGGGCGATGCCGACGATGCTGCCAACCGGCATGAGGAACACCTTGGGCCCGGCAAAGCCCATGACTTCGGCCTCGACCTGCACCGGGTGGTAGCTGTCGTCGTTGATCACCAGGCAGCGGGTGCCAACCGCTGCGCGCAGCCCTTCGGCTTCCAGCGTGAGGCCGACCATGCGCAGCAGGCGGCCTTCGACCACGGGCTGGGCTGGCAGCTCGATGGCTTCGGCATAACCGCCCAGGCGCTTGCCGAAGCTGGTGCGCTCAAGCTTCATCGGAGCTGGCCAGGTCGACGGCGATATCCGCCGCCGCCGGATGCAGGGAATGGTCATGCAAGCGGTCGAACAGTTGCGCCACGGCTTTTTCGATACGGGTTTCCATGCTGGCGTCGATGCGGCTGTGAGCGGTCTCGATGCGACAGCCGCCAGGGAGCAGTGCGCTGTCTTCGAGCAGCCGCCAGGTTTCCTCATGCCGTTCGCGCAGCGCCTTGACCAGCTCGAAGTCCTGCGGATTGAGGTGAATACGGATGTTGTCGGCGCCCATCGGCAGCAGTTTGAGCGCCTCGCGCAATACCTGGGTGATGTGACTGGAATCGCCGCGCAGATCGCGACCGATCACCTGGCGGGCCATGTGCGCCACCAGGTGAACAACCGATTTCTCGATTTGCGTATCCTGTTCGGCGATAGGCTCCATCAGGTTGATCATCAACCGATCGAGGCTTTCCAGCTTGGCTTTCAGGGCCTCTTCGGCTTCCTGGCGAACCTTCAGCTGGGTGCTGTGGAAGCCCTCGCGCTCGCCGGTGGCGAAGCCCTCGTTGTAGGCCTCCTGGCGGATGGCCTCGAGCTCTTCCAAGGTCAACGGCTGGACTTCTTCCAGCGGCACTTCCTCGACTTCGTCCTCGATGACTTCGGGTTCCGGCTCCGGTTCGGGCTCCGGTTGCGGATCGAAGCTGGGCAGCGCCCACACGTCCACGCCCTCGAGGTCGCGGGCGCGGATCAGGTCGCTGGGGTGATGTTCTTTGGTGGGCATGTTTTAAGGTACTCAAAAGCCATCAGCAACCAACGCGCCCCCGTAGGAGCGGCCTTGTGTCGCGAAAGGGCTGCGGCGCAGCCCCGGCGAGCGTTGCGGTGTAGCTGAAATCCAGGGGCCGCTTGGCGGCCCTTTCGCGACACAAGGCCGCTCCTACAGGGGCGCGGCGCCTGATTGACAGCGGAGCGCGTCGCCTGGTGAATCAGATCATTTCCTCGGCGCCCTTGCCACCGAGCACGATCTCGCCGGCCTCGGCCATGCGGCGGGCGATGGTGAGGATTTCCTTCTGCGCCGTTTCCACGTCGCTGACTCGCACCGGCCCCTTGGCTTCCAGGTCGTCACGTAGCAGCTCGGAGGCACGCTTGGACATGTTCTTGAAAATCTTGTCCTTGACCCGCTCGTCGGCGCCCTTGAGCGACACCACCAGCACGTCGGACGACACTTCGCGCAACAGCGCCTGGATGCCACGGTCGTCGACGTCGGCCAGGTTGTTGAAGACGAACATCAGGTCCTCGATCTGCTCCGACAGGTCGCTGTCGATTTCGCGGATCGCGTCCATCAGTGCACCTTCGACCGAGCTGTCGAGGAAGTTCATGATGTCGGCCGCACGCTTGATACCGCCCAAGGTGGTGCGCGCCGCATTGGAGTTGCCCGAGAACTGCTTCTCGAGGATCTGGTTCAGCTCCTTCAGCGCCGCCGGTTGCACGGTATTGAGCGACGACACGCGCAGGACGATGTCCAGGCGCACCTTGTGGTCGAAGTTGCTCAGCACTTCACCTGCCTGGTCGGGGTCGAGGTAGGCAACCACGATGGCCTGGATCTGCGGGTGCTCGTAGCGGATCACGTCGGCCACGGCACGCGGCTCCATCCACTTGAGGCTGTCCAGGCCGCTAGTGTTGCCACCGAGCAGGATGCGGTCGACCAGGCCGTTGGCCTTGTCTTCGCCCAGGGCCTGGTTGAGCATCTTGCGGATGTAGGCGTCGGAACCGACACCCAGGCTGGTCTGGTCGCCGACGATCTCGACGAACTCGCTCATCACCTGCTCGACCTGGTCACGGTGCACATTGCCCATCTGCGCCATGGCCACACCGACCCGCTGCACTTCCTTGGGCCCCATGTGGCGCAGCACCTGGGCCGCATCGGTCTCGCCCAGCGAGAGCAGGAGGATCGCCGCCTTGTCGACGCGGCTCAGCTTGGCGGTAACGGCTCGGTTATCACTCATCGGCGTTGATCCACTCTTTCACGACCTGGGCCACACGGCCCGGGTCTTCGGCCACCAGGCCTTTGATTGCGTTGAGCTGCGCCTCGTAGCCCTCGGTCGGGCTAGGCAGCAGAATGCTTGTCGGGCCACCCAGAGTGACGCGGTCGTTGGCCAGTTCGCCATCCAACCCCACCATGCCGCCCAGCTCCATGTCGCTATCCTGGGCAGCCTGCTTGCCGCCCCCGGTGATGTTGTTCAGCACCGGCCGCAGTACACCGAACACCAGCACCAGGATGAACACCACGCCCAGCACCTGCTTGACGATGTCCCAGAACCACGGTTGCTGATAGAAGGCGATGTCGCTGATTTCCTCGCCACGGTCAGCGGCGAACGGCACGTTGATCACCGTCACGCTGTCGCCACGGCTGGCATCGAAACCGACCGCATCCTGCACCAGGCGAGTAAACCGCGCCAGGTCCTCGGCGCCCCACGGCGTACGGCTGGTGTCGCCAGTGGCCGGGTCGACCTTGACCTGGTCATCCACCACCACCGCTACCGACAGACGGGTCATGCGCCCTTGCTGCTGACGGGTGTGGCTGATAGAACGATCCAGCTCGAAGTTCTTGGTGCTTTGTTGACGCTTGTCCGACGGATACGGCGCGAGCATCGGCTGGCCGGTGGCCGGGTCCATGATCTGCTGGCCGTTGGCATCTACCAGCGGCTGGCCGGGCTGGATGGCCGCCGCCGGTGCGGCGCTGCCACCGGTAGTCTGCGGTGCCGAGGCCGGGCCTGGTGGCTGGTTGCTCAGCGCACCGGGCACGCCCTGCGGGCCCTGGCTGCTGGCACGTTGTTCGTCAACCGATTGCTCGCTGCGCAGCGCCGGCTGGTCGGGGTTGAACTGCTCGGAGGTGGACTCGACCGCGCTGAAGTCGAGGTCGGCAGACACTTCGGCCTTGTAGCGGTCATTGCCCAGCACCGGTTGCAGGATGTTGTGCACACGCTGGGTGAGCATGCTCTCTACCCGACGGCTGTAATCGAACTGCTTGCCGGCCTGGGTCAGCGCGGTGTCCTGGATCTGCTCGGACAGCAGGTTGCCTTTCTGGTCGACCACGGTGACCTGGGACTTGTCCAGTTCCGGCACGCTGGTCGCGACCAGGTTGACGATGGCCATCACCTGCCCGGCTTCCAGGGCACGGCCCGGGTACAGCTCGACCAGTACCGAGGCGCTGGGCTTGCGCTCGTCACGCACGAACACCGAGCTTTTCGGGATGGCCAGATGCACGCGCGCAGCCTTGACGTTGTTCAGGCTGGACACGGTACGCGCCAGTTCGCCTTCCAGGCTGCGGCGGTAACGGGTGGCTTCCATGAACTGGCTGGTGCCCAGGCCCTGCTCCTTGTCGAGCAGCTCGAAGCCGACATTGCCATCACTCGGCGCCACGCCGGCTGCGGCCAGTTTCAGGCGCGCACGGGAGAGGTCGTCGGCCTTGACCAGCAGAGCGCCGGAATTGGGCTCGACGTTGTAGGGGATGTCGGCTGCGGCCAGGGTATCCATGACCTGCTTGGTGTCCATGCCCGCCAGGCTGCCATACAGCGGGCGGTAATCCGGCTGCTGCGACCACAGCACCACGGCAAAGCCGATCGCCACGCTGGCGGCCAGGCCGACCAGCAGGCCGACCTGACGCAGCATGGGCATCTGCGCGATGTTTTCCAGAAACGCCATGCCGAACAGCGGCGGCTTGGCCGCGGGCGGGCCGCTTTTCACGGGGGCGTTGTCGACGACTGCTTCAGCCATGGATTATGTCCGTCCTCAAACCGGCATCTGCATGATGTCCTGGTACGCCTGGACCAGCTTGTTGCGTACCTGGGTCAGGGCCTGCATCGATACACTGGCCTTTTGCGAAGCGATCATGACGTCAGTCAGGTCGACGCCGCTCTTGCCGATCTCGAAGGCGTTGGCCAGCTGGGTCGAAGCCTGCTGCGTCTCATGCACCTTGCCGATGGCCTGGCCGAGCATGTCGGCAAAGGTACTCTGCCCCGGCGCCAGCTCAGGGGCGGCAGCCACCTTGGGCAGCGACATGGCATCGGCCTGCATGGCCCGCATGTCCAACATCAGACGATTGAATTCAACACCTTGGCTCATGACCCTTCTCTCTCCTGCGGCCGCATTTTTTTGACGGGATGCGGCGGATAGCCTACGTAAAGCAACAAAGGTGCCAGCCTTGGAATGTCAGCCAGTTCAGCGTCTGTGCCGATGGCTTTTTCCTGACGACCAGGCAAGCCAGCGCCCGCAGCAACCGCTCACGGCTTCAGGGCTGCGCTGTACTTGTGGGAGCCGGCTTGCCGGTGATGGGGCACGAAGCGGCGCTGCTGGTCTTCAGCCGAACAGGCTGGCCTCGACGTCAAACCCGGCATCGCGCATTTGCGCCAGCTTGTAGCGCAAGGTGCGGGGGCTGATCCCCAGGCGCTCAGCCGCTTCTTTGCGCCGGCCACGCTCGGCGCGCAGGGTATCGATGATCATCTGGTACTCGTGACGGCGCATGTCATCACCCAAGCCGCCGGCTTCGACCGCCGCCTCGGGCGGCGCCTCGCTGCCGGCCGACAATGGAATGGCGCCCGCCAGACAAAAATCCGCCGCCTCGATCACGCCACCCTGCTGCAGGATCAGCGCCCGCTGCAAGGCGTTGTCCAGTTCACGCACGTTGCCCGGCCAGGCATATGCCTGCAGGCAGGCACGAGCCTCGGGCGACAGGCGCACCGGCGCATGCTTCATCTTGGCCACATGGCGGGCCAGCAGCCGCTCGGCCAGTTGCAGGATGTCGCCCGGGCGTTCGCGCAGCGGGCGCCAGGCCAGGGGGAACACCGACAGGCGGTAGAACAGGTCTTCGCGGAAACGCCCTGCCGCCACTTCGCCGGCCAGGTCGCGGTTGGTGGTCGCCAGCACGCGGATGTCCAGGCTGATCGGCTTGCGCCCGCCTACCCGCTCGACTTCACGCTCCTGCAGCACCCGCAGCAGCTTGGCCTGCAGGGCCAGCGGCATTTCCGAAATTTCGTCGAGCAGCAAGGTGCCGCCTTCGGCCTGCTCGAACTTGCCGGCCTGGGCGGCGATGGCGCCGGTGAAGGCGCCCTTCTCGTGGCCGAACAAGGTAGCCTCGAGCATGTTGTCGGGAATGGCCGCGCAGTTGATCGCCACGAATGGTTGCGTAGCCCGTGGCGATTGCTGGTGAATGTAGCGTGCCAGCACTTCCTTGCCGGTGCCGGACTCCCCCGAAATCAGCACGGTCGAGTCGCTGCGCGCCACGCGCGCGGCCAGCTCCAGCAACTGCCGGCTGGCCGGCTCGCAAGCTACCGGGCCCTCTTCGTCGGCCGCCCCCAGTCGTCCGGCAGCATGGCGCTCGACCAGGCTGAGCAGGGCCTTGGGCTCGAATGGCTTGACCAGATAATCGACGGCGCCCTGGCGCATGGCCTCGACGGCACGCTCCACTGCAGCATGCGCGGTCATCAACAACACCGGCAGTTGCGGCTGCTGGCGGCGCAGCTCGGTCAGCAGCTGGTGCCCGTCCATGCCAGGCATGTTCACATCGCTGACCACCAGGCTGAAGGCCTCAGCGTGCACTGCCTCCAGCGCTTCTTCGGCACTGCCCACCGCCTGGTAGGCGAAACCGCCGATGGTCAGGGTATCGCCCAACGCCTGGCGCAAGACCCGATCGTCTTCCACCAACAGCACCTTGATCACCGTCATGCGCCCTCCGCCAACTGCCCGTCGATCAACGGCAGCTCTACCCGCACGCAGGTACCACGGCCAACTTTCGAACGCAGGCTGAGGGCGCCCTGGTGCGCGCGCACCACGGCCTTGACCACGGCCAGGCCCAGGCCGGTGCCAGTGGCCCGGGTAGTCAGAAACGGCTCGCCCAGGCGCCCGAGCAAGTCTGCGTCGATGCCGCTGCCGGCGTCGCTCACGCACAGGTGCAGGGTGCGCTGGCGACGGAACAGGTGCACCTTCAGCCGCGCCGGGCCGTCGCTGGCCTGCAGGGCATTCTCGATCAGGTTGAGCAAGGCACCGACCAGGGTATCGCGGTTGCACAGCAACTCGCCCAGGTGGCTGTCGCACTGCCAACGCACGGCATGCCCCTGCACATGCACCTGGGCTGCCTGCTGCAGCGCCTGGAACAATGCCTTCGGCGTTATCCGCTCACCCAGCGGCAATTCGCCCCGGGCAAACACCAGCATGTCGCGTACCTGGTGCTCCAGTTCATGCAGGCGCTCTTTCAGGGTGCCGGCAAAACGCAGGCGGGTTTCCGCGTTCAGGTCTTGTTCGGGGTCGGCCAGGTGGCTGGCGTAGAGCATCGCCGCCGACAGCGGCGTGCGGATCTGGTGGGCCAGCGAGGCGACCATGCGCCCGAGCGACGACAGGCGCTCATGGCGGGCCAACTGGTCTTGCAGGCGACGGGTTTCAGTCAGGTCGTTGAGCAGCACCAGCTGACCGGGTTCGGCATCCAGCGAGCGGGTGGCAATCGACAGGCGGCGGCCATCACGCAGCGAGACTTCGTGGCCGTCGTCCTTGCGCGGGGCAAAGCTGCGGGCGATCACCTGGCGCCACAGCTGGCCGATCAGCGGCTCACCGAGCAGTTCACTGGCGGCCGGGTTGGCTTCACGCACCAGACCCTGGCCATCGATCACGATCACCCCGCCTGGCAGCAGGTCGAGCAGGTTCTGCAGGCGGTTGGCCAGGCGCTCCTTTTCGCTCAGCTCGGCAATGCGCTGGGCACTGACGACCGCCAGCTCACCCTTGAGTTCGCTGACCCGCGCTTCGAGCAGGCTGTAGGACTGGCTCAGCTGGCTGGACACCTGATTGAACAGGGCAAAGGCTTGTTCGACGCCCTGGCGGCTGTCCTGCTCGACCAGGGATTGCCCCTGCGCAAAGGGGGCTCGGGATACGTGGGCGGCCTGGGGCATCGTGCTCTCTCGCGTGGCTGACCGTCATAAAAACGGTATGTTGCCAGCGGTGTAGCAATAGCCGTGCCGGAGATGGGGGTTTAGTGCAGGGCGTGGGTATTGTGGTGGGCGGAAATAGAGCGCCGCCCGCGCGGCGCTCGATCCAACAGGCACCGGAAAGACCAAGGCGAACACCCGCCCCAGCCATCAATCCTCCGCCTGCTCCTCGCCGCCCTGGCGGCTCATACCATACTTGCGCATCTTCTCGACCAGGGTGGTGCGACGAATGCGCAGACGCTCGGCCGCACGGGCGACGATACCGTTGGCATCGTCCAGTGCCTGCTGGATCAGGCCCTGCTCCAGGCTACCAAGGTAGTCCTTGAGGTCCAGGCCCTCGGGCGGCAGCATCGCGTGGTTGCTGAAGTTCGGCGTATGGCCGTTGATGGCCACGCGCTCTTCCAAGTCGCTGCGCAGGCTATCGACCATCTGCTCGTCTTCATCATCGACGTAGCGGAATTTCTTCGGCAGCTCGGATACGCCGATCACCCCATATGGATGCATGATCGCCATGCGCTCGACCAGGTTGGCCAGTTCACGCACGTTGCCCGGCCAGCCATGCCGGCACAGCGACATGATCGCGGCAGAGTTGAAGCGGATGGAACCGCGCTTCTCGTGCTCCATGCGCGAAATCAGCTCGTTCATCAGCAGCGGGATGTCTTCCACCCGCTCGCGCAGTGGTGCCATCTCGATCGGGAACACGTTCAGGCGATAGTATAGGTCTTCACGGAACGTGCCGTCCTCGATCATGGTCTCGAGGTTCTTGTGGGTCGCGGCGATGATGCGCACATCGATGCTCTGGGTCTTGTTGCTACCCACCCGTTCGAAGGTGCGCTCCTGCAGCACGCGCAACAGCTTGACCTGCATCGGCAACGGCATGTCGCCGATTTCGTCGAGGAACAGGGTACCGCCGTTGGCCAGCTCGAAACGCCCGGCACGGCTGGTGATGGCGCCGGTGAAGGCGCCCTTCTCGTGGCCGAACAGTTCGCTTTCCAGCAGCTCGGCCGGGATCGCCCCGCAATTGACCGGTACGAACGGCGCTTCACGGCGCTTGGAGTGGTAGTGGAGGTTGCGTGCCACCACTTCCTTACCGGTCCCGGACTCACCAAGAATCAGCACGCTGGCATCGGTATCGGCCACTTGCTGCATCATTTGCCGCACGTGCTGGATGGCACGGCTGGTGCCGACCAGGCTGCGGAACAGGTTGGGTTCGCGCTGGCGGCCACGCTCGCGCGCCTGGTCATACATCTCGCGATAGACCTGGGCGCGGTGCAGCGAATCCAGCAACTGGCTGTAGCTTGGCGGCATTTCCAGGTTGGAAAGGATTCGGCGGCGGAGGTCTTCCGGAAACTCCACAGAAGAAATTTCACCTAAAAGCAGAACCGGAAGGAACTCATCCCACCCTGCCACGGTCTTAACGAGCCCAAGGAGATTGCCCGGAGCATTCACAGCACCGATGAGCACGCACAGCACTTCACGACTCGAAGACAAAGGCTCGACCACTTGCTGCCAGTCCTGGCTGGAGCAAGCGAGGTTTTCTTCGCCCAGGAAGTTAAGCACCACCGCGAGATCGCGGCGGCGGGCGCTGTCGTCATCGATCAGCAGAATCTTGGTTTCACGCCACATGCAATAGCAACTTCCCTAGTCATATCGGCGCCCAGCAGGGGCGTGTTCGACATCATTCCGACTGAATGGTCAGTGTTCGGACGTCTGAAATTCGAAAACAGCCACTAGTAAAGTCAAAAAACACCAGCCAGTCAAATTAATGGCGCATGGCTTTTGGCAACATCTGTGGTCACGAGAACAAATGGTATACCTTCGCGGCATTTTTCGCCTGACGGATTTTCGTCATTTCTTCGACCAGGGATTGACGTTCGCCACTTGCAACTTCAATTAATTGGCGATAAACGCTCAATAATTGCTCAAGGCTGGCACTGACATCGGCCTCGTTGCCCTTTGCCTCGGTCAGCATGTCGCTGATGCGCAAGCGGCACTCCAGGTCCAACTCTCCCACCGCTTCCCAATCACGGTTGGCCAGCGCCGCCAGTAGCAGCTCCCGGGTTTGCTCGATTCGGGCGATTACTTCGCTCATGTCACTCCTTTGTCAGGAAGCCGCCGACTGATCGCCGATTGCGTCCCAACCTTCCTTCACAGTGATCAGCAGGCGTGCCACTTCATCGATGATAGCGGGGTCACCCTTGGCGTTGGCCTCGATCAAGCGACGACTCATGTAGGTATACAAGCTGTCCAGGTCGGCCAGGCTGTCGGCGTGGTTTTCCAGGTCCAGGCCTTCGCGCAGCCCGCCGATGATGTCGATGGCCTTGCCGATGAGGATACCCCGTTGCGCGACGTCATTGCGCGCAATCGCCCCCTTGGCCTGCGCCATGCGGTCCAGGCCGCCCTGCATGAGCATCTGCACCAGACGGTGCGGGCTGGCTTCGGACGTTTGCGCCACACCATTGACTTTCTGGTACTGCCGAAGGGCCAACATCGGGTTCATGGATCTACCTCGTTGCTGCAAAAAAGATTGCTTGTACCTGTGTATCGCCGGGCCGTCAAAAAACTTTAGGCGGACAATAGAAAAGCCCGACACGCCTGCTGAGGCCGTCGGGCTTTTTTTACGTTACCGCACTACCGTTGCGATCAGGAGTTCTTGGCCTGCGCGTTGAGCGCATCGAACACCGACTTGATCTGGTTGGCCTGGGCATTGAGCTTGGCCACCGCGGTATCCATCGCGACGAACTTCTTGGTCAGCGACTCGGTCAGCGACTCGGTGCGACGCTCCAGCGCCAGCTGCTGATCGGCCAGGTTCTTGGCTACCTTGTCCAGGCTGGCCTTGCGCGTGGCCAGGCTGCCATCGGTGGAGTTGTAGGGGTCAATGGCCTTGTTCATGCGCTCGAAGATGCCATTGGTACCGGTGAACAGCTCCTGCACCTCCGCACCCAGCTTCTTGTCGTTCATGGCCGCGTTGAACTTGGTGGAGTTGAACTCCAGGGTGCCATCCTTGGTGGTGTTGATGCCCAGCTGGCTCAGGGTGGTCAGCTGGCTGCCTGCGCCCACTTCGGAAAGCACCTTGCGGATATCGTTGACCAGCGAACGGGTGGTCGGGTCGTTGGTCAATGGCCCCAGCACCAGGTTGTCGTCGGCATCTCGCGAGGTGGAGGTCAGCGAGGTGATTGCCTTTTGCAGGGTGTTGTAGGCATCGACGAACGACTGGACGGACTTCTGCAGCCCCTCATTGTCAGCCGCCACCGTGATGCTGGTGCTGGTGCCAGCAGCGGAAACGCCGGTCAACTCCAGCGTCATGCCGCTGATGGCGCTGTCGATGGTGTTCTTCGCACTGGTGACCTTCAGGCCGTCAATGGTCAGCTCGGCATCATGAGCCGGATCGGTGATGTAGCCGGCCCCCGTGCCGGACATCTTGACGGTGCCATCGATCTGCAGTTCGGGAATACCGCTGAGCGAAATGTCCGAGCCCGTCCCGGTGGTGGTGGAGGTGAGCACCAGCCGCGCGCCACCCTCGGCATTGACGATGTTGGCCGAGACGCCCTGGACGTTGAGTTCCTTGTTGATCTGGTCGCGCACGCTTTCCAGGGTGGCGCCACTGGCGATGTCGATGTTCCAGTTGTTGCCACCCTGGCTCACGGTCAGCTGGCCAGCAGTGATGGCCGAGGTCGAACCGCCGGCGAATTGCTGGCTGGCAACCTTGGAGCTGGTGGCCATCTTGTCGACCACGATGGAGTAGCTACCGGCCACCGCCTTGTTGCTGGAGGTGACCTTGATCACCGCCTCGTTGGCCGACTTGGCGGAGTAGGCGTTGAACGACGGCGCGTTCGGATCGTTGAGCTTCTTCATGGCGTCCTGGAACGCCGTCAGGGCACTGCGCAGCGAGCCCACACCAGAAATCATTGCGGCGTTGTTGCTGGTCTGCCGGGTAATCTGCGCCTTTTTCGCCGCAGTGTCGGCACTTACCAGCGCCTGGACCATTTCGGTGATGTTCAGCCCGGTACCCAGACCGATACTGGAGACAATGCTACTCGCCATGACCGTTATCCCTCTCTGCAATCGTCAGCTCCGCTCCTGCGAAGGCCGACATGGAACGCCCCTGAAGCATTCGTCGCCAATCAGGCCTTGGCGTCGAACAAAAGACTGTTTACATCGCTCAGGCTGTGAGCAATCCGCAATGCCTCTTCCGAGGGCAACTGGCGAATCAGCTCTCCAGTCTCGCTGGCGATGACCTTGACCACGATCTTGCCGGATTCTTCGTCCGTGGAGAATTCCAGGTTACGACGGGTCGAACTGAGAAACTTCTCGATTTCCGAAACGGCCTGCTTCACCTTTTCGGCATCATGTGCACTTTCCGCAGCGGTGACTGCCTTGGGTTCCAGCGTATCGCTGTTGCCACGCGGCGCTTCGGCCGAGCGGGTGACCGGCTTGTCGACGGCCGGGTCGGCCGGACGAGCGGTCGGGTAGGACAGGTTAAGCTTGACGCTCATGTCCATGTTTTGCCACCTCGCAATGAAAAAGCGGGGGAAGCGCCTGAATGCGCACTCCCCCGCCGGTCACCATCAGCGATTACTGAAGCAGCTTCAGTACGGCGGACGGCAGCTGGTTGGCCTGAGCCAGAACCGAAGTGGAAGCTTGCTGCAGGGTCTGCTGCTTGGTCAGCTGGGCAGTTTCAGCAGCGAAGTCGGTGTCCTGTACACGGCCACGAGCGGCTTCGGCGTTTTCGTTGATGTTCTGCAGGTTGTTGACGGTGCTGGTCAGACGGTTCTGCGAAGCACCCAGGTCAGCACGGGTGGTGTTGATGGTTTGCAGAGCGGCGTCGATGGCGTCCAGAGCAGCGTTCATGCTGGCTTCGGCTTCGGCGCTGGTCGAACCGGTGATGGCGATGGAAGCCGAGTCAACGCTCAGGGTCTGGGCGTCGAAACCGCTGTCCAGGCTGATGCTGATCTGGTTGTTGGCACCGGAGTTGGAACCGACCTGGAAGGTCAGGACGCCAGCGGTACCGTCCAGCAGGTTCTTGCCGTTCAGCTGGGTCGACTTGGCGATACGGCTCAGCTCGTCGGACATTTGTGCGAACTCTTTGTTCAGAGCTTCACGGTCCTTGGTGCTGTTCGAGTCGTTTCGCGACTGGACTGCCAGTTCACGCATACGCTGCAGGATGTTGGTCTGCTCTTGCATCGCGCCTTCAGCGGTCTGGGCGATGGAGATACCGTCGTTGGCGTTTTTGATCGCCATGGTCTGACCACGGATCTGCGAGGTCATGCGGGTAGCGATCTGCAGGCCGGCGGCGTCGTCTTTGGCGCTGTTGATTTTCAGGCCGGAGGACAGACGGGTCATCGAGGTGCTCAGTGCATCGGAAGCACGGTTCAGGTTTTTCTGAACGCCCAGAGAGGTGGTGTTGGTGTTAACGGTCAAAGCCATGACGAATTCCTCGTTGGATTGGGTACTACGGCTTCCGGCCTTGGCAAATCGCCGGGTGTGGCACAGAGAACCTTCGTAATAGTTATCTTCGTCAGGGCGGGTTTCTTTAGCGGTTTTTCGAAAAAAATTACTGGCAACCTGCCACCCCAATGAAATCAAGGAGTTGACGCCAGATTACAGGCGCCAAAAGGCAGCCACGGAGGAAAAAAAACGCCGCCTGAAGGCGGCGGCGTCTAGATCAGCGCTGTGCGCTCAGTCACGTCGCTCGATGATCGCCGAGCCCCAGGACAGGCCCACACCGAAACCACTCAAGGCCACCCGCTTGTGCTGGGAGCCGAGTACGTGCTTCTCGAGCAGCAGCGGAATGCTCGACGACACGGTATTGCCGGTCTCGACCATGTCCTTGACGAATTTCTGCTTGTGCTCGCCCTCGACGAAGCGCGCCGAGACCGCATCGACGATCGCCGCGCTGCCCTGGTGCAGGCAGTACAAGTCGATGTCGCCCGGCTGCAGGGCACTGGCTTCCAGCAGTTGCTGCAAATGCGCCGGCACTTTCACCAGGGCGAAGTTGTAGACCTGGCGGCCGTTCATGAAGAACTTGCCATCGGTGGTGCGCAGGTGCTCGGCCCCGGCGCCGTCACTGCCGAACAGCGACTTGCCCAGCTGCCAGGCAGCGCCCTCGCCCATCCAGGTAGCGGTGGCGGCATCGCCGAACAGCATGGTGGTGTTGCGGTCTTCGGGGTCGACGATCTTCGAATAGGGATCGGCGGTGATCAGCAGGCCATTTTTCAGCCCGGCGGCTTCCATGAAGCCTTTCATCGCATACAGGCCATAGACATAGCCAGAGCAGCCCAGCGAGATGTCGAAGGCAGCCACGGCAGTCGACAGGCCAAGCTTGTGCTGGACGATCGCCGCAGTGTGCGGCAGGCCTTCGGCATCACCGTTCTGGGTGACCACGATCACCGCATCGATGGCTGCCGGGTCAAGCGATGGATTGGCAGCGAACAGGTTCTTCGCGGCCTCGACGCAAAGGTCGGAGGTTTCCTGGGCAGCTTCCTTGCGCGGCAAGAAGGTCGAACCGATCTTGCCGAAGATGAAATCCTGGTCCTTGCCGAATTTCGCGCCCTGGGCGTAGTTGTCCACGCCTTCAGTGGGCACGTAACTGGCGATGCTTTTAATGCCAATCATATGGCTTCCCAATTCAGTAACAGCGAAATACCCGCCAGGGCCAAACGGCAAAACGCCAGGCGATACGGGTGGCTCCCGATCCCTGACGGCTTGTCCGGGGGCGACGCGGCGGTTCCCGGTTTCGACAATATACAGTGAAGATGCGCGTTCTGACTCTTAAGTCACGCTCTTTTTGTCGAATCGACAAAGTGGGCAAGTCGGGCCGCCTGGCGGCCCGGTGCGGGTGAGCCCGCTCCCACGGATTCGATCGCGCCATCAGACACTGCGCGATCCCGGGCGGGAGCGGGGGCTGCCAGGCAGCCCGGCGATCAAGCGATCAGCGCCTGCCACTCGACCCGGCTGTGCGGGTCCAGGGTGAACAGCGCCGCGCCGCGGCTGTGCCCGGCGTTGTAGAACGGGTCCTGCGCCTGCGGGGCACACGGCAGTGCATCCACCTGGCCATGGCGCACCACCTGCGCCTGGGGCGTCCACACCACCAACAGCCCGGCCTCGGACACGCTCAGGCAGGCTGCCACCTGGGCGGCGCGAATGCTCGCTGCCTGTTCATCCAGCCCGCCCAGCGCCCGCAGCACTTCGGCCCGCACCATCAGGCAACCCGACACCGCCGAGACGTTGTGCTCCACCTGCAAGCGCTGCAGGTAGCCCGGCGCATCCTTGGCCAGGCCCTGGAACGCCGGGCGGATGCCCGTCTCGCCCGCCAGCACCAGCCCGGCCTCGACCACCTTGCCGTCGCTGCCCAGCAGCTTGCCGCCAACCACCCCGACCTCGGGGCGCTGGGCCTGGTTGAGCAGGCCTTCCAGCCAGTTGGCATTGAGCACTTCGGCGTCACTGTCGAGCATCACCAGGTAGTCGCCCTGCGCCTCACGGCTGGCCAGGTTGAGCATGGCGACCGGCGCCATGGCCTGCTCGCTGCGGATAACCCGTACCCGGCTGCCGGCAGCCGCCAGGCTGGCCAGCCATTCGCGCAACTGCGGCGACTGGCTGGCGTTGTCGGCAATGATGATCTCGTGGTTCTGGTAACGCGTGCGTTGCAGCACGCTGACCAGGCATCTCTGCAAGGCTTCAGCATTGTCCTGGCAGTGCAGCAGGATCGAGACCGCCGGGCGCTCGGCATGCCGATAGTCGATCTGGTGAGTGCCCGGGTGTACCGAACCCACCGTGGCCGCATAGCCACGCTGGGCCAGACGGCGGGTCAGCACCGCCCGCTCCTGGTCCTGGCTGTCGAGCGCGGGGGCGTTGCAGATCAACAGCGGCTCGGCAAGGTGCGCCAGGCCGGCCAGGCCTTGCTCGCCGATCATGCGCAGCAACAGGTCGAACTCCAGCGCCAGCGGGTACTGGCTGTCGAAGCCACCTGCCGCCAGCAGCAAGTCACGGCGCAGCAACCAGTGACGCGCCATCACCCCGGGTACGCTCTGCAGCAGGTCGAGACTGGTGCCAGGGCGGAGCACCTCACGCAGACGGCCATCCGCCTGCACCTGGATTTCATCCATGGCCACCGCGCGAATGCCTTCGGCACCCAGCAGTTCAAGGCTAGCCCGCAGCAAGCCGCTGGCGGTGAAACGATCGCCGGCTTCGGCCAGCACCACCCAGTCGGTATCCAGCTGGGCGACCGCCTGGTTGATCTGGCGTACGTGGTCGTTGCTGTCGACCTTGACGAAGTGCACGGTCTGCCCGGCATTGGTCACCATGGGCAAGTCGCCGCTGGTCAGCACCACCACCTTGAACCGGCGGCACGGGCCAGCCATCAGGCTGTCGAAGGTGGCCTGCAGCTGGTCCATCTGCGCGTCCAGGTCGAGCAGCACGATACCAAAGCTCGGGCCACCGTCTGCTGCCGCCAGGCGCTGCCGGGCCAGGCTGGCCTGCTCGGCGTCCGGCGTACGCGCTTCGAGCCAGTCCAGCAACTGCCCGGAGGGGAGCGATGCGAGCAGCGCCTGGCTGTCATAGCTCGGCAATGCCGCGAGCCGGGCCAGCCAGGGCCGTAGCGGTGCGGCCTCGGCTTCGTCACCGGCTGCCTCCAGCGAGGCCAGCAGGCGCTCCACCACCACCCGGTTGAACGGGCTCAGGGCCAATGCCTGCCACAGTCGCGCACGGATGGTGCGCTCGTTGTCATTGGCATTGACCTGCATCAGCGCCTGCTGACGCACCAGGATCGCTTCGAGCTCACGCAGCTGGATACGCCCGCAAGGCATGGCATGGATGAGGAATTCCAGCTGTGCCAGCAGATCGAACATCGGCTGGTTGTAGAACGGCATCTCGACGAACTGCTGTTTGCCGAAGATGCGCAATGGCTCGGGGCTCGGCACGTTCCAGCGCGAGGTGATGATCATGCAGCCATGCAGGGCGCGACCGCTGAGCAAGCCCTCGGCCATGGCCTGGAAGCCTTCCAGCGCTACCTGTTGCACCCGTTCGGCACCGAGGCCGCTGAGCGCGGTCGGGATCGAGGCGAGAAACGCGGCGAACTGCTCGCGTTCCTGGCGGCTGCGCTCGTCACGGTTGGCCAGCACGGTGAGCACGTTGGTGTTGTGGTCCGACCCCCCCAGGTTGGCTTCACGCACCGCGTACGGAATCGGCAGGATACGCGCCTTGGCGTTGGCCAGCAGGTAGAAGGTATGGCCAATTTCCTGCCACTCGAAGCTGGTGTTCGCCGGCAGCAGCGCATACCACTGCTGCAGCAGGTCGGTACGGGTGACCGCGTAGAACGGCGGCAGGAACTGGCCCATGAACTCGACCAGGCGCTGGGCAGGATCGTCGCTGCAGTAGTCTTCCTGCACGCGTTTGTCACGCCGATAGAAGTGCACCTCGGTGCCGTGCCCCACGTACATCATGCCGTAGCCATGGCACACGCCGTAGTCCGTGTGCTGCTCAAGGAACTGCACCGACTGGGCCATGCCATCGAACAGCAGGAAGTCGTCGTCTGCGGCGAAGGTCATGAACGGCGTGCGCACTTCGTTCACGCCATAGGCGAGCTTGTCCTGCAGCCCTTTGTAGGTGTACTGCGGCAGGTGGCGGTAATCCACCTGCGGGTAGTCCGCCTGCAGGGTGGCGTCAGCCTGGCTGGAAGAGTCTAGCACGAGGATGCTCGCCGGGAAGTCGCGATAATAGTGCAAGGCCCGACGCAGGAACGCCGGGCGGTTATGGGTGATCAACACCACGGTGAAACGCTCGCGCAGCGAGCGGTCGATGAGCGGGGTATCCTGAAGCTGCATGAAGACCTTCCTGCTGGTGACCTTGGGTAACAATCAGCGCACGCGGCGCAGGTAGCCGTCCGGCGCCACGGTCAGCAGCAGCTTGTCCTGCACCTGGCGGTCGATGGTGAAGTCGCTGTTCTCTTTCAGGTACTGCCACACCGCGGTCTTCGGATTGTCGCCATGGCCCCATGGACGGTCCGGGAAGAAGTCGGCCGGCATGTCCTCGACCACGGTGTCCATCACCACGCAGTAGCTGTCCACCGACACCAGCGGCGCATAGGCACGGAGTTCTTCGAGCACGTGGTCGTGGGTGTGGTTGGAGTCGAGCACCACGATGACCTTCTTGCCTTCGGCCAGCTGGCGTACCTTGGCGACCATCTCCGGGGCGATGCTCGAACCTTCGAACATGGTGATGCGGTGCGCCATCGGGTGCTCTTCGATGGCCTTGCGGTTGTGCGGGCGGATGTCGACGTCGATGCCCAGCACCTCGCCATGGCCCAGCAGTTGCAGCAGCGAAGCGTAGTAGATGATCGAACCGCCATGGGCGATGCCGCACTCGATGATCAGGTCCGGCTGGATGCGCCACACCAGTTCCTGCATGGCAATCATGTCCTGGGGCAGCTGGATGATCGGCCGGCCCATCCACGAGAAATGGTAGCTGTACTTGTGCTTGGCCGATTCGTTGAACAGGTCCCGTGCCAGGCCCTGGAGCTTCTGGTCCTGGCCCTGGGCGGCGATCTGCTCGTTGCACTCGGCGATGAAGGCCTGGTGGACGTTGTTGTTGTCAGTCATGGAAGCGGTCTCTGCAAAGGTCATTGGAACGCGGCATCATCGACCGCGTGGTAGACGAAACGGTTGCCGGTGTCGCGGCGGATCTCGTCCAGGTAGTTGGAATTCATCACGAAGATCTGCGCCCCGTCCGGCAGGCTGGCCAACGCCTCTTCGGGCGACGACACGCGCAAGCCGCTGAGTGGCAGGTGGCGGCCCTGCTTGGCCGGGTTGATGTCGATCACGTGGTCGACCTGCACGCCGGCACGCTGCAAGTACAGCGAATAGATCACGCCCTTGGACGATGCCCCCCAGATCGCCGCACCGCGCCCGGCATGCTCGCGCAACAACGCCTGGCCGCGTTCGAGGCTGGCGCTGAAGCCGGCCGGCAACTGCAGGCGCTGGCCATCGAAAGCCGGCACCCGCAGGCTGGCCAGGTCGGCGACGATGTACAGGTACTGGCCGTTGAACAGGTGGCCGGCGTCCAGCACCGTGCCAAAGCAGCGGCGCAGGTCATCCAGGCGGAAGTAGTTGACGTGCTCGTAGAACAGGTCGAACCAGGCGCGGTGGTCGAGGATCCAGTCCAGGCACGGCACTTCGATGTAGATCAGCCCCCCCTGGTTGGCATCGGCGATGGCCGCGAGGAACGCCAGCGGGTCGGCGATATGCTCCAGTACATGACGCAACACCACGGCATCGGCCGACAGTCCCAGCGCACGGGTGAACGGCGCCTTGATCACCTCCGGGTTGTCGCCTTCGTAGGCCGGGTCGATGCCGGTTACCCGATGCCCGCGCTGGCGCAGCAATTCAAGGAAGTAACCCTTGCCACAACCCACCTCGATCAGGCGCTTGCCGGCAAAGTAGCGGGCGATCAGCCGTTCTACTTCATCCAGGTGACGCTGGAACGCCGGGGACAGGGCCTGCTCGTTCTGGTAGTCGCTGTCATAGCTCAACAAGGACGCGTCGAAGGCCTGGTTGTAGACCAGGCCAGTGCGCTCATCCTGGACCAGGCACATGTCGCCACTGGCCGACGCGCGTGCGCTGGTGGCATCGGCGAAGGTACGGTTCTGCAGCACGGGCAGGCCGGCTGCGCGGTACAACTCATAGGCCATGGGGCGCTCCTTGGGCAGCCAGCAGTTGCTCGAGTCGGTCAGTCACGGCCCAGAACGCCATGGGCTCGTGGCTCGGATAGGGGTAATGACCCAGGTTCAGCACCAGCTCGGCCCCACGCTCGCGCAGGCGCTGTTCGACCAGGCTGCGTACCGCTACCGGTCGGCCGCTGGCGCAGTTCACCACACCGGAGAACCCCGCGCAGTGCAACAGGCCGGCCAACTGGCGTGCCGCCTCGGTGACGGGCTGGAAGTCGCGCAGCTGCTCGCCCGCGGACATGTCGAACACCGCCGCCTTGCTGTCGATGGCGCGATCGAGTGCAGCCAGCAGGCTGTTGGGGTTCTGGCCTTCACCATGCAGGTAGAACAAGCGCGCCCATTGCAAGGTGAACGGTCGGTGCATCTGCAACGCCTGGAGGAACTGATGCAGGCTGTGCTTGGCCAGGCCATAGGGGTTGGCCGGGCGCGCCAGGCAGTGTTCGTCCAGCGGGCCGCTCTGCATGCCGTATTCGAAGCAAGTGCCGGTGACCAATACCTGCGCCACGCCAGCCTCGACCGCATGCTTGACGAAGCGATAGTCGGCCATCAGGTTCTGCTCAAGGTGGAACAGCGCCTGGTAATTCGGCAGCCCCGGCCAGGCCAGGTGGGCCAGTGCATCGATACCGTCGACCCAGCTGGCGACCTGCCCGGCATCCGCCAGCTGCAGGTCACCAGCGACGAACTGCACCTGGTCGAACCACGGCATGCTGCGCGCCCGCTCCAGGTCACGCGCCAGGGCGCGCACCCGACAACCGCGGGCCAGTAGTTGCGCCACCAGATGGCTGCCAACGAAACCGGTGGCCCCCGTCACCAGCACATGCAGTGCGCTCATAGCACGGTCAACTCGGGCACGGCGATGACGAAGCGACCGCCCCACTCACGGATGCCGGCCTGCTGTTCGCTGACTTCGCGCAGCAGGTTCCACGGCAGCACCAGCACATAGTCCGGTTGCTCTTCGGCCAGGCGTTCGGGTGCCACCACCGGGATGCGGCTGCCGGGCAGGAACTTGCCCTGCTTGTGCGGGTTGGCATCGGCCACCCACGCCAGCAGGTCGGCCTTGACCCCGGCATAGTTGAGCAAGGTATTGCCCTTGGCGGCGGCGCCGTAGCCGACCACCCGCTTGCCGGCGGCCTTGGCATCCAGCAGGAAGCGCAGCAGTTGCAGCTTGATGCGCTCGGCGGCCGGCGCCAGGGTGGCGTAGAAGCCGGGGCTACGCACGCCCACCTCCTCTTCCAGCGCCAGCAGGCTGGCGACAGTCGGTTCCACGGCGCGGCGCTGGCCATCGGCTCGCTGCACGAACACCCGCAGCGAGCCACCATGGGTCGACAGCTCCTGCACGTCGAACAGTTCCAGGCCGTTGCGCTGGCAGAGGATCTGCACCGCGGTCAGCGACAGGTAGGAATAGTGCTCGTGGTACAGCGTGTCGAACTGGTGCTGGGCGATCAGCGACAGCAGGTGCGGGAATTCGAAGGTGGCCACGCCGCTCGGCTTGAGCAAGCTGGCGAAACCGCCGAGGAAGTCATTGATGTCCGGCACATGGGCAAGCACGTTGTTGGCTGCCATCAGGTCGGCGCCCCAGCCCTCGGCCAGCAGTTGCGCGGCCACGGCGCGGCCAAAGAACACCTCGCGGATTTCCAGGCCCTTGGCCCGCGCCGCCTCGGCGGTGCTGCGGGTTGGCTCGACGCCCAGGCAGGGAATGCCGCGCCGGGCCACGTACTGCAGCAGGTAGCCATCGTTGG
This sequence comes from Pseudomonas sp. LAM2023, assembly GCF_016620375.1. Lineage (NCBI taxonomy): Bacteria > Pseudomonadati > Pseudomonadota > Gammaproteobacteria > Pseudomonadales > Pseudomonadaceae > Pseudomonas > Pseudomonas sp. LAM2023. The sequence goes on along the minus strand of NZ_JAENHV010000036.1, from coordinate 365,726 downwards.
CGGCAATTTCCACCACGCGGCTGTCGGCATTCAGCCCGAAGCGCTCGGTCATGCTCGCCACATAGGCTTCGGCATGGGCCAGCCAGGAGCTGGAATAGGAGCTGAAGTAGGCATAGTCGGCGTCGAACAGCTGCTCGGCGCGGGTGTAGTCCTCGGTCTGCACCAGCCAGCATTGCTCGCATACCGCGACTTTCAACGGCACCCATTGCTCCGCCTCGGCCAGTTGCTCGGGGCGCAGGTAGGCATTGGAGGGCGGCGAGGTACCCAAATCGATCAACGGCAGGTGCAAGACACTGCCACAACCACGGCAATTCATACGGTCACTCCGGTAAAGCGGTCGTCCAGCCAGGGGTGCTGCTCATCCCGGGCCGAGAGGTTGATCACGGGCAGCGGCCAGGCAATGGCCAGGCGCGGGTCGAGCACCGACAGCCCGCCTTCATGCTCCGGGGCGTAGTCGGCGCTGTGCAGGTACAGCAGCTCGGCGTCGTCGCTCAAGGCCTGGAAGCCGTGGGCGCAGCCAGCCGGCACCAGCAGGCTGCTGCCCTGGCCGGCCTCGAGGTGCTCGGCATGCCAGTGCAGGAAGGTCGGCGAGCCGGCACGCAGATCGACCACCACATCCCATACCGCACCTTGCAGGCAGGTGATGTACTTGCTCTCCGGTTGCGGCCCGGCCTGGTAATGCAGGCCGCGCACGCTGCCGCGCTGGCGGGTCAGCGAGCGGTTGATCTGGCGGATGTGGAATGGCGCGCCGAAGCGCTCCAGGCTGTCTTCGCAGTACAACCGCGAAAAAGCGCCACGGGCGTCTTCGACACGGCGATGTTCGATGCGCGCCAGGCCCGGCAACGGCAAGGGGTGCAGGCGGTACTGGCTCACAGCGACTCCTGGTACAGGCTCAGCTGGGTCAGGCTCACCGCACGCATGTCCATGCCCTTGTGCCAGGCAAGGTGCCAGCCCAGGGTGCGCTCGATGCATTCCTCGAGTGCCCAGCGCGGGCGCCAGGCCAGCAGCTGGCGGGCACGCGAGCTGTCCAGGCGCAGCAAACCGGCTTCGTGCATGTCGCTCTGCTCGAAGCTGACGCCGGGCGCCTGCGGCCAGCGGTCGGCCAGCAACTGCACCACCTCGCCGACGCTGCACATGTCATCGTCACCGGGGCCGAAGTTCCACGCGCCGGCAAAGCGCTGGCCCTGCTGATAAAGGCTCGCGGCCAGCTGCAGGTAGCCGGCCAGCGGCTCCAGCACGTGCTGCCAGGGGCGCACGGCCGCGGGGAAGCGCAGGGTCACCGGGTCACCGGCGGTCCACGCCTTGAGCACGTCGGGGATCAGCCGCTCGGGCGAGAAGTCGCCGCCGCCCAGCACGTTGCCGGCCCGTGCGGTGGCAAGGCTCAGGCCATGCTCGGCATGGCGCTCGGCCGGGAAGAACGATGCGGCGTAAGATTGCGCGAGGATCTCGCAGCAGGCCTTGCTGCTGCTATAGGGGTCGTGCCCGCCCAACGCTTCGTTCTCGCGATAGGGCCAGGGCCATTCCTGGTTGGCGTACACCTTGTCGGTGGTGACCACCACGCAGGCGCGCACGCCACCGGTCTGGCGCACGGCTTCGAGCAGGTTGAGGGTACCCATGACATTGGTCGAATAGGTGCCCAGCGGATCGCGGTAGCTTTCGCGCACCAGTGGTTGCGCCGCCAGGTGCAGGACGATCTCCGGCTGTACTTCGGCGACCAGCTCCAGCAGCACGCCAAGGTCGCGGATGTCGCCACGGCGGTCATCGATGCCCTCGCCGACCCGTGCCAGCTCGAACAGGCTCGGCTCGGTCGCAGGGTCGAGGGCAAAGCCGGTGACCCGGGCGCCCAGGCTGTGCAGCCAGAGCGCCAGCCAGCTGCCCTTGAAACCGGTATGGCCGGTGAGCAGAACGCGTTTGCCAGCCCAGAACGCAGGGCTCAGTCCCACTGCTTCCATGGCGCCTCCCCGCTGTTCCACAACTGTTCCAGGTGGTTCTTGTCCCGCAGGGTGTCCATCGGGTGCCAGAAGCCCTCATGGGCAAAGGCATGCAATTGCCCCTCATGGGCCAGGCGCGACAGCGGCTCGGCCTCCCACGAGGTGGCATCGCCGTCGATGTAGGGCAGCACCTCGGGCGACAGCACGAAGAAGCCACCATTGATCCAGCCGCCATCACCGCGCGGTTTCTCGGTAAAGCCCAGCACCTGGTCGCCATCGCGCTGCAGGGCACCGTAGCGACCAGGTGGCTGCACCGCCGTGACCGTGGCGAACTTGCCGTGGCCGTGGTGGAAATCGACCAGCGCGCCGATATCGATGTCGGACACGCCATCACCGTAGGTGAAGCAGAACGCCTTCTCGCCTTCCAGGTAACGTGCGGCGCGGCGCAGTCGGCCACCAGTCATGGTTTCTTCACCGGTGTCTACCAGGGTCACGCGCCAAGGCTCGCTGTAGTTCTGATGCACGTCCATGCGGTTGGCGCGCATGTCGAAGGTGACGTCGGAGGTGTGCAGGAAGTAGTTGGCGAAGAAGTCCTTGATCGCATAGCCCTTGTAGCCCAGGCAAATCACGAAGTCATGGATACCGTGCGCCGAATACTGCTTCATGATGTGCCAAAGAATTGGCTTGCCACCGATCTCGATCATCGGTTTGGGCTTGAGGTGCGACTCTTCGCTGATACGCGTGCCGAGACCACCCGCCAGAATGACTGCCTTCATCGATTTCCTCTTGTACTTCGCGCCCCTTGCAACGCCAGGGCGAAGGATTTATGGCGATATCGATGGGGTACTGCAGGAAATGCGCCAATCTGCAAAAAAGCAGGGGCCGCTTTGCGACCCCTGCTCCGCTCAGGCGAAAAATCAGTCGGCCAGCCAGCCCCACTCCCAGTGGCGCAGGTTGTCGTCACGCAGCACGAAGTCGCGCATCACCGCCTCGCGCAATTCGTCGCCCATGCGGTAACTGGCCGCCGGGTCGGCCAGGTGCGAGCGGATCGCCTGCAGCCATTCCTCGGTGCTGTTGCTGTACACCCGCGTGCACGGCAGGTAGCCGCGGTAGGCCTCGGTGTCGGTGCAGATGGTCGGGTAACCGCAGGCGCCGTACTCCAGCAGCCGCAAGTTGCTCTTGCAGTCGTTGAAGATGTGGAATTCCAGCGGCGCCAGGGCCAGGTCGAGGTTCAGGCTCGCCAGCTTGGCCGGGTAGCGCGCCAGCGGCACGCCCGGGTGGTACTCGTGGATGTAGGGCTTGAGCGCCTCGGGGCACATGCCGAAGAACACCCACTCCACTTCGTTGGCCAGTTCGCGCACCACCTCGGCGATGATCTCCAGGTCGCCACTGTGGCTGGTACCGCCGCCCCAACCCACCCGCGGCTTGCTCGAAGTGCCACGGCGGCTGGCCGGAAGGTTGGTCCACAGGTGCGGTGCCAGCATGTTCGGCACCACGCGGATATCGTCATGCATGTCTGCCAGCGCATTGGCCAACGCCTGGGTGGTCACCACCACCCGGTCGCACAGGCTGATGCCACGGCGCAGGTGCTGCTCGATGTCGGCTGGCTTGTTGCGCGCATGGGTGTTCTTCTTCGGCGCGCTGAGCACGTAGTCGTCGATCTCGAAGATGCGCCGGGCGTTGGAGAAGCGGGCGATGCGTTCGATGTCGCGCACCGAGTCATCGTTATGGCGCAACTGCAGGATGATCACGTCCGGGTCCATGCGCGCCAGCTGGACCACGGTCGGCGACTCGTAGACCACGCGCCCGACCACGCGCCCGGCGGCTTCCAACTGCTTGAACGGCTGTTCGACCCGGTAATGGCCCACCGCACTGTCGTTGATCGGCAACCCCAGCACCGACGGCAACGCCCGGGCACACAGCGGGCTCCAGCTGCCACGCAGGCTCGGCTCGAGGCTGAAGTCACCGTTGGCCAGCCCCAGGTTGGGGTTATAGGCCGGGTCGCGGACGACCTTGCTCAGCCAGCGCTCGCAGAACACCTGCTGCTGTTCCAGCAACGCGTCCTGACCAAGCCCATCGCTGCTGGTCGTCGCTTCGCGCTTGAGCAGCATGGCATAGGGCGTGCCGACCACCAGATAACCACGTGCCCCCGCACGCAGGCACAGGTCGAGCTCGGCCATGCCCTGGCTCAGCGGTTGCGCACCCAGCCCTCCCAGCTCGGCGAACACTGCCTTGCGCACCATCAGGCAATCGCCGCCGACAGCGCTCCAGTCCTGGACCACCTGCAAGCGTTGCAGGTAACCACGCGACTGCGCATCTTCCCCGGCGAACGCCGGACCGGCCACGCTGGCAACCCCCAGCACCCGGCCCGCCTCGACCACCCGGCCCTGGGCATCGACCAGCTTGGCGCCGACCACCGCCACTTCCGGGCGCTGGGCATGCTGGAGCATTTCCGCCAGCCACTGGCCGTCGAACACCTGCACGCTGGCATCGAGCAACAACAGGTAGTCACCACACGCCTCGGCCGCAGCGGTATCGAGCAGCTGACTGCGCGAACCGCCGAGCGCCCGGACGACGCGCAGCATGCCTGCACCGAGCTCGCTCATGGCCTGCAGCCAGCCGTCGACGTCGGCCGCCACGGTCGGGCCGGCCACCAGCAATATCTCGTAGCGGCCATAGGCGGTGCGTTCGATCAGCCCTTCGACACAGGCCTGCAGGCCCGCCAGGTCATCACCGACAGGAACGAGGATCGATACCTGCGGGGTGTCGGCATGCAGGTAGTCCACCCGATTGAGCAACGACAGGTCGTCATGCCGGATCCGATGCGCCACGCCCAGCCGCTGCAGGTGCGCGGCCAGCAGCGGTTCGCTCTGGGCGATCACTTCCGGCAGCGACAGCCAGTTGGCGAAGCTGAACTCCGATTGCACCTGGATTTCGGCAATGTGCTCGACCACCTGCAGGCCTCGGCTCTCGACCAGGCGCCAGAGCAGGTCATGCGGGGCCAGCTCGGCAAAGCCGGCATCGAAACCGCCAAGGTCGAGAATTGCCTCGCGGGCGAAGGCCAGGGTGCGGCCGACATAGGGGTAGCTACGCAACAGGTCGAGGTTGAAGTCCGGCTTGAACACCGGTTCGCCCGGCTGGTCATCGAGCCAGGCCCCTTCATCGCTGTAGGCACATGCCAGGTTGGGAAACACCGCGGCACGTTCAGCCAACAGCAGAATGGCCGATTCGGCGAGCCGGTCACCGGCACGCAGCAGGTAGATCCAGTCGGCGTCATGCAACGAGGCCAGCAGCTGGTTCAACTGCTTGGGCCAGTCGCTCTGCAGCGGCTGATGCACCAGCGGTATCGGGCTGGCGGGTTCGGCATCGGCCAGCACCACGCAGGCATGCACGGGGTACAACTGCCCGGCCAGGCTGTCGAGGGTGCGCGCCAGGGCCTGGGCATCACCCTGGGTATCCAGCACCACCGGCACGATGCGCGGCTGACGTGGCCAGGCCGCTATCGCCTGGGGCAGCAGGCCGCGCTGCACGTCGCTGAAGCGGCGCGCCGCCAACCACTGCTGATAAAGCTCGGCATAGCTTTCGCACTCGCTGCCGACCCGACCACCCAGGCGGGTCTGCCAGTTGCTGATGATGCGTGCCACACACAGCTCCTGCCATTGGCGTGGCTGCTGCTGTGCCTCGCTCAGTGGCACGTAGCGCACCCAGCCACTGGCGGGCGCGGCCTCGCCACTGCGCGCGGCGAGCATCTGCATCATCCAGCGCCACTCCTGCGGTGCGGCCTGGACCAGCGCTTCCTGCTTGCTCAAGCGCTGGGGGTGCAGGCGCTCGATCAGGCCCGGCTCGCTGAGCATGACCATGTTGCCGCGCCGCATCAGGCAGGCGAACAGCGCCAGGTCCAGCAGCGCGACGAAGCTCAGGCCATCGCTGGTGAGTGCCTGCAACCACTCCAGTGCCTGCTCGCGACGCATCAGCGCCGCCGAGAAATTGCCCAGGAAGTTCACGGGCCGCCCATCGAGCATGGCCAGCATGTCTTCGCCCTTGAACAGGCTGTCGACATTGGCGAAGCGCGCATTGGCGATACGCATCGGCAGGATGAAATTGTTCTCGTCACAGAGCACGCGCTGCGACAACACCAGGCCGACTTCGTCATGCTCCAGCAAGGCCTTGGCCTGGTGCGTCACGCACTGCGGGAAGAGCCGATCGTCGTCGCACAGCACCTTGACCAGCGCGCCCCGGGCCAAGCTCACCGCCTGCACCAGGTTGGCGACAAAACCCAGGCGCCGGCTGTTACGCACATAGCGCACGCAAGCGCGCAATTCGCCCTCGACAGCGTTGACGATGGCTTCGATCTCCTCGCCTTCGCTGTCGTCGCAGACCAGCACCTCCAGCGCCTCATAGGCCTGGCCGAGGGCGCTGTGCAAGGCCATGGCAAAGAACCGTGGGCTGTAGGCAGGGATGACGATACTGACGAGAGGCTTTTCGTTCACGTTGGCGACCTTGCAAAAAAAAGTGCGCCGCACCTGACGGTGGCGGCGCACGATTGGCTACGCATGCAGCGCTATCAGATGTAGTTGACCAGCGACAGACCGGCGACCTTGGCATAGGCCTGCAACGAGGCCTGCAGCATGTTGGTCTGCATGGTCAGGCGGATCATCACTTCGGCCGGATCGCTTTCGCGGATCGAGCTCTGGGTCTTGGTGTTCTCCGCGCCCAGCGCCGAGTTGGTCTCGGCCTGCACGTCCAGCGCCTGGCCACGGCCACCGATCGAGGCGATCGACGAAGTCACCTGGTTGGTGGCGCTGCCGATGTTGCCGATGGCCGAGTCCAGCGCGGCCTTGAAAGTCTGCGCGGCGGCCGGGTCACCGTCGATCGGGGTGCTCAGCGCAGCGCGCAGCTGGCTGATGGTATCGAGCACGTTCTGGGTCTGGTGGGTATCGACCTTGATGGCAAACGCGTCACCGGCACTTGGCGCGCCGGACAAGTCGAACTGCACGCCCAGTACCGTGGCGGTGGTACCGCTCAGGGTGCCCGTGGAGATTGGCCGACTGCCGTCGCTGACCGGCGCGGTGTACAGCTCGAAGTCGGTGGCGCTGGTGAACTTGAGCACTGCACCTTCGGGGAAGGCGGCCTTGTACGCCGCCTGGTCGACCACCGAGCTACCGGTGATCTGTACCGACGAGGCATTACCCGGGCTGCGGCTGCTACCGATCTGGTCGGCCTTGGAGGTCAGGCTGAAGGTGTGGCCGGCGATGGCCGCATCCGGGTCGGCTTCGTCACCGGCCTTGAAGCTGATGTCCAGGCGCAGGTCGACGCCACGGAAGCTGATCTCGGTGTTGTCGCCTTTCGGGTCGAACTTGCCGCCCTGGGTCGCCTCGAGGGTGACGTCGTTGCCGCCGGCATCGGTGATCTTGAATTGTGTGCTGCTGATGAACTCGATGCTGTAAGGCTCGCCACTGCGGAAGCGGTCGTTGTAGGTAGAGCTGCCGGAAACCTGGCCGTTGGACAGGCTGACCCGGCCATCATCGGTGGCCGGCGCAGTCAGCCTGGTCTCGCTGCGGCTGGTGTTCAGCGCCTGCTCGAACGCATCGTAGCCGGTTTCGTTGGCCGCCAGGCTGAGCATGTCGCCCACCTGCAACTTCAGCTGCGACTGGTCGCCCTGGTAGGAGTAGGTGCCATCGGCATTGCGCACATACGGTTGGGTGTCGCCCTTGGAACCGGAGAAGATGTACTTGCCGTTTTCGTCCTTGCTGTTCATCAGGGTGAACAGCTGCTGCTCAAGCGAATCCAGTTCGGCGGCATTGGCCTTGCGGTCGTCGTCGGTGAAGCCGGCGTTGCCGGAGCTCACCGCCAGTTCGTTGACCCGCTGCAGGATGGTGCCGATGGACTTCAGGGTGCTTTCGGCAGTACCCAGGGCATTGCGCACATTGACGATGTTGTCGCCGTACTGTTCGAGCATGTTCTGCTGCTGCTCCAGCTGCAGCAGGCGGGCAGCGCCAACCGGGTCGTCCTTGGCCGAGCGCACGCGAATGCCATCGGTGGCTTCCTGCTGGGTCTTCACCGAGTTGGAGAAGTTGCGCTGGTAGTTGGCCTGGTTGGTATTGTAGAACTGCGAAGTGGAGATGCGTACGCTCACGATCTACGGCTCCTTAAAGACTGTTGATCAGGGTGGCGAAGGTTTCCTGGGCCGCCTTGATGATCTGCGACGACGCGGTGTAGTACTGCTGGAACTTGATCAGGTTGCCGGTCTCTTCGTCGACCGACACCCCCGACAGGCCGTTGCGGCTGTCCAGTGCAGAGGTATGCAGCGCCGAGGTGGCATCGCTGTCCATCTGTGCCTGGCCGGCCTTGCCGCCGACGTTGGAAACCAGCTTGGCATAGGCGTCGGTGAAGCTGATGCCCTTGCCGTTGGCACCCACCTCGACCGTGGGCTTGGTCTGCAGGTCGATCACCGATTGGGCATTGCGGTTGTCCGCAGAGCCGGCGCCGGTCAGCGCCACGGTATAGCTGTCACCATTCTTCGGTGCGCCCGAAACGCTCATCTCGAAGGTGAAATCGCTACCCAGCGGGTTGCCGCTGGCATCGACCATCGGCACCGACAATTGCAGCTTGTTCTCCTGGCCGGGGATGATCGTACCACTGCCGATGCTGTTGCCCTGGGCATCGTACAGGGTATAGGCCTGTGGCGACGTGCTGTCGTCACCGAACACCAGCTTGACCGGGGTCGAATACTTCAGCCCGGTCTGCAGCTGCGAGCGCTGGGTGGCGTCATAGATGTCCATTTCCGAGGTCAGCGTCGGCTGGGTGATCACCCCGGTGCCTTTGTTGCCCGCACCACTGGTGGCGGTCAGCGGTGCAGCAAGTGCCAGGCGCTTGGGGTCGGTGAGCACGGTTTCGATGCCGGCCGCAGCGTTGCGGGTCGGGGTGATCTTGAAGCTGTCGCCGGCACTCAGGCCACCACCGTTGAGCGACAGGGTGAAGCCGTCGATCACCGGCGGCGGTGTGTCACCGAGGTCGAAGCTGCCCATGTCGGTGCCTTCAGGCAACTTGCGCACACTGTAGCCAGTGGCGCTGGTGAAGGTCACCTGGTAATCGCTGGTGGTCAGCTTGCCGGTGTCCTTGATGGTCACGTCGAGGTTGCCGGAGCCGGCGCTGTTGCCGGACTTGGCAATACTGCGCTGGCTGACCGCCGCGGCGCTGTTGATATCGCCGAACAGGGTGGCGCCGAAGTTACCGTTCTTGTCGATACCCTGGGCCAGCTGGCTGTTGATCGCGTCCGCCACCACCAGGGCCACGCGGCCCAGCTCGTTGAGCGCCGGATCGAGGGTTTCCTTGCGGTAGCGGATCAGGCCACCCAACTCGCCCCCACTGGTGGTGCTGGTGATGTCCATCTTGGTCGAGCCGCGGTTGAGGATCAGGCTCATGCGGGTCGGGTCGGTCGCGCTCGGCTCCACGCCCAAGGTCTGGGTGGTCTTGCCCAGTACCAGGGCCTGGCCGTTTTTCAGGTAGACGTCGTAGTTGCCATCACGCTCCACCACATCGGTGCCGATCAACTTGTTCAGCTCACGCACAGCGCCATCGCGCTGGTCGAGCAAGTCGTTGGGCTGGCCTGAGATCGACGTGACGCGAGAGATCTGGTCGTTGAGGTCAGCGATGGTCTTGGTCAGGTTGTTCACCTGATCGGCGATCGCCGCCATGTTGGAGTTGATGTTGCTGTTCTGCTGGTTGAGCTGCGCCGACAGCGTGTTGAAACGCTTGCTCAGGGACTGCGCGCTGGTCAGCAGCAGTTGCCGCGAGGCGTCCTCGGTCGGTTTGGCCGCGGCATCCTGCAAGGTACTGAAGAAGCTTTGCAAAGCGGCAGTGATGCCAGTGTCGCTGCTCGACAGGGCGGTATCCAGCGGCGTGATCTGGTTCAGGTACGAGGCGGCATCGCTGCTCAACGACGTGGTGCTGCGCAGCTGGTTTTCCAGAAATGCGTTATACACCCGGCGTACATCGGCCAGCGTGGTGCCGGTGCCGATGAACACCTGGCCAACTTGCTGGCCACCCTTGGTCTTCTGCACATTCTGCTGGCGTGAGTAGCTTTCGACATCGGCGTTGGCAATGTTGTTACCGAGGGTGTACATCCCCGATTGCGCGGCGCCAAGCCCCGACATACCAATGTTGATCAGACTCGCCATGGTTCCATGCCCTTAAAGTTTTGTTGCGGTACCGAGCATCGCGTAGTGCTCGTACGACTTCATCTGTCTTGCGATCTGCGAGATCTTGCTGGCGTAATTCGGGTCGGTGGCGTACCCGGCCTTTTGCAACTCTTGCACGAACTGTTCTGGTTTATCGGCGGCCTTCACCGCATCTTGATAGCGCGAATTGTTCTGTAACAGGCTAACCAGGTCGTGGAAGCTGTCCTGGTACGAGTCGTAGGAACGGAACGCTGCCGTTTCCTTGACGAACTGGCCATCGCGGAACTCGCTGGTGATCGCCCGCGCCGAATCGCCCTGCCAGTTGCCGCTGGCCTTGATGCCGAACAGGTTATGGCTGCTGCTGCCATCGCTGTTGCGCATGACCGACTTGCCCCAGCCGGTTTCCAGCGCAGCCTGCGCCACCAGGTAGCGCGGGTCGATGCCGATGCGCTTGGCCGCCTGTTCGGCCATCGGCAGCATGGTGGCAACGAATTCGTCGCTGTCGGCGAAGGCCTTTTTCGGTGCCAGCGGTGGCTGCGCCACAGCGCGCCCGAGGATGCGCAGGCCGTTGTCCGGCACGGCAAAGGTCTTGGCCACCTGCTGGCCATCGCGGGCCGGCACGGCAGCGTTGTTGGTGGTGGCGGCCGACGGCACGATGCCGGCCAGCAGGCGATCGGTGACCCTGCTCGGCAGCGCCAGGCGCCGCGAATTGAGCGCGGCCACGTCGTTGCGGCCGGCATTCGCCTGGGCGACATGCACCGGCTCGGCGACCTTGTTGCCCCACAGCGTCGGGGCGTTGCCCTCGATGCGCGGGAACGGGCTGGTGTTGGCCGGCGCGCTCTTGTTCTTAGACAGCTGGCGCACCAGCACGTCCTGCAGGCCGATACCCCCGCCTTCGCGGGACATGCTCACGGCCAACTGCTGGTCGTACATGTCGCGATACTGCTTCACCGTCTCGGTATTCATCGGGTTGTCGTCGGCCAGCACGTCGCTGGCCTTGCGCGAGGCCTTGAGCATTTCGCTGATGAACAGCGATTCGAACTCCTGCGCCACCTTGCGCACATTGGCGTCGCTGTCGCGGTCGCCGTGCTTGAGCGAACTCAGGCGGTTGAGGTCGGTGTAGGCACCGCTGTCGGCGCTGCCGGAAACCAGGCTTTTGCTGTTCATCGGCAGCGTCCTCAGATCACGATCAGGTCGGCCTGCAAGGCGCCGGCCTGTTTCAGGGCTTCGAGGATCGCCATCAGGTCGCTGGGCGCTGCACCTACCTGGTTTACCGCGCGGACGATTTCATCCAGCGTGGTGCCCGGGCCGAACTTGAACATCGGCTTGGCTTCCTGCTCGGCGTTCACCCGCGAGCGCGGCACCACCGCGGTCTGGCCATTGGAGAGCGGCCCCGGCTGGCTGACGATCGGGTCTTCGGTGATGGTCACGGTCAGGCTGCCGTGGGTCACCGCCGCCGGCGACACCTTGACGTTCTGGCCGATGACGATGGTACCGGTACGCGAGTTGATGATGACTTTGGCCACGGCCTGGCCCGGGTCGATCTCGAGGTTTTCCAGGATCGACAGGTAGTCGACGCGCTGGCTCGGGTCCATCGGCGCGGTGACCCGCACCGAGCCGCCATCAACGGCCTGGGCCACGCCAGGGCCGAGCAGCTCGTTGACCTTGTCGACGATGCGCTTGGCCGTGGTGAAGTCGGGGCGGTTGAGGTTCAGGGTCAGGCTGTTGCCCTGGTTGAAGCCGCTCGGCACCGCCCGTTCGACGGTAGCGCCACCCGGGATGCGACCAGCCGACGGAACGTTGACGGTGATCTTCGATCCATCCCGGCCCTCGGCATCGAAGCCGCCGACCACCAGGTTGCCCTGGGCGATGGCATAGACATTACCGTCGATACCCTTCAGCGGCGTCATCAGCAGGCTGCCACCGCGCAGGCTCTTGGAGTTACCGATGGAGGACACGGTAATGTCCACCACCTGGCCCGGCTTGGCGAAGGCCGGCAGGTCGGCATGTACCGACACCGCCGCGACGTTCTTCAACTGCACATTGCCGGAGCCGGCCGGTACCTTGATGCCGAACTGCGAGAGCATGTTGTTGAAGGTCTGCAGGGTGAACGGCGTCTGGGTGGTCTGGTCACCCGTGCCGTTGAGCCCCACCACCAGGCCATAGCCGATCAACTGGTTGGAACGCACGCCAGAAATGCTGGCGATGTCCTTCAGGCGCTCAGCTTGGGCACCGAACGCGCAGGACAGGAGCAGGGTCGCGGCAATCAGCTGCCTTACGTTGAACATGTTCATCCGTACTCAGAAGGGCCAAAGCGGGCTGATGAAGAAGCGATCCAGCCAACCGGGCTGGCTGGCATCGGCGAACGAACCGGTGCCCGAATAGGTGATGCGCGCATCGGCCACCCGGGTGGACGGCACGGTGTTGTCGGTGGCGATGTCATCGGCACGGATCAGGCCGGCGATACGCACCAGCTCTTCACCGGTATTGAGGGTCATCCACTTTTCCCCGCGCACGGCGATGATGCCGTTGGGCAGCACCTCGGCCACGGTGACGGTGATCGAGCCGGTCAGGGTGTTGCCCTGGGTGGCCTTGCTGTCACCCTTGGTGGTGCGATCGCCGCTGTAACCCGCCTCCAGCGACAGGTCGCCGCCGCCGAACGGGTTGTTGGTGTTCGGGTTGGCGCCAAACAGCGAGGTCAGGCCGATGTCGGCCTTGCTGTTCTTCTGGATCTGCGAGCCGGCGTTCTTGCTCGCCGAAGTGCGTTCGTTGAGGGTGATGGTGATGATGTCACCCACGCGGAACGCCTTGCGGTCGGTGTACAGGCTCTGCTCGAAACCGGCCTGGTAGATCGAACCGTTGTTGGCTGCAGCCGGCAGCGGGGTGCGCGGCAGGACCGGCGCGTAATACGGGTCGTTCGGCTTGGGCGTCGGCGCGACGCAACCTGCCAGCACGACCGCCCCCCCCAGGGCGAACACAGACAACAAACGCTTCATGACACTTACCTCACGGTGTAACGGGAGTAGAACCTGCACTAGGGCTTAGAGCTGCTGGGTTACGAACGACAGCATCTGGTCAGCAGTGGAGATGACCTTGGAGTTCATCTCGTAGGCACGCTGGGTGGTGATCATGTTCACCAGTTCTTCCACGGTGCTGACGTTGGAGTTCTCCAGGGTCTGCTGCAACGTGGTACCAAAACCGTTCAGGCCCGGGGTGCCGACTTGCGGTGCACCACTGGCGGCGGTTTCCAGGAATAGGTTGTCGCCAATCGCCTGCAGGCCGGCCGGGTTGATGAAGTCGGCGGTCTGGATGTTGCCGATCACCTGCGCCGCCGGGTTGCCGGCGGTGGTGATCGACACGGTACCGTCCTGGCCGACGGTGAAGGTCTGGGCGTCATTAGGCACCACGATCGCCGGTTCCAGGGCAAAACCCTGGGCGGTGACGATCTGGCCATCGGAGTTCAGGTGGAAGGTACCGTCACGGGTATACGAAACCGTGCCATCCGGCTGCAGCACCTGGAAGAAGCCACGGCCGTTGACCGCCATGTCCAGCGGGTTCTCCGTGGTCTGCAGGCTGCCGGTCTGGAAGTTCTTCTGCGTGCCGACGATGCGCACACCGGTACCGACCTGCAGGCCGGACGGCAGTTCGCTGTCCTGGGTGGACTGCGCACCTGGCTGGCGCTTGATCTGGTACAGCAAGTCCTGGAACTCGGCGCGATCACGCTTGAAGCCGGTGGTCGAGACGTTGGCCAGGTTGTTGGAGATGACCGTCAGGTTGGTGTCCTGGGCGGACAGGCCGGTTTTAGCGACCCAAAGAGCCGGAAGCATGTAAGTTCTCCTCGTGCGCCTGTTTTACGGCACCCGTTCAAAAGTGATTAGCCGATTTGCAAAACACGCGCCATGGCTTCGTCGCCTTCCTTGGCCGCGTTCATCATCTTGACGTGCAGTTCGAATTGACGGGACAGCGCCAGCACCGAGGTCATTTCCTCCACGGCGTTGACGTTGCTGCCCTCCAGGAAGCCCGACACCACCCGCACATTGACGTCGGCGGCGGCTGGTTGGCCGTCCTTGGTGTGGATCAGCCCGTCCAGGCCCTTGGTCAGGCCTTTGCTGTCCGGGTTGACCAGCTTGATACGGTCGACCTCGGCCATCACCCGTGGGTCTTCGCCCATGGAGCGGATGCTGATGGTGCCGTCGGCGCCGACTTCAACCTTCTGCTCTGGCGGGATGGCAATAGGGCCACCGTTACCGATCACCGGCATGCCGTTGCCGGCACGCAGCACGCCAAGGGCGTCGATGTTCAGGCTGCCGGTACGCACATAGGCTTCGCTGCCGTCGGGTGCCTGCACGGCAATGAAGCCCTTGCCGGTCACCGTCACGTCCAGGTCGCGCCCGGTTTCAACCATCGGCCCTTCGCTGAAGTCGGTGGCCGGGCGTTCGGTCATGGCAAAGGCACGCGCCGGAAAGCTGTCGCCGAACACCGGCATCGAGCGCGCCTGCTCCAGGTCACGCTGGAAACCATTGGTGGAAATGTTCGCCAGGTTGTTGGCGTGGGCCTTCTGCGCCAGCGCGTTCTGGCTGGCGCCGGTCATGGCCACGTAAAGCATCTTGTCCACAGTCATCCTCCGCTGCACTGGCGATCGTTTGCCGCTCGCCGCTGCTGTGCAGGCTCTAAAGCAAGTTCCGAACCAACTTTTCGAAATCAGCAAAAAGCCCGTGATTACGGGCTTTTGCGGGGTTTTGCCGAAGCGCGGACGCCGGTTATCCGGCGCAGGCTTGCCGATTGCGGCAAGCCTGCAGCAACGTCTTCGCAGGCAAATCGGCGAACACGCCGGCCAGGTCAAGGCTCGCGGCAGGCGCCATTGGTGAAGGGCCCGGCAAACTTCTTCCAGCCCTCCCCCGGCGGCCACTGCGAGCACACCAGGCGCCCATCCACCTGGCTTTCCCAGCGCCACCACGGCGCGGTGCCAGCCTGGGCCTGGTACAGGCACGCTGCAGCAATCAGCGCGACAAGCAGTTTGTTCATGGAGCCCCCTGCAAAAACGACGAACCCCTTCATGACAAAGGGGTTCGCCCGCACACGCTCAGCCAGCGACCATCAGGTCATCTGGATGATGGTCTGCATGATGGTGCTTTCGGTGGAGATGGTCTTGGCGTTCGCCTGGTAATTGCTCTGCGCCTTGATCAGCTCGACCAGCTCCTGGGTCAGGTTGACGTTGGAAGCTTCCAGCGAGTTGGACTCGACGCTGCCCAGGGTACCGGTCTTCGGCGCATCGATACCCGGAATGCCGGACGTGTAGGTCTCGGTCCAGCGGGTACCACCGATCTGCTGCAGGCCCTGCTCGTTGGCGAAGCTGGCCAGAGCAACCTGGCCGATGGCGCGGGACTGCTGGTTGCTGAAGCTGGCGAACAGCACGCCGGTGGAGTCGATGCTCAGGCTCGACAGGATACCGGTGGCATAACCATCCTGGGACTGCGACATGCGCGCGGTCTCGGTGTTGTAGGAGGTGGTGCTGTTCATCGACAGGCGCATGCCATCGGCATTGCCTGCGGCGCCGTTGGCGATCCAGTTACCCGCCGAGTCTTCCACCGCAGGCACCCAACCGGTCATGGTGAAGGTGTTGTTGGTCACGGTGAACGACGAGCCCGCCGGGTGGCCGGTGTTGTCGGCCGTCATGCTCTTGACCGAGCCATCGCTGTTGAAGCTGATGGTGCCGGTCAGCGGCGTGGTGGAGGATGGGTCGAACGGGTTGCGCCCATCCACCAGGGTGTACATGGTCCACTCATTGGTGCCGGTCTTGCGGTAGAACTGCTCCATGGTGTGCTCGTTGCCCTGGCTGTCGTACACCTTGGTCGGGAAGGACTTGGTGTAGGTCTTCTGGTCAGCCGGGTCGAACGGCAGGTTCGGCACCATCGCGCCAGTACCATCGTCGACTTCCAGGGGGATATCGGCGGCCGAAGAGTTCAGGTTGATGCCCTGGTCGATCAGCGACGTGGCCTTTGGCTGCAGCGCCGAGGTATCGATCTGCAGGTCGCTCAGCACGCCCTTCTGGATCTTGCCATTCGAGTCTGCGGCATACCCCTGCAGGCGCAGGCCATCCGAGGTCACCACGAAGTTGTCCTTGCTGGCCTGGAACGCACCGGCACGGGTGTAGACGCGCGAGCCGTTGTCGGACAGCACGAAGAAGCCCTGGCCCTGGATGCCCATGTCCAGCACGTTGCCGGTGTTGTTGACGTCACCCTGGGTGAACTGCTGGGACACGGCAGCCAGACGCACGCCGTTACCCACCTGGTTCTTGCCCACGCCGAGGCGGTTGGCGCCGGCGTAGACATCGGCGAACTCGGCACGCGACGACTTGAAGCCGGTGGTGTTGACGTTGGCGATGTTGTTGCCGGTGACATCCAGTTGCTTGTTTGCTGCGTACAGACCGCTAAGGCCGATATTGAAAGACATGAATTCGCTCCTTTTGCCGCACTAATGGGCCTTAGATACCGATGGTTTGCACGTCGGAGAGGGATACTTTGCCAACGCCAGCGAGGTTCAACACCATTTCACCGCCGGAGCTGAAGCTGACGCTGGTCACCTTGGCAGGCAACAGCGTGTTCATCTGCACCGCCTTGCCATCCACCGTGGTGCTGGCGGTGAAGGTGTAGGTACCCGGGTCGACCTTCTCGCCGCTATTGTTGGTACCGTCCCAGATGAAATCGGCGTAACCGGCTTTCTGCTCGCCCAGCTCGATGGTCTTGACGGTATTGCCGTCCTTGTCCTTGATGGTGATCTTCGCTTCGCCGATGGCTTGCGGCACCACGAACTGCGCATTGAAGCTTTCGCTGGTGTCGACGATAGCCTTGTCGTTCTGCACCACCACCGAGCGACCGACCAGCGACGACGCCTGCAGCGCCTGGGACGAGGCCATGGCACTGGTAATGGCACTGACCGATTCGTTCAGCGAGGTGATGCCTTCGAGGCTGCTGAACTGCGCCAACTGGGCAACGAATTCACCGTTGTCCTGCGGGTCCAGCGGGTTCTGGTGCTGCATCTGGGTCACCAGCAACTGCAGGAAGGCATCCTTGCCGAGCGAGTCGGTGCCGGTCTTGGATGCGGTGTCCACGGTCTTCTTGGTGTTGGTACCCACACCCGACGCCGCAAGCACTTCGTTGAGATTCACGCCGGTAGTATCGATTGCCATGGTCTGGTTTCCTTATCACTGACCCAGGGTCAGGACTTTCTGCATCATGCTCTTGGCCGTGTTCATCAGCTCGGCATTGGTCTGGAACGCACGGCTGGCGGAAATCATGTCAGCCATTTCCTCGACCACGTTGACGTTCGGGTAGTAGACATAGCCGTCCTTGTTCGCCGCCGGGTGGTTCGGCTCGTAGCGGGCCTCCAGGTTGCTCTGGTCCTCGACGATGCCTTTTACCTGCACGCCCTGCCCGGCTTCGCCCTGGTCCTCGAACAGCGACTGGCTGCTGCCGGCCTGCGCATCCTGGAAGGTCGTGGCGAACACCGGGTGGCGGGCGCGGTAGGTCTGGTCGATGCTCGAAGACACGGTCTCGGCGTTGGCGATGTTCGAGGCAACGGTGTTCAGGCGCGTGTTCTGCGCGCTCATGCCGCTACCGGCAATGTTGAAGACACTGGAAAGGGACATGGTCATTCTCCCCGCAGGGCCGATACCAGCCCTTTGAATTTACTGTTGAGCAAGGTGAAGCTGGCCTGGAAGCCGACGGCGTTTTCGGTGTAGTTCGACTGCTCGATCTGCGCGTCCACGGTGTTCTGGTCGATCGAAGGCTGCAGCGGCGTGCGGTACTTCAGGGTATCGTCGGCCATCGCCAGGCCGTCGGCCTCGATGTGGCGGCTGTTGGTGCGCTCGAGGCTGAAACGGCCGCTCTGCTGCTTGTCGCTTTCGGCAGCGAGCACCGAGGCGAAGTCCATGTCACGCGCCTTGTAGTTGGGCGTGTCGGCGTTGGCAATGTTGTTGGCCAGCACCTCGGCGCGCTGAGCGCGGAAGCCCAGGGCCTTTTCGTGGATGCCAAGCGCCTTGTCGAAACTGATGCTCATGTCGGGGAAACCTTCGAAGGTTGACCGGAATATCGTTGGCCAAGGTATAGCAAGGCCTGTGCCAACCCAGGCAAACCCAGGAATTACGGGCTTGCCGGGTACAGTGCTGTCAGGGTGATGCCAGAAAAGCGGCAAACACCTTCCGCCTGATGCGGCGAAAGCGGCAATTGCCGGGTGGCAAAAGCGGCAAAACAAAAAATTGACGTCAGCTCTTCCTGCTTCGGCCTGTTCGCGGGCATGCCCGCAAAACGCCGACACGACAAACAAAAAGGCCGGCAACTTTGGTTGCCGGCCTTTGTGCTTACTTGGCCTGGTAGATGATCCCCGGGCTACATTGGACCATCTGGTAATGGTCCGGCAGCCCGTTCAGCGCCTCGGAGGCACCGAGGAACAGGTAGCCACCCGGCTTCAGGGTACTGTGAATGCGCAGCAGGATGTCCTTCTTGACCTGCGCCGAGAAGTAGATCAGCACGTTGCGGCAGAACACCACGTCGAACTTGCCCAGGCTGGCATAGCTGTCGAGCAGGTTGAACGAG
This sequence comes from Pseudomonas sp. LAM2023, assembly GCF_016620375.1. Classification (NCBI taxonomy): domain Bacteria; kingdom Pseudomonadati; phylum Pseudomonadota; class Gammaproteobacteria; order Pseudomonadales; family Pseudomonadaceae; genus Pseudomonas; species Pseudomonas sp. LAM2023. Next base: position 347,021 of record NZ_JAENHV010000036.1, on the reverse strand, counting down.
CGGAACTCGACACGGCTGCGAATTGCCGGCTTGACCGCCCAGCGCCCCGGCCCCTTGGGGTCGAAGTAGCGCTGCAGGCGCTCCTGGGACAGGCCGCGGGCAATCGCCAGGCTGTCGTACTCGCCGGTCTTGCAGTTGGTCAGCATGCTGCCGGACAGGTCGGTGGCGACGATCTGCGCGCCCATCTTCAACTGGCCAAGGTTGCCACGCTCGAACTCGTCGATGGCCATCGAGATGGAATACGGCTCCTGCCCCGACGAACAGGCCGCCGACCACATGCGCAGGCGCTGCCCAGGGTTGTTGCGGATGAACTCCGGAATCACCTTGTTCTTCAGCACTTCGAACGGGTAGGTATCGCGAAACCACAGGGTCTCGTTGGTGGTCATGGCATCGACCACCTGCTCGCGCAAGCCACCTCGCGGCTGGGCCTGGATGCGCTGTACCAGCTCGCCCAGGCTCTTGATGCCCTGTTGTTCCATCAGCTTGTTGAGACGGCTGGAAACCAGGTACTGCTTATTCTCCCCCAGCAGGATGCCACAGGCTTTCTCCAGGAAGACCCGGAACTGTTCGAAATCCAAATTACCCGTAGACACTTCTGCCGCCTCTTTTCAATCACTGGTGCCGGGAGGTTGCTCCCGGCGCTTTCAATGCGCTGCCTTGATCCGGTCGACCACCCGCTGGGCCAGGTCGTCCGGCTTGAACTTGGCCAGGAAGTCATCGGCCCCGACCTTCTTGACCATTGCCTGGTTGAACACCCCGGAAAGCGAAGTATGCAGGCAGATATGCAATTTTTGCATGCGCGGATCGCTGCGAATCTCTGCGGTCAGCGTGTAGCCGTCCATTTCCGGCATTTCAATGTCCGAGATCATCATCAGGAACTCTTCTTCCGGCTTCTTGCCTTCGTCCACCAGCTGACGCAGATAGTTCAAGGCCTGGCGACCGTCATTGAGCGCCACCACCTCGACCCCCACGGTCTGCAGGCAACGGCTGACCTGCTTGCGCGCCACCGATGAATCGTCGACGGTAAGCACCCGCAACAGCACGGCCTTGTCCTGCACCTCGGCATCGACCACCCCGGCCGACACCGACTCGGACGACGGTGCCACTTCGGCCAGCACCTTTTCCACGTCGATGATCTCGACCATGCGGTTGTCCACCCGGGTGACGGCGGTCAGGTAGTGATCGCGGCCGGTGCCCTTGGGTGGCGGATGGATTTCTTCCCAGTTCATGTTGACGATGCGTTCCACCGAGTGCACCAGGAAGCCCTGGGTCTTGGTGTTGTACTCGGTAATGATCACGAAGCTGTTGCGCGTGTCTTCCTGCAGCGGCCGCAGCCCGGTGGCCATCGACAGGTCGAGGATCGGGATGGTTGCCCCACGAATGTTGGCAACGCCGCGCACCACCGGGTGCGCCTTGGGCAGCAGGGTCAGCGCCGGGCATTGCAGCACTTCCCTGACCTTGAACACGTTGATGCCGTAAAGCTGCTCGCCATTGAGGCGGAACAGCAGCAGTTCCAGGCGGTTCTGCCCTACCAGCTGGGTGCGCTGGTTGACCGAATCCATAACACCTGCCATGCCAGACTCCTCTACATTTAAGCCTTTTGTTGCCACTCAGATAGCGAGTCGGCACGGGCTTTGCTTTTTTGAGCGTCATGTACACGAAAACGACATTTTCCCGACGATTGACGCGCCTGCTGACTGGCTCGCTGGCCATGCTCTGCCTGCTGGTGCCCGGCGTTCGCACGCTGGCGGACGCGTTTACCTTGCCTGAACAGCTTATCGGTGTCACCCAAGGGTTTCTTGAATTCAGCGTCGAAGATTACCTGGCCACCACCCAGACTGCCGGCCGCTACGAAATCCAGGTCAACCCGCTGGACCCGCGCCTGCGCATGCCGCTGTGCAGCCAGCAGCTGGACGCCTCGCTGGAAAGCCCGGCGCAACCGCTGGGCCGCGTTACGGTGAAGGTGCGTTGCGACAGTGCAGCGCCGTGGACCGTGTTCGTACCGGCCACCGTGCGGCTGTTCCGCGAGGTGGTGGTGATGACCCGCCCGCTCAAGCGCGACAACGTGGTAGGCGAAGGCGACGTGGCCCTGCGTGAACGCGATGTCGGCACGCTGGGGCAAGGCTTCCTGACCGAACTGGACCAGGCGGTCGGCATGAAGATGCTGCGCCCGACGGTGATCGACCAAGTGCTCACCCCACAACACCTGGAACAGGCCGAGGTGGTGCGCAAGGGCGACCACGTGGTGATCATCGCGCGCAGCGGCAGCCTGAGCGTACGCATGCCCGGCGAAGCGCTGAGCAAGGGCGGCCTGAGCGAACAGATCCGGGTGCGCAACCTCAATTCCAAACGGGTAGTCAAGGCCAGGGTCACCGGCCCAGGCCAGGTCGAGGTCAGTATGTAGCCAGCCGACATTGCGCTGGCGGTGAGGAACCGCTGCTCCTAAACTGTGTCAGAAAACGGGTTCGCAAGCTTGCCGACAGGCGGCTACGCATTTGTGCCTAAAGTTTCTTTCGGGTTGGCCGAAAACAAGGCAAGCGTCCAAATACCCAGGGGTTTCTGATCATGGTCATCGACTTCAGTCGTGTAAATAATTCTCCGTCCGTCACGGGCGGCGTGCGCGGCACCAGCGCATCCGGCAGCGCCGACAAAGCGGCAGCCAGCCAGGAAGCCACCACCAGCGCCAGCGGAGAAGCGGTACACCTCAGCCAGGAGGCACAGCAGTTGCAGAAGATCAGCGACAAGCTGCGCGACGAGCCGGTGGTCAACAGTGCCCGTGTGGCCCAGTTGAAGCAGGCGATCGCCGACGGCAGCTACCAGGTCGATGCCGGCCGGGTCGCCAGTAAACTGCTCGATTTCGAAGCCCAGCGCTGACCGTTCGGCGCGCTGACTTCACGGACGCTAGAAAAGCCAAGAGTTAGCCATGCACGACACCACCTTGCTGCAACTGATCGAAGATGACATCGCCCCGATGCAGGAACTGCTCGACCTCTTGCAGAAGGAGGCCGTGGCACTGCATGGGCGCGACATGGCGTTGCTGGAGACCATCCTCGCCCGCAAGCAGTCCTTGATCGTGTTGCTGGAGCAGCAAGGCACGCGGCGCAACAACCTGCTCACCAGCCTGGGCCTGAGCGCCAACCGCGCCGGGGTGGAAGCGCTGGCAGCGCAATCGCCGAACGGTGCACTGCTGCTGCAGCAACTCGACGTGATCAGCCAGTTGATGCAAGCCTGCCAGCAGCTCAACGAGACCAATGGGCGGATCATCCAGGTGCAGCAGAACGCCACCAACAACCAGATCCGCATCCTCATGGGCGGCGACTCTCCGTCGCTCTACGACAGCCGCGGCAGTACCTCGCCGCTGGTCAAGCCACGGGCGCTCAGCCAGGTTTGATTTTTTCTATCAAGGCACGGAACATACTGGCAAAATGCCGTTAATTGCGTGTGTCGCTTTTGCCTGGAGAACGATAAAGCCGTGTTCAATGAATCCGATGCCCCGCAGCCGCCAAAGGTGCTGAACACCCCTTTGGAGATTGCGGCCAACTTGCGGCAGTTGCAGGAAAGCCATGACCCCCTGATCATCACCTTCCACGACCGTAGCCAGCGTTTCCAGAGCTACGTGGTGCACGTGGACCGTGACAGCAACACCCTGGCGCTGGACGAGATGATTCCCCGCGACGGCGAGAAGTACATCGAGAACGGCGAACACTTCCGCGTCGAAGGTTTTCACGATGGCGTGCGCATTGCCTGGGAGTGCACCCACGCCCTGCGGATCAGCGAAGTCGATGGCCACCGCTGCTACCGCGGCGCCATGCCCCTGGAAATGACCTACCACCAGCGCCGCAACGCATTCCGCGCCGCGCTGAAGCTGTCGCAGTTGGTCGACATCATCCTCGATGGTACCCACCTCAAGGGCAATGGCGCGCTGCGCGGCAAGCTGCTGGATATCTCTGCCACCGGCTGCAAGCTGCGCTTCGACGGCAATGTCGAGGAGCGCCTGCAACTGGGCCAGGTGTACGAGCGTTTCAAGGCGGGCAACCCGCTGGGCCTGGTGGATACCATGGTCGAACTGCGCCACCTGCATTATGAAGAGCGGATCAATACCACGTTCGCCGGCATACGCTTCCATAACCTCAGCGGGCAGGCCCAGCGCAAGATCGAGAGCTTCGTGTACCAGTTGCAACGCGAGGCGCGGCGGTTCGACAAGGACGACTATTGATCGTCGGCTGCAAGACAACAACGCCACCTTTCGAGGTGGCGTTTTCATTTGTGTTCTTACAGCGCCGGCCTCTTCGCGGGCGCGCCCGCTCCCACCGGGACGGCGCAGCCCTCAGGCTTGATGCGGTCCTTGTGGGAGCGGGCATGCCCGCGAAGAGGCCAGCACTGGCTTACACCGACTTGCTGACCTCTTGCGGCTCAGCCGCCGGTTGCCCGGTCCCATTCTCTTCCGCCTCGGTGTCCTCCGCGGCCACCGGTGCCTGCATCACGTCCTGCACGGTCTGCTCATCCACCCGTGGGTCGAGTGCCGCCGACAACGGCGAACCGGCCGCCGGCATCGCCACGTGGCCCAACGGCGCATCCTGTACCTGGTGCAACCCGGTGACCGCTTTCGGCCGGATGCGCCATACCAGCACCAGCGCGAAGAACACGAAGAAGGCATACAGCATCTGCGCCCCCAGCAGCTTCATCAGCACCCCCGCCGCCAGCGGCCCGATGCACGCCCCCACGCCATAGGTCACCAGCAGCATCGCGGTCAACGACACCCGCCGCTCGCTCTCCACATGGTCGTTGGAAAACGCCACCGCCAGCGGGTACAGGCAGAACTGCAGCAACGAGATCAGGAAGCCCACGCCAAACAGCAATTCCAGCGGCACGCTGGGCAGTACCGCCAGCGGTGCCGAAGCCAGCGCCAGGCCCACCGCCACGCTACGGATCAGCACCGCCCGGTCGTAGCGGTCGGACAACCAGCCCAGCGGCCACTGCACCAGCAGGCCGGCGAAAATGCAGCTACCCATGAACAGGCCGATCTGCTCGGTGCTCAGCCCCTGGCTGGAGGCATACAACGGCGCCAGGCCATAGAACGAGCCGACGATCAGGCCCGAGCCCAGCACCGTGCTGAGCGACTGCGGCACCCGCTTGAGGAAGAACTTCGGCTCCATCGGCGCCGGGCGCAAGGGCGCCGGGTGGATCCGCCGGGTCATCGCCACCGGTACCAGGCACAGGGCAAAGCACATGGCCACCAGCATCAGCAATTCGGGGCCCAGTTGCGGGTGCACCACCAGGATCAGCTGGCCGAGCACCAGGCCCAGGTAAGAGGCGATCATGTAGCCGCTGAACACTGCGCCGCGATGCTTCACATCGGCCTGCTCGTTGAGCCAGCTTTCGATGACCATGTACTGGCACATCATCCCCAAGCCGACGATCATCCGCAGCCCGACCCAGGCCGGCAACCAATTGGTCAGGCCGTGGCCGAGCACTGCCGCGCCGACGATACCGGCGCAGGTGGCATAGGCACGGATGTGCCCGACCCGGCCAATCAGGCGGTGGCCGACCTTGCCGCCGACCGCCAGGCCAAAGTAGTTGGCCGCCATCAACGCACCTACCCACAGGCTGTCGACGTGGTCAGCCGCCAGGCGCAGGGCCAGGTAGGTACTGAGCAGGCCCGAGCCGATCAACATCATCAGCGCGGCGAAATACAACGACTGAAACGGCTTCCATATATTTCGCATACGTACCGTAAAGCTCCCTGGTCAGGTGACGATTGGGTGCAAGAAGCATAAGGGCAAAAACTGCCTGGCGCAGGCCCCGATAGCGATTTTGCCGCTACGGGGCGTGTCCAGTGTCGGTTGTGTCGCGATCAGGCCTGTGCCGCCAGCACTCGGCGCTCCCAGGGCGTGATCTCATCGAGGAAATCGGTCAGCTCGAGGGTCTTGCTGGCAATGTAGCCTTCGATGAACTCGCTGCCGAACAGTTCCCGTGCCAACGCGCTGCGCTTGAGCCGCTCCAGCGCGGCATGCAAGGTGCACGGCAGGGCCAGGTGCTCCGGCACGGCGAACTCGCCCTGGATCGCTGGCGACGGCTGCAGGCACTGCTGGATGCCGTGCAGCCCGGCGGCCAGGCTCGCGGCAATGGCCAGGTACGGGTTGGCGTCGGCGCCGGGCAGGCGGTTTTCCACCCGCCGCGCCAGCGGCGCACTGGCCGGGATGCGCAGGCCTGCGGCGCGGTTGTCTTCGGACCAGCAGGCATTGTTCGGTGAGGCATAGGGGTGGCACAGGCGCTGGTACGAATTGACGTTGGGTGCAAACAGCGCAGTGAAGTCGGCCAGGCAGGCCTGCTGGCCGCCGATGAAGTGGTAGAAGGTTGCGCTGGGCTGGCCTTGCTCATCGCTGAACACGTTACGCCCGCTGGCCACTTCCACCAGGCTCTGGTGAATATGCATGGAACTGCCCGGCGTGCGCGCCAGCGGCTTGGCCATGCACACCACGGTCAGGCCGTGCTTGAGCGCCACCTCCTTGAGCAGGTGCTTGAACAGCATGGTCTGGTCGGCCAGCAGCAGCGGGTCGCCGTGCAGCAGGTTGATCTCGAACTGGCTGACGCCCATTTCATGCATGAAGGTGTCACGCGGCAGGCCCAGCGCGACCATGCACTGGTCTACCTCCTTGAAGAATGGGCGCAGGCCGTTGTTGGAACTGACACTGAATGCCGAATGGCCGAGTTCGCGGCGGCCATCGCTGCCGACCGGCGGCTGGAACGGCTGCTGCGGATCGGGGTTGGGCGCGAAGACGAAGAATTCGAGCTCGGTCGCCACTACCGGTGCCAGGCCCAGCGCTGCGTAGCGGGCGAGCACTGCCTTGAGCTGGCCGCGGGTGGACAATGGCGAAGGCCGACCGTCCAGTTCGTTGGCATCGCATATGGCCAGGGCGCGGCCATCGTCGCTCCACGGCAGGCGGTGGACCTGGCTGGGGTCGGCTACCAGCACCAGGTCGCCATCGTCACTGCCATAGTACCTGGCCGGCGGGTAGCCCCCCATGATGCATTGCAACAGTACCCCCCGGGCCATCTGCAGGCGACGGCCTTCGAGAAAGCCCTCGGCGGTCATCACCTTGCCGCGCGGAACGCCATTGAGGTCGGGGGTGACGCATTCGATCTGCTCGATGCCTTGAAGGCGTTCGGCAGCCGAGTGGTGGGCGGTGGTACTCATGACGTTTGTCCTTGTTGTAACAGGCTGGCACCAACATAGGCTGTGGGTGTTTAAAATATCAAGCACATTGCTTGTCCCCCCCGGCGGACCGCCACCGCACATGCAGTTGCCCAGCCAGGGCTGGCGGAAACAACCAGGCCTTCAGCAAGCGCTTCCAGACGCTTTCCCAGCGATCGCTAGCTTAGGGTGACAGCTCATTCCTTCGAGCTGGAGCTCTCATGATTCACGCCAATTTCACTGCCGAACTGCATTGCCGCCATGGCCAGGTCGTTATCGCGGACACTTCGTTTTCCACGCACCCGTTCACCAGTGCCGACGAGGACGGTTGGTTGAGCACCGAGGCTGCGCGTACCCGTGATGGACGAAACGAGTTCAAACCGGTGCGTTTCCATTTTGCGTTCATCAAGCATGACGCAAATCGTACGCTCTACTACATCAACAGCGCCGAACACTGGGATTACACAGGCGCGCGACTCGAACGCAACAGCGATGGATGGCTGGGGCTCTATGGAACCCATGTGCTCGGAAGGGTCATAGACAGCGTGAACCCGGTGAACCTATTCAGTGCCACGCAATACTGGAAGATAGAAACGCTGTCGCCTTGGGATGGCGAGCTGCAGAGCGCCGAAAGCACTGCTTTTTACCTGCGCGACCAATACGGACATCGGGTAGCGCACACCCGGCCACCGGCTGATAACGTCGCCCTCAACCGGGGCCATTTCCTCAACGCCAGCGAGCTGCCGGGCGAGGTGCTGGAGTTCCGGCTGCGCAACATTCAGCTGGGCTGACACGCGCACCGGCCCTGAACCTGATGGTTGCTGGCGGCATCGCACTCGCTTGCCGCTCAGCAAACATCAACGCCCCCTTGCTACTCGCGCAGCGTCAGACCATTGGCGGGCAATGGCAGAGCTGTCTTGTAGCGAACCTGTTTCAAGGCGAAGCTGGAGCGGATGTTCGCCACCCCCGGCAACCGCGTCAGGTAATCGAGAAACCGCTCCAGCGCCTGGATGCTCGGCAACAGCACCCGCAGCAGGTAATCGGGGTCGCCGGTCATCAGGTAGCACTCCATCACCTCGGGCCGTTCGGCAATTTCTTCCTCGAAGCGGTGCAGCGCCTGCTCTACCTGCTTTTCCAGGCTCACATGGATGAACACGTTGACGTCCAGCCCCAGCACCTCGGGCGACAGCAAGGTCACCTGCTGGCGTATCACCCCCAGTTCTTCCATGGCCCGCACCCGGTTGAAACAGGGCGTCGGCGACAGGTTCACCGAGCGCGCCAGTTCGGCGTTGGTGATGCGGGCATTTTCCTGCAGGCTGTTGAGAATGCCGATATCGGTACGATCGAGTTTGCGCATGAGACAAAATCACCGGTTTTTTGTGTTTATGCGGAATGTTTATCTGCCCCGCTCGGCAAAGGCAATCAACTTGAGAGAAAAATTCTCCTGCCGGCCCACTAAGATGTAGGGGACGCTGACTTACCAGTCACAAGCCGGTACTCAGCGGCGGCCGCTTCAAAGCTCACAAAAACAAATACCCGAGCGAGCGTAAAAAGCATGAACGAGTACGCCCCCCTGCGTTTGCATGTGCCCGAGCCTACCGGCCGGCCAGGCTGCCAGACCGATTTTTCCTACCTGCGCCTGAACGATGCAGGCCAAGTCCGTAAACCGCCTGTCGATGTCGACGCTGCCGACACTGCCGATCTTTCCTACAGCCTGATCCGCGTGCTCGATGAGCAAGGCAACGCGCAAGGCCCATGGGCTGAAGACATCGACCCGCAAGTCCTTCGCCAAGGCATGCGCGCCATGCTCAAGACGCGGATCTTCGACAGCCGCATGGTGGTTGCCCAGCGCCAGAAGAAAATGTCCTTCTACATGCAGAGCCTGGGTGAAGAAGCCATCGGCAGCGCCCAGGCCCTGGCGCTGAACCGCAGCGACATGTGCTTCCCGACCTACCGCCAGCAGAGCATCCTGATGGCCCGCGACGTATCGCTGGTCGACATGATCTGCCAACTGCTGTCCAACGAGCGCGACCCGCTCAAGGGCCGTCAGCTGCCGATCATGTACTCGGTGCGCGATGCCGGCTTCTTCACCATCAGCGGCAACCTGGCGACCCAGTTCGTGCAGGCGGTCGGCTGGGCCATGGCCTCGGCCATCAAGGGTGACACCAAGATCGCCTCGGCATGGATCGGCGACGGTGCCACCGCCGAGTCGGACTTCCACACCGCACTCACCTTCGCCCACGTGTACCGCGCCCCGGTGATCCTCAACGTGGTCAACAACCAGTGGGCGATTTCCACCTTCCAGGCCATCGCCGGTGGCGAGTCGACCACCTTCGCCGGCCGTGGCGTGGGTTGCGGTATCGCCTCGCTGCGGGTAGACGGCAACGACTTCGTCGCCGTGTACGCCGCCTCGCGCTGGGCCGCCGAGCGCGCCCGCCGTGGCCTCGGCCCGAGCCTGATCGAGTGGGTCACCTACCGTGCCGGCCCGCACTCGACCTCGGACGACCCGTCCAAGTACCGCCCTGCCGACGACTGGAGCCACTTCCCGCTGGGTGACCCTATCGCTCGCCTGAAGCAGCACCTGATCAAGATCGGCCACTGGTCCGAGGAAGAACACCAGGCCACTACTGCCGAACTCGAAACCGCGGTCATCGCCGCGCAGAAGGAAGCCGAGCAGTACGGCACCCTGGCCAACGGGCACATCCCCAGTGCCGCCTCGATGTTCGAGGACGTGTACAAGGAAATGCCCGATCACCTGCGCCGTCAGCGCCAGGAACTGGGGGTTTGAGATGAACGACCATAACAACAGCATCAAACCGGAAACCGCCATGGCCACCACTACCATGACCATGATCCAGGCCCTGCGCTCGGCCATGGATGTCATGCTCGAGCGCGACGACAATGTGGTGATCTACGGCCAGGACGTCGGTTACTTCGGCGGGGTGTTCCGCTGCACCGAAGGCCTGCAGAACAAGTACGGCAAGTCCCGCGTGTTCGACGCGCCGATCTCCGAAAGCGGCATCGTCGGCACCGCCGTGGGCATGGGTGCCTACGGTCTGCGCCCGGTGGTGGAAATCCAGTTCGCCGACTATTTCTACCCGGCCTCCGACCAGATCGTCTCGGAAATGGCGCGCCTGCGTTACCGTTCGGCCGGCGAGTTCATCGCCCCGCTGACCCTGCGCATGCCCTGCGGTGGCGGTATCTATGGTGGCCAGACCCACAGCCAGAGCCCTGAAGCGATGTTCACCCAGGTGTGCGGCCTGCGCACCGTGATGCCGTCCAACCCCTATGACGCCAAAGGCCTGCTGATCGCCTCGATCGAATGCGACGACCCGGTGATCTTCCTCGAGCCCAAGCGCCTGTACAACGGCCCGTTCGACGGCCACCACGACCGCCCTGTCACCCCCTGGTCGAAACACCCGCAAAGCGCCGTGCCCGATGGCTACTACACCGTACCGCTGGACAAGGCCGCCATTACCCGCCCCGGCAACGACGTGACCGTGCTGACCTACGGCACCACGGTGTACGTGGCCCAGGTGGCCGCCGAAGAAACCGGCGTCGATGCCGAAGTGATCGACCTGCGCAGCCTGTGGCCGCTGGACCTCGACACCATCGTCGAGTCGGTGAAGAAGACCGGCCGCTGCGTGGTGGTGCACGAGGCCACCCGCACCTGCGGCTTCGGCGCCGAACTGGTGTCGCTGGTGCAGGAACACTGCTTCCACCACCTGGAGGCGCCGATCGAGCGCGTCACCGGCTGGGACACCCCCTACCCTCACGCGCAGGAATGGGCTTACTTCCCAGGGCCATCGCGGGTAGGTGCGGCATTGAAAAAGGTCATGGAGGTCTGAATGGGCACGCACGTCATCAAGATGCCGGACATTGGCGAAGGCATCGCGCAGGTCGAGTTGGTGGAATGGTTCGTCAAAGTCGGTGACATGATCGCCGAGGACCAGGTCGTGGCCGACGTCATGACCGACAAGGCCACCGTGGAAATCCCCTCGCCGGTCAGCGGCAAGGTGCTGGCCCTGGGCGGCCAGCCGGGCGAAGTGATGGCGGTCGGCAGCGAGCTGATCCGCATCGAGGTGGAAGGCAGCGGCAACCATGTGGATGTGCCGCAGGCGAAACCGCTCGAGGCACCCGCCGCCCCAGTGGTCAGCAAACCGGAACCCCAGCAGCAAGCAGCACCAGCAGCGTACCAGGCGCCCGCCCACCACGAGGCAGCCCCGATCGTGCCGCGCCAGCCAGGCGACAAGCCGCTGGCTTCGCCAGCAGTGCGCAAGCGCGCCCTGGATGCCGGTATCGAACTGCGTTACGTGCATGGCAGCGGCCCGGCCGGGCGCATCCTGCACGAAGACCTCGACGCCTTCATGAGCAAGCCGCAGAGCGCTGCCGGACAAGCGCCGAATGGCTACGCCAAGCGCACCGACAGCGAGCAGGTGGCGGTGATCGGCCTGCGCCGCAAGATCGCCCAGCGCATGCAGGACGCCAAGCGCCGCGTCGCGCACTTCAGCTATGTGGAAGAGATCGACGTCACTGCCCTGGAAGCCCTGCGCCAGCAACTCAACAGCAAGCACGGCGACAGCCGTGGCAAGCTGACCCTGCTGCCGTTCCTGGTTCGTGCGCTGGTCGTGGCGCTGCGCGACTTCCCGCAGATCAACGCCACTTATGACGACGAAGCCCAGGTCATCACCCGCCATGGCGCGGTGCATGTGGGCATTGCCACCCAGGGCGACAATGGCCTGATGGTACCGGTGCTGCGCCATGCCGAAGCAGGCAGCCTGTGGGCCAATGCCAGCGAAATTTCGCGCCTGGCCAACGCTGCGCGCAACAACAAGGCCAGCCGCGAGGAACTGTCGGGCTCGACCATCACCCTGACCAGCCTGGGCGCCCTCGGCGGTATCGTCAGCACGCCGGTGGTCAACACCCCGGAAGTGGCGATCGTCGGCGTCAACCGCATGGTCGAGCGACCGGTGGTGATCGACGGCCAGATCGTCGTGCGCAAGATGATGAACCTGTCCAGCTCGTTCGACCACCGCGTGGTCGATGGCATGGACGCCGCGCTGTTCATCCAGGCCGTGCGCGGCCTGCTCGAACAACCCGCCTGCCTGTTCGTGGAGTGAGCATGCAACAGACTATCCAGACTACCCTGTTGATCATCGGCGGCGGCCCTGGCGGCTACGTGGCGGCCATCCGCGCCGGGCAACTGGGCATCCCCACCGTGCTGGTGGAAGGCCAGGCGCTGGGCGGTACCTGCCTGAACATCGGCTGCATCCCGTCCAAGGCGTTGATCCATGTGGCCGAACAGTTCCACCAGACTTCACGCTTTACCGAACCATCGCCGCTAGGCATCAGCGTTGCCTCGCCGCGCCTGGACATCGGCCAGAGCGTGGCCTGGAAGGACGGCATCGTCGACCGCCTGACCACCGGCGTGGCCGCCTTGCTGAAAAAGCATGGGGTCAAGGTGATTCATGGCTGGGCAAAGGTCCTCGACGGCAAGCAGGTCGAGGTCGATGGCCAACGTATCCAGTGCGAGCACCTGTTGCTGGCCACCGGCTCCAGCAGTGTCGAACTGCCGATGCTGCCGCTGGGCGGGCCGATCATTTCCTCGACCGAAGCCCTGGCGCCGAAAACCCTGCCGCAGCACCTGGTGGTGGTGGGCGGTGGCTATATCGGCCTGGAATTGGGCATTGCCTACCGCAAACTGGGCGTGCGGGTCAGCGTGGTGGAAGCGCGCGAGCGCATCCTGCCGACCTACGACAGTGAGTTGACGGCGCCGGTTGCCGAGTCGCTGAAGAAGCTGGGCATCGCCCTGCACCTGGGCCATAGCGTCGAAGGCTACGAAGGCGGCTGCCTGCTGGCCCGGGATGGCCAGGGCGGGCAGCTGCGCCTGGAAGCCGACCAGGTGCTGGTGGCCGTCGGCCGCCGACCGCGCACGCAAGGCTTCAACCTGGAATGCCTGGACCTGAAGATGAACGGCGCAGCCATCGCCATCGACGAACGCTGCCAGACCAGCATGCGCAACGTATGGGCCATCGGCGACGTGGCTGGCGAGCCGATGCTGGCGCACCGGGCCATGGCCCAGGGCGAGATGGTCGCCGAGATCATCGCCGGCAAGGCCCGCCGCTTCGAGCCCAGCGCGATTGCCGCGGTGTGCTTCACCGACCCGGAAGTGGTGGTGGTCGGCAAGACCCCGGAACAGGCCAGCCAGCAAGGGTTGGACTGCATCGTCGCGCAGTTCCCGTTCGCCGCCAACGGCCGGGCCATGAGCCTGGAATCGAAGAGCGGTTTCGTGCGGGTTGTCGCGCGCCGTGACAACCACCTGATCCTCGGTTGGCAGGCCGTTGGCGTGGCGGTATCCGAGCTGTCGACGGCGTTTGCCCAGTCGCTGGAGATGGGCGCCTGCCTGGAAGATGTGGCCGGTACCATCCATGCCCACCCGACGCTGGGGGAAGCGGTACAGGAAGCGGCATTGCGCGCCCTGGGCCACGCCCTGCACATCTGACACTGAAGCGGCCGAGGCCGACTTGGCCCGCTGCGCCCCGAGGCGCCGCGGGTCTTTTTTCGTGCCAGAACCGGCCCTGTCGCCGGCACGCTGGCGACAGGGCCGGTTCTGGCAAAGCCGGTTACTCGGCTATGGCATTCTTGCCGGCATCCTTGGCCCGGTACAGCGCCTGGTCGGCACGCGCCAGCAGTGCATGCTGATCTTCTCCCAGCTGCCACTGCACCACGCCATAGCTGATGGTCAGCCGGCAATCGCCCACCGGCTCCACCTGGGCCACCACATGGCGTAACCGTGCGGCCAGCTCCAGGCCCTGCGCCAATGCAGTCTGTGGCAGCACGATGACGAACTCGTCGCCACCCCAGCGTGCCAGCAGGTCGCGCTCACGCAGGCAACTGCGCAGGCTGTCGGCCACCCGCACCAGCGCGGCATCACCCTGGGCATGACCGTAGCGGTCATTGATTGGCTTGAAATCGTCCAGGTCCATGGCTATCAGGGCCAATGGTTGGCGAAAGCGCTGCGCCCGCTCGCATTCCAGTCGCAGGGTCTTCTCCAGCCGGTAGCGGTTGGCAACGCGGGTCAACGCATCGCGCTCTGCCAGCTCGCGGTTCTCCTCCAGTTGGCGCTGCAACTGCTGGTTCACCCAGGACAGCTCACGGGTACGCTCGGCCACCTGGCTTTCCAGCGACAGGTTCCTTTGCTCCAGCTGCGCCACCAGGCGCTTGCCGGCATCGATATTGCGGTGGGCGCCGAGCATGCGCGCCACCGAGCCGTCTTCGTTACGGGCAATGATGTAGCCGCTGTCTTCGATCCACAGGTAGCTGCCATCGTGGCAGCGGCAGCGGTACTCAACCAGGTAACGCTCGTTGCGCTGGTTGATGTACGCCTCGAAATGCGCCATTACCCGTGAATAATCCTCCGGGTGAATCACGCTTTCCCAGGTGAGTACCGAATTGGACAGGGAATGGCTGGGGTAGCCGAGCATGGCGTACCAGCCCGGGTTGCGATAGACGTAGCCGGTGTTGGCATCCCAGTCCCAGATACCGTCGCTGACCAGATCGAACAAGGTGTGCAACTGTTGCTCACTGAAGCCGGCAGGTACCGGCCCGGTTTGCTGACTCATCGAAGCTCTCCCTGATGCCCAGCAACTGCGCTCCGACCAAGGGGCTGCCGACCACGTGGTAATTGCCGCAAGCGGCAAGGTCATTTCTGTGACGAGCAGCATAGGCCCTGCGTGCTGCCATCGGAATAGCACTCAGGTTGGATTTTTTATCGAGTTGACGACTGACATGGCTGCTATGACGCAAGCCGATAGCCAACGCTGCAATACAGCTTCAGAGGGGAAGGAGAAATGGCGTCCCAGGCAGGAATTGAACCTGCAACCTTCCCCTTAGGAGGGGGATGCTCTATCCAATTGAGCTACTGAGACGCTGGCACCGGCAGCGAGCGCTGCACAGCGGGACGGCCAGCATGTTAACCAGCATGCTGGCGTTTGTCATGCCTCAAGCAGGCTTTTTCGCGTAATCCTTTTCTGCCCATGCTACACCTGCGGCAGCACACCTTCATCACGCAACAGCGCGAACAACGCTTCTACCGTTGACGCCAGGGCGGTGGAGTTGTCCAGCACGTGCAGCGATGGATCGGTCACCGCCTGCAAGCGGGCATTACGAGCCAGGCGCTGCTCGATTTCCTCAGCGCTTTCCCGGCCGCGAGCCAGCAAGCGCTGGCGCAACACCTCGGGCCGGACCTGAACCAGCACCGCCAGAAGGCCCGGATAGCGCTGGCGTGCCTCGGCCAGATACGCGCGCGAGCCGTTCACCAGCACCGCCCTGCCCTGCGCCAGCCAGTCGTCCACCTGCCGAGGGATGCCGTAATCCAGGCCATTGGCTTGCCAGTGCATGGCAAACCCGCCCTGCGCACGCAACGCCTCGAACTGCTCGGCCGTGACCCCGTGGGCAGCTTCGCCCTTGGCTTCGGCCGAACGGGTAATGACCCGGCGGGCGACTTCCACCCCGGCAGCAGCCAGTCGCTCACGTGAAGCGTCGATCAGGGAATCTTTCCCGGAACCCGACGGTCCTATCAGGTATATCAGCCGGCCGGTCCCTGATCGGCGGTCGCTTGCGTCATGTTGCATAGCCACTATGCTCTATGAAAGGAAACCGGCGCATTCTAGGGCTTTTCTCCGGCTTTTGCTGCGTTTTACCAGTTTTTGACGGCAAAAGACTGACAGTTTGAATAGCCTGTGCATGTAAAACTTTTCAAACCAGTGCTCATTTCTGATAATTGGTACTGGCATAAAGCCTTTATCCAGATCAGTATTTGTCACAGAATTGACGCCAAGGAAACGGCGACCATGAGGCAAGATGAGCATCCATTTTTCACTGGCGGTTGAACATTTTGTCGTCGCCACGGTCGTACTTCCACCCCGTGCGGCCAATTTGAGAACCGCTTCCCCTGAACCAAAATCCGGTCAATTTATATGCGCCCAATGAAACAGGCTATTTATTCGAGCCGCACCGCTGACAAGTTCGTCGTCCGCCTGCCAGACGGGATGCGTGAGCGCATTGCCGAGGTAGCGCGCAACCATCACCGCAGCATGAACTCCGAGATCATCGCACGCCTGGAACAGAGCCTTATCCAGGAAGGTGCGCTGGGTGACGAGTTGAGCATGCGCATGGACAGCCCAGAACTGTCCCTGCATGAGCGCGAGCTGCTGCAACGCTTCCGCCAGCTGTCCCACCGCCAGCAGAATGCGCTGGTCGCCCTCATCGCTCACGATGTGGAAATGGCCGCCGACGCCTCCTGAGGCGCTCGGCGAACATGAAAAAAAGCCAGCGTAAGCTGGCTTTTTTGTGGGCGCATGATCCTGCAAGAGATGCGGTCTTTGTAGGAGCGGCCTTGTGTCGCGATGGGCCGCAAAGCGGCCCCAAAAATCCATGCAGCGCCGCTGAAGTCCTGGGCCGCTTTGCGGCCCATCGCGACACAAGGCCGCTCCTACAGGATCGCGTAGGCCGCAAAGAGCGGGTTACAGCAGGAACAGCGTGGCCAGGCCGAGGAAGATAAAGAAGCCACCACTGTCGGTAACCGCAGTGATCATCACACTGGAGCCCATTGCCGGGTCGCGGCCCAGGCGCGTCAAGGTCATTGGAATCAACACCCCCATCAAGGCTGCCAGCAACAGATTCAAGGTCATTGCCGCGGTCATCACCAGGCCCAGCGACCAGCTACCATACAGCCAGAACGCCACCACCCCGATCACCCCACCCCAGATCAGGCCGTTGAGCAGCGATACCGCCAGCTCCTTGCGCATCAGGCGGCTGGTGTTGCCGGGCGACACCTGGTCCAGCGCCATGGCGCGCACGATCATGGTGATGGTCTGATTGCCGGAGTTGCCACCGATACCCGCCACGATCGGCATCAGGGCGGCCAGCGCCACCAGTTTCTCGATCGACCCTTCGAACAGGCCGATCACCCGCGAAGCGACAAAGGCGGTAATCAGGTTGATCGCCAGCCAGGCCCAGCGGTTGCGCAGCGAACGCCAGACCGAGGCGAAGATGTCCTCCTCCTCGCGCAGACCGGCCATGTTCAGCACTTCGCTTTCGCTTTCTTCACGAATCAGGTCGACCATTTCGTCGATGGTCAGACGGCCGATCAGGCGCTCGTTCTTGTCCACTACCGGCGCAGACACCAGGTCATAACGCTCGAAGGCTTGTGCCGCATCGTAGGCATCTTCCTCGGGGTGGAAGGACACCGGGTCGGTCGCCATGACCTCCGCCACCTTCTTCTCCGGGTCGTTGACCAGCAGGCGCTTGATCGGCAACACGCCCTTGAGGATGCCGTCATAGTCGACCACGAACAGCTTGTCGGTGTGGTTCGGCAACTCTTTCAGGCGGCGCAGGTAGCGCAACACCACTTCCAGGCTGACGTCTTCGCGGATGGTGACCATCTCGAAGTCCATCAACGCACCGACCTGCTCCTCGTCGTAGCTCAATGCCGAACGCACGCGCTCGCGCTGCTGGGCATCGAGGGTTTCCATCAACTCGTGGATAACGTCACGCGGCAGCTCTGGCGCCAGGTCGGCCAGCTCGTCGGCGTCCATTTCCTTGGCGGCGGCGAGCAGCTCGTGATCGTCCATGTCGGCGATCAGCGATTGCCGCACGGCGTCGGAAACTTCCAGGAGGATGTCGCCATCGCGATCCGAGCGCACCAGCTGCCAGACCGTCAGGCGGTCTTCCAGGGGCAAGGCTTCGAGGATGTAGGCGATGTCGGCGGGGTGCAGGTCATCGAGCTTGCGCTGCAGCTCGACAAGGTTCTGACGGTGAACGAGGTTTTCCACCAGGTCGTGGTGGGCACCTTCCTGACGGTGCGTCAGGTCTTCGACCACGCGCTGGCGTTGCAGCAGTTCGACCACCTGGGCCAGGCGGTCCTGCAGGCTTTCCTGCGCTTTTTTTACTTCTACTTCAGTCATAGGCGAACTCCACTCCCAGCAGCGGAGCACGCCGGGAGAATCAATCGGTCAGATCTTTCTGTACGAATCTTGTTAGCGAGTAACTACTGGGTAAGTCCATGGTGGTTTTCCACAAGCCCCGGCGGGGCTGACGGGCGCAATCATACACTGCTAAAGCTGTCAGATCGCTGAAAATTTTGGCCAGAACAATCGTTTGCGTGATAAAGCTGGGACAACGCTCGAAGCTATCAGTGCGACGGTGGGTCTGGCGGTTAAAGCACATTTGTTGTGCCTGGATGTGTATGCCTGGCGGGGTTGATCTCCGGCCCTACCCGGCCGCAAAGCCAAACGCCACATCTACAGGAGAGCTTAGATCGACATCACCAACAATTCATTGGTGAAGAAAACAAAAAGCCCGCTCAATTGAGCGGGCTTCTTGATGGGGTGTGGCGGACTCAGGAGGATTCGAACCTCCGACCGCTCGGTTCGTAGCCGAGTACTCTATCCAGCTGAGCTATGAGTCCGTGGTGGTATTTTTAGACCAGGTTACCACTGGTGGTTGAAGTAGCTTTGCAAGCAGAGCCACTTCAAAAGTGGCGGACTCAGGAGGATTCGAACCTCCGACCGCTCGGTTCGTAGCCGAGTACTCTATCCAGCTGAGCTATGAGTCCGTGGTTGGTATTTTTAGACCAGGTTACCACTGGTGATTTGAAGCAGCCTTGCAATCAAAGCCACTTCAAAAGTGGCGGACTCAGGAGGATTCGAACCTCCGACCGCTCGGTTCGTAGCCGAGTACTCTATCCAGCTGAGCTATGAGTCCGTGTCTTGCCGCGCATTATAGGTCGCTGAAACATTTTTGCAAGAACTTTTTCGTTTAAAATCAACTACTTAGCGTTCTTACTGTTTGCAGCGCCCTAAGCGAATAATGGCGGTGAAGGGGGGATTCGAACCCCCGATACCCTTATGAGGTATACTCCCTTAGCAGGGGAGCGCCTTCGGCCACTCGGCCACCTCACCGCAACACGAGGCGAATATTAAACACAGCCTTCCTCGTTTGCAACCCTTTTTTTGAAAAAAACTTCAAAAAAATTAAAGGCTTGGCTCCTCGTCCTTCTCCTTCTTGATCCGCAGGTAGATTTCCTCGCGGTGAACGGCCACTTCTTTCGGGGCGCTGACGCCGATACGCACCTGGTTGCCTTTGACGCCGAGCACCGTCACGGTGATCTCGCCGTCTCCAATGATCAGGCTCTCGGCGCACCGACGAGTCAGAATCAACATAGCTTTCTCCTTACGCGAAACATACAGGGATAACAGTCTTGGGTGTCGCGGCCTGGCCGTGGACGACGGCTCGGGCCTTGGTTGCCCGCCACGCAGGCTTGGACAGGGCCTGCGTGGCAAGCAGAAACGCGAAGGGCGCGGCAAGCCGCGCCCTTCCAGGCAGCGATTTACTCGCTCTGTCGTGCCGGAGCGTCGAGTTCGAACGCGGTGTGCAGCGCGCGCACGGCCAGCTCCAGGTACTTCTCTTCGATCACCACCGAAACCTTGATCTCGGAGGTGGAGATCATCTGGATGTTGATGCCCTCCTTGGCCAGGGCTTCGAACATGCGGCTGGCAACACCGGCGTGCGAACGCATGCCTACGCCAACGATCGAGACCTTGGCGATCTTGGTATCGCCAATCACTTCACGGGCACCGATTTCACGCGCGGTGTTTTCCAGCACGCTCTGGGCCTTCTCGTACTCGTTGCGGTGTACGGTGAAGGTGAAGTCGGTGGTGTTATCGTGGGCAACGTTCTGCACGATCATGTCGACCTCGATGTTCGAGGCGCTGATCGGGCCGAGGATCTTGAAGGCCACGCCCGGAGTGTCCGGCACGCCGCGAATGGTCAGCTTGGCTTCATCACGGTTGAAGGCGATACCGGAAATGATCGGCTGTTCCATGGATTCCTCTTCATCAATGGTAATGAGGGTACCCGGACCCTCCTTGAAGCTGTGCAGCACGCGCAGCGGAACGTTGTACTTGCCGGCGAACTCCACCGAACGGATCTGCAGCACCTTGGAACCGAGGCTGGCCATTTCCAGCATCTCTTCGAAGGTGATCTTCTCCAGGCGACGGGCCTGCGGCACGACGCGCGGGTCGGTGGTGTAGACGCCGTCGACGTCGGTGTAGATCTGGCACTCGTCGGCCTTCAGCGCCGCCGCCAGGGCCACGCCGGTGGTGTCGGAGCCGCCACGGCCCAGGGTGGTGATGTTGCCGTGCTCGTCGACGCCCTGGAAGCCCGCTACCACGACCACGCGGCCTTGCTTGAGGTCGGCACGGATCTTCTGGTCGTCGATCTGCAGGATGCGCGCCTTGTTGTGCGCGCTGTCGGTGAGGATGCGCACCTGGTTGCCGGTGTAGGACACTGCTGGCACACCACGCTTGATCAGGGCCATGGCCAGCAGGGCAATGGTGACCTGCTCACCGGTCGACACGATCACGTCCAGCTCGCGGGGAACCGGCTGATCGCTGATCTGCTTGGCCAGGTCGATCAGGCGATTGGTTTCACCGCTCATGGCCGACAACACAACCACCAGGTCGTCGCCCGCCTCACGGTGTTTCTTGACCTTATCGGCTACCTGCTCGATCCGCTCGATGGAACCGACAGAGGTGCCGCCAAATTTCTGTACGATCAACGCCATTTCAATGGTGCCTCAGCCCATTCAGGGCCCCAAAAAACAATCCAACATGGGTCGGCCAGCGACTAGACCACTGGCCGACCCATCTCAAAGTCCCTGCTCTGCGAATGGCACGGCCAGCGCCAGGGCCTGGTCCAGTGCAGCGACGTCGACGCCACCACCCTGGGCCATGTCCGGACGGCCACCGCCCTTGCCACCCACCGCCGCAGCGGCTTGTTTCATCAGATCGCCAGCCTTGAGTTGGCTGGAGAGGTCCTTGGTCACACCGGCCACCAGCACGACCTTGCCCTCATGCTCGCTGCCCAGCAGGATCACTGCGTGGCCGAGCTTGTTCTTCAGTTGATCGACCAGCGCCAGCAAGGCCTTGCCGTCCTGCCCGTCCAGGCGGGCGGCGAGCACCTTGGCGCCCTTGACCTCAACGGCCGCGTTGGAGAGATCATCCCCGGCGGCGCTGGCGGCCTTGGCCTGCAGCTGTTCCAGCTGCTTCTCCAGCTGGCGGTTGCGCTCGAGCACAGCCGACAGCTTGTCGATCAGGTTGTCACGGTTGCCTTTCACCAGTAGCGCGGCTTCCTTGACCTGCTCTTCGGCAGCGTTCAGGTAGGCCAGCGCCGCTGCGCCGGTCACCGCTTCGATACGGCGCACGCCAGAGGCCACGCCGCCTTCGCTGATGATCTTGAACAGGCTGATGTCACCGGTGCGCTTGGCGTGGATGCCGCCGCACAGCTCCACCGAGAAATCGCCGCCCATGCTCAGCACACGCACGGTGTCGCCGTACTTCTCGCCGAACAGCGCCATGGCACCCTTGGCCTTGGCGGTTTCGATGTCGGTCAGCTCGGTTTCCACCGCAGTGTTCTTGCGCACTTCGCGGTTGACGATGTCTTCCAGGGCCTTGATCTGCTCCGGTTTCACCGCCTCGAAGTGGCTGAAGTCGAAACGCAGGCGCTGGCTGTCGACCAGCGAGCCCTTCTGCTGTACGTGCTCGCCCAGCACCTGGCGCAGCGCTTCATGCAGCAGGTGGGTGGCCGAGTGGTTCAGCGAGGTGGCGTGCTGCACCTCGGCATCGACCTTGGCCTCGACCGGCGAACCGATCAGCAGTGCACCGCTGGCGACCACGCCGTGGTGCAGGAAGGCGCCGCCAGTCTTGGTGGTGTCGCGCACGTCGAAACGTGCAGCGCCGGCCTGCAGGTAACCGGTGTCGCCCACCTGGCCGCCGGACTCGGCGTAGAACGGCGTGCGGTCGAGCACGACCACGCCCTGCTCGCCTTCACCCAGCTGGTCGACGGCCTGGCCGTCCTTGTACAAGGCGATGACCTTGCCCTGGCCTTCGGTAGCGTCGTAGCCGAGGAACTCGGTGGCGCTGTCGACCTTGACCAGGCTGTTGTAGTCCATGCCGAAGGCACTGGCCGAGCGGGCACGCTCACGCTGGGCGTCCATCTCGCGCTCGAAGCCGGCTTCGTCGATGGTCAGCTCGCGCTCGCGGGCGATGTCGGCAGTCAGGTCCATCGGGAAGCCATAGGTGTCGTACAGCTTGAACACCACGTCGCCCGGTACCACGTCGCCCTTCAACTGCGCCAGGTCCTGCTCGAGGATACGCAGGCCCTGCTCCAGGGTCTTGGCGAACTGCTCTTCTTCGGCCTTGAGCACGCGCTCGATGTGCGCTTGCTGGCTGTTCAGCTCCGGGAAGGCTGCGCCCATTTCGGCGACCAGCGCGGCCACGATCTGGTAGAAGAAGCTGCCCTTGGCACCCAGCTTGTTGCCGTGGCGGCAGGCGCGGCGAATGATGCGGCGCAGTACGTAGCCACGGCCTTCGTTGGACGGCAGCACGCCGTCGGCGATCAGGAAGCCGCACGAACGGATATGGTCGGCCACCACTTTCAGCGAAGCCTGGCCGTCATTGCTGCAGCCGATGGCCTTGGCCGCGGCGGCCAGCAGGTTCTGGAACAGGTCGATCTCGTAGTTCGAATGCACGTGCTGCAGCACGGCGCTGACACGCTCCAGGCCCATGCCGGTATCCACCGACGGCGCTGGCAGCGGGTGCAGCACGCCATCGGCGGTGCGGTTGAACTGCATGAAGACGTTGTTCCAGATCTCGATGTAGCGGTCGCCGTCTTCTTCCGGCGAGCCGGGTGGGCCGCCCCAGATGTCCGGGCCGTGGTCGTAGAAGATCTCGGTGCACGGGCCACACGGGCCGGTGTCGCCCATGGTCCAGAAGTTGTCGGAAGCGTACGGGGCGCCCTTGTTGTCGCCGATGCGCACCATACGCTCGGCAGGCACGCCGACTTCCTTGGTCCAGATGTCGTAGGCTTCGTCGTCAGTGGCGTAGACGGTGACCCAGAGCTTTTCCTTGGGCAGGTTCAGCCACTTTTCCGAAGTCAGGAAGGTCCACGCGAAGGTGATGGCGTCGCGCTTGAAATAGTCGCCGAAGCTGAAGTTGCCCAGCATCTCGAAGAAGGTATGGTGGCGCGCGGTGTAACCGACGTTTTCCAGGTCGTTGTGCTTGCCGCCGGCGCGCACGCACTTCTGGCTGCTGACAGCACGGGTGTAGGCACGCTTCTCCGCACCGAGGAAGCAGTCCTTGAACTGGTTCATGCCGGCATTGGTGAACAGCAAGGTCGGGTCGTTGTTCGGGATCAGCGAACTGGAGGCGACTCGGGTATGTCCCTGCTCTTCGAAGAAGCGAAGGAAGGCTTCACGGATTTCTGCGCTTTTCATAGGTTCTTCCACGGAAACGGCAGCCCTGTTGGGCAAACGCGTCGACGAAACGACGGCAAAGGGCCGCATTATATCGGTCCTGCGGTCTCGATGCAGTGTGTTTATACGATAGAAACCATCGTTTGGACGGTTTTTCGGGCTATGCAAACGAAAACGACATGGCCGGATGCTAAAGCCTGCCTTTCGCCACTGGCAAGCCAATTACCGCTCAGGGGGAGGGAAAATGGAACAGGCGGTGAATTAAAAGAGTTTCATGGGCTGCCATTGCGAGCAAAGGCCTGTGTAGGAGCGGCCTTGCGTCGCGATGGGGCGCGTAGCGCCCCCGGCAACATGGGCGGCCAGGCTGAAATTGCTGGGGCCGCTGCGCGCCCCATCGCGACGCAAGGCCGCTCCTACACCAAACCGTTGTCCATTAGCGCTAGCCGAGGCGCTGCCCTGAATCGGGCACGATCAGGATGCCGGCGCGCAAGCCGTTCCTGACCTTGGGGTTGGGGAAGATGATACGCGCCCCTTCCTCCTCGACCACCCAGCGCGTCTCCGCCAGGTCTTCGGCCAGCAGGTAACCCTTGCTCAGCTCGGAGAAGTTCTCGATGTCCGCCGGCAGGTGCAGGTGGAAACTGTCGCTGTGCTTGATGATCTCGCGGGAAACACTGAACAGCTGCAAGCCATCCAGCGAACCTTCGCCTTCCGGCTCGGTGTGCTCGATGATCTGGATCAGGCGCTGTTCCAGCCTGTCGAGGTTGACCAGCTCGTTCTGGCCGAACGGGCGGGCCTTGCCCAATTCCAGGGTAAAGGCTTCGGCTTCCAGTTGCTCATAGGTGAAGGCACTGAAGGTGATGGACGACTTGCTCTGCAGCAGCACCGCCTGCATGCCGGCTGCCGCCAGGCGTGCCAGCTCGCGGCGGGAATGCTTGCGTCCCTCCTTGTAGGGATACAAGGCGAACTGCTCGATCTTCGAGCCGCGAATGGCCGTATGCAGGTCGTAATGCAGGCGGCTGCGCCCCGGCTTGCTGAAAAACACCCGGGCGAACTGTTCCAGCTCCGCGGCACGCAAGGCCTCGAAGCCACTGGACAGCTCGTGGCGGCCGTTGAACAGGCGGTTGATGTCCTGCTCGATGAAGCGCTCACCCTTGCGGATCGCCGCAGGGTTACCGAACAGGAACAGCACCCGCGCCCGGGGAATGATCTTGCCATTGGCCACGCCGTGCAGCAGGCGCTCGAGCAACTCGATCGGCGCCGTTTCGTTGCCGTGGATACCGGCGGACAACAGCAAGTCGAGCCCGCAATCGTCGCTTTCGGCTGGGCGCACTTCCAGCGCGCCCTCCCCTAGCCAGCGCAAACGCACGCCCTTGGGGGTCACTTGGGTCTTCTCGGCCGGTTCGTGATCGGTGAGGGTCAGCTCAAGCAATTTGCCAAGGGCGAGCATAGGGACTTCCTTAGTGGTGGTGGCCGCAGTCGGGGCCATGGACGTGATCGTCGTCTTCGCCAAGCTCCGCCGGCTCCATTTCCAGTTGCAGGCTGACCAGGTTGGTGGCCATCGGCCGCAGCAACAGGTTGGCATACTCGGTGTCGTCTTCCTCGACATCCACGCCGATCAACAGCTGGCCACGGCCATCCTGCTGAATCCACACTTCCTTGCCTTGCCAGACCACGGCAAAGCGGGTGCAGGAAGTCTCCAGCTGGGTGCCGTCTTCATCTTCGAGGATCAGGCGCAGGGCGTCGGTCATTGCAAAGTCTCTCTTCAAGGTTGGCGTTGGAACGGATACACCGAGCCCAACTTCAGGATCTGGGTCAACTCATCCAGCGCCGTACGGCATTCCAGCAACAGCTGCGGGTCGGCCAGGTCCGCTTCGCCAAGGCGGTCGCGGTAGTGCTTGTCGACCCACTGCACCAGGGTGTCGTACAGCGGGGCGGTCATGATAACGCCTTGGTTGACCGCTGCCAGTTCCGTTTCCTGCAACGCCACGCGCAAACGCAGGCAAGCCGGGCCACCGCCGTTCTGCATGCTCTGCTTGAGGTCGAACACCTTGACCTCCTTCACCGGGCCGCCCTGGCTGGTCAGCTGGCCCAGGTAGGCCCAGACCCGCTCATTGTTGCGACACTCTTCCGGCACCACCAGCAGCATGGAACCGTCCTCGCGGCTGAGCAGCTGGCTGTTGAACAGGTAGGAACGCACCGCGTCCTCCACCGTCACCGCTGCGCGTGGCACGCAGATGGCCTGGAAGTTGCCACCCTTGCTGGCCAGTTTAGCTCGCAGCTGGCCAAGTACCGTGTCGGTCTGGAGGAAAGCATCTTCGTGGTAGAACAGCACTTCGCCGTTGCCCACCGAGATCACATCGTTGTGGAACACGCCCTGGTCGATCACGGCCGGGTTCTGTTGAGCGTAGACCACGCCATCGTCGCTCAGGCCATGCAGCCTGGCCACCGCCTGCGAAGCTTCCAGGGTTTGCCGGGCCGGGTATTTCTGCGGCGCCGGGTAGCGGCTGTCGAACGCACTGCGGCCATAGACGAAGAACTCCACGCCAGCCTCGCCGTAGCTACGGCAGAAGCGCGTGTGGTTGGCCGCGCCCTCGTCACCGAACTGGGCCACGGCTGGCAGCGCCGCATGGTGGGCAAAATGCCGCTCATCGTTGAACATGGCCCCGAGCACGCGGCTGGTGGTCGGGTGCTCGATGCTGCGGTGGTACTTGCAGTTGAGGTTGGCAGCGGTGAAGTGCACGCGGCCATCGGCCGTGTCGGCACTAGGGCTGACGGTGGCGGCGTTGGCCACCCACATGCTCGAGGCCGAGCAGCTGGCCACCAGTAATGGCATGGCTTCCCTGGCAGCGCGCTGGATCACTTCGGCATCGCTGCCGCTGAAGCCCAGGCGGCGCAGCGCCGCCACATCCGGGCGCTCCTGCGGCGCCAGTACGCCCTGCTTGAATCCCATGTCGGCCAGCGCTTTCATCTTCGCCAGGCCCTGGCGCGCGGCTTCGCGCGGGTTGGACCCTTGCTGGCTGTTGCTCTGCGAAGCCACGTTACCGTAGGACAGGCCGCCGTAATTGTGGGTAGGCCCCACCAGGCCATCAAAATTCACTTCATAGGATTTCATCGGCTAGGCTCCGAGACCTGTTGTTATAGGGTGACACCCGGCGTGAGGGTCGCCGGCAAGGCAAGGCTGGCGGTCTCCAGCGAGGCCACAGGGTAAGCGCAGTAGTCAGCGGCGTAGTAGGCGCTGGCGCGGTGGTTGCCACTGGCGCCGACACCACCGAACGGCGCGCTGCTGGCGGCGCCGGTCAGCTGTTTGTTCCAGTTGACGATGCCAGCGCGGCTGCGCAGCCAGAAATACTGGTAGCGGGCACGGGAGTCGGACAGCAAACCGGCAGCCAGGCCGTACTGGGTGTTGTTGGCCTCTTCGATGGCGGCATCGAAGTCGGCGTAGCGAATCACCTGCAGCAGCGGGCCGAAGAATTCTTCGTCCGGCCGCTCGCTGACGGCACTGACATCGAGGATGCCCGGGGTCAGCAGCGCGGCATCGGCCTGCGGCTGGGTCATTTCCAGCAGCTTCACGGCGCCCTTGGCAACCAGCTCGGCCTGGGCCGCCAGCAGCGCGCGCGCCGCCTGCAGCGAAATCACCGAACCCATGAACGGCGCCGGCTGTTGGTCGAACGCCCCCACCGTGATGGTCTTGCACACCTCGACCAGGCGCGCGATCAGCGCATCGCCCCAGCTGCCTTGTGGTACCAGCAGGCGACGGGCGCAGGTGCAGCGCTGGCCAGCGGAAATGAAGGCCGACTGGATGATGGTGTATACCGCAGCGTCGAGGTCCTTGACCTGGTCCACCAGCAGCGGGTTGTTGCCGCCCATCTCCAACGCCAGGATCTTGTCCGGGCGGCCGGCGAACTGCTGGTGCAGCAGGTTGCCAGTACGGCTGGAGCCAGTGAAGAACAGGCCGTCGATACCCGGGTTGGCGGCCAGCGCCACGCCAGTTTCACGCGCGCCCTGCACCAGGTTCAGCACACCCGCCGGCAGGCCGGCGGCAATCCAGCAGTTGACGGTCAGCTCGGCGACCTTGGGGGTCAGCTCGCTGGGCTTGAACACCACGCAGTTACCCGCCAGCAGGGCTGGCACGATATGGCCATTGGGCAGGTGGCCAGGGAAGTTGTACGGGCCGAACACCGCCACCACACCGTGGGGCTTGTGCCGCAGCACTGCCGTGGCATCGGCCAGCGGGCCACTCTTCTCGCCGGTGCGCTCGCGGTAGCTTTGCACCGAGATCGCCACCTTGTTGATCATGCTGGTGACTTCGGTGGCCGACTCCCACAGCGGCTTGCCGGTTTCCTCGCCGATGCACTGGGCCAGCGCTTCGGCATGCGTCCTGAGCTGCTCGGCAAACTTTTCCAGCACCTCGATACGCGCGTCCAGGCTCAGTTGCGCCCAGGCCGGGAATGCTTGACGGGCGGCCTGCACGGCGGCGTCTACCTGGCTGGCGTCAGCGCCCTGGCCTTGCCAGACGACAGACTGCGTTACCGGGTTGAGCGACTGCAGGGTTTCACCCTGGCCGGCCTGCCAGTTGCCGGCGATGTAATGCGTGGTCATTTATTTGGCCTCCCGGCTTGCCGACAGCGGCACCGCGCGCACATTGTCGCCAGCACCCATGCGCAGGCGCTTGGCCGTCAGGGGGTCGACCACCAGGGTACCGGCAGCCAACCGCGCAGGTGCAGCCGTGATGCGGCAGTCGTCGCGCTTGCGGTTGTGAATGATGTAAGGCGTGGCGTCATCGCCCGGCGTGCCCACGGCCAGCACCAGGGTCTGGCTTTCGCGCACGGCGCGGATCTTGTCGGTATCGCACTCGATGGCAGGGCCAGCGTCGAAAATGTCGACGTAGCCCTGGTAGTTGAAACCTTCCTGCTTGAGCATGGCCAGCGCCGGCTCGGTGTCCTTGTGCACGCGGCCGATCACGTTGCGGGCCGCCTCGGACAGGAAGCAGGTGTACAGCGGGAACTTGGGCATCAGCTCGGCGATGAACGACTTGTTGCCCACGCCGGTGAGGTAGTCGGCCTGGCTGAACTCCATCTTGAAGAAGTGCCGGCCCAGGCTTTCCCAGAACGGTGAACGCCCCTGCTCATCGGACATGCCGCGCATTTCGGCGATGATCTTCTTGCCGAACAGCTCGGGGAACTCGGCCATGAACAGCATGCGCGCCCGCGACAGCAGGCGGCCATTGAGGCCCGAGCGGTAGTCGCTGCGCAGGAACAGCGAGCACAGCTCGGAGTTGCCGGTCAGGTCGTTGGCCAGGAACAGGGTGGGGATTTCGCGGTAGATCTTCAGCTCCTGCGAGGCGCTGACGGTCAGCCCGACCCGGTAGTTGTACCAGGGTTCGCGCAGGCCGACGGCACCGGCAATGGCACTGATGCCCACCACCAGGCCTTCGTCGTTTTCCAGCACGAACAGGTAGTCGGTGTCGGCGCGCTCGGCTTCGCCACGGAAGCTTTTTTCCGCCCAGCCAACCCGATGCCCCAGGCGCTCTTCGTTGGCCGGCAGCGTGGTCAGCCCGGTGGTGCCGGTGCTGCGTGCCAATTCGATCAACGCAGGCAAATCGCTGCTGCGTACAGGACGAACGATCATGCTATCTCCTTGTGCGACGGCGGCGGCCGGCGCGAAACTCTGCTAACGCATCAATCCGCAAACGTCTGTTGCCAGACCTCAGACCGCGACCAGGCGCACGCTGGCGCCCTCGCCCACCCCCAGCGCATCGGCGGCCGCCAGGCTCAGGCTGACCGGCTTGCCGGGCACCCAGTCCAGGTCCAGCAGCACTGCGCGGTAGTCCTGCAGCAGGCCGTTGCACACCAGGTACGGGCGCCCGCCTTTGACCGGGGCGTCCTCGAGCTTCACCGGCACTACCCGGCTGTGGGCGATCGAACGGATGCCCGAAGTACGCGCATGCAGGGTTGGGCCGCCATCGAAGATGTCGATGTAGTGCTCGGTTTCGAAGCCTTCGCGCATGAGAATGTCGAAGGTGATCTGCGCCCGCGGATGCACCTGGCCCATCGCCTCCTGCGCCAGGTCAGGCAGCAGCGGCACGTAGATCGGGTAGTGCGGCATCAGCTCGGCGAGGAAGGTACGGCTCTTCAGGCCGCACAGGCGCTCGGCGTCGGCGTAGTT
This sequence comes from Pseudomonas sp. LAM2023, assembly GCF_016620375.1. Taxonomy (NCBI): domain Bacteria; kingdom Pseudomonadati; phylum Pseudomonadota; class Gammaproteobacteria; order Pseudomonadales; family Pseudomonadaceae; genus Pseudomonas; species Pseudomonas sp. LAM2023. The sequence goes on along the minus strand of NZ_JAENHV010000036.1, from coordinate 317,346 downwards.
GAGGTCGAAGAAGTTGCGACCGATGGCATCCCAGAACGGTGATTCACCCTGCTCGTCGCTGTAGCCGACGATCTCGGTCACCACCGAATCGGCGAAACGCTCCGGGTGCGAAGCCATGAACAACAGGCGACCACGCGAATTGAGCTCGGCCCAACCACTGTTCACCAGCTCCGGCAGTACATAGAAGCTGGTCAGCAGGCTGTTGCCGGTCAGGTCGTGGCACAGCGACAGCACGTGGATCTTGTTGTGGATCTTCAGCTCGCGCGAGGCGTGCACGAAGGTTTCGTTACGAAAGCTGTAGAACGGCTCGGAGTAGCCGGCCGAAGCGACGATAGCCGAGCAGCCTGCCAGCTTGCCGGTTTCGCTGTCTTCAAGGACGAAGAAGTAGCTTTCCTCGCCGTTGAAGCTGACCTCGGCGGCGAAGGAAGTCTCGGAAGCGGCGATCTTGTCGCCCAGGCGAGCAGCGTCGTCCGGCAGCGAGGTGACACCAATGGGGCTGTCTGCAGCCATGCGCTGCACTTCGTTCAGATCAGCCATTTGCGCGGGGCGCATCACCAGCATGGTGTCACTCCTTTGGAATACGGGCCGCTCACGGCGGCACGAAAAAACGGCAGGTGCACCGGCACCTGCACGGGAATCGGGTATCGCCGGCCAGCACGCAGCGCGGGAGCCGGCGAAGGGACCTCAGGCCGTTCAGGCCTGGGTCAGGGTGGCCACGGCGCGCTCGAAGCGATCCAGGCCTTCATCGATATCGGCGTCTTCAACCACCAGGCTTGGGGCAAAGCGGACCACATCCGGGCCGGCCTGCAGCACCATCACGCCTTCTTTCTCGGCGGCGTTGAGCACATCCTTGGCCTTGCCTTTCCAGGCGTCGGCGAGCACGCAGCCCAGCAGCAGGCCAACGCCACGCACCTGGGTGAACAGCTGGTACTTCTGGCCGATCTGCTCCAGGCGCACCTTGAAACGCTCGTGCTTGGCCTTGATGCCAGCCAGGGTTTCCGGGGTGTTGACCACGTCCAGCACTGCGCAGGCGACGGCGCAGCCCAGCGGGTTGCCGCCATAGGTGGTGCCGTGGGTGCCGACGGCCAGGTGCTTGGCCAGCTCGGTGGTGGTCAGCATGGCGCCGATCGGGAAGCCGCCGCCCAGGCTCTTGGCGCTGGTCAGGATATCCGGGGTCACACCGTAGTGCTGGTAGGCATACAGCGAACCGGTACGGCCCACGCCAGTCTGCACTTCGTCGAAGATCAGCAGGGCATTGTGCTCGTCACACAGTTTGCGCGCGCCTTCCAGGTAGGCCTTGTCGGCCGGCACTACGCCACTCTCGCCCTGGATTGGCTCGATCACCACGGCGCAGGTCTTGTCGGAAATCTGTGCCTTCAGCGCTTCCAGGTCGTTGTAGGGCACATGGCTGATACCGGTGATCTTCGGGCCGAAGCCGTCGGAATACTTCGGCTGGCCACCGACGCTGACGGTAAACAGGGTACGGCCGTGGAAGCTGTTCACGGTGGCAATGATTTCGTGCTTTTCCGGGCCGAAGCGGTCATGGGCAACGCGCCGGGCCAGCTTGAAGGCGGCCTCGTTGGCCTCGGCGCCGGAGTTGCAGAAGAACGCCCGGTCGGCAAAGGTGGCATCCACCAGCTTGTGAGCCAGGCGCAGGGCCGGCTCGTTGGTGAATACGTTGGATACGTGCCAGAGGGTGTTGGCCTGCTCGGTCAGGGCCTTGACCAGTGCCGGGTGGCAGTGGCCCAGGGCGTTGACCGCGATGCCACCGGCAAAGTCGATAAGCTCGCGACCCGACTGGTCCCAGACGCGGGAGCCCTCGCCTCGCACAGGAATGAAGGCCGCCGGGGAATAGTTGGGGACCATGACCTGGTCGAAATCGGCACGTTGCACCGGGGCTTGCTCAACGGACATCTGAGTCTCCTGATGAGGAACGCTGGCCTGGAAGTGGCGAGCGATGGGGGGATTGTAAGGACTGATCCGCGCCTGTCCTTGCGGCCAAGCGACAACTTGTTACAGCGCAAAACCCTGTTTGCACAAGGTTTTCGGCAATGCGACAAACACTGTCGCAATCGCGCAGTGTACGGGAGAGAGGGGGCTGGGTGAACGGGTGTACACATATAGAAGCGTGGTTGCCTGTACCGGCCGATTCGCGGGCACGCCCGCTCCCACCTGGACCGCACAGGCTTCAAACATCGCGGGTGAACCCGCTCCCACAGGACCTGTGCAAGATTCGAACGTTGTGCGGCCACTGTGGGAGCGGCTTCAGCCGCGAAAGTGCCGGCACAGGGTAAGGAAATATCAGCCTTTTTCGGCAGGCGCCGAACTCAGTTCGAACGGGCTGCTGCTACGCCGCTGGTTGCGATCCTCCCGCGGCGTTGCGCCAAAGAAGTTGCGGTAGGCACTGGAAAAATGCGGCCCCGAAGAGAAACCGCAGGACAGCCCGATCTGGATGATCGACTTGCTGGTCTGCATCAGCATCTGCCGCGCCTTGTTCAGCCGCAGCTCCAGGTAGTACTGGCTCGGCACGCGGTTGAGGTACTGCTTGAAGATGCGCTCCAGCTGCCGGCGTGACACGCACACATGCTGGGCAATTTCGTCGGTGGTCAGCGGCTCTTCGATATTCGCTTCCATCAGCAGCACTGCCTGGGTCAGCTTGGGGTGGCTGGAGCCAAGGCGATTCTGCAACGGAATGCGCTGGCGCTCTCCCCCTTCGCGGATGCGTTCGACCACCAACTCCTCCGACACCGCCCCGGCCAGTTCCGCACCATGATCTCGCGCCAGCACCGCCAGCAGCAGGTCGGTCACTGCCATGCCACCACAGGCGGTCAGGCGGTCGCGGTCCCAGTCGAACAGGTGGCTGGTGGCGATGACCTTGGGGAAACGCTCGGCAAAATCATCCTGCCAACGCCAATGCACCGCCGCCCGATAACCGTCGAGCAGGCCCAGCATCGCCAGGGGATAGACCCCGGCCGACAGCCCGCCGATCATGCAGCCGCTGCGCGCCAGCTGCTTGAGCGCCGCCACCAGGGGGCCCGCCACCGCCGCCGGCGGCTCGTCAGCCAGCAGGAACAGCTTCTGGCAACCGTCAAGGCGGCCATTCCACGGCTCGCCCGGCAGGCGCCAACTGCCCTCCTGCGCCGGCTCCGCCTGCAGGAACAGCAGCTCGTAGACCACCTCCGGGTGCACCCGCTGCGCCACCTGCAACACTTCCTCGGCCAGCGCCAGGGTCAAGGGCCTGGTATTGGGCCAGATGAGAAAACCGATTCGCTGGGTGGTCATAGGGTGCGGTCCGAAACCTGAGGTCGTTCGAGTCTGTGCGCCGGGTCAGGCTGCGCTCGCCGCGCAGCATGCCCTATTATGGTGCAGAAATGCAGCTTTTACTTCAGGCTCCCGGAGAGGAACTGCTTGAGGCGCTCCGACTGCGGATTGGCCAGCACCTGGCGCGGGCAACCGGTTTCTTCGACCAGCCCCTTGTGCAGGAACACCAGCTGGTTCGACACCTCGCGGGCAAAGCCCATTTCGTGGGTTACCACGACCATGGTCCGGCCTTCCTGGGCCAGGGCCTGCATGACCTTGAGCACATCGCCCACCAGCTCCGGGTCCAGCGCCGAAGTCGGCTCATCGAACAGCATCACTTCCGGCTCCATCGCCAGCGCCCGGGCAATGGCCACCCGCTGCTGCTCGCCGCCGGACATGTGCCCGGGGAAGGCGTCCTTGCGGTGCGCCACACCGACCTTGGCCAGGTAGTGCTCGGCCTTTTCCAGGGCTTCCTTGCGGCTCACCCCGAGCACATGCACCGGCGCTTCGATGATGTTCTCCAGCGCGGTCATGTGCGACCACAGGTTGAAATGCTGGAACACCATCGACAGGCGCGAGCGCATGCGCTGCAACTGACGCGGGTCGGCGGCCTTGAGCGCACCGTCCTTGCCCGGCACCAGCTTGAGTTCTTCATTATTGAGCAGGATCTTGCCGGCGTGCGGCTGCTCCAGCAGGTTGATGCAGCGCAGGAAGGTCGACTTGCCCGAACCGCTGGAGCCGATGATGCTGATGACATCGCCTGCCTTGGCCGACAGGGACACGCCCTTGAGCACTTCATGGCTGCCGTAGCGCTTGTGCAGGTCTTGGACTTCGAGTTTGTACATGCTGTCGATTCTCACAAAGCGGTCAGTGCTTGCGCGGCGCCAGGTAGCCGAGCCAGCGGCGTTCGGCCATCTTGAACAGGCGCACCAGGATGAAGGTCAGGCACAGGTAGAACACGCCCGCCGTGATATAGGCCTCGAAAGGCAGGTAGTACTGGGCATTGACCGTGCGCGCAGCACCGGTGATGTCGATCAGGGTGACGATCGACGCCAGGCTGGTGGTCTGCAGCATCATGATCACTTCGTTGCTGTACTGCGGCAGCGCCCGGCGCAGGGCCGACGGCAGCAGGATGCGCCGGTACATCTTCATGCGCGACATGCCCACGGCCTTGGCCGCCTCGATCTCGCCATGCGGCGTGGCCTTGAGGCTGCCGGCGATGATCTCGGCAGTGTAGGCGCTGGTGTTGATGCCGAACGCCAAGCAGGCACAGAACGTGGCGCTGGACAACAGCGGCCACAGGACGCTTTCGCGCACCGCCTCGAACTGCGCCAGGCCGTAGTAGATCAGGAACAGCTGCACCAGCATCGGCGTGCCGCGGATCACATAGGTGTAGAGCCAGGCCACCAGGTTGATTGCCGGCTGCTTGGACACCCGCATCAGGCCCAGCGGAATGGCCGCCAGCAGGCCGAAGAACAGCGAAATGGCCAGCAGCTTGAGCGTGGTCAGCAGGCCGCCGAAGTACATCGGCAACGCCTCCCAGACGACGTTGTAGTCGAAGATCATAGTTCAGCCACCTTGACGCCCACCGAATAGCGGCGCTCGAGATACTTCAGGGCCAGCAGCGAGACACTGGTCAGTACCAGGTACAGGGCCGCCACCGCGAGGAAGAAGGTGAAAGGCTCGCGGGTGGCATCGGCCGCCTGCTTGGCCTTGAACATCATGTCCTGCAAGCCGACCACCGAGATCAGCGCGGTGGCCTTGGTCAGCACCAGCCAGTTGTTGGTGAAACCTGGAATAGCCAGGCGAATCATCTGTGGCACCTGGATGCGGAAGAACACCTGGCGATTGCTCATGCCATAGGCCACGCCCGCTTCGGCCTGCCCCTTGGGAATGCCCAGGAACGCGCCACGGAAGGTTTCCGACAGGTACGCGCCAAAGATGAAGCCCAGGGTACCGATACCCGCGATCAGCGGATTCAGGTCGATGTAGTCTTCATAGCCCAACAGCGGCGCCACCCGGTTGATGATGTCCTGCCCGCCGTAGAAGATCAGCAGGATCAGGACCAGGTCCGGAATGCCACGGATCACCGTGGAATACAGATCGCCCAGCCAGGCCAGCCAGCGCACCGGCGACAAGCGCAGCGCCACACCGATCAGGCCGAGCACGATGGCCAGGGCCATCGACGACAGGGCGAGCTGCAGCGTCAGCCACGCCCCGTCGAGGATGACTGCCCCGTAGCCTTTCAACATGATGAGGTCCTCGACCTAGAGAATGAAAAATGGTGCAAACCTCAGAGTTTCTGCTGTTTGCACCATTGCACAGGTGAAACCCGACGTCTTAGTTCGAGTCTGGACCGTAGATATCGAAGTTGAAGTACTTCTTCTCGATTTCTTTGTACTTGCCATTGGCGCGGATGGCGTCGATGGCCTTGTTGATGCGCTCGCGGTTGGCGTCGTCACCCTTGCGCACGGCAATGCCGATGCCGTCACCGAAATACTTGGCGTCGGTAAAGGACGGGCCGACGAAGGCAAAACCTTTGCCAGCGTCGGTCTTCAGGAAGCCGTCTTCCAGCAGGGTGGCGTCAGCCACGGTACCATCGAGGCGACCGGCTGCCACGTCCAGGTAGATTTCGTTCTGGGTGCCGTAAGGCACCACGGTGGCACCCTTGGCGCCGAGCACTTCCTTGGCGAAGCGGTCGTGGATCGAACCGCGCTGCACGCCGATCTTCTTGCCCTTGAGTTCATCCAGGCTGTCGCTGACGGTGGTACCTTCCTTCATCACCAGGCGCGCCGGGGTCAGGTAGTAGCGCTTGGTGAAGTCGACCGATTTCTTGCGGTCGTCAGTGATCGACATGGACGACAGGATGGCGTCGATCTTGCGCACCTTCAGCGCCGGGATCAGGCCGTCGAATTCCTGCTCGACCCAGGTGCACTTGGCTTTCATCTCTTCGCACAGCGCGTTGCCGATGTCGTAGTCGAAACCGGCGATGCTGCCATCAGGTTGCTTGAAGGCAAAGGGTGGGTAGGCGGCCTCGATACCGATTTTCAACGGTTTTTCATCGGCCTGCGATACCAGGGAAAACACGGACAGCGCCAGGGCGCCAAGCAGTGCGAGCTTCTTCATCAGGTAACTCCATCGGTACGGGGCAATACAAGGCAGGTAACGGCTGCCCGATATGCGAATGGGTACAACGCGAGCCGCGCAGGGTATCGACCAAGGTCGCAGACCACGAGCGTGTGAGTGGCATTCTAGCGACAGCCCGGTAGTCGATATTTCTTCAAAGCGACAACTACTTACAGAAGCGCCTGAAACCGCTGCGGGCGATGTTGACAGCCAGTGCAAAATATGCAAAAGCGCAAGAAATAGAACCTATAGACCTAGCAATTCCCGGGCCTATTATTGGCAAAGCCTTGTAGTACGGCAAGTGTAGCGTGTTGCGCGGGGAAAAATGCCGGCGAAATGCACCGAAACGAAGCGGAATTGTTTCCTGGCGCCCCGATGCCGTGCGCCAACGGTGACAGAACAGTTACCGATGAATGTCGGGTAACAGTAAAGCAAAAACCCCGCCGGTTGCCCGGGCGGGGTTCTTGCTGCAGGCGCGCGCCCCTGCAGGAGCGGCCTGCGTCGCGATGGGGCGCGAAGCGGCCCCAGGATTTCAGCTTCGCAGCCTCAATTGCCGGGGCCGCTTCGCGCCCCATCGCGACGCAAGGCCGCTCCTACAAGGGATCGCGTACAGGCCCATTATCAGGCCGAAGCCAGGCTCATCGCCTTGTGGGTATCGATCAGGTGCTGCACCACCCCCGGGTCGGCCAGGGTCGAGATGTCACCCAGCGCGCCGTATTCGCCCGTGGCAATCTTGCGCAGGATGCGGCGCATGATCTTGCCCGAACGGGTCTTCGGTAGCCCCGGCGCCCACTGGATCACATCCGGCGAGGCGATCGGGCCGATTTCCTTGCGCACCCAGTTCTTCAGCTCCAGGCGCAACTGCTCGCTGGGCTCGATGCCGGCATTGAGGGTGACATACACATAGATGCCCTGCCCCTTGATGTCATGCGGCACGCCCACCACCGCCGCCTCGGCCACTTTCGAATGCGCCACCATGGCGCTTTCGATCTCGGCAGTGCCCATGCGGTGACCGGACACGTTGAGCACGTCATCCACGCGGCCGGTGATCCAGTAGTAGCCATCTTCGTCGCGGCGCGCGCCGTCGCCGGTGAAGTACATGCCACGGAAGGTCTTGAAATAGGTGTCGACGAAGCGGTCGTGGTCGCCATACAGCGAACGCGATTGCCCCGGCCAGGAATCGAGGATCACCAGGTTACCTTCGGCGGCACCTTCGATCAGGTTGCCCAGATTGTCCACCAGGGCCGGCACCACGCCGAAGAACGGACGGGTGGCCGAACCCGGCTTGAGGCCAGTGGCACCTGGCAGCGGGCTGATCAGGATGCCGCCGGTTTCGGTCTGCCACCAGGTATCGACGATCGGGCAACGTTCCTTGCCCACGGCCTTGTAGTACCAGTTCCAGGCTTCGGGGTTGATCGGCTCGCCCACCGAGCCCAGCAGACGTAGGCTGGAGCCGTCGGCCCCGGCCACCGCGGCCTCGCCTTCGGCCATCATTGCGCGGATGGCAGTTGGTGCGGTGTAGAGGATGTTGACCTTGTGCTTGTCGATGATCTTCGACACGCGGGTGATGTCCGGGTAGTTCGGCACGCCTTCGAACAGCAGCGTGGTGGCGCCGTTGGCCAGCGGGCCGTAGACGATGTAGCTGTGGCCGGTGACCCAGCCGACGTCGGCGGTGCACCAGTACACCTCGCCCGGGCGGTAGTCGAACACGCGCTCATGGGTCAGCGCGGCGTATACCAGGTAACCGCCGGTGGTGTGCAGCACGCCCTTCGGCTTGCCGGTGGAGCCAGAGGTGTAAAGGATGAACAGCGCTTCCTCGGCGCCCATCTCCTTCGGTGCGCAGTGGCTGGAAGCCACTTTCATCAGGTCTTCGTACCAGATGTCGCGGTGCTGGTGCCAGGCAATCTCGCCACCGGTGCGCTTGCACACGATGATCTTCTGCACGCTGTTGGTTTCCGGGTTGGTCAGTGCCAGGTCGACGTTGGCCTTGAGCGGGGTACGGCGGCCGCCGCGCACGCCTTCGTCGGCGGTGATGACCACCTTGGACTTGCAGTCGATGATCCGCCCGGCCAGCGCTTCGGGGGAGAAGCCACCGAACACCACCGAGTGGATCGCACCGATACGGGCACAGGCCAGCATGGCGACCACGGCCTCGGGGATCATCGGCATATAGATGGTGACCACGTCACCGCGGTGCACATCCTGGCCACGCAGGGCGTTGGCAAACTTGCAGACCTGCTCGTGCAGTTCGCGGTAGGTGATGTTGCGGTGCTCGGAAGGATCGTCGCCCTCCCAGATGATGGCCAGCTGGTCGCCGCGCTCTTCGAGGTGGCGATCCAGGCAGTTGGAGGAAACGTTCAGAGTGCCGTCGGCGAACCATTTGATATCGACATGGTGGTCGTCGAAGGAGGTCTGCTTGACCTTGGTGAACGGCTTGATCCAGTCGATACGCTGGGCCTGCTCGCGCCAGAAGCCGTCCGGGTTGATCACCGACTGCTGGTACATGGCCTTGTAGGTGGCCTCGTCGGTCAGCGTGGTGGCCGCAACCTCGGGACGAACGGGATACAGTGGAGCCGCACTCATCTGTGTTACCTCGGTGTAATAGTTGTTTTTGTATGGGACCGTTTGTAACTGTACCAGAGCGACAAAAGCCATTCGACGTTGGTAGTAATTTGGTACGCCCGTACAGCACGGACGCTCTAGCATGGGCTTTACAGCCGTGACGAAGCGACTATTGGCGGGTTGCCCAGACGATTGTTACAGATTCTGCCAAAACACTTTATCAAAAGCCCCACTGTTTCAGCCTTGGCGACAACCCTAAAATTCATCTCGCCAGCAACGGCAAGGCGATTAACAACTGGTAACAGCCCCCACGAAGGCAAGCGTTAATCCCCGTCTTATCCCGATAGTTAAACCAGCAATACTCGCGGCGCCAAAAGCGCCGCGCGCCCCCTCACGACCTTAGACAGGTAAATAGAAAATGAAAGCTTTACTGGTATTGGTACTTGGCAGTCTTTGCGGCGCGGCGATGGCCGGCGAAGGCAAAGATGCCGAGCAGATTCCGGTTGAACAGTACAACTACGCGCAGCACCTGGACATTGCCCGCGTCATTTCCATGAGCGAAGTGCCCAATGTATGCGAAGTGGTGCCAGCCCGCATGACCTATGAAGACTCCAAGGGCCAGAAGCACATTCTCGAATACCGCGTGATGGGGAACGGCTGCTCGAACGGCTGATACCTTGTGAATTGGGGGCCCTGCGGGCCCCATTCGCGACCCAAGGCCGCTCCTACAGGTACCGCGCAATGTTTGAAGCCTGCGCAGTACTTGTAGGAGCGGCCTTGTGTCGCGAAAGGACTGCGCAGCAGTCCCGCCTTTTATAAAGCCTGATTAATCTGCAGACTTGCCAAGCGAGTAATCCCTCAACTTGTTGGCAATGGTCGTATGCGAAACACCCAGTCTTTTACCTAAAGCCCGACTACTCGGGAATTCCCCCATCAAACTTTCCAGCACCGCCTTCTCAAAGCGCCCGACAATCTGCGAAAGATCCCCGTCCAGCGAAAACTCACCCAACGGTTGCCGCGCGCCATAATCCGGCAAGCGAATATGTTCGCTCTTGACCACGCCGCCATCGCATAACGAAACCGCCTGGAACAATACGTTTTCCAGTTGCCTTACATTGCCCGGCCAATGGTACTGGGCAAGTTTGTCCATCGCCGCCGGCGCCAGGCGCGGCATGGCACAACCGATCTGCCGGCTGGCCTGGTCGAGAAAGTGCTGCACCAGCCCTTCCAGGCCGTCCATGCATTCGCGCAACGGCGGAATGTGCAGCGACAACACATTGAGCCGGTGGTACAGGTCCTGGCGGAACTCGCCACGCGCGCACAATTCGGACAAATCCACCTGGGTCGCGCAGATCACCCGCACGTCCAGGTACACCTCTTCATCACTGCCTACGCGGCGGAAGCAGCCGTCCTGGAGAAAGCGCAGCAACTTCACCTGCAGGCGCGGGCTCATCTCCCCTACCCCATCAAGGAACAGCGTGCCACCGGCGGTCAGCTCCAGCAGCCCCAGCTTACCCTCGGCCCGCGCACCTTCGAAGGCCCCGGGGCCGTAACCGAACAGCTCGGTCTCGGCCATCGACTCGGGCAAGCCGGCGCAGTTCAGCGCCATCAGCGGCGACTGCCCGCGCGGGCTGGCCAGGTGGCAGGCACGCGCCAGCAACTCCTTGCCGGTGCCTGTCTCACCCTCGATCAGCAAGGGCGCATCCAGTGGTGCCATGCGCCGCGCCTCGCGGACCACGGCAGCCATGACCCGCGAACTCTGGAAGATGCTGTCGAAACCGCGCAGCTCCTGCTTGCGCACATTGTAGATACGCTCGCCGATGCGGTCGGCGCGGTGCAGGGTCAGCACTGCACCGGCCAGCGCCTCGCTGTCGTCGTGCTCGGACTGCAGCGGCGCGATATCGGCCAGGAACACATCGCCCTTGACCTTGATACGCAGGCCGTTGATGCGCGATTTGTTGGCGCGCACCAGCTCCGGCAGGTCGAAGTCTTCGACATAGCGCGCCAGCGGCATGCCCGGCACCTCGTCCACCCGCACACCCAGCAACTGGGCTGCCGCGCGGTTGGCGGCGACGATGCTGCCGCCCATGTCGATCGACAGCACCGGGAAGTCCAACGCGCCCAGCAGCGCGTTCAGCTCCATGTGGCGACGTTCGCTGGGCATCAACCCCACGCGCTTGACGCCGAACACCCCGGCGATGGCCTCGAACTTGGGCCGCAGCGCCTGGAACTGCAAATTGATCAGGTTGGGGCAATGCAGGTAGATGGCGTTGCCATGGTCACCGCCCACCTCGCCGCGCAGCACGTTGATGCCGTACTCCACCAGCAGGTTGAGGATGTCGCGCAGGATGCCAATACGGTTCTGGCAATGCACTTTGATACGCATGAGGGCTCTCGAAGCGCCGAGGTTTTTCACTACAGCGCAGAAAAGTCGTAAAGATAAGCTGACAAAAACCGCCTAGGCATCAGCCAGATGCCTCGGATTTTCCGACACCTGCTGGGTTTTGTAAAATATTCGTTACGAAAACGCCGCAAGAAGCCCATCCCGCCTATCTCCTACCCCCGTGCAAAGCAGCCGGCGAAGGGATATTCCTTAGGCATGTCCTGCACATAACAAGAAAAGCCCTCACCAGGAGAGCCACATGAAACAGACGCAATACGTGGCACGCGAGCCCGATGCGCACGGTTTTATCGACTACCCGCAGCAAGAGCATGCGGTATGGAACACCCTGATCACCCGCCAGCTGAAAGTGATCGAAGGCCGCGCCTGCCAGGAATACCTGGACGGCATCGACCAGCTCAAGCTGCCGCATGACCGGATTCCGCAACTGGGCGAGATCAACAAGGTGCTGGGCGCCACCACGGGTTGGCAGGTTGCCCGGGTGCCGGCACTGATCCCCTTCCAGACCTTCTTCGAGCTGCTCGCCAGCAAGCGCTTCCCGGTCGCCACGTTCATCCGCACCCCGGAAGAGCTGGACTACCTGCAAGAGCCCGACATCTTCCACGAGATCTTCGGCCACTGCCCGCTGCTGACCAACCCCTGGTTCGCCGAATTCACCCATACCTACGGCAAGCTCGGCCTGGCCGCGACCAAGGAGCAGCGCGTGTACCTGGCGCGCCTGTACTGGATGACCATCGAGTTCGGCCTCATCGAAACCGCCCAAGGCCGCAAAATCTATGGTGGCGGCATCCTCTCGTCGCCGAAAGAAACCGTCTACAGTCTGTCTGCCGAGCCGGAGCACCAGCCCTTCGACCCGATCGAAGCCATGCGCACCCCGTACCGCATCGACATCCTGCAGCCGCTGTATTTCGTGCTGCCGAACATGAAGTGCCTGTTCGACCTGGCCCACGAAGACATCATGGGCATGGTTCATCAAGCCATGCAGTTGGGCCTGCACGCACCGAAGTTTCCACCCAAGGTCGCCGCCTGAGCGACCTTGCCGATAACAACTCGAACCGGAAAACACCACATGAATGCCTTGAACCAAGCCCATTGCGAAGCCTGCCGCGCCGACGCCCCGAAAGTCACTGACGAGGAGCTGGCCGAGCTGATTCGCGAGATCCCGGACTGGAACATCGAAGTACGCGATGGCCACATGGAACTGGAACGCGTCTTCCTGTTCAAGAACTTCAAGCACGCCTTGGCGTTCACCAATGCCGTGGGCGAAATCGCCGAAGCCGAAGGCCACCACCCGGGCCTGCTGACCGAGTGGGGCAAGGTCACCGTGACCTGGTGGAGCCACTCGATCAAGGGCCTGCACCGCAACGACTTCATCATGTGCGCGCGCACTGACAAGGTGGCGGAGACGGCTGAAGGCCGCAAGTAACCGCTTGGGAATCGGGGCCGCTTCGCGCCCCTTCGCGGGCGTGCCCGCTCCCACAGGGACCGCGATAACCAAGGATTTACGCGGTCCCTGTGGGAGCGGGCACGCCCGCGAAGGGGCGCGAAGCGGCCCCAGTTTTTGCAGGGAAAATGTCCGCTGTTCGCCCGCAAAACCGACCGGCGACCGGCAAAAAAACCAAACTGTCATCCAGACTTGTGTATCCTGCCCCAGCTTTGCGAAGCTTCAAACGCGCCTGGCGCAGACTTTTCACTCACACTTGCGAGGAACGACGAGATGCATGAAATCCCGAATCTTCCCTTCCCAAGCCTGAACCCAGAAGAGCCAACCGTAACCGTTCATGCCGAACCGGCAGCTGCCGTCGAGCAGGATGGTGACGATCAATCCAGCGCTGACCAGGACTAACCGCGCATCCCCGACTGTGTGAAAACGGCTGACCTGCGGGCTACCCCCGTCATCACGTTTTCACACCGTCCAGAACCCACGTAGGCCCCCATGCCCGACTCACCGCGCCCCCTTGCGGTCACCCTGCAAGTCGTCTCCATCGTCCTCTTCACCTTCATCGGCTACCTGAACATCGGCATCCTTCTGGCCGTATTGCCCGGCTATGTGCACAACGACCTGGGCTTCGGCGCCGTGGTCGCCGGCCTGGTGATCAGCGTGCAATACCTGGCCACCCTGCTCAGCCGCCCCACGGCCAGCCGCATCATCGACAACCATGGCAGCAAGAAAGCAGTCCTGTATGGCCTGGCCGGGTGCGGCCTCAGCGGGGTGTTCATGCTGGCCTGTGCCGTCCTCACCCACCTGCCCTGGCTGAGCCTGGCCAGCCTGCTGGCCGGCCGCCTGGTACTGGGCAGCGCCGAAAGCCTGGTGGGTTCGGGGTCGATCGGCTGGGGGATCGGCCGGGTCGGTGCCGAACACACCGCCAAGGTCATCTCCTGGAACGGCATCGCCAGCTACGGCGCGCTGGCCATCGGCGCCCCGCTGGGCGTGCTGATGGTCAAAGGCCTGGGGCTGTGGAGCATGGGTGCGAGCATCATCCTGCTGTGCGCGCTCGGCCTGCTGCTGGCCTGGCCCCGGCAGGCGGCGCCGATCGTCAGCGGCGTGCGCCTGCCGTTCCTGCGGGTGCTGGGCAAGGTGTTCCCACACGGTTCGGGGCTGGCCCTGGGCTCGATCGGCTTCGGCACCATCGCCACCTTCATCACCCTGTACTACGCCAGCCGCGGCTGGGCCAATGCAGCGCTGACCCTGAGCCTGTTCGGCGCCAGCTTCATCAGCGCACGGCTGCTGTTCGGCAACCTGATCAACCGGATTGGCGGGTTCCGCGTGGCGATCGCCTGCCTGTCGGTGGAAACGTTCGGGCTGCTGATGCTGTGGCTGGCGCCGAGTGCCGAACTGGCGCTGGCAGGCGCCGCACTGAGCGGGTTCGGCTTCTCGCTGGTGTTCCCGGCGCTGGGGGTAGAGGCGGTGAACCAGGTGACAGCGGCCAACCGCGGGGCTGCGGTCGGGGCCTATTCGCTGTTCATCGACTTGTCGCTGGGGGTGACCGGGCCGCTGGTGGGCGCGGTGGCGGCGGGGTTCGGCTTTGCTTCGATGTTTCTGTTTGCAGCGGCAGCGGCGGCTTGCGGGTTGCTGTTGAGCCTGTATCTGTACAGGCAGGTGCGGCGTCAGCGGGGTCTCTAACAACAGGGGTGCTTTGCACCCCTTTCGCGACACCAGGCCGCTCCTACAGGTACCGCGCGCTTGATCTGAGGCGCAGCTCACGCTTGCTGTAGGAGCGGCCTGGTGTCGCGATGGGCTGCAAAGCAGCCCCCGAGGCCCGGAAACCTAGCGCTGGACGTACTGCAACACCACTTCCAGCGGGTGGCGCATCTGCCGCTCGCTCATGCGCTTGACCTGGCTACGGCAGGAATACCCCGTCGCCAGCGGCTCGCCTTCCTTGTCCAGCTTGGTCGCCCAGCTCTGCTCGAAGATGGTCCGCGAGGTTTCCTGGTTACGCGCCTCGTGCCCATAGGTACCGGACATCCCGCAGCAGCCAGTGGCCTCGGTCACCAGCTTAAGCCCCAGGCGGGCGAACACCTGCTCCCACTGGCGGGTGCTGGCCGGCACGTTGGTCTTCTCGGTGCAGTGCGCCATCAGGCGGAAACTGCCCGACGCGCTCGCTGCCTGCTCCGGCAACACGTCCATCAGCCACTCCTGCGGCAACAATACCTTCGGGCAGCCGTCCAGGCCCGGGACTTTCTGGTACTCCTGGCGGTACACCAGGGTCATCGCCGGGTCCAGGCCCACCAGCGGCACGCCGCAGTCAGCCAAGGCCTTGAGCTGGGTGGCATTGCGGATCGCCGCCTTGGCGAACGCACCGAGGAAACCCTGCACATGCAGCGGCTTGCCGTTGGCGCTGTACGGGGCCAGGAACACGCGGTGGCCCAGGCGGTGCGCCAGGTCGATGAAAGCCGACAGCAGTGGCGTTTCGAAGTAGCGGGTGAAGGCGTCCTGCACCAGCACGATGCTGCGTTCACGCTGGGCCGGGGTCAGTTCACGCAGGGCTGGCACACTGGCCACGCCGACACGGCAGCGGGCCAGGGTAGCCTGGAAGTTGAAGCGGCTGAGCAACGGGCTGTCGACCATGCCCACCTTGTCGGCCAGCAGCCGGCTCACCCACTTCGAGCCCATCACCGCGTTGTACAGCCCTGGCGCGTGGGCCAGGTACGGGATGGTGAACTCCAGCGAGCCGATCAGGTAGTCACGCAGCGGGCGCTGGTAGCGGCCGTGGTACAGCTCGAGGAAGCGCGAGCGGAAGTCCGGCACGTTGACCTTGATCGGGCACTGCCCGGCGCACGACTTGCACGCCAGGCAGCCGGCCATGGCGTCGTACACCTCATGGGAGAAATCTGCCTGCCCCTGGCTGCGTGCGCGGTTGTTGCGCAGGCGTGCCGGCAGGCCCTTGAGCCAGGACACTCGATTGCGCGCCGCAGCCAGCACATCGATGTTCGCCTCGCCCTGCAGGCGCAGCCACTCACGCATCAGCGAGGCGCGGCCCTTGGGTGAATGCTGCCGTTCGCGGGTGGCCTTCCACGACGGGCACATGGCATCGTTGGGGTCGTAGTTGTAGCAGGCGCCGTTGCCGTTGCAGTGCACGGCGCTGCCGAAGTCCTGCCACACGCGCTCGTCGATGGTGCGGTCGAGATCGCCGCGCAGGGTCACGCCATCGACCCTGGTCAGGCCCTCGGCGCTGTCCGGCGGGGTGCAGATCTTGCCGGGGTTGAGCTGGTTGTGCGGGTCGAAGGCGCCTTTCAGGCGCTGCAGCGCCGGGTACAGCTCACCGAAGTACTCGGGCACGTACTCCGAACGCAGGCCCTTGCCGTGCTCGCCCCACAGCAGGCCGCCGTAGCGCCTGGTCAGCGCCGCCACGGCATCGGAGATCGGCTTGACCAGCGCGGCCTGGGCCGGGTCCTTCATGTCCAGCGCCGGGCGCACGTGCAGCACACCGGCGTCGACGTGGCCGAACATGCCATAGGCCAGGCCGTAGCCATCGAGCAGCGCGCGGAACTCGGCGATGTAGTCGGCCAGTTGCTCCGGCGGTACTGCGGTGTCCTCGACGAACGGCTGCGGGCGCACTTCGCCCTCGACGTTGCCCAGCAGGCCCACCGAACGTTTACGCATGGTATAGACCCGGGTCACCGCCTCGGCGCCCTCGGCCAGGGTATGGCCCAGGCGCTCGACACTGGTGTCGCTCTGCAGGTGCTGGATGAACGCCTGCACCCTGGCGTTGACCTCAGCCGGCTCGTCGCCGCAGAACTCCACCAGGTTGATGCCCAAGGTCGGGCGCTCGGGGTCGGCCGGGAAGTATTCGGCGACGCTATGCCAGACGATGTCCTTCATCGCCAGCATCAGCACCTTGGAGTCGACGGTCTCGATCGACAGCGGCTTGTGTGCCATCAGCGCATTGGCATCGCGCAGGGCATCCATGAAGCTGCTGTAGCGCACATTGACCAGCACGGCGTACTTGGGGATCGGCAGCACATTGAGCTTGGCTTCGACCACGTAGCCCAACGAACCCTCGGCGCCGCACAGCACGCTGTTGAGGTTGAAGCGGCCTTGTTCGTCGCGCAGGTGCGCCAGGTCGTAACCGGTCAGGCAGCGGTTGAGCCTGGGAAACGTGGTGTCGATCAGGTCTGCCTGGGTTTCCTGGATCTCCCGCGCCATGCGGTACACCTCGCCGACCCGGCCGGGCGCGGCACAGGCCTGCTCCAGCGCGGCATCGTCGATCGGCAGACTGTGCAGGCGCTCGCCACCGAGCAGCACGCTGTGCAGCTCCAGTACGTGGTCGCGGGTCTTGCCATAGGTGCAGCTGCCCTGGCCACTGGCATCGGTATTGATCATGCCGCCGACGGTGGCACGGTTGGAGGTGGACAGCTCGGGGGCGAAGAACAGCCCGTGCGGCTTGAGCGCGGCGTTGAGCTGGTCCTTGACCGTACCCGCCTGCACCCGTACCCAGCGCTCCTCGACGTTGATTTCGAGGATCTTGTTCATGTGCCGTGACAGATCGACCACGATACCGTCGGTCAGCGACTGGCCGTTGGTGCCGGTGCCTCCGCCACGCGGGGTCAGCTTGACCTGGCGGAAGCGCGGCTCGCCCATCAGCGTGGCGACCCGCACCACGTCGTCGGCGTCCAGCGGGAACACCGCTGCCTGCGGCAAGCGCTGGTAGATCGAGTTGTCGGTGGCCAGCACCGTGCGGGTAGCGTAGTCGGCACTGATCTGGCCACGGAAGCCGCTGTTGCGCAGGGCTTCGAGGAATTCGGGGTAGTTGGCGCTCGGGGCGACGGTCGGCAGCTGGGCGATCATCGAAGGATGGCCTCTTGATATAGGCTAATTCACGGGATTCCTGTCGTCCCGGCATGAGTGAAGGCATGCAGGGATGACGTATAGGCCAATGTTCCTGTAGTTTCACTTCCGGGGCAAACGGATAATCCTGCCGCTATCGATGACTTCCATGAATGAATTACCGCCACCTCACCCCGTCGATGTCGCTGCTGCTGGCTTTCGAGGCCGCCGCCCGACATGAAAGCTATACCCGCGCCGCCGCCGAACTGTCGCTGACCCAGAGCGCAGTCAGCCGCCAGGTACAGGCACTGGAACAACAGCTGGGGCTGACCCTGTTCCGCCGCGAGGGGCGCCAGGTGCAACTCACCGATGTCGGGCGCCTGTACCAGCGCGAACTCAGCGAAGCCCTGGGGCGCATCCGCAGTGCCACCCTGCAGGCATTGGCCTATCAGTCGGGGGTCGGCACCTTGCGCCTGGCCACCCTGCCCACCTTCGGCTCGAAGTGGCTGCTACCACGGCTGCACGCGTTCTACAGCGCCCACCCGGGCATGCTGGTGCACATTCATTCACGCATCGAAGCCATCAATTTCGACACCAGCGAGATCGACGCCGCCATCGGCGTGGCCAGCCACGACCTGCCGGGGTTGGTCTGCCATCGCCTGCATGCCGAGCAGCTGGTGGTGATCCTGCCGCCGGAAGCTGGCGCGGATGGCCAGGGCTGGAGCCCGGCCCGGATCAGTGAAGAGGTACTGCTGAACGTGGCCAACAACCCGCATGCCTGGGGCGAGTGGTTCTCGCACCATGGCCTGGCGCACCGGGCGATGCGCCTGGGGCCGAGCTTCGAGCTGACCTCGCACCTGATCCAGGCGGTACGGGCCGGTATCGGCATCGGCCTGGTGCCGCGCATCCTGGTGGAAGAAGAACTGGCCAAGGGCGAGCTGTACAGCCCCGGCGAGGCGTTTGCCAGCCAGCGCAGTTATTACCTGATCTACCCGCCGAGGAACGAAGCGTTGCCATCGTTGCGGGCATTCAGAAGCTGGTTGCTGGAACAGATCTGACCTCTGCTGCTGGCTTGCCGGCGACAGGGCCGCGACAGGCAAGAAAAAACCCGAAGCCAGGTACCTGACTTCGGGTTTCCGATTACTGCATGGCGTCTTATTTGGCCATGCCGGTAGCCGCTACAGCGGTATTCATCCTGCGACGCGGCTTGACCATGTAGATCACGAACATCGCAAACAGCCAGATCGGGATCGCATACACCGACACGCGGATACCCGGGATCATCAGCATGATGCCCAGGATCAGCACCACGAACGCCAGGCACAGGTAGTTGCCATAGGGGTACCACAAGGCCTTGAACAGCGGCTGCTGGCCGGTGCGGTCGAGGTGCTGGCGGAACTTCAGGTGCGAGTAGCTGATCATCGCCCAGTTGATCACCAGGGTGGCCACCACCAGCGACATCAGCAGCTCCAGGGCATTCTGCGGCATCAGGTAGTTGAGCAGCACGGCAACGAAGGTCACCACGGCCGATGCCAGGATCGAACGCACAGGTACGCCACGCTTGTCGACCTTGGCCAGCGATGCCGGGGCGTCGCCCTGTTCGGCCATGCCCAGCAGCATGCGGGCGTTGCAGTAGGTGCCGCTGTTGTATACCGACAATGCCGCAGTCAGGACCACGAAGTTCAGCAGGTGCGCCGCCACGTCACTGCCCAGCAGCGAGAACACCTGAACGAACGGGCTGCTGCCATAGCTGCCACCCGAGGCAGCTATGCTGGCCACCAGGTTGTCCCACGGGGTCAGCGACAGCAGGACCACCAGGGCGCCCACATAGAAGATCAGGATGCGGTAGATGACCTGGTTGATCGCCTTGGGGATCACGGTCTTCGGCTTGTCGGCCTCGGCAGCGGTAAAGCCAAGCATTTCCAGGCCACCGAAGGAGAACATGATGAACGCCAGGGCCATCACCAGCCCGCTGACACCGTTCGGGAAGAAGCCACCATGCGACCACAGGTTGGCCACGGTCGCCTCGGGGCCGCCGCTGCCACTGGTCAGCAGGTAGGCACCCAGGCCGATCATGCTGACGATGGCCACCACCTTGATGATGGCGAACCAGAATTCCGCTTCACCGAAGAACTTCACGTTCATCAGGTTGATGGCGTTGATCAGCACGAAGAACGCCGCCGCCGTGACCCAGGTCGGGATCTCCGGCCACCAGTAGTGGACATATTTGCCGACTGCCGACAGCTCCGACATGCCCACCAGGATGTACAGCACCCAGCAGTTCCAGCCCGACAGGAAGCCGGCGAAACCGCCCCAGTAGGTATGGGCGAAATGGCTGAACGAGCCGGCCACCGGCTCTTCGACGATCATCTCACCAAGCTGGCGCATGATCATGAAGGCGATGAAGCCGCAGATGGCGTAGCCCAGGATCATCGACGGGCCGGCGGATTTCATCACCCCCGCCGAGCCGAGGAACAGCCCGGTACCGATCGCACCACCCAGGGCAATCAGCTGGATGTGGCGGTTCTTCAGGCCCCGCTTGAGCTCGCCTGAATGCATGTTTTGTCCACTCATGAACGAAGTCACCTGCATTGTTTTTATCTGTGACGGAATCGGACCCACCGCGCTCGTGGCGCAGCGGAATGGGCAAGGTGGTTACCTTGGGTTTCCTGAACGCTGCAGCCGCCGGGGCGGGTCAACCAGGGGTGATCAGGAGTGCGCGGTACGCAAAGGAGTCACAGGTAAAACGCGGCGCACTGTATACCCCTGCAAACGCGCAGGCGTCAACGCACTGCATCGTTTCCTTGGGAAAAAACGCAGCGATCCTGTGGTGTAGGCCTTCAAAGGCGGAGTGATCGGCGTACATGGCGCCTCCATTTGTTGTTTTGTCAGCCTGGCTCTGTGGACAGGCTTTTGCACACGGCAATGGCGGCTATAACACCGTGGGGGCGGGGGTTTGGGCAAGGGTGGTCGGAGCCTGGGGGCAGGCTTGGGCACAGTGGCGACGGCAAGCAATGTTTACAAGGCCGTGGAAAATCTGAAATCAGGGCTGAATTCGGCGGTATCTGTATAGATTTTTTTACAAGGCGGTTCGAGAACTTGCCAGTCGTCCGAAAAATTCTTTTTGTTCAATGTCTTGGGGCCGCTTTGCGGCCCATCGCGACGCAAGGCCGCTCCCACAGGTACCGCGTCGATAGGGCATCAGCAGCGGCCTTGTGTGGCGATGGGCTGCGCAGCAGGCCTGAATCCCACAGGCATAAAAAAACCAGCCCGAAGGCTGGTTCTCGTCACCGCTAGGGTCGATCAGCCACGCGGCTTGCCGCGACCACGGCCTGCCGGCTTGTCAGCGTCAGGCTTGCCCGGACGCTTGCGCATCTCGCTCGGGCGCTCGGCAACCGTGCTGCCACGGCTGCTCTTGCGCGGCGCTTCTTCACGCGGCTGGCGCACCGGGCGTTCTTCGCCAGCGCCGCCTTCGTGGGCCGGGCGCAGGCTGCGCACGCGCTCGCCACGGCCCAACGGGCGGGTCGACTTGCGCTGCAGGCGCTCCAGCTTGTCCTTGGCCTTGAGCTTCATGGCAGGCAGCGCTACCGGCTGCAGACCCACTTCAGCGGCGAGGATGTCGATTTCGCCCTGGGTCATTTCACGCCAACGGCCCATCGGCAGGTCGGAATTGAGGAACACCGGGCCGAAACGCACGCGCTTCAGGCGGCTGACCACCATGCCCTGGGACTCCCACAAGCGACGCACCTCGCGGTTACGGCCTTCCATCACCACGCAGTGGTACCAGTGGTTGAAGCCTTCGCCACCCGGCGCCTTCTGGATGTCGGTGAACTTGGCCGGGCCGTCTTCCAGCATCACGCCGGCCTTCAGGCGCTCGATCATCTCGTCATCGACTTCGCCGCGCACACGCACCGCGTACTCACGGTCCATCTCGTAGGATGGGTGCATCAGGCGGTTGGCCAGCTCACCATCGGTGGTGAACAGCAGCAGCCCGGTGGTGTTGATGTCGAGGCGGCCGATGTTGATCCAGCGGCCTTCTTTCGGCCGTGGCAGGCGATCGAATACGGTCGGGCGGCCTTCCGGGTCGTCACGGGTGCAGATCTCGCCATCGGGCTTGTTGTACATGATCACCCGGCGGGTGGCCTCGGCGGCCTCTTCGCGCTTGATCAGCTTGCCATCCACGGCGATGGCATCGTGCAGGTCGACGCGCTGGCCAAGGGTGGCCTCGACGCCATTGACCTTGATACGGCCCTGGCTGATCCAGGCCTCGACGTCACGCCGCGAGCCAACGCCGATACGCGCCAGCACTTTCTGCAGCTTTTCGCCGGACGGAGGGGTGGGTTGGCTATCTTGCAGGTCTTGCTCACTCATCTGGGCACCTCCCGGTGTAGGAATGAAATATGGGTTCCTGGCGACGAACGCGCCAAAAGGCCGCGCATCATACGCGGTTCGGCGGCGGAACGCACTGGAGGGTAGAGGGTTTTGTGGGCTTTGCCAGGGGTTTCTGCCCAATGGTGATGCGTTGCCTGTACCGGCCCTTTCGCGGCGGTTCGGCGCCCCGACTCGCCCGCTCCCACAGGGGATATCACAGCTCCTGAGGGCTGCGCAGTACCTGTGGGAGCGGGCGAGTCGGGGCGCCGAACCGCCGCGAAAGGGCCGGTACAGGCAACAAAGAAATCAGGGTAGTGACTTGCCCTCTTCTTCCACCGAGGCCTCAGCCTCTTCCTCGCGCAAATCATCAAAATCGGTCTTCAGCCCTTCTTCCATGGCATCCAGCTCCACCAGCAGGCTACGGAAGCTGGTCTCCTCCTTCGGTTCGGCAACCGCTTCCTCCTCGCCAAGGCTGGCATCGGCCAGCGCCTGCAGGTGCGCCGGCACCGGTGCGTCATCCGCGTCGAGCAGCGGCTCGGGCTGCATTTCCCGCAGCTCGGCCAAGGCCGGCAGCTCGTCCAGGCTCTTCAGGTTGAAATGGTCGAGAAAGCCCTTGGTGGTGGCGAACATCGCCGGCCGCCCGGGCACTTCGCGGTAGCCGACCACGCGGATCCACTCGCGCTCCATCAAGGTCTTGATGATATTGCTGTTCACCGCCACGCCACGCACATCCTCGATCTCGCCACGGGTGATCGGCTGGCGATAGGCGATCAAGGCCAAGGTTTCCAGCAGCGCCCGCGAATAGCGCTGCGGGCGCTCTTCCCACAGACGCCCGACCCAGGGGGCAAAGTCTTCGCGAATCTGCAGGCGGTAGCCGCTGGCCACCTCCTTGAGCTCGAAGGCACGGCCAGCGCACGACCTGCCCAGCAGTTCCAGGGCCTGCTTGAAGACCTTGGGTTCCGGCCGCTCGGCCTCTTCGAACAGCTCGTACAGGCGCTCCAGCGATTGCGGCTTGCCCGAAGCCAGCAGGAAGGCCTCGATCAGCGACGCCAGGTCACGGGGTTCATTCAGGTTCATCAGGTTCTTCTACAAGCGCCGGGCGAAGCCGCACGTGGATGGCGGCGAAGGGTTCATTCTGCACCAGTTCGATCAGCGATTCCTTGACCAGCTCAAGGATTGCCATGAAGGTCACCACCACGCCCAGCTTGCCCTCCTCGGCGGCAAACAGCTCGACGAACGGCACGAAGCCGCCGCCTTTCAGGCGCTCCAGCACCTGGCTCATGCGCTCGCGGGTGGACAGGGTCTCGCGGGTGATCTGGTGGCTTTCGAACAGGTCGTTGCGGCGCATCACCTCGGCCATGGATACCAGCAGCTCTTCCAGGCTGACCTGGGGCAACAGCTTGCGCACCTTGGCCTGCGGCGCCTCCAGGCGTGGTACCACGACCTCGCGGCCAACCCGAGGCATTGCGTCGATGCCTTCGGCGGCCGCCTTGAAACGCTCGTACTCCTGCAGGCGGCGGATCAGTTCGGCGCGCGGGTCGCCTTCCTCTTCCTCGACATCGGCCGAACGTGGCAGCAGCATGCGCGACTTGATCTCGGCGAGCATGGCCGCCATCACCAGGTATTCGGCAGCCAGTTCCAGGCGCACGCTCTTCATCAGTTCGACATAGCCCATGTACTGGCGGGTGATTTCCGCCACCGGGATGTCGAGAATGTCGATGTTCTGCTTGCGGATCAGGTACAGCAGCAGGTCCAGCGGGCCTTCGAAGGCTTCGAGGATGACTTCCAGCGCGTCCGGCGGGATGTACAGGTCCAGCGGCAATTCGGTCAGGGCTTCGCCATAGACCAGCGCCAGCTGCAGCTGGCGCGGCGCCTCGGCCTGCTCGGACAGTGCCTCGGGTGTTTCTACCTGGCTCACGCGTTGACCAGGAACGGCGTGGGGTCGCCGCAGCCTTCACGGATCAGCTCCGGCTCGTCGCCGGACAGGTCGATGATGGTCGATGCCTTGAGGTCGCCGAAACCACCGTCGATCACCAGGTCGACATGGTGCTCCAGGCGCTCGCGGATCTCGTAGGGGTCGGTCATCGGCTCGTCGTCCCCAGGCAAGATCAGGCTCACGCTCATCAGCGGCTCGCCCAGCTCGGCGAGCAAGGCCAGGGTGATGGCATGGTCAGGCACGCGCAGGCCGATGGTACGGCGCTTTTCGTGCAACAGCAGGCGTGGCACTTCGCGGGTGCCATTGAGGATGAAGGTGTAAGGCCCCGGCACATGTGCCTTGAGCAGGCGGAAGGTGCCAGTGTCGACCTTGGCATACAGCCCCAGCTGCGACATGTCACAGCACATCAGGGTGAAATTGTGGGTCTTGTCCAGGCCGCGCAAGCGCCGCACCCGCTCGATCGCGGCCTTGTCGCCAATCTGGCAACCCAGGGCGTAGGCCGAGTCGGTCGGATACACCACCACGCCGCCCTTGCGGATGATTTCCACCGCCTGGCGGATCAGCCGCGGCTGCGGATTCTCCGGATGAATCTGGAAAAATTGGCTCACGTAGTCGTCCTGTTCATACCGCCAAAGGCTGTTCATGGCTGAATCGGCGCCACAAAGGTGGCAGGTCCTCGGGCAAAGGCCGGTAGGCACCGATCTCGCCCCAGGTGCCGGGGCCGTGGAAGTCACTGCCAGCGCTTGCCAGCAGGCCGAACTCACGGGTGAGGATGGACAGGGTGCCCACCTGCTCGGCCGGCATCATCCCGTTGACCACTTCGATTGCCTGCCCGCCTGCCTGAATATAGTCGGCAATCAGCCTTCTGCGCTTGCTGCGGGTCAGTTCGTAGTGCATGGGGTGCGCCAGGCTCACCCAAGCGTTGGACTGGCGCAGGGTGGCGACGGTTTCATCGAGGCTTGGCCAGTGCTGTTTGACATCGCCCAGCTTGCCGGCGCCCAGCCACTTGCGAAACGCCTCGCCGCGGTCCTTGACGTGCCCGGCACGCACCAGGTATTCGGCAAAATGTGGCCGCGCCGGGGCGTTGCCGCTGTCGCCCAGTTCGTGCTGCACGGCACGGGCGCCGTCGAGGGCACCGGGCATGCCCTTGGCCGCCAGCCGTTTGTCGATTTCTTCCGCGCGCAGCCAGCGGCCCCGGTGCAACGCTTCGATGGCCGCCAGCAAGGGCGGCGCGTCGAGCGGGAAATCGTAACCGAGCACATGGATGGTTGCGCCGCCCCAGGTGCACGACAGCTCCACCCCACTGACCCAGTGCATGCCCTTGTCGTGGCAGGCCTGGCGCGCTTCGGGCAGGCCTTCGATGGTGTCATGGTCGGTCAGGGCCAGCGTTCGCACCCCGTGCTCATGGGCCCGGGCGACCAGTGCCGAGGGCGACAGGGCGCCGTCGGAGGCCGTGCTGTGACAGTGCAGATCAACATTCATGGAGGAGCGCTTTCGCTGGAATCGATGTTTGTTATTATGCCGTCACATCCCGATTCTGGCTGCCATTGTGAAACAATTCATCGATTTCATTCCGCTGTTGCTGTTCTTCATCGTCTACAAACTCGACCCGCGCCCCCTGGAAGTCGCCGGCCACAGCATCGAATTCGGCGGAATCTACAGCGCCACGGCCATGCTCATCATTAGCTCGCTGGTGGTCTATGGCGCCCTGTTCCTGCGCCAGCGCAAGCTGGAGAAGGGCCAGTGGCTGACCTTGGTGGCGTGCCTGGTGTTCGGCGGCCTGACCCTGACCTTCCACAGCGAAACCTTCCTCAAATGGAAAGCCCCGGTGGTCAACTGGCTGTTCGCCCTGGGCTTCGCCGGCAGCCACTTCATCGGTGACCGGGTGCTGATCAAGCGCATCATGGGCCATGCCCTGAGCCTGCCCGACACCATCTGGACCCGCCTGAACCTGGCCTGGATCGGTTTCTTCCTGTTCTGCGGCGCGGCCAACCTGTTCGTCGCCTTCACCTTCCAGGACTTCTGGGTCGACTTCAAGGTGTTCGGCAGCCTGGGCATGACCGTGCTATTCCTGGTGGCGCAGGGCGTGTACCTGTCGCGCCACCTGCACGACGACCCTTCTACCTCCAAACCCAAGGATTGACATGCTCTACGCCATCATCGCCAGCGACGTCGCAAACTCCCTGGAAAAGCGCCTGGCCGCACGCCCGGCACACATCGAACGCCTGCAGCAACTGAAGGACGCTGGCCGCGTGGTGCTGGCCGGCCCGCATCCGGCCATCGACAGCAACGACCCGGGTGCGGCAGGCTTCAGCGGCAGCCTGATCGTTGCCGAGTTCGAATCGCTGGCTGCGGCACAGAGCTGGGCCGATGCCGATCCGTACATTGCGGCCGGCGTGTACGACAGGGTCGTGGTCAAGCCGTTCAAGCAAGTACTGCCCTGATCTGAGACCGCGTCGGCTTCTTCGCGGGCTTGCCCGCTGCCACAGGTAACCCACCAACCTCAGGCCCTGTGGTGTCCCTGTGGGAGCGGGCAAGCCCGCGAAGAAGGCCACGCGGTACTGGCAGTTATACGATTGCCATCAGTCTGCGGTATCTTTGCCACTGGCGGGCCGATTTAGCCGCCGTCAATGGTTGAATTGAGTGAGTCATGAGCGAGCTGTTACTGATTGATGATGACCAGGAGCTGTGCGAGCTGCTCGGCAGCTGGCTAACCCAGGAAGGGTTTACCGTGCGCGCCTGCCACGATGGCAAGAGCGCCCGCCAGGCCTTGGCCACGCATGCCCCGGCGGCCGTGGTGCTGGACGTGATGCTGCCCGACGGCAGTGGCCTGGAACTGCTCAAGCAGTTGCGCAGCGAGCATGCCGAACTGCCGGTGTTGATGCTCTCGGCCCGTGGCGAGCCGCTGGACCGTATCCTTGGCCTGGAACTGGGCGCCGACGACTACCTGGCCAAGCCCTGTGACCCACGTGAACTCACCGCCCGCCTGCGCGCCGTGCTGCGCCGCAGCCATCCCGCCGCCGCCAGCAGCCAGGTGGAACTGGGTGACCTGGTCTACAGCCCTGCCCGTGGCGTGGCCAGCATCGATGGCCGCGAAATGACCCTGACCCTGTCCGAGAGCCGCATTCTCGAAGCGCTGCTGCGCCAACCCGGCGAGCCGCTGGACAAGCAGGAACTGGCGCAGATCGGCCTGGGCCGCAAGCTGACCCTGTATGACCGCAGCCTGGACATGCACGTCAGCAACCTGCGCAAGAAGATCGGCCCGCACGCCGATGGCCGGCCACGCATCGTTGCCCTGCGCAGTCGCGGCTACTACTACTGCCTCTGAGCATCTTTACCGAGCCTTTACCCTGCGCTGACGGCGCTTGACGGTGATCTCCCTAGACTGTGCTCATCCGGTAACCACCGGCCTATGAAAGGAGAGACACCATGCGCAAGACCCTTATCGCCCTGATGTTCGCCGCTGCCCTGCCGACCGTGGCCATGGCCATGCCTGAAGACGGCCCGCACCACGACGGCCCGCATCACCGCGGTGATGCGCCGTTCCACCAGCTGGACCTGAGCCGCGACCAGCGCCAGCAGGTCGGCAAGCTGATGCGCGAACAGATGAAGCAGCGCCACGACATCACCGAGCGCTATCTGTCCAAGCTGCCAAGCGCCGAGCAGAAGGCCATGCACGATGAGCTGCAGGCCAACCGCGACAAGACCGACAGCGCGATCCGCGCCCTGCTCAAGCCGGAACAGCAGAAGAAATTCGACGAGCTGCAGAAGGAACGCAGCGCACAGCAAGCCGAGTGGCAGGAGTTCCAGGCCTGGAAAGCTGAAAAAGGCAACAAGGCCCAGTAAGCTGTCCAGCCGATGCCCGGCCCGCCCTAGGCTCTGTGTGAAAAGCCTTGATACTCGGTGATGCTGCGTTGAAAACAGCCTCGGAATGCTCATTTACAACCCGTAAACTCCGCTTCCTCGGCTGTTTTCGCCTTGCCTGACCTTCGTCTCAAGACTTTTCACACAGAACCTAGCGCGGGCCGGGCTTTTCCCGTTTAGGAGGTGCACTTGCGTTCACTGTTCTGGCGCATCCTGGCCAGTTTCTGGCTGGCCATCGCCCTGGTCGCGGGCCTGTCGATCCTGCTGGGCCACATGCTCAACCAGGACGCCTGGATACTCAGCCGCCACCCCGGCCTGAATACCCTGGCCAGCAAGTGGGCCAGGCACTACGAGCAGGAAGGCCTGGCCTCGGCGCAACACTTTCTGGAACGGCGCAAAGAGCGCTTCAAGATCGACGTGCAAGTGCTCGACGAGAGTGGCGAAGCCGTGGTGCCCGGTACCTTCCCGCGCCGCGCGGCGGCGCTGGAGGCGCGCCAGCACAATGACCAGCGGCGCCTGCCGTGGCGACGGCTGACCGAGGAATACACCAGCCCCGATAGCGGCCAGACCTACCTGCTGATCTACCGTATCCCGCACCCGGCGCTGGATGCCTGGCACCGCGAGAGCCTGTTGTGGCCGCTCAGTGCGCTGGGCATTGCGCTGGTGGTGCTGACCCTGTTCAGCCTGCTGGTGACCCTGTCCATCACCCGCCCGCTCAGCCGCTTGCGCAGTGCCGTGCACGACCTCGGCCAGACCAGCTACCAGCAGAACAGCCTGGCGCAGCTGGCAGCGCGACGCGACGAGTTCGGCGTGCTGGCCAAGGATTTCAACAAGATGGGCGCGCGTCTGCAAAGCACCATCGGCAGCCAGCGCCAGTTGCTGCGCGACGTGTCCCATGAATTGCGCTCACCGCTGGCCAGGCTGCGCATCGCCCTGGCCTTGGCCGAGCGCGCCGAGCCTGCGCAGCGGCAGGCACTGTGGCCACGGCTGACCCGCGAATGCGACCGGCTGGAGGACCTGATCAGCGAAATCCTCGCCCTGGCGCGCGTCGATGCCGAACAGGCGCATGCCGAGCCGGTCGACCTCAATGCCCTGCTCGGCAGCGTGCGCAAGGACGCCCTGCTCAGCGCCCCGGAGCAGGACGTGCGCCTGGAGGCGCAGCCGGGGTTGACCCTGCTGGGCTGGCCAACCCTGATCGAACGCGCGGTGGACAACCTGCTGCGCAACGCCCTGCGCTTCAACCCGGTGGGCCAGCCGATCGAGCTCAGTGCCGTGCGCGAGCAGGACCGTATCGTGGTGAGCGTGCGCGACCATGGGCCCGGGGCGGCAGCCGAGCATCTGCAACAGTTGGGCGAGCCGTTCTTCCGCGCACCGGGGCAGCAAGCGCCGGGGCATGGGCTGGGGTTGGCGATTGCACGCAAGGCGGCGGAGCGTCATGGCGGCAGCCTGGCGCTCGACAATCATCCACAGGGAGGCTTTGTGGCCAGGCTGGAGTTGCCTGTAGCTGAAGTGACGGGTAGTTGATTGATGTAAATGCTGCAGGCCTCTTCGCGGGCTCGCCCGCTCCCACAGGTACTACACAGGCCTTGAAGGCAGTGTTGTACCTGTGGGAGCGGGCGAGCCCGCGAAAGGGCCAGTTGCCTTGATACTGCAATCAGCCCAAGGCTGCGTTACTCGCCCCAGGCACTGACGAAATCAGCGGTTTCCAGAATGGGCGCCGTACGCGGCTCGGTCAGCGGCGTACCGACATACAGGTAGCCAATCAGCTCCTCGTTCGCGGCCAGCCCCAGGCCCTGGTGCACATGGGCATCGTAGGCCATGTCACCGGTCCGCCATACCGCGCCGATCCCTTGCGCATGCGCCGCAATCAGGATGCCATGCGCCGCACAGCCCGCCGCCAGGCGCTGCTCGGAACCAGGCACCTTGAAGTGATCCTGCACGCGGGCAATCACCACGATCAGCAACGGCGCCCGCAACGGCATGGCACGCGCCTTGTCCAGTGCAGCCTGGCTGGCGTCCCCCTTGCTCTGCAGCGCTTCGGCGAACAGCTCGCCCAGTTTCTCGCGGCCCTGGCCTTCGATGGTCAGGAACCGCCAAGGCCGCAGCTGGCCGTGATCCGGGGCACGCAGGGCGGCCTGGAACAGCGCCTCGCGCTGGGCGGCATTGGGCGCCGGGTCGGTCAGGCGTGGCACGGAAACACGGTTGAGCAATGCGTCGAGAGCCTCCATCGGCTACCCTCCTGGCAGGTGAATGTGGCGCCATTCTAGCGTTTACATCACCAGACCCATAGGTAGAATGGCGCCCTTCCGTTTCGAGTCAGAGCAGATCACATGGCGTTGCCGACCTTAAGGATCATTGGTTTCATCATCGGCATCTTCCTGATTACCCTCGCTGTCAGCATGGCCGTGCCAATGACGACCCTGGTGATCTTCGAACGCACCGCTGACATGCCGTCGTTCCTCTGGTCCAGCCTGATCACCTTCATCGCCGGCCTGGCCCTGGTGGTCCAGGGCCGCCCCGAACACGTCCACCTGCGCCCGCGCGACATGTACCTGCTGACCGTCAGCAGCTGGCTGGTGGTGTGCGTGTTCGCCGCCCTGCCCTTCCTGCTGACCCAGCACATCAGCTACACCGACGCCTTCTTCGAAAGCATGTCGGGCATCACCGCCACCGGCGCCACCGTGCTCAGCGGGCTCGACAGCATGTCGCCGGGGATCCTGATGTGGCGCTCGATGCTGCACTGGCTCGGCGGCATCGGCTTCATCGCCATGGCGGTGGCGATCCTGCCACTGCTGCGCATCGGTGGCATGCGCCTGTTCCAGACCGAATCGTCCGACCGCTCGGAAAAGGTCATGCCCCGCTCGCACATGGTTGCCAAGTCCATCGTCGGGGTCTATGTCGGCTTCTCGATCCTCGCCGCGCTGGCCTTCTGGTGGGCCGGCATGAGCCCGTTCGATGCGATCAACCACGCCATGTCGGCGATCTCCACCGGCGGGTTTTCCACCTCCGACCAGTCGCTGGCGAAATGGGACATCCCCGCCGTGCACTGGGTCGCCGTGGTGGTGATGATCATGGGCAGCCTGCCGTTCACGCTGTACGTGGCGACCCTGCGCGGCAACCGCAAGGCGCTGCTTCGCGACCAGCAGGTACAGGGCCTGCTCGGCATGCTGGTGACCACCTGGCTGGTGCTCGGCACCTGGTACTGGGCCACCACCCAGCTGCATTGGCTCGACGCCCTGCGCCACGTGGCCCTGAATGTCACTTCGGTGGTCACCACTACCGGCTTCGCCCTGGGTGACTACAGCCTGTGGGGCAACTTCTCGTTGATGCTGTTCTTCTACCTGGGCTTCGTCGGTGGCTGCTCCGGCTCGACTGCCGGTGGCATCAAGATCTTCCGCTTCCAGGTCGCCTACATCCTGCTCAAGGCCAGCCTCAACCAGCTGATCCACCCGCGCGCCGTCATCAAGCAGAAGTACAACGGCCACCGCCTGGACGAAGAAATCGTACGCTCGATCCTGACCTTCTCGTTCTTCTTCGCCATTACCATCTGCGTGATGGCGCTGCTGCTGTCGCTGCTGGGGGTGGACTGGATGACCGCCCTGACCGGCGCTGCAGGCACGGTCTCGGGGGTCGGCCCGGGCCTGGGTGAAGTGATCGGCCCGTCAGGCAACTACGCCAGCCTGCCGGACGCTGCCAAATGGATTCTCGCCAGCGGCATGCTGCTCGGCCGCCTGGAGATCATCACCGTGCTAGTGCTGTGTATGCCAGCGTTCTGGCGTCACTGAGCGTCTCGGCCGGCGCGCCCCGGCGGGCACGGTACTCGCTGGGCGTGGCGCCAAACCAGCGGCGGAACGCCCGGTAGAAGTTGCTGGGGTCGGCAAAGCCCAGCAGGTAGGCGGTTTCCAGCAAGGTCATGCCGGGCTGGGCCAGGTACTGTTCGGCCAGTTCGCGACGGGTTTCGTCAAGCAATGCCTGGAAGCTGGTGCCCTCTTCCTGCAGGCGCCGCTGCAAGGTGCGCTGCGACAGATGCAGCGCCTGGGCCAGGGTTTCGCGCTTGGGCTCGCCCTGGGGCAGAATGCGGCACAGTACCTGGCGCACGCGGTGGGTGACCCGGGTTTCGGAAAAACGCGCCAGGTATTCCCCGGCAAAACGGTCGTGCAGCACCGCCATGGCTTCGTTGGCGGTGGGCAGCGGTGCCTCCATGTCGGCCCGCTCGAACAGCAGCGCATCGTGCGCCGCGCCGAACACCAGCGGGGCATGGAACGCCAGCTTGTAAGGCTCGACATGCTTGGGTTGCGGCCCCTGCAGCAGCACCCGGCGCGGCTGCACCGGTCGGCCGCTGAGCCATGAGCACAAAGCCAGGCCGCAGGCCAGCGACGCTTCGGCACTGTGCCGGGTGGGTGGCAGATGGTCGCCGTGCACGGTGAGGATCAGCGAATAGCCTTCGGGGTCGGCGACGAAGCTCAGGTCGCAACTTTCGGCAATGATGCGCTGGTAACGCACCAGGCGCTCGAAACCCTCGGCCAGGGTGCGGCTGGACATCAACGCATAACCCGCCACATGGAACGACGCCGGGCGCACCACCCGCGCCATGTTCAGGCCGATGGCCTCGTTGCCCGACAGTTCCACCGCCAGTTGCCACAGGCGGGTCATGGCGTCCTGCGGGAAGCGCGCATCGGGGTCATCGAGGGCGGCGAAGTCCAGCCCCAGTTGCTTGAACATGGCCCGGCAGTCCAGCCCTTCCAGCTCGAGTGCCTTCACGATCCCAGTTGCCCAGCAGGCTGACGTGGTTCTTTCGCTCATGACAGGCTTCTTATGCAGACCGCTCCTGCGGTGAACCCCAAGGATATTCAATTGGCGCCTATTGTCACTGGAAGGCACCGCCAGTCACTCTAGACTCGAATCAGGCTCCACGCCGTGCATCCTGTCCAAAAGTATCTGCCGGAGCAGTGCCATGAACCGCACAGCGCAGTTTCGCAGTTTTGCCGAGTTCTATCCGTACTACCTGGAGGAGCACAGTAACCCGACCTGCCGCCGCCTGCACTTCGTCGGTACCAGCCTGGTGATCGCCCTGCTGGCCTATACCATCGGCAGTGGCAAATGGGCGTTGCTGCTGGCCGTGCCCGTGTGCGGCTACGGCTTTGCCTGGGTCGGGCATTTCTTTTTCGAAAAGAACCGGCCTGCGACCTTTACCCATCCGCTGTACAGCCTGATCGGGGATTTCGTGATGTTCAGGGATATCCTGCTGGGCAAGATCAGCCTGTAGACGTTTGGGGGCCGCTTTGCGGCCCATCGCGACACAAGGCCGCTCCTACAAGGCCCACGTAAATTCCAGGCTTGCGCGGTCATTGTAGGAGCGGCCTTGTGTCGCGATGGGCTGCAAAGCAGCCCCTGGGCCCTCAAACCCTACGCCGGTTCGCGCACCGCCGCCGCTGCCTGCGCTTCACGCGCCTGCGCCTCGGCCAACCGGAACAGCTCGATCGAGCCATCCCAATGCTCGATCAGCGCCGTGCACGACTCCACCCAATCCCCGCAATTGAGGTACTCCACCTCCCCCACCTGGCGAATCTCGGCATGGTGGATATGCCCACACACCACCCCATGAAAACCACGACGGGTGCACTCGTGGGCAATGGCATCCTCGAAGTCGCTGATGAAGTTAACCGCCCCCTTGACCTTGTGCTTCAGGTAAGCCGACAGCGACCAGTAACCATAACCGTAACGGGCCCGCCAATGGTTGAGCCAGCGGTTGAGCACCAGGGTGAATTCATAGGCACGGTCGCCGAGAAACGCCAGCCAGCGGTGGTAACGGGTAATCACATCGAACTGGTCGCCATGGATCACCAGCAGCCGGCGGCCATCGGCGGTCAGGTGCTCGGCCTCGTCCACCAGCTGGATGTTGCCGAGGATCAGCCTGGAATAACGGCGCAGGAATTCGTCATGGTTGCCGGTGACGTAGACCACCTCGGTACCGCGCTTGCTCATGGTCAGCAGGCGGCGCAGCACGTTGGTGTGGGCCTGCGGCCAGTAGATCCCGCCGCGCAGTTTCCAGCCATCGATGATATCGCCCACCAGGTAGATGCGGTCGGCCTGGTAGCCCTTGAGAAATTGCGCCAGGTGTTCGGCCTGGCAATCACGCGTACCCAGGTGCACATCGGAGATCCACAAGGTTCGCACACGCTGCTTGCGCGAGGGACGGGACAGTTCGGCATGGGTCATGGGCAGGCTCCGGCGCAGTTTGCTGGAGACTGGCAGGCGCGGATGACAGTGCCGTGGCAATACCGTGACGAGTGATGGGCTGCCGGGATTCAGGCACAATGCGTGTCTGCCCTGCCAGGACACTCCCATGAGCGGCCCGATCCTCTCGCTGCGCCATTACCGCCACAGCCTGATCGCCCACAGCCACGAACACCCGCAACTGGTGTTCGGCCTGCGCGGCCGCCTGGAGTTCGAAGTCCAGGGGCGTGGCGCCGGGATCGATCGGCAGGGGCTGGTGGTGGTACCGGCGGGTGCCCATCACACCTGCGCCAGCACCGGCGGCAGCGACTGCCTGGTGCTGGATGTGCCCGGGGAGCACTGGTTGTGCGAACAACTGGGCGAGCATGCCGATGCCAGCCGCCGGCTGCTGGACCGCCCCGCCGCCCTGGGCCTGAATGAGCGCCAGCAACAGCTGGTGGACTGGCTGGCGGCCAGCCCGGTGCACGACCCGCTGATTGCCCGGCAAGGCGCGGCGCTGCTGCTGGCCAGCCTCACCTCCACGGCGGCTGCCAGCAGTAGCGCCTGCCAGCGGCTGCCGTATGCGGCGTTCGATGCGCATATCGAGCAGCATGCCGCCTACCCGCTGCAGGTCGCCGACCTGGCACGCATCGCTGGGTTGTCCTGCACCCGCCTGCATGCACGCTTTATTGCCGAATGCGGCATGACGCCGATGGATTACGTGCGCCAGCGGCGCCTGCTCAAGGCGCGGCGGCTGGTGCTGCAGACCTTGTTGCCGATGGGGGAGATTGCGGCGCAGGTGGGGTACGGCTCGCAGAGTGCATTTTCAGCGGCGATGTTGCGCGCGTTTGGTTGCACACCGCTGGCATTGCGGCGAGCGTCTGGCGACAACGCGCACTAGCCTGGCGACAGAACGCGTTCGCCTGAGCCTTTACACTATGGCTGTGCCGGCCTCTTCGCGGGTAAACCCGCTCCCACAGGTACTGCACAGGCTCCGAAAGCGGTGCGATACCTGTGGGAGCGGGTTTACCCGCGAAGAGGCCGGCACTGTCAGCAGAGATCTTGAGCAAGGACCCTCCATGAACCACCGCACCGCCCTCGGCGCCCTGCACATTGGCGCGCTGTTCTTCGGCCTCACCGGCGTCTTCGGCAAGCTGGCCGCCAGCGCCAGCCCGGCGATCATCGTGTTCGGCCGCGCCGCCTTCGCCGTGCTCGCCCTGGCCCTGTTCGCCAGCCTGACCGGCCCGGGCTGGCAACGCCTGAGCGGCGAGGATGGCCGCCGCCTGCTGCTTGGCGGCGTGCTGCTGGCTGGCCACTGGGTGAGTTTTTTCGTCGCCGTGAAAGTCGCTGGCGTGGCCATTGCCACCCTCGGCTTTGCCAGCTTCCCGGCCTTTACCGTGATCCTCGAGGGCCTGCTGTTCCGCGAGCGTATCCGCCGCAACGAAGCCATGCTGGTGCTGCTGGTGAGCATCGGGCTGGTGTTGGTCACTCCAGCGTTCGACCTGGCCAGCCAGGCCACCGGCGGCCTGCTCTGGGCACTGCTGTCAGGGCTGCTGTTCGCCTTGCTGTCGCTCACCAACCGCGCCGGCTCCGGGCGCCTGCCGGCGGTGCAGGCGGCGCTGTGGCAGAACCTGGTGGTGGGCCTGTGCCTGCTGCCGTTCGCGGGCCCGCAGTTGGCCAACGTAGCCAGCCGGGACTGGCTGTGGATCGCCCTGCTCGGCATCTTCTGCACCGCTGTCGCCCACAGCCTGTTCGTCGCCAGCCTGGCGGTGATCAAGGCGCGCACTGCCGCCGTGGTGTTCGGCATGGAGCCGGTCTACGGCATTGCGGTGGCCTGGGTGGTGTTCGCCGAAACCCCGACCCTGCGCATGCTGCTGGGCGGCGCGCTGATCATCTTCGCCATCGTGCTGTCCAGCCGCCTGGCCGCCGAGCAGGCACCCCGGCAACGGCCTGCGGCCGAGGGCAACTGATCAGCGATCGTTGTGCCCCAGGTCACGCTGCGGGTCGATCTGGTCACGCACCCGCTGCTTCAATACCTTGGCCTCCGGGAAGCCACCGTCCGCCTTGCGCTCCCAGATCTGCACGCCGTTGCAGGTGATGCGGAAGATCCCCCCGGTGCCCG
Source organism: Pseudomonas sp. LAM2023 (assembly GCF_016620375.1). Classification (NCBI taxonomy): domain Bacteria; kingdom Pseudomonadati; phylum Pseudomonadota; class Gammaproteobacteria; order Pseudomonadales; family Pseudomonadaceae; genus Pseudomonas; species Pseudomonas sp. LAM2023. The sequence continues at coordinate 281,180 of NZ_JAENHV010000036.1, read as the reverse complement.
GCTCCAGCGCCACCCGCCCGAGGTCATCGGCGAAGGTGCTGAGCAGTTCCTGGGCCAGCCAGGCCGCACGCAGCAGCCATTGGCACTGGGTGCAATAGGTGATCACGATTTCGGGTTTGCTGTCGGCCATGGTGCAACGTCTCCAGGTGAGTGGCCGCTTATACTAGCGGTCTTTAGCCCACGGTTTGAGACTCACAATGCGCCGTTTGCTGTTCTGTTTGCTGCTCGCCCTCACCGCCTTCACGGTTGGCGCTGCCGAACCGGCCAGGCCCAAGGTTGGCCTGGTGCTGTCGGGTGGCGCAGCCCGCGGCCTGGCCCACATCGGTGTGCTCAAGGCCCTGGAGGAACAGGGCGTGCGCATCGACGCCATCGCCGGCACCAGCATGGGCGCAGTGATCGGCGGCCTGTACGCCTCGGGCTACAGTGTCGAAGAGCTGGAAAAGCTCGCCACCACCCTCGACTGGCAACAGGCGCTGTCCGATGCCCCGCCGCGCAAGGACGTGCCGTTCCGGCGCAAACAGGATGACCGCGACTTCCTGGTGAAGCAGAAACTCAGCTTTCGCGACGATGGCAGCCTGGGACTGCCATTGGGCGTGATCCAGGGCCAGAACCTGTCCTTGCTGCTGGAAAGCAAGCTGGCACACACCGCCGACACCCGCGACTTCGACAAGCTGCCGATTCCTTTCCGGGCAGTGGCCACCGACATTGCCAGTGGCGAAAAAGTGGTGTTCAGCCGTGGCCACCTGCCCCAGGTGATCCGCGCCAGCATGTCGATCCCGGCGGTGTTCGCCCCGGTCGAACTGGACGGCCGGCTGCTGGTGGACGGCGGCATGGTCGACAACATCCCCGTGGACGTGGCCCGCGAAATGGGCGTGGACCTGGCCATCGTGGTCGACATCGGCACCCCGCTGCGTGACCGCAAGCAACTGGCCACGGTGGTCGACGTGCTCAACCAGTCGATCACCCTGATGACCCGACGCAACTCGGACGAACAGCTGGCCAGCCTGCACCGCGACGACATCCTCGTCCAGCCACCACTGAGCGCCTTCGGGGTTACCGATTTCGGTCGCGCCCGGGAGATGATCGACGCCGGCTACCGCGCTACCCGCCTGCTCGCCCCTCGCCTGGCCGCCCTGCGCCAGCCCGAGGGCGACAGCAGCCTGGCGGTGGCCCGCTCGCCGCGCCAGCGCACACCAATCATCAGCGCGATCAGGATCGAGAACGACTCCAAGGTCAGCGACGAGGTCATCCGTTCGTACATCCGCCAGCCAATCGATGCGCCGCTGGAACTGGACCGGCTGCAGACCGACATGGGCACGCTGTATGGCCTGGACTACTTCGACCGGGTGCAATATCGCGTGGTCCACAAGGGCGACGACAACACCCTGGTGATCAACGCCCGGGGCCGACGCGGAGGCACCGACTACCTGCGCCTGGGCCTCAACCTGTCGGACGACCTGCGCGGCGACAGCGCCTTCAACCTCGGCGCCAGCTACCGGGTCAACGGCATCAACAGCCTCGGTGCCGAATGGCTGACGCGTGGCCAGATCGGTGACCAGCAGGAACTCTATAGCGAGTTCTACCAGCCGCTGGACGTGGGCTCGCGCTATTTCATCGCGCCGTACCTGGACTTCAATTCGCAGAACATCGAAGCGACCCTGGACAACGACCCGGTCGCCGAGTACCGCCTGGAACGTTACGGCTTTGGCCTCAACGTGGGCCGGCAGATCGGCACCAACGGCGAAGTGCGCCTGGGCGTGGGCAAGGCCTGGGGCGAGGCGCAGGTGCGCATTGGCGACCAGGACTTGCCCAAGGTCAGTTTCAACGAAGGCTTCTACGAGCTGAAGTACTCGTTCGACACCCTCGACAACGTGTACTTCCCGCATCGCGGCGAGGATATCGGCCTGACCTTGCGCAAGTACGACAAGTCGCTGGATTCCGACCAGGATTACCGGCAGTGGCTGATCAACCTGGACAAGGCCATCAGCAGCGGGCCGAACACCTTCGTGCTGGGTGGGCGCTACGGGCGCACGCTGGACGCTACCGAAGTGGTCACGTCGAGCTTCGTGCTGGGTGGGGCGAGAGAGCTGTCCGGCTTCCGCCAGGACTCGGTGTCCGGGCAGAACATGAGCCTGCTGCGCATGGTCTATTATCGCCGCCTGACGCCACGGGCCTACCTGCCGCTGGACTTCCCGTTGTACCTCGGCGGGTCACTGGAACGTGGGCGGGCGTGGAACAACGACAACGCGTTCGACAGCGGCTACATCAACGCGGCAAGCATCTTCCTGGGGCTGGAGACGCCGTTGGGGCCGTTGAATTTCACCTACGGCGCCAACAGCGCGCATGAGCAGGCGGTGTACCTGAACCTGGGGCATACCTTCTGAACCGTCGGGGCTGCCTTGCAGCCCATCGCGACACAAGGCCGCTCCTACAGGAGTTCGCGATCCCTGTAGGAGCGGCCTTGTGTCGCGATGGGCCGCAAAGCGGCCCCAGGGCCCCTCAGGATTTCTCCAGGTTGGCCAGGATCCTGGCATGCACCCGCATGCACACCTGCAGGTCCGCCTCATCCACCCCGGTGAACAACTCCACCCGCAGCTGGTTGGCAATGGTCTCGATCTGGTCGATCAGCGGCTTGGCCGGCGGGCACAGCACGATCTTCTTCGCTCGCCGGTCCTCCAGCACCGCCTGCCGGCGCACCAGCCCCTGCGCCTCCAGGCTGTCGAGCAGGCGCGCCAGGGTCGGGCCTTCGACACCCACGCTCTGGGCCAGCTCGCGCTGGGTCGGGGCCTCTTCGAAACGGGCCAGGTGCAGCAACACCAGCCAACGCGCCTGGGACAGGTTGAGCCCGGCCAGGCGGCGGTCCAGCTCGGCACGCCAACCCCGGGACATCTGGGCCAGCTGCATGCCGAAGCGGTGTTGATTGTCGGTCAAGGGCATAAGCAACTCATTGAACAGATCTAATTATTAGGCAGCTAACCATGGCCCGCTCCACGAGGCAAGGCTCGGGCCCTGGTGACTGGCCGATTATCGTGCAAAAACATGACAAAGGTCAGTAGAGGGCACTGCCGTCGAGCCTAGCGCCGGTCACAGCTCGAACTCCGCCGCCAGTGCCGCCCGTACGCAATACAGCACGCCTTCGGGCACGCGGCCACCGAACAACGGCGCAACGGCCGACACCGGTGGCAGCTCGCCCTCGCCGTCGAGGAAGGCATCCTGCACCTCCATCATCAGGTCTTCCGGCAGGTCCAGGGCCTGTTCCAGGCTCAGCTCCTGGCGGCCAAGTGCCTCGGCCAGCAGGCTGTAGACGTTCTTTTCGCTGCAATCGAGCTGCCCGGCGATCTGCGCCGGGGTCATGCCGGCGCGGGCCAGGCTGACCAGTTCGTGGCGCAGGTCGAGCACCACTTTCGGCGCCTCGTCGGTGCCGCCGCTGTTGTTCAGCACTTCGAGGAAGGCCTGGCCATAACGCTCCAGCTTGCGCGCCCCCACGCCGCTGACCTGGGCCATGTCGCTGAGGCTGACCGGCTGGCTGCGCAACATCTCCAGCAGCGTCGAATCGGGGAAGATGACGTAGGGCGGCACGCTGTGTTCCTCGGCCAGCTTGCGCCGCAAGGTGCGCAGCGCCTCCCACAGTTCGCGCTCCTCGGCACGCACCAGTTGGCTGGCCGGGCTGCCACCGCCGGACGACGAAGTCCTGGCGCTGGTCTGCGGCTTGAGGTCGCGGCGCAGCTGCAAGGTCACTTCGCCACGCAGCAGCGGCCGGCAGCTGTCGGACAGGCGCAGGCCGCCATAGCCTTCCAGGTCGATATCGACCAGGCCACGCGCCACCAACTGGCGGAACAGCGAACGCCACTCGACCTCGGCCAGGCCCTTGCCGACGCCAAACACCGAGAGCTTCTCATGGCCGAAATTGCGTACCTTCTCGGTGTCCTTGCCCAGCAGCACGTCGACCAGGTGGCCGACACCGTAGCGCTGTCCGGTGCGGAACACTGCCGACAGCGCCTGGCGAGCTGGCTCGGTGGCGTCCCAGGTCTGCACCTGGTCGACACAGTTGTCGCAGTGCCCGCACGGCTGTTCGAGGGTTTCATCGAAATAGGCCAGCAGTGCCTGGCGCCGGCAGCGGGTTTCTTCGCACAGCGCCAGCATGGCGTCGAGCTTGTGCTGCTCGATGCGCTTGTGGCGCTCGTCGCCTTCGGAGTTCTGCAGCATCTGCTTGAGCATCACCATGTCCTGCAGGCCGTAGGCCATCCAGGCATCGGACGGCAGGCCGTCACGCCCGGCACGGCCGGTCTCCTGGTAGTACGCCTCCAGCGACTTGGGCAGGTCGAGGTGGGCGACGAAGCGCACGTTGGGCTTGTCGATACCCATGCCGAAGGCAATGGTGGCGACCATGATCAGCCCCTCCTCGTTGAGGAACCGGTGCTGGTTGGCCGCGCGCGTCTCGGCAGGCAGGCCAGCGTGATAAGGCAGCGCCGGGAAGCCCTGGTCGCAGAGGAAGGCGGCGGTTTCGTCGACCTTCTTGCGCGACAGGCAATAGACGATGCCGGCGTTGCCACGGCGTTCGCCGAGGAAGGCCATCAGCTGCTTGCGCGGCGCCTCCTTGGGCACGATGCGGTAGAAGATGTTGGGCCGGTCGAAGCTCGACAGGAAGCGCTCGGCACCTTGCAGGTGCAGGCGCTGCACGATCTCTTCGCGGGTGCGCATGTCGGCCGTGGCGGTGAGGGCGATGCGCGGCACATGCGGGAACAGCTCGGCCAGCTGGCCAAGTTGCAGGTACTCGGGGCGGAAGTCGTGCCCCCATTGCGACACGCAGTGGGCTTCGTCGATGGCGAACAAGGCGATGTCCAGGTCGCGCAGGAAGTCGAGCATGCGTGGTTGCACCAGGCGCTCCGGCGCCAGGTACAGCATTTTCACTTCGCCGCGGCGCAGGCGCCCGGCCAGTTCACGCTGCTGCTCCGGGGTCAGCGTGGAGTTCAGGGCGGCGGCCGGCACCCCCAGTTCATCGAGCGTGGCAACCTGGTCGTCCATCAGCGCGATCAGCGGCGAGACCACCACCGTCAGGCCCGGACGCAGCAAACCCGGTACCTGGAAACACAACGACTTGCCGCCACCGGTGGGCATCAGCACCAGGGCATCGCCGCCATTGGCCACGCAGTCGATGATCGCTGCCTGGCGCCCGCGGAAACTGTCGTAGCCGAAGACGTCCTTGAGAACGCGCTGAGCCTGTTCGAGCATGTGCAACTCCACAAATCGCCGTACCATCCTGGACACAGGCTGGACGAAAAACCCGCCCCGCACACGCCAAATGCGTAAGCGGTTTTTGCCAGGCAGCCGGCAAAACCTGCCCCTGGATGAAAAATCGCGGAGTATACCGCAGCACTGCACCGCGCAGGGCACACGGTGATAGACGTTCCCTTTCCCCCGCCGCCGCCGCAAGGTGCTAGAATTCGTTATCGTTTATTCCCAAGGTAGCCCCGTAATGTCCTTCGCCGAGCAACTGACCCGCCTGCAAACCTTCCTCGACGCCGACGAGCTGCACGAAGAAGCGCTGGACTACGTCGCCGCCCACGGCTACCTCACCGCCTTGTCGATCAACGCTGAGGAGGTGCCGGAGCGCGAGTGGATCGACGCCCTGTTCGCCGAAGAACCGCATTACGCCAGCGAGGCCCAGCGCACCGAAATCGAAGCCACCCTGGTGGCGCTCAAGGCGCACATCGCCCGCCAGCTGGCCAGTGACGACGAGTTCGAGCTGCCGTGCGAACTCGACCTGACCGACGAGCCGGACGATTCCGACCTGCGCGGCTGGTGCATCGGCTTCATGGAAGGCGTGTTCCTGCGTGAAGAGGCCTGGTTCGAGAACGCCGAAGAAGAAGTCAGCGAGATGCTGCTGCCGATCATGGTCGGCTCGGGCCTGTTCGACGAGCAGCCAGAGTTCGCCGACATCGCCAGCAACCCCAACCTGCAGGACGACATGATCGTACAGATCCCTGAAGCGCTGACGGCGCTGTTCCTGCTGCTGCACGCACCTGACGAAAAGCCGGCGCTGCTCAAGCCTCGCCACCACTGAGTCGCCTGTGCGCTACGTGCTGCTGGCCACCGGCTGGCTCAGCGTCGCGCTGGGGGTGTTGGGGATCTTCCTGCCGGTATTGCCGACCACCCCATTCCTGCTTCTGGCGGCGGCCTGCTTTGCCCGCAGCTCGCCGCGCTTTCACCACTGGCTGGTCCACCACCCCAAGCTCGGGCCGTGGATTCGCGACTACCTCAGTGGTGAAGGCATTCCCCTCAAGGGCAAGCTCTACGCCATCGGCCTGATGTGGGCCAGTATCGGCCTGTCATGCTACCTGGTCCCCCTGTTCTGGGCTCGCAGCTTCATGCTGGCCAGCGCCGTATTGGTCAGCCTGTACATCCTCAGCCAGAAGACCCTCCGCAAGCCGAAGTGACAATATTTTGTCGCCAAATATCAATTTCGCCTAGCGGCTGTCCTATTTATCCGAAATCATTCTGGAACCCGCGCAAAGCCCGTATTTACTGGCTTTAACGCCTTGCCTCGGCGCCTTGAAACGTGCACGTACACCTGTTTTTTAGATTGAACAGGCCTTACATGGCTTTTTGATATGAATAAATCTTCTTATTTATCATGATGAATGTACTTAGCTGTGTCGTTAAAAACCTGCAACACTATGTCCGATAACTTTTTCGTCATTTTTTTGGCGAGCAGCAGGATCAATTCCAGGATCAGGGAGATGTACCATGCGCGTTTTGAACCCCATCACCAGTGCGTTACTGTTGGCCCTGGCGAGTGCCAACGTACAGGCGATGTCGATCACCGAGGCTGTCCAAAACGCCGTGGACTACCATCCGCAAATCAGCTCCAACCGCAACAGCAAGCTGTCGGCCGATGAAGATGTGAAATTTGCGCGTGGTGGCTACTACCCTTCCGTGGATCTGGTCGCTGGCTATGGCCGCCAGCGTTCGGACAACACCAGCACCCGTGCCCAGGGCAACCACAACAAGGAAACCCTCAACTACACCCAGTCCGAGCTGCGCCTGCGGCAGATGATCTTCGACGGCTTCAACACTTCCAATGAAGTCGGCCGCACCGAAGCGGTCTCGACCTCTCGCGCCTACTACACCCAGGCCGTAGCGCAGGATGTTGCCCTGCGTGCAGTCGAGGTGTACCTGGAAGTGCTCAAGCGCCGTGAGCTGGTCACCCTGGCCAAGAACAACCTGCAAGCCCACCTGCGGGTCAACGACCAGATCGGCCTGCGCAACGAACGCGGTGTCGGCAGCACCGCCGACCTCGACCAGTCCCGCGCACGTCGCGCCCTGGCGGAAAACAACCTGGACACCGCGGAAGTCGACCTGGCCGACGCCGAGGCCAACTTCTTCAGCGTGGTCGGGCGCATGCCGGACGAGCTGGAAGCCCCGCCGTCGATCAAGGTGGCAATGCCCGCCAACCTCGAGGAAGCACGCGAGGGCATGCGCCAGAACAACCCGTACATCAAGTCGGCTCAGGCAGATGTCAACGCTGCCGAGAAGCAGTACGAAGTGGCCAAGTCGACCTTCTACCCACGCTTCGACGCCATCCTGGCCACCGGTGCCAACAACAACACCGGCGGCGAAAAAGGCCACAACAACAACGACTGGCAGGCCGGCGTGGAGATGAACTACAACCTGTTCCGCGGCGGCAGCGACAAGGCTCGCCTGCAGTCCGACGCGCACAAGATCAACCAGGCCCTGGACATCCGCAACAACGCCCTGCGTGAGCTGACCGAGAACCTGAGCCTGGCGTGGAACGCCATGAACAACGCCAGCAAGCAGCTGCCGACCGCACGTGAATACGCCGAAACGACCAAGCGCGTGCGTGCCGCCTACCAGGACCAGTTCGGCCTGGGCCAGCGTACCCTGCTGGACGTACTGGACAGTGAAAACGAGCTGTACAATGCCGACCGCCGCTACACCGAAGTGCGTTATACCGAGGAATTCTCGCGTTACCGCGTGCTGGCGACCATGGGCGAGCTGTTGAGCAAGCAACGCATTTCGCTGCCGCCGGAGGCGCTGGCTTCTACCGAAGTGACCACCGAGGCGCGTTTGCCCGAGATGCGTTGATCGGTTTGCGATTGCCGGGGCCGCTTTGCGGCCCCCAGTTTCACTCGGTACCGTGGTTACGCTGGTATGTCTCGACACCCATGGCCTTGATCTGCCCCTCGATCAACGCCTCGAACGGCGCCAGCAGCGCGTCGAAGCAGGCCGGCTGTTCCAGCGCATTCAATGCCCCCACCACCGCCTCGATGGTCGACAACGCCCCCGCCTCCGGCGCCTTGCGCAACCGATAGCGCGACGGCGCAACAGCCCCCAGCGTCACCCTCGGCAACGCCTCCAGCAGCGGGTTCAGGTACAACAGCTTGCGCGCCTTGCGCCAGGTACCGTCAGGCACGATCAGCAGCAAGGGTTCGTCGTGCGCCTGGTCATAAGGCGCCGGCACCTGGGCCTGATCGCCCGGGAACAACAGCGCCGGCCGATAGCCGGGCGTGGCCAGCAGCGCGTGCAGGTCATCGAACACCTCGCCGACCCGTAACTCGGCATTGGTCAGGCCTAGGGCAGCCAGGCGGGCGGTGTTGAGCGCATGGTTGGTTTCACTGCGGTGCTGCAGCAGGACGACGCGGGTGCGGCTGTCGAGTGCCGGGATCAGTGGGCAGAGGCAATGGTCGAACGGGCGCTGGCAGCGCTCGCAGCGGGGTCTGGGCATGGGGTTCTCCTTGGCCGGAGCAGTTTGCCACAAACCCGGGGCCGGCAAAGCGGCCCCGGCCAGCTCAGCGGTTGAAGCGCTCGGCCAGGCTGTGCAGGTACTCGGCCATGCGCTCCAGGTCCTGGCTGATTTCCGCGCCTTGCCTGGCCTGCCCGGCGCTCTCGTCGCACAGGTGAGCAATCCTCACGATCTGCTGATTGATGTCCTCGGCGACATGGCTTTGTTGCTCCGACGCAGTCGCCATCTGCTGGCTCATGCCAGTGATCCGGCTGACCGCCTGGGCAATACCGCTCAACGCTGCCTGCACCGCCTCGACACTGTGCACGCTGTCGCGGGAAATCTGTTCGCCACGGCTGGCAGTGCTCACCGCCCGCTCGGCCCCGGCACGCAACGAGGCGATGATCTGGTGGATCTCCTCGGTCGACGCGCGGGTACGCTGGGCCAGCGAACGCACTTCATCCGCCACCACGGCAAAGCCACGCCCCTGCTCGCCGGCGCGGGCCGCCTCGATGGCCGCATTGAGCGCCAGCAGGTTGGTCTGCTCGGCGATCGAGGTAATCACATCGACCACGCTGCCGATCGACTGGGTCTGTTCGGCCAGAGCATTGACCGCCTGGCCGATGTCGTTCACCGCATCGCTCATGCTGCCCATGGCCTTCAAGCTCTGCAGCGCCAGCTCGCTGCCCTGCTGCGCCAGCTGGTCTGCATCGCCGGCGGCATGGGCCGTGCTCTGCACGTTGTGGGTGACTTGCTGGATGGTCGCCGCCATCTGCGCGATGGCGGTGGCGGACTGGTCGGTCTCGTTGCGCTGACGGTCGAGCATCTGCGCCTGGGCATCGGACAGGCCAGCCGACTGCGCGGCTCGCGACTTCACCCCGACGCCGGCGTCGACCAGGCGGGTCAGGGCGGTTTGCAGGCGCGCTTCCTCGCTGATGATGGCCAGGTCGAGCTGGCCCTGCAGGCCTGGATTGTCGCTGTAGGTCAGCGCCACCAGCGGGCTGGTGAAGGCCTTGGGGTGTTCGGCCAAAGTACGGCGAATGGCCTGGTTCTGGCGCAGCTCGACCAGGTACCAGGCCAGCAGCAGGCTGGCCATCAGCACGCCCAGCGCGGCATAAGGCGGCAGCCACAGGTAGCCTGCCGCCGACAGCAGGCCAGCACCGATCAACGGCCAGCCGTGGCCCAGCCCATGCCCCAGCCGGGCCGCCCACGGCACCGGCGCACGGCCGGCGCGCAAACGCGCATACAGCGCTTCGGCGCGGCGGATCTGCTCGCGCGTGGGTACCGAGCGCACCGACTCGTAGCCGCTGATGCGGCCTTGTTCGTAGATGGCCGTGACATACGCGCTGACCCAGTAGAAATCACCGTTTTTCGCCCGGTTCTTGACCACGCCCATCCACGGCTTGCCCTGCTTGATGGTGTCCCACATATGGCCGAACACTGCCGGCGGCATGTCTGGGTGACGCACCAGGTTATGCGGTTGGCCGACCAGCTCGTCATAGGTGAAACCGCTGATCGCCACGAAGGCGTCGTTGCAATAGGTGATGCGGCTGTTGAGGTCGGTGGTGGAAATCAGGCGTTGATCGCTGGAGAAAGTTCTTTCGAGCTCAGTGACGGGCAAATTCATGCGCATCTTGGGCGATCCTTGCAGGATAATTTAGTGGGAAAATCATCAGCGCAAGTTGATATGTAGCAGAGCGCTATCAGTTTAGCGGCCTGCATTTGCAGGAAATTAGGGCATCCCGACGGAATGTTATGAACGCCGTGTTTATCAGCCCACGTTGAGCTGGCTTTTCAACAGGTCGCGGAAGGTCTGGATCAACGGCTCGCGGCTGCGCCCGCGGCGGATGATCAACGAAAACGGCGCCTGGTAGCCGAAGGTGGCAGGCGACAGCACGCGCAGGTCACCCTTGTCGACCCAAGCCTGGGCATAGTGCTCGGGCAGGTAGCCGATGTAGGCCCCGGAAAGAATCAGGATCAGCTGCGCTTCCATGCTCTCCACCGTCGCCGCGCTGTGCTTGAAGCCATGCCGGGCCAGCTCGGCCTGGCTCCAGTAGCCGCGCCCGACCATGCGTTGCTGGGTCACCACCTGCTCGGGGATTCGCCGCTCGCCATACAGCGGGTGGCGGCTGCTGCAGTACAACCAGTGCTGTTCGCGGTACAGCGGTTGATACAGCAGCCCGCTCATGCGCGAGGAAAACGCCCCGATGGCCAGGTCCAGGCGGTTGTCCTGCACGCCCAGCTGCAGTTCGTAAGGGCTGGACACCGACAGGTGCAGGTGCACCGCCAGGTGTTCCTGGCTATAGGCGCCGATGGCCTCGGCCAGCGGCAAGGCCCGGTCACCGACCGTGGAGTCGATCACGCCAAGGTTGAGCGTGCCGCGCAACTCGCCCTTGAGCGCAGCGGCGTACTGTTCGAAACCGTCCAGCTCAGCCAACAGGCGCAGGGTTTCCTGGTGGAACAGCTCGCCCTTGCTGGTGAGGCTGAAGCCGCCACGGCCCCGGTGGCACAGGACGATGCCCAAGGCGCCTTCCAGCTGACTCATGTAGGTACTGATGGCCGAGGTCGACAGGTTCAGCTCGCGCTGGGCGTTGGCGAAACCCTGGTGGCGCACCACGCTGACGAAGATGCGCAGCAGTTTCAGGTCGGGCAAGGTCGAGGCCATGGGGCAGCAGTTCCACAACAGTGTTTTCGCGCAGTCTAACCGCTGCGCCCGCGTTTAGTTCAGAAATTCCTGAACTAAGTATTTGCCGGCAGCGATTTGTCCCCGACAGTACCTTCAGCAGACTTGGCCGAAATGTCCCTGCCCGCCGTCAAGCAACAGGCGTGCGGCGGCACAGGTTCGAACAAACAGAACAATCGACCGACTGATGAGGCCCACCGTGGACAAGATTCTCCACCAACCACTGGGCGGCAACGAAATGCCGCGTTTCGGCGGCATCGCCACCATGCTTCGCCTTCCCCACCTGCAGAGTGCCCAAGGCCTGGACGCCGCTTTCATCGGCGTCCCCTTGGACATCGGTACTTCGCTGCGCTCCGGCACCCGCTTCGGCCCACGGCAGATCCGCGCCGAATCGGTGATGATCCGCCCGTACAACATGGCTACCGGGGCTGCCCCGTTCGACTCGCTGTCGGTGGCCGACATCGGTGACGTGGCGATCAACACCTTCAACCTGCTGGACGCCGTGCGCATCATCGAAGAAGCGTATGACGAGATCCTCGAACACGACATCATCCCGCTGACCCTGGGCGGCGACCACACCATCACCCTGCCGATCCTGCGCGCACTGCACAAGAAGCACGGCAAGATCGGCCTGGTGCATATTGATGCCCACGCCGACGTCAACGACCATATGTTCGGCGAGAAGATCGCTCACGGCACCACCTTCCGCCGCGCCGTGGAAGAAGGCCTGCTCGATTGCGAGCGCGTGGTGCAGATCGGCCTGCGCGCCCAAGGCTACACCGCCGATGACTTCAACTGGAGCCGTCGCCAGGGCTTCCGCGTGGTCCAGGCCGAAGAGTGCTGGCACAAGTCGCTGGCACCCCTGATGGCCGAAGTGCGGGAAAAGGTCGGCGGCGGCCCGGTGTACCTGTCGTTCGACATCGACGGCATCGACCCGGCCTGGGCGCCAGGCACCGGCACCCCGGAAATCGGCGGCTTGACCACTATCCAGGCGATGGAGATCATTCGCGGCTGCCACGGCCTGGACCTGATCGGCTGTGACCTGGTCGAAGTCTCCCCGCCCTACGACACCACCGGCAACACCTCGCTGCTCGGTGCCAACCTGCTGTTCGAGATGCTCTGCGTGCTACCGGGCGTTGTCCGCCGGTAAACGACGGCCCTTGGTAGGAGCGGCCTTGTGTCGCGCCTACCAAAAGCGCCCGCAGTAGTTGCTACACCCCCGGCAGGAGCCATGAGGGAGGGCCACTGAGGCCCGCCAACACACGACAGGACCGCCGGGCGCCGTGAACCCGCCCGGGTGGTCGATCTCGCCATAATAAAGATAATCGGGAGACCCCCAATGGCCTTGGACATCATTGTTGTAATGATCTACACCGCCGGCATGCTCGGGCTTGGCTGGTATGGCATGCGCCGCGCGAAAACCCACGAAGACTACCTGGTCGCCGGGCGCAACCTCGGCCCGGTGCTGTACATGGGTACCATGGCCACCACCGTGCTCGGTGGCGCCTCCACCGTTGGCACCGTACGCCTGGGCTATGTGCACGGCATTTCCGGCTTCTGGCTGTGTGCCGCCCTGGGCCTGGGTATCATCGCGCTGAACCTGTTCCTGGCCAAACCCCTGCTGCGCCTGCGCATCTTCACCGTGACCCAGGTGCTGGAACAGCGCTACAACCCCACTGCACGCCAGGCCAGCGCGGTGATCATGCTGGCTTATGCGCTGATGATCGGCGTGACCTCGACCTTGGCCATGGCCACCGTGTTGCAAGTGCTGCTGGACCTGCCGTTCTGGGCCTCGCTGCTGCTCGGCGGCGGTGTGGTGGTGCTGTATTCCACCATCGGCGGCATGTGGTCGCTGACCCTGACCGACATCGTGCAGTTCGTGATCAAGACCGTCGGCCTGATGTTCATCCTGCTGCCGGTGTGCCTGTACAAGGCCGGTGGCTGGGACACCTTGGTGGCCAAGCTGCCGGCGGCCAGCTTCCAGCTGACCACCATTGGCTGGGACACCATCATCACCTACTTCCTGATCTACTTCTTCGGCATCCTCATCGGCCAGGACATCTGGCAGCGGGTATTCACTGCCCGTGACGAGAAGGTCTGCCAGCGTGCCGGCACCACCGCAGGGGTGTACTGCGTGCTGTACGGCCTGGCCTGTGCCACCATCGGCATGGCCGCGCATGTGCTGATGCCTGACCTGGCCAACCCGAACAACGCCTTTGCCGAAATGATCAAGACCACCCTGCCCGATGGCATCCGTGGCTTGCTGATGGCAGCGGCGCTGGCGGCAATGATGTCCACCGCGAGTGCCGGCCTGCTGGCCGCGTCGACCACCCTGACCGAAGACCTGCTGCCCAAGCTGCGTGGCGGCAAACAATCGAGCCTGGCCGTCAGCCGCCTGTTCACCCTGCTCACCGGCCTGGTGGTGCTGGGCATCGCGCTGGTGGTGAACGACGTGATCAGCGCCCTGACCCTGGCCTACAACCTGCTGGTCGGCGGCATGCTGATCCCGCTGATCGGGGCGATCTTCTGGAAGCGCGCGACCACCGCCGGGGCCATCGCCAGCATGTCGCTGGGCTTTGCCACCGCGTTGCTGTTCATGTTCCTGGACGGCCTGGAGGCCAACACACCGATCTACTACAGCCTGGTGGTTGGCCTGCTGAGCTTTGTGGTGGTGAGCCTGATGTCGCGTAAGTCGGTGGCGGCGGCGAAGCTGGCCTGATAGATCCCGGCTGCCTTTACTGGCCCTTTCGCGGGTAAACCCGCTCCTACAGGAATATCACAGGCCTCGAGTGCTGTGGGTTACCCTGTGGGAGCGGGCAAGCCCGCGAAGAGGCGGTATAGGCAACACACAACTGGCAGACACAAAAAGGCCGCTGCACCCACCCAGGTGCAGCGGCCTTTGTCTGTATCAGCGACGACGCGGTTGGCGTTTGCGCTGCTCTTCATCAGTCGGGATCGGCACCGGCTGCAAGGGTGGTGGAATCAGCCCCAAGGCGACAGCCAGGTCATGGAGCCAGTTGGACAGTGGTTTATTCATAATGCCCCCTTGACGGGTCAGCCTCACGGCAATTCAATCCTGCGATGCTTCATACAGATCATAGCCCCATGTTCTGTATAACGCATGCCTCTGTGCCTACAGATACGGGCCATTTTGATACGGATCAAGCCGTAACGGGGCATTCCGACGACTGGTTAATCGTTTCGCTTTGTTGCAGGTCGATCCACGCCTGCAAATTCGCCCCGCGCATGCCCTGGCGCCACATCAACCAGGTGACCGCCTGATCGAACGGCGCCTGCAAGCGGTGCACCCGCACCCGGTCACGCCCGGGCAGGCTATCGAGCATCGACTGGGCCATCAGCGCCACCCCCGCACCGGCGATCACGCAGGCCAGCATGCTTTGGTACGACTCGATCTCCATCACCCGGCCCATCGGCGTATGGGCATGGGCATACCAGGCCTCCAGGCGCATACGGTACGAACAGCCCTGGCGGAAGGTGAACACCGCCTTGCCCGCCACGTCCCGGGCCGTGTGCACCGGCGGGTGCTCGGGGCTGGTGATCAGCACCAGTTGTTCATCGCATAGTGGTACCCCATCCAGCCCGGCCAGGCTCGGCGGCCCGTCCACCAGGGCCGCGTCCAGGCTGTGGTTGAGCAGACCCTCCAGCAGCTCGCCACTGGGCGCCGCACGCACCTGCAGGTTTACCGCCGGGTAAGCCTGGTGATAACGCGCCAAGAGCCCCGGCAGGTGCGTCGCCGCCGTGCTGTACATGGTCCCCAGCACAAAATCCCCGGCTGGCTGGCCGCCGCGCACGGCGGCCTGGGCCTCGTCGCGCAAGGCGGACAGGCGCTGGGCGTAGTCCAGCAACACCTTGCCCGCAGGCGACAACTGCAGGCGCTGGCGTTCACGCAGGAACAGCTCGACGCCCAGGTGTTCTTCCAGCTGGCGCAAGCGCGTCGACAGGTTCGACGGCACGCGGTGCAGGCGCTCTGCGGCACGGGTGAGCGAGCCCTCCTCGGCCACGGCCTGGAAGATACGCAGTTGGCTGAATTCCACGACATTCTCCAAAACAGAACAACTTCATCATCATTATTCAATTTTATTGAAAATAAAACCGCCCTAACCTGCCGGTCATCGCTTACATCCGTGCAGGAGACTTGTCATGTCGCCACTCATTCAACTGCTGGCCAGCGCCGTGGCGCTGATGATGGCCATGGGCATCGGCCGTTTCGCCCTGACCCCGCAGCTGCCGCAACTGATCGCCGAAGGCCAGTTCGACCTGACGGTCGCCGGGCTGGTGGCCGCGGCCAACTACCTGGGTTACTTCATCGGCGCGGTCGATGCCATGTTCGCCCGCTCGCCGGGCCAGGTGCGCCTGCGCCTGCACGGTGGGCTGTGGCTGTGCGTACTGCTGACCCTGGCCTCATGGGCCGCAGACGGGTTCTGGAGCCACCTGCTGTTGCGCTTCGGCACCGGCGTGGCCAGCGCCTGGGTGCTGGTGATGATCACCAGCCTGAGCCAACAGGTGGCCAATGCCGACAACCGCCAGCGCCTGGGTGCCCTGGTGTTCGCGGGGCCCGGCCTGGGCATTGCGCTGACTGGTTTGCTGGCGCTGGTGGCGCATTTGTGGGGGCTCGGCTCGGCAGCACTGTGGCTGATCTATGCCGTGGCCGCGCTGGTGATGCTGCTGGCGGTCAGGCCCTGGCTACCCCAGGCACTGCAGGCAGCGCCCGCACCGTCTGTACACCAGGGCCCGCAACGCCGCGTCGGTATCGGCCGCCTGGGGCTGGTGTATGCCCTGTATGGCGTGGGTTACATCCTGCCGGCCACCTTCCTGTCGCAAATGGCCAGCCAGCAGTTTCACGGGCAGTGGCTGGCCGACCTGTTCTGGCCGGCGTTCGGCCTGGCGGCGGCGCTGGGTGTGCTGCTGGTGAGCCTGCGCCGCGGCGGGCGTACTTCGACCTGGCTGACCGCCACCCTGTGGCTACAAGGGTTGGGTGTGCTGGCCTGCCTGATCGGTGGGGGTGTCGGGTTGGCCTTGGGCGTGCTGCTGTGTGGCGCGCCATTCCTGGCTTGCATGCAGTTGGTGATGCAACGTTCGCGAGAGCTGGCGCCGCATGCCACGCAGCGCAATGCCGGGTTGCTGACGGCGTGCTTTGCCCTGGGGCAGTTGAGCGGGCCGCTGCTGGCGGCGCTGAGCAGCCATTACAGCGGCGGGCTGCAACCCGCGTTGATGCTGGCGGCGGGTGGGTTGGTGGTGGCTGGTGGGCTGGTGCAACTGGCGGGTAATGCACGGCAGGGCAATGCCTGCCAGGCCAGGACCACATCCTGAATAGCGGTTGCCGGTACTGGCCTTCGCAGTCAAACCCGCTAAGTGGCCAGTACAGGCGACAATTCATCCCACAAACCGCCGCAATTGCTGCTTCACCCAAGGCTCGGCACTCACCAGGATCACCCCCAGCAGCACCATCACTGCGCCGATCACGAAGTTCATGCTCAACGGTTCATCCAGCAGCAACACGCCAAAGGTGACCCCGAACAGTGGGGTGATGAACGAAAATACCGCCAGGTTCGACGCCAGGTATTTGCGCAGCAACCAGAACCATGTCAGGTAACTGATGAACGACACCACGATACCCTGGAACAGCACGCTGCCGATTGCCAGCGGTGTCAACACCACCACACCGATCTGCCCGCTGAGCAAGGCGATCAACAGCAACCCGGCAAAGCCCACGGCCAGTTGGTAGAACAGGGTCAGGGTGGCGGGCGCTTCCGACAGCCGCGAGCAGCGCACCACCACGGTGGTCGCCCCCCAGGCCAGGCCGGCAATCACGCCAAAGGCATCCCCCAGCAGGGTACGGCCATCCATCTGCTCGAACGACATGCCGCCGGCGAATGCCGTGGCGATGCCGCCGAAGGCCAGCAGAATGCCCAGCCATTGCAGCAACCGCAGGCGTTCGCTGGGCAGGCGGAAATGCAGGCCCAAGGCAGTGAACACCGGCGCGGTATAGAGGAACACCGACATGTGCGCCGCCGAAGTCAGCTTCAGCCCTTCGGCAATGAACAGAAACTCGAGGCCGAACAAGCCACCTGCCAACACCCCGGCACGCCAGGTACCGCCGAGTTGGCCCCAACCGCCGCGCCAGCACAGCATCAGCCCTACCAGTACGGCGGCAATGCCGTTGCGCAACGCCGCCTGCATCACCGGCGCGATATCGACAGCGGCGGTCTTGATCAGCACCTGCTGGCAGCCCCAGATCAGGCACAGCCCCAGCATCACCTGCAAGGCAAAGGCGTCGGGGTTCTTGCGGACCGCGCTCATCGGCGGGCCTTCGGGGTAATCATGGGCATGGGCAAGGGCTCGGCAGTGTTCGGAGCTACCGATTATCGGGTTTCCAGGGCTGCCCTTGCCAGCCTCAAAACGACCTCAGGCAATCTGCGCCTTCGCCGACACCTGCTCGAAGGTGGTTTCGTCCAGCGCATCCTCCTGCTCGTCGAGCACCTGGCGCGGGTGCTCGAAGCCAGGGATGCTGCTGTCGATCAGGCTCATCAGCCGCGAACCGCGTTCGGTCAGCACGAAATTCTCACCGTTGCCGCCATCCTCTTCGGGGCGGCTTTCGATGTAGCCACGTTCGAACAGCAGCTTTTCGTACTCGCAGGCACGGGTTTTGAGGTGGTCCAGGTCGCCCACCGGCTCACCCTTGGCGGCCAGTGCCGCAGCGTGCTGCTCGGCATAAGGGCGTGGCGTGAAGCTGTGACCGGCGCCGTTCTGCACCTCGTGCAGCAAGCGTTCGATCAGGTCCCAGTCGTAGGTGATGCTCATGGCTATGGGCTCCTGCTGTGGACGGAAGGGGTACACAGGGTGGGACCCGTCGTGACTGCCGAGCGTTCCGAAAGATCTCAGCGTTGGCGCTGCTGCGCCTGCATGTACTGGCGCAACAACTGATTGATCCGGGTCTGGTAGCCGCTCCCCTGCCCCTTGAACCAGGCGAGGACATCGGAATCCAGGCGAATGGTCACTGCCTGCTTGGCTGGCACTCGCAATTCAGCCTCGCGGAAGAAATTTTCATCCAGTTCGGGAATATCCGAGGTATCAATAGCTCGGTCGTCCTGGCCGGCCACGCGACTCCAATCAGTTTTCGATGCTTTGGTCATAGTGTTTGGCCATCTGGTGGCTTTGCGTGCAGAGGCTGAGACTAGGCAGCAATCGACAATTATTCACTGGCCGCAGATCGCTTTGGGAAAAGGACTACTGCTTGAAGCGGAAGCAACCTAACCAACCAGCGAGCAAGCCTCGGTTAGCGCTGGGTATAGCCATCGGTCGAAGCTGCTGAACTAATGGCCAGGCACACACCTCCACCGGGCATCACCAACGCCTGAGGTATAAAGGATGAAACCGCTGCTGCCCATTGCCTGGGCCACGGCCCTGTTCTGCGCCCTGCCCGTCTGGGCCTGCACACCGGAGGAAGCGACGCAGAAGCGTGAAGAACTCGCCGGGCTGGTTACCCAGCTGACCGAGCAGAACCCGCAGAAGGCCAAGGAGATCAATGACGAGCTGCAAGGAATGGAGCTGGGAACGGCGAGCAAGGACTTGCCCGACAAGTGTCAGCTGATCGACAAGCGGATCAAGGAGCTGAAAGCGGCAGAGAAGAAGGCTGACTGACCGCTTGCCGTATAGGAGCGGCCTTGCGTCGCGAAAGGGCCGCAAAGCGGCCCCCGGATGGATGCGTCAGTGTCGGAATCTTGGGGCTGCTGCGCAGCCCTTTCGCGACGCAAGGCCGCTCCTACAAAGAACGCTAAGCCTGTGTGGGCGCTGGTTATTCCGCCGCCGCCTTGCGCTTCTTCAACGGCGCCAGGCCATCGGCGCTGGCCAGCGGTGCATTGGCCTTCGGCTTGGCGGTTGGCTTGCGCTTGGCCGCGGCTTTCTTGTCACCCGACTTCTTCTCGACCTTTTTCTTCTTGCTGCCGGCCGCCTTGCCCGAGGCCTTGACCTTCTTCGGCCCGTTGTAGGTGCCCTTCACTTCCTTGATCACCCGGCGCTCGAACTGCTGCTTGAGGTAGCGCTCGATGCTCGACATCAGGTTCCAGTCATTGTGGGTGATCAGCGAGATCGCCAGGCCTTCGCCACCGGCACGGCCGGTACGGCCCACGCGGTGCACATACTCGTCACCGCTGCGCGGCATGTCGAAGTTGATCACCAGGTCCAGGCCGTCGATGTCCAGGCCACGGGCGGCCACGTCGGTGGCCACCAGCACCTTGGAACTGCCCTGCTTGAAGCGGTCCAGGGCCAGCTTGCGGTCCTTCTGGTCTTTTTCGCCGTGCAGCACGAAGGCCTTCACGTCCTTGGCCACCAGGTGGCCGTAGATGCGGTCGGCCAAGGCGCGGGTGTTGGTGAAGATGATCGCCTTGTCGAACGTCTCGTTGGCCAGCAGCCACTGCACGATCTGCTCTTTGTGCTGGTCGTGGTCGGCGGTGATGATCTGCTGGCGGGTGCCTTCGGCCAGCTGCGAGACGCTGTTGAGCATCAGGTGCTCCGGGTCTTTCAGCACCTTGCCGATGATGTCGCGCAGCGCAGCGCCGCCGGTGGTGGCCGAGAACAGCAGGGTCTGCTGGCGGTTCTCGCACTCCTTGCACAGGCGCTCCATGTCTTCGGCGAAGCCCATGTCGAGCATGCGGTCGGCTTCGTCGAGGATCAGCACCTGCACATGGGACAGGTCGAGGTTGCCGGCATTCAGTTGCTCCAGCAGGCGACCGGGGGTACCGATCAGCACGTCCGGCACCTTGCGCAGCATGGCGGCTTGTTCCTTGAAGTCCTCGCCACCGGTGACCAGGCCGGCCTTGATGTAGGTGAACTGCGAGAACAGCTGCACCTGCTTGAGGGTCTGCTGGGCCAGTTCACGGGTCGGCAGCAGGATCAGCGCGCGGATCTCCACACGGCGCTCGCGCAGGTCGACCAGGCGGTTGAGCAGTGGCAGCACGAAGGCTGCGGTCTTGCCGCTGCCGGTCTGTGCGGTCACGCGCAGGTCACGCCCTTGCAGGGCCAGGGGGATGGCCGCGGCCTGCACCGGGGTTGGCTCGACAAAGTTAAGCTCGGCCACGGCTTTAAGCAGGCGTTCGTGCAGGGCGAATTGGGAGAACACGGAGGTAACCTCAGGCAAGTGCGGGAAATTCAGTTGCATAGGGTAACGTTTTCTGCCGCCTTAGCCGAATTTCTTTTGGCAACTTTATTGCCATCCGCGCTCTAATGGCGCTTCGTTTGGCAACAAGACTGTACGCAAGCCCATGGATATCCAACGAATCTGGCGTGACTCCCTCGACCTGTGGGGCACCCTCGACCGCCATCCAATGCTGCACGCGGCCATTGGCCTGGCGGTGCTGCTGCTGATCTCCCTGGTCATCGGCCGCCTGGCGCGCTTTTTGGTGCTGCATGGCGCCCGCCTGCTGGCCCGCCAGCCGGCGCTGAGGTGGCTGGACGACTTGCGCAACAACAAGGTTTTCCACCGCCTGGCCCAGACCACGCCGTCGCTGGTGCTGCAGTTCGGCCTGAAACTGGTGCCGGAGCTGTCCGATACCGCCCAGCACTTCCTCGGCAATGTCGCCCTGGCCTTCACCCTGCTGTTCATGACCCTGGCGCTGTCGTGCCTGCTGGATGCCCTGCTCGACATCTATGCCCGCACCGAACACGCCCGCACCCGCTCGATCAAGGGCTACGTGCAACTGGCCAAGATGATGCTGTGGATCTTCGCCGCCATCGTCATCGTCGCCACCCTGATCGACCGCTCGCCGCTGTTGCTGCTGTCGGGCCTGGGTGCGATGTCGGCGGTGCTGTTGTTGGTGTACAAGGACACCCTGCTGTCGTTCGTCGCCAGCGTGCAGCTGACCAGCAACGACATGCTGCACGTGGGTGACTGGATCGAAATGCCGCAGGTCGGTGCCGATGGCGATGTGGTCGACATTACCCTGCACACGGTGAAGGTGCAGAACTTCGACAAGACCATCGTCTCCATCCCCACCTGGCGCCTGATGAGCGAGTCGTTCCGCAACTACCGCGGCATGCAGCAGTCCGGTGGCCGGCGCATCAAGCGCAGCCTGTTCATCGATGCCGCCGGGGTGCGTTTCCTCACCCGCGAGGAGGAACACCGCCTGAGCCAGGTGCACCTGCTGGCCGACTACCTGGCCGCCAAGCGCCAGGAGCTGCAGCGCTGGAACGAGGCCATGGGGCCGGTGGCCGAGCTGTCGGCCAACCGCCGCAAGCTAACCAACATCGGCACCTTCCGCGCCTTTGCCCTGGCCTACCTGAAGAACCACCCCAACGTGCACCCGAACATGACATGCATGGTGCGGCAGATGCAGACCACCGCCGAGGGCGTGCCGCTGGAGATCTACTGCTTTACCACTACCACGGTGTGGGCGGATTACGAGCGGATCCAGGGGGATATCTTCGATTACTTGCTGGCGGTGTTGCCGGAGTTCGAGCTGAGCTTGTACCAGCAGCCGAGTGGCAATGACATGCGGGTGGGGCTGGCGGGGCGCGCGGCTCCAGAGCCAATGCCGCGCCGCCTTGAAGAAATGAACGAGGTTTGAGTTTACCGGGGCTGCTTTGCAGCCCCTTCCCTTCTCAAGGTCGCTCAGAGTGGCGCGGCTGGACTGCGGTTATCAGCGCTTTTCATCATGCCAAGTTCGGCATCATCGAGCAGGGCCTTGGCCAAGGCGCAGAGGTAGTGCGAGGCCCAGAGTAGCTGGGGTTTGTCTTCCATTAATCCGTCGATGGACAAATCGCGGGCATAACCCATCAGTTCTGAGGCCTGTTCGCGGGCATTCTGACAAGGGATGCCAGGCTCGATGCGAAACAGAGGATGGGTCTGGTTTTCACCTTGGTAGAAGGTGGTTTTGCCCACGGTGACTGGGGGTTCTTCGATTACCATTGGTTCATCTCCCTGAAATTGCAGATGCCTGGGCTGGCCCTGCCGCCTGCAAGCCGGACTCCCACCAGGCGCAGCCCCAGGCGAATCGTGATGTGATTAATGCAACGTCTGCGGGTCTGCTGGCCTTTGGACTTGAGCCAGCGCTGATTCGAGCAACCTGCGGAGGGCTTCCAGCTCGTGCATCGACGTCATGATCAACACCGAGACGGATGATTTCGGTTGCATCAATACGGCTTGCTGAGCAACGGCTTCGGCGCATAGGGCGTAATCGGCGGCCATCAGCAGCGTGTCTTCCAGGGAATGGAGGTTGCAGGGTGGGTCGGGGACTATCTTCAGCATGGTGTAACCCTCAATTTGTGATTGGGACTACCGCCATTTGCTGTCAAACAAAGGGTGGCAGCTGTGCACGGGTTGACAGACCGGTCAAATTGAGAAACCCGGCGCACCCGAAGGCGCCCCACGCACAGCTGCCATTGAAGGCAAAGCTGAGGATTGTAATTTGAGTCGGCCTGTCAAAGCCGGTCGTTGGATTGCAACGACTAGCCGAGACTAGAGGCCAACTGGGGACATCACAATGGGTGGCAGTATCTTTGGGAAATGCCCTACAAGAAAGAGTAGAAATCTGATTTCTTTAACGATAGCCGTAACAGCATGTAACGCGCACCAACCATAAGCACTGATCGGCGGTGTTAGACTCTGCACAAACCCTGAGAAACCCCGTTGCTGCCCCTTTGAATCACCCTTGGTTTCGTAGACACCTCCAAGCCTCATAACGAGGCCCAAATAGGAGGTGCCATGAGTCGTCAGCGTTACCCCGAAGAGTTCAAGATCGAAGCGGCCAAGCAAGTAACCGAGAAAGGCAAGCCTGTCGCCGATGTCGCCCAGCGCCTGGGCATGTCCGTGCACAGCCTTTACGTCTGGATCAAGCTCTACAGCAAGCCGCAAGAACAGCGTAAGCAAGAAGATGAACAGTAGGCCGAGCTGCGTAAGCTACGCGTTGAACTCAAACGCGTGACGGAAGAGCGAGACATCTTAAAGAAGGCCGCCGCGTACTTTGCCAAGGAGTGCGGCTGAAGTACGCCTTTCATCAAAAAGCACTCGACGGATTACCCGGTACGGCGCCTTTGCCAAACCCTCAAGGTGCATCCCAGCGGCTACTACGCCTGGCTGACCGAGCCTCAGTCTGCCCGTGCCCAAGAAGACCAACGGCTACTTGGCTTGATCAAGCATGCTTGGCTGGAGAGTGGGTGTGTACGGCTATCGCAAAATTCACGATGACCTGCGTGAGCTGGGAGAAAGCTGTGGGCGAAATCGGGTGGGGCGCTTGATGCCGGCAGAGGGGCTGCGTTCGCAAACGGGCTATCGGCGGCGCCCAGGATTTTATGGCGGAAAGCCAACTGTAGCCTCGCCGAACCACCTTGCGCGGCAGTTCAATGTCAGTGAGCCGAACAAGGTCTGGGTGACAGACATCACATACATTCGCACCTATGAAGGATGGCTCTACCTCGTGGTAGTGCTGGATCTGTTTTCCCGCCAAGTGATTGGTTGGTCAATGAAGCCCAGGATGTGCAGCGACCTCGCTATTGACGCATTGCTTATGGCCCTATGGCGCCGCAAGCCACAACAGCAAGTGATGATTCATTCAGACCAAGGCAGTCAATTTAGCAGTTCGGATTGGCGAAGCTTCCTGAAGGCCAATAATGTGATCAGCAGCATGAGCCGACGGGGAAACTGCAATGACAATGCCGTAGCCGAGAGCTTTTTCCAGCTTTTGAAGCGGGAGCGAATCCGACGAAAAATCTACGCAACGCGTGACGAAGCCCGAAGTGATATTTTCGATTACATCGAGATGTTTTATAACCCTAAACGCCGACACGGCAGTGCTATGCAGCTGTCGCCAGTAGAGTATGAGAAACGCCATTTTCTGATCTTGGAGAGTGTCTAGAAAACCAGGGGCGATTCAGGGTACCGTACAGTTTTTTGCTCAGTTTTATGAGCTCATGGAGTTCAAAGGGGCGACTTTCAGCGCCCCCGTGGGACTAACTCAGCTATCACTGGCCAGCAACATCGCGTCAGCACTCAAAAGCTGATCATCCGTTAATATGCTAATCCTATCATCTCGCACAGAGAACCAGAAAGCCTCAACTTTTGTTGCGTCACCATTTAAAAATGCCTCCAACAACGCCGGTGGCTTTTCCAGCGAAACAAACTCACTCCATGCCTTATCAAGCTTTTTGGAATGTTCCTCGATCCTGGCGAGGTGCCATGCTCGGCCAGCATCCTGCCAGCTATTTTGGTTATCCCATTGTTCAAGATGGTGAATTACAGCCTCATAGAACTTATTGGCCATCGTGAACATCTTGTTCCGCTGAGCGGTCAAAGTCTTATAGCTCGCCTGCATCAAGCTTTCAGAAAAATCACCGAAAAGTATAACCTCAAAGAGTTCACAAATAGCCAAAAAGCCTAGTATTGAAAATATCTTAGACCTACCAAGGCAGGATATATTGTTTATCCAGCCATCAGAATACTGACCATCCCTCGTCGCCTTTCTTACTTCATCGCACCGCTGCCCGACATGTCGTTCGAATTCTTTTAACTCTTTCTCAAAGCACCCCAGAAGCTGCCTCTTGGTCGCTCTAACATCAACCAAAAGGGTTGTCCGGTAAGACTCATTTAAAGCTGCATCACCCACTCTCGGCGCGATATCAGCCAGGGTCGAGATCGCGCTTTCTACATCTGAATGGTAGTCATCCCACCTTTCCCTCTGCAAGCGACCCAAGTCGTCTGTCAACCTATCTATGCATGCGGAAACTGCTTGCAGATGCCGAAGGGTGATTAAAGGACTGATTGAGCTCACAGAAACTGGCTTCAAACCTGCGGACCCCACAAACCCTTTAGGCCCCCTCAGCGCAGTGGTCAGCATGTTGTCCAGTTCACCTCCTCGTAGGCGCATCAGCGTGCTAGGGGACGCATCGCTAGGAAGGCACAGCCGGTAGAGTTGCTCAGACTCAAAACGAGCTCCGCATATGTCAGACGTGGTCGCAACGGACACTGTGGAAGGGATCTGCAGCTCAGAGAATGTCCGTCGGTTCATCAAAAATTTTCCTTCCTGGATCGTTGGGGTATGCCGAATATCGTGATGGTCGAACCTGTTATTGTCAATTTCCAGGAGAGCCTTTTCAGCAGCCCCGAAGCTGCTAGCTAATCTCTGGGCCTGTCCCGTGACATCGGACGCCAAGAGGCGATACTTGAATCGTTCTCTTGGCGTCCGATGTCACGGGACAGGCCCAAGGGCCGCCATGGCAAAGCGCTCAGTCTCCTTGGGGTATCTCATAAATTGCTCTCGTCTGCTGGAAATGGCTGGAGTCTAGATGGATTTACAGAAGCCTTTAGACGATGGTGGAAGGGGCTGAGAGTATCCCGCTCCGTGCGCTCTAAGCCTTACAGAGTCGTTGTCGCCGGCTCGATAGTCTGTGGAATTTGTGGTAGGTATAGCAAAACGCCACATAGGCTGTCAGCCGGTGCTAAGTAAAAATTGGGAGGGCCGATGAAGTACAGGGAAAGCAATCTAGATAAGAAACTGCGGAAGTGGTTTTGCAAAGACAACACCAAGGCATTACTCAGAAGTATTCAAGTCTCAAAAGGTGGGATTCGCGGATTGACATCATTCAAGGTGAACCTCGATTATCCCATAACGGCATTTGCCGGCGTTAATGGATCCGGGAAATCGACCATGTTAGCGCTTGCCGCCTGCGCCTATCATAATAAGGCTGATGGCTATAAGCTCCCAAAACGAACCAGAAGCTATTACACATTCTCTGATTTTTTTGTGCAGCATTCTGAAGAGATTGCCCCCCCTGGAGTCGAGATTTGGTACAGTTTCGCTCATGACAACTGGAAAAGTGCACCTGTAGGAATTGCTTCGCAAGTACGAAAGAAAAAGGCCGGCGGGAAGTGGAATGACTATGATATAAGAATCAAAAGAACAGTCGTTTTTCTGGGTATTGAGCGGATTGTGCCCCATGCTGAGAGAAGTCAGTCAAGATCCTACTCTCGAGCTTTTAAAGACCTGAGAGTTCATGGTTGGGAGGACAAGGTTAAAGACGCCGTTGGTTACGTCCTTGGCAAACGCTATGATGATTATAGGCAGTTAGAATACAGGAAGTATGGACTTCCAATTGTAAAGGTCGGTGACGTCGTCTATTCTGGATTTAACATGGGGGCGGGAGAAAATGCCCTGTTCGAGATTTTTTCCACTATCTACGCTTGTGGGGAGGGTGCATTATTAGTTCTTGACGAGATTGAACTTGGCCTTCATGCACGAGCTCAAAGGCTATTTATAGAGCGGCTCAAAGAGGTCTGCATGGCTACAGGCACACAAGTTGTATGCACAACGCACTCAAAACAGATTTTTCAGTGCCTTCCCGACGACGCTAGATTCTTTATAGAATCTAACGGAGGTAAAACAAAAGTCACTCCTGGCGTATCGGCAGAGTTTGCGTTCTCAAAAATGGGAGCGATTGGCGAAAAAGAACTAGAAGTCTTCGTTGAAGATCCGGTTGCCAAGGTAATGATTGAAACAATACTGGATGGCAATACTCGAAGCAGAATCAACGTTACGCGTATTGGTTCCGCTGCAGCAGTCGCACGGCAGTTGGCGGCCACCTTTTTGAGAGATGAGCATGCGAATATATTGGCCGTATATGACGCTGACCAGAGAAAGCTCCAAGCCAAAAACATTGAACACGCTAAAAGCATGGCGGAGCGGAAGGACGATGAAATTACGAACTGGTTATTAGAGCGGACGAGTTATTTGCCAGGTGACACATGGCCTGAGGCTTGGCTTTTGCAAAAGTGCGGCGAGGTTCCTCAGGAGGTCGGTGTGGCGTTAGGGGTTGATTCTGAACGCGCCTCAACAATCGTCGAGTATGCTCTGCAGGCGGGCAAGCATGATGAGTTTGCTGAGGTGGGTGAGCAAGTCAATTTAGACCCGGAAAGATGTCTCATACTGGTGTGTGGCGTTGTTTATAAGAATTTTCCTGAAGAGTTCGACAATCTCAAGGAGACGATTTCTCTAATGTTGCCTTGAGATAGTAAGCATAACGTTCATATGGGCTCCCCCTGCGCTAAGCAGTTTCTCGGAGGAAGAGAGGATCCAAGCTATCAGCGGATGCTAAGAGAAGCGACGTTTCTGAAGGCTCGCCGGCCTCTGCCATGCCTAGGATCGTTCTCTTCATCGTGATCTACTACTGAAAGGCGGCGCCAGGTTCTCAACAACAGCCTTCTCAAGACTACTCCTCAGATGACAATAACCCTCCCAATCATGAAACTCGCAGGCCTGGGGGTGGCCCAGGTCCTAGGTGAAGAGAATCTGACATCACGAGGGAACGTTCAACGCTCCGGAACATGCGGCCCTGATACAGGGAAGTGGCCCGAATGAAACTCAAGGCTGCCTATTACC
Source organism: Pseudomonas sp. LAM2023 (assembly GCF_016620375.1). Lineage (NCBI taxonomy): Bacteria > Pseudomonadati > Pseudomonadota > Gammaproteobacteria > Pseudomonadales > Pseudomonadaceae > Pseudomonas > Pseudomonas sp. LAM2023. The sequence continues at coordinate 253,369 of NZ_JAENHV010000036.1, read as the reverse complement.
GAGTATCCGTGATCGTGGATCCATCCCTCGCGCATGCCAGCACCCACAATCAGATACCGAGAACAGCAGTGTGAAATCAATATGCTGCTCCGTTTTTATTGGTGCCATTTCCTGATGTACACATTTTACTTATTTAAACTCTCACAAAAAGGGAGTTGTTTCAGACGGGCCGGGCTGGCGGGGCGTGCGACGCCAGAGCCGGCGCCGCACCGGCTTGAGGAAATGAACGAGGTTTGAGAATACCGGGGCTGCTTTGCAGCCCCTTCCCTTTTCAAGGCCGCGTCAGGGAACCGCATTCCTTGTTTGCCAAAAGTGACTTGCTTTCACGGCTGTGAACCATGCAGTACAACGCGCCAGCCAGAATCAGCCCCATCGCCCAACTGATATCCGCCCCCAGCCACTCAGCAACAAAGCCCGTATAGAACGACAGCTTCATGAACGGGATGGTACCGATGATCGACACCGCATACACCGCCAGGCTCCGACGATTGAAGCAGCCGTAACGCCCCTTGGCGTCATACAGCGCCCCCACATCATAGTGGCCACGGCACACCCAGTAGTAATCCACCAGGTTGATCGCGCTCCATGGGATCAGCAGGTACAGCTGGCCGATCAGGATGTCGGCAAAGAACGTATCGAAATTGTACTGGGTGGCGACGGCAATCACCGTTGCCGCTGCGGTCAGGCCAGCCATTACCAGGGCCTTGGCCGTCGCAGTCACGCGGCGGATGGTCTTGAACGCGCCAAAGATCGTGACCGACGACATGTAGGCGCTGTACAGGCACAGGACGTTGTACTGGATCACCCCCAGCGCAATCACTGCCAGCGCCAACGGCGCCCACGGGCCAAACAAGGCGGCGATGGCTGTGGCCGGGTCATGGCCCAGGGCCGAGGGCAGTTCCACGGCCACCAGCGCGCCCAGTGCCATCATGGCGAAGGAGCCCAGCGCACAACCGCAGTAGGTGGCCCAGAACGTCGCGCGCGGGTTGACGTTGGCCGGGAGGTAGCGCGAATAGTCGGCCACATAGGGGCCATAGCCCAGCGTCCACGAGGCCGACTGGGCCACGATCAGGTTGAACGCGGTGAACGAAAAGCCGGTACTCACCGCCGTCGTGGTTGCCATGTCGCCAGGGTGCAGCAGGATCAGCACCAGGGCGCCGGCAAACACCAGCGTGGACAACAGGCTCATCCACGCCCCCAGGCGGTGGATGAGTTCGTAGCCGACAAAGCCGATGACAAAGGTCAGTACCCCGACCACCACGATGGCCTGGTCATCACTCATCGGCACCAGCGCCTGCAGGGCATTGCGCATCAGCACGCCGCTGGCGGCGAGGAACAGGACTGCGGCGGTGACCATCACCAACAGCGGAAGCGCCGCACCGTGGACGCCGAACTGGGCCCGGCTCTGGATCATCTGTGGCACGCCCAGGTGTGGGCCCTGGGCAGAGTGCGCGGCCATGAACACGGTGCCGATCAGGTTGCCGACCAACAGGCCGAGCAAGGTCCAGCCCAGGCTCAGCCCCGAGGCGACGCCCAAGGTGCCGACCATCAGGGCGGTTATCTGGAAGTTGGAGCTGAACCAGATGGTGAACAATCGTTTAGGCGTACCATAACGCTCAGCGTGTGGGACAAATTCGATACTTCGCGTTTCTAACTTCACGCCGGTCTCCCGCTTTTATTTTTTTGATTATCGGGTAGCCACCGACGGCTTTCGCGTTCAGTAACGAACGCGTCATAGCTAGCTGCGCCATGCCTTGCCCGATAACGGCAGGCTACCCAGGCGGCTCATCCACACCGACGCCAGGATCACCGCCCCGCCGAGCAACAGCCGGCCCAATGGCTCGTGCTGGTTCCAGATCAGCAGGTTCAGCAGCAAGCCTACCGGCACATGCAGGTTGTTCATCACCGCCAGCGTCGCGCCGGAAACCAGGCAGGCGCCCTTGTTCCACCAGTACAGCCCCAGCGCTGTCGGGCACAGGCCGAGGAACAGCAACACCAGCCATTGCACGTTGGTGCTCGGCAGGTGCTGGGCGTTGCCGAACAGCAAGAAGGCTGGCAACACCACGATCAGCGCGCCCAGGTAGAAGTAGCCAAAGCGCTTGTAGTGCGGCAGGTCGCTGGGGTGGCGTGCGACCAGGTGGCGATACAGCACCTGGCCGGCGGCGTAGGTGAAGTTGGCCAGTTGCAGCAGCAGGAAGCCGATGAAGAACTCGCCGCTGATGGTGTCGAAGCGGATCACCGCAGCACCGGCCACCGCCACCAGCGCTGCCACCAGGGCCCACGGGTTGAAGCGGCGGTTCATGGCATCTTCGATCAGGGTCACGTGCAATGGCGTGAGGATGGTGAACAGCAACACCTCCGGGACGGTAAGCACGCGGAAGCTGAGGTACAGGCAGACGTAGGTGATGCCGTACTGCAGCGCGCCGATCAGCAGCATCGAGCGCATGAAGCGCGGTTCGACCTGGCGCCAGCGGGTCAGTGGCAGGAACACCAGGCCAGCCAGCACCACGCGCGCGAGCACGGCGAAGTAGCTGTCGACGTGCCCGGCCAGGTACTCGCCGATAAGGCTGAAGGAAAACGCCTGGATCAGCGCGACGATAATCAGGTAGCCCATGGGTGCCTCTCGGGGATCAAGGGCGCGACCTTAGCGGGTTGCGGGGGATGAGTTCAACCATGAGGAATGTAAGGACGGCAGCGCACGCGGTCTTTGTAGGAGCGGCCTTGTGTCGCGAAAGGGGTGCGAAGCAGCCCCAGGATCTCAGCACAGCAGCACAAATCGCCGGGGCAGCTTCGCAGCCCTTTCGCGACGCAAGGCCGCTCCTACACAGAACCACAGCAGAGCGCATGTACACAGACATAAAAAAGCCCGGCCAATGGCCGGGCAGGTACACCCAAAGGAGCAAAACCAGGTGTCAGGGTTGGGAATTCGTTGCGCCTCAGGCCACCGCTGCCAGCCTGGCCTTGGCCTGGTTCACGCCTTTCTCGTGGAACTCGCCGCTCATGTTCAGGCCTTCTGCGTGGATGAAGTCGACATCGTGAATGCCGATGAAGGCCATCACCTGGCGCAGGTACGGTTCCTGGTGGTCGCTGCTGGCGCCGGCGTGGATGCCGCCACGGGCTGTCAGGACAATGGCACGCTTGCCAGTCAGCAAGCCCTGTGGGCCGGTGGGGGTGTACTTGAAGGTGATGCCGGCACGCAGCACGTGGTCCAGCCAGGCCTTGAGCGTGCTGGGGATGGTGAAGTTGTACATCGGCGCAGCCATCACCAGCACGTCGGCAGCGAGCAGTTCATCGGTCAGCTCGTTGGAGCGGGCCAGGGCCTCCAGCTCGGCGGCGCTGCGCTGCTCTTCGGGCTTCATCCAGCCACCCAGCAGGTTGGCGTCCAGGTGCGGCACCGGGTTCACCGCCAGGTCACGCACGCTGATCTGGTCGGCCGGGTGGGCGGCCTGCCACTGCTGGATGAAATCACGGGTCAGCTGGCGGGAAACGGAATCCTGCTGGCGGGCGCTGCTTTCGATGATCAGTACGCGGGACATGGGGTGCCTCCATCGGCAAAAAGGGTTGCGATTCGATGGAGGTGAGATTAAGGCTTGACCTATCGATAAAAAAGCGTAAAAAGTGGGTGCAATCAATCGATTTATCAGTTTATTCCGCGCTACAGCTCAGGGCGATCCGCAGTTTGATGATTTGCCGGTTGAACTTGGCGGTGACATCGACGCTTTTACCGGCCGGCACATTCACCCGCCGTACCCGCGGCGCCTCGGGGCCGTTGCGGAAGGTGACCTTGCATGCAGCCGGCACCTGCCCATAGTTGTTCAGGGTGATGGCGCCAATGTCGTAAGCCGTGTCGTAGGCGGTGTAGTCGAGCTTGACCCCGGTCAGTTCCTTCTCCACATCGATGGGATACGCCATGGCCCCGAGGGGCAGGCACATCAGTATTGCCGCACAACATTTCTTCATGGGCCGCTCTCCTTGAAAGAGCGCAGCTTAGGACAACAGGAGCGAAACATGAAAGCGCCGCGCGTAACCCTTGACCAGTGGCGAACCCTGCAGGCAGTGGTCGATCACGGCGGGTTTGCCCAGGCCGCCGAGGCACTGCACCGCTCACAGTCGTCGGTCAGCTACACCGTGGCGCGCATGCAGGAGCAACTGGGCGTGCCGCTGCTGCGTATCGATGGCCGCAAGGCCGTGCTCACCGAGGCCGGCAATGTGCTGCTGCGCCGCTCGCGCCACCTGGTCAAGCAGGCCAGCCAGCTCGAAGACCTCGCCCACCACATGGAACAGGGCTGGGAGGCCGAGGTGCGCCTGGTGGTCGATGCCGCCTACCCCAGCGCCCGCCTTGTGCGCGCCCTGGCCGCGTTCATGCCGCAGAGCCGTGGCTGCCGGGTGCGCCTGCGTGAAGAAGTACTGTCTGGGGTGGAGGAAGTGATGCACGAAGGCATCGCCGACCTGGCCATCAGCAGCTACAGCATCGGCGGCTACCTGGGTGCCGAACTGAGCGCAGTAGAGTTCGTCGCCGTCGCCCACCCGGAACACAGCCTGCACCGCCTGGGCCGCGAACTCACCTTCCAGGACCTGGAAAGCCAGTTGCAGGTGGTGATCCGCGACTCCGGCCGCGCCCAGCCGCGCGACGTCGGCTGGCTCGGTGCCGAGCAGCGCTGGACGGTCGGCAGCCTGGGTACCGCCGCGACCTTCGTCAGCAGCGGCCTGGGCTTTGCCTGGCTGCCCCGGCACATGATCGAGCGCGAGCTGCGCGAAGGCGTGCTCAAGCCGTTGCCATTGGACCAGGGTGGCAGCCGCCACCCACTGTTCTACCTTTATTCCAGCAAAGAGAAGACCCTGGGCCCGGCGACGCAGATTCTCATCGACCTGCTGCGCAATTTCGACACCGCGCCACTGGACGTGCCCTTCGCAGCCCCCGCACAAGCCTGAGAGGACCGCGCCCATGGCCTATTTCGAACACGAAGGATGCGCACTGCATTACGAAGTCTATGGCCAGGGCCAACCGCTGGTGCTGTTGCATGGCCTGGGCTCCAGCTGCCAGGACTGGGAGATGCAGGTGCCGGCGCTCAGCCGCCACTACCAGGTCATCCTGATGGACATTCGCGGCCATGGTCGCTCCGACAAGCCCCGCGACGGCTACCAGATCGCCACCTTCAGTGCCGACCTGCTGGCCCTGCTCGAACACCTGGATACCGGCCCGGTGCACTTCGTCGGCCTGTCCATGGGCGGCATGGTCGGCTTCCAGTTCGCCGTGGACCATCCGCAATGGCTGCGCAGCCTGTGCATCGTCAACAGCGCCCCCGAGGTCAAGCGCCGCACCCGCAGTGACTGGGCCTGGTGGTTGAAGCGCTGGGGCCTGGCGCGCCTGCTCAGTGTCGAAACCGTCGGCAAGGGCCTGGCCGAACGGCTGTTCCCCAAGCCCGAGCAGGCCGGCCTGCGCCAGGAAATGGCCCAGCGCTGGGCACGCAACGACAAACGCGCCTACCTCAAGAGCTTCGACGCCATCGTCGACTGGGGCGTGCAGGAACGCATCGGGCAGATTCACTGTCCTACCCTGGTAATCGCCGCCGACCACGATTACACGCCGATAAAACTGAAACAACGCTATGTCGCCTTGATGCCCCACGCCAGGCTGGTGGTCATCGAGGATTCCCGGCACGCTACGCCCCTCGACCAACCCGAGGTCTTCAACCAGACCCTGCTGCAATTCCTTGCAGCCGCTTCCACCTCTCAAGGATCTTTGAGCCCATGCTGAAAAAACTTCTGCTCACCGCCTGCTCGGTCGCCTTTGCCACCAGCGTCATGGCCTCCGACAAGACCCCGCACGTTGTGCTGGACACCAGCTTCGGTCAGGTGGAAATCGAGCTGAATGCCGAGAAGGCGCCGATCAGTACCAAGAACTTCCTCAGCTATGTCGACAGCGGCTTCTACAACAACACCATCTTCCACCGCGTGATCCCCGGCTTCATGGTCCAGGGCGGCGGGTTCACCGAGCAGATGGTGCAGAAACCCACCAAGGACCCGATCAGGAACGAAGCCAGCAACGGCCTGCAGAACACCCGCGGCACCTTGTCGATGGCGCGCACCTCGGACCCGAATTCGGCCACCAGCCAGTTCTTCATCAACGTAGCCGACAACGACTTCCTCAACCCGGGCCGTGACGCCGGTTATGCCGTGTTCGGCAAGGTGACCAAGGGCATGGAAGTGGTCGACCAGATCGTCAACTCGCCGACCACCATCAAGAAAGGCATGCGCGATGTACCGGCCGACCCGGTGTACATCAAGTCGGCCAAACGCATCGACTGACCACAGGCTTCACAGGGACGTGAAACCGCCTGGGGTCGGATGGAACAGGAGTGTCGTCACCCATGCTGTACCGCCGTTTCGAGCAACTGATCGACATTTTCCGCGACGCGCCGAGCGAAGCGCCCCCCAGCCGGGTATGGCCGTTCTACCTGTATTACCTGCGCCAGGTCTGGCCGAGCTTCCTGGCCCTGCTGGTGGTCGGCCTGTTCGCCTCGCTGATCGAGGTGGCGATGTTCAGCTACCTCAGCCGCATCATCGACCTGGCCCAGGGCACGCCCAACGCCAACTTCTTCAGTGAGCACAGTGGCGAGCTGATCTGGATGCTGGTGGTCATCCTGCTGCTGCGGCCGTTGTTCTTCGGCCTGCACGACCTGCTGGTGCACCAGACCATCACCCCCGGCATGACCAGCCTGATCCGCTGGCAGAACCACACCTACGTGCTCAAGCAGAGCCTGAACTTCTTCCAGAGCGACTTCGCCGGGCGTATCGCCCAGCGCATCATGCAGACCGGCAACTCGCTGCGTGACTCCGCCGTGCAGGCGGTGGATGCACTGTGGCATGTGCTGATCTACGCCATCACCTCGCTGGTGCTGTTCGCCGAGGCCGACTGGCGCCTGATGCTGCCCCTGCTGCTGTGGATCGTCGGCTATATCGCCGCGCTGTTCTACTTCGTGCCCAGGGTGAAGGAACGCTCGGTGATTTCCTCCGACGCGCGCTCCAAGCTGATGGGCCGTATCGTCGATGGCTACACCAACATCGCCACCCTCAAGCTGTTCGCCCACACCGACTACGAGCAGCAATACGCCCGTGAAGCGATCAGCGAACAGACCGAGAAAACCCAGCTGGCGGCGCGCGTGGTCACCAGCATGGACGTGGTCATCACCACCCTCAACGGCCTGCTGGTGGTCACCACCACAGGCCTGGCCCTGTGGTTGTGGAGCCAGTCGCTGATCACGGTCGGCGCCATCGCCCTGGCCACCGGCCTGGTGATCCGCATCGTCAACATGTCGGGCTGGATCATGTGGGTGGTCAACGGCATCTTCGAGAACATCGGCATGGTCCAGGACGGCCTGCAGACCATCGCCCAGCCGGTCACCGTCACTGACCCGCCCAACGCGCCGGCGCTGAAGGTCAGCCGCGGCGCGGTACGCTTCGATGACGTGGATTTCCACTATGGCCAGGCGGCCAACGTGATCGAAGGGCTGAACCTGGACATTCGCCCAGGCGAGAAGATCGGCCTGATCGGCCCGTCCGGGGCCGGCAAGTCGACCCTGGTCAACCTGCTGCTGCGGCTGTACGACGTGCAGGGCGGGCGCATCCTCATCGACGGCCAGGACATCGCCCAGGTCAGCCAGGCCAGCCTGCGCGCGCAGATTGGCATGATCACCCAGGACACCTCGCTGCTGCACCGCTCGATTCGCGACAACCTGCTGTACGGCCGCCCGGGTGCCAGCGAGGCCGAGCTGCTCGAAGCGGTGCGCCGGGCGCGGGCTGACGAGTTCATTCCGCAGCTGTCGGATGCACTGGGCCGCACCGGCTTCGATGCCCACGTGGGCGAGCGCGGGGTCAAGCTGTCGGGCGGGCAGCGCCAGCGCATCGCCATTGCCCGGGTGCTGTTGAAGAATGCACCGATCCTGATCATGGACGAAGCGACCTCGGCACTGGACTCGGAAGTCGAGGCCGCCATCCAGGAAAGCCTGGAGACGCTGATGCAGGGCAAGACGGTGATCGCCATTGCCCACCGGCTGTCGACCATCGCGCGGATGGACCGGCTGGTGGTGCTGGACAAGGGGCGGATCGTCGAGAGTGGCAGCCACAGTGAACTGCTCGAGCAGCAAGGGCTGTATGCCCGCTTGTGGCATCACCAGACCGGGGGCTTTGTCGGGGTCGACTGATCTGGGCCACAACGCGCCCTGTAGGAGCGGCCTTGTGTCGCGATCGGGCCGCAAAGCGGCCCCGGCAATTCTGTTGCGAAGCTGAAAACTGGGGCTGCTGCGCAGCCCTTTCGCGACACAAGGCCGCTCCTACAGGGCGCGTTGTGGCCCGATCGCGACACAAGGCCGCTCCTACAGCATTTGCGCCAGCCTTGCGCCAGGATCAGTCCCGGCGATAGGGCAGCATCCCCCGGGCCTCCTCGGCATAGGCCCGCACCCCTTCCCGCTCCTGCGCCAGGAAATCTTCCACCGCTCGGCGCAGCCCCGGGTGCAGCAGGTAGTGCCACGACCGCGTCAGCACCGGCTCGAACCCGCGTATCAGCTTGTGTTCGCCCTGTGCCCCGGCATCGAAGCGCTGCAGGCCCTCGGCAATGGCAAAGTCCATGCCCTGGTAGAAACAGGTCTCGAAATGCAGCCGGTCGAACTCGTCCAGGCAGCCCCAGTAACGCCCGAACAGGCTGTCGCCGCCCACCAGGCTCAAGGCCATCGCCACGTCCCGCCCAGCTTGCCGCGCCATCACCACGCGCAGTGCCTCGGGCATGCGCTCGGCCAGCAAGCTGAAGAACTCGCGCGTCAGGTAAGGCGCTCGCCGGCGCACCGCGTAGGTGTTGGCGTAGCAGCGGTAGACGAAGTCCCACTGCGCCTGGTCCAGCTCCGCGCCGTGGTACCAGCGAAAATCGATGCCCTGCCCGGCTACCTGCTCACGCTCCTTGCGCATCTGCTTGCGCTTGCGTGAGCTGAGGCTGTCGAGGAAGTCCTGGAAGTCACGGTAGCCATGATTGCGCCAGTGGAACTGGCAACCCAGCCGCTCCATCCAGCCCGGCACCCCGGCCATCTGCGCATCCAGCTGCGGGTCGGTGAAGTTGATGTGTGCCCCGGACAACCCGCCCTTGCCCAGGTACTCCGGCAACGCCTGCAGCACCAGCAAGGCGTCGGCAGGGTCGGCGGCCAGCAGGCGCGGGCCGCTGACCGGGCTGAACGGCACGGCACCGAGCAGCTTGGGGTAGTAGGCAATGCCGGCCCGCTCACAGGCATCGGCCCAACCATGGTCGAACACATACTCGCCAAACGAATGCCACTTGCGGTACGCCGGCAGCAGCGCCCGCACCTGCCCGTCACGCTCCAGCACCAGGTGCTCGGCGGCCCAGCCGGTGTTGCGCGCGACGCTGCCGCTGTCCTCCATGGCACTGAGGAACGCATGGCGCAGGAACGGTTGGCCGGGCGGCACCAAGGCATCCCAGGTAGCCGCCGGCAGGTCACGCAGATGAGCAAGGCTGTACAGGCTGGTCACGGTTTCGACTCGCTGTTTCAAGGTACCCAGTATCCCCAAGGACGGCCCGCCACTCAATTCACCAAGGCCGTGGCGATCCTTTTATTCTCAATTACTTAACCGCAGTGCCACTAATTCGACATTAATCTGTCATTCGCCCCCGCAATACTTGCGCCTGTTTTCCGGAACCCCAGAACCTGTCTATTCAGGCCCTTTCCGAAGACATGCCAATACAGGGGTGGGCGCCTGAGCCTCCCCCATCTTATTCAACAGGGAGAACCTTATGCGTCTTGTTTCTACACTTACCGGAGTGAGCCTCACCGGCATGATGCTGGCTCTGAGTACTCCGGCCAGTGCAGCTGTCGACGCCAAGCTGCTCGAAATGCTCCGCGCCAATGGCTCGATCAACCAGGCGCAGTACAACGAACTGCAGGCAGACCTGGCTCAGGAAACCAAGGAAAAGGCCGCTCAGAAAGCTCAGTCCGACCGGATGAGCTCCTTTGAACAGAAAGTGGCATGGGCCGCCAAGACCCAGGTCAAGGGTGACTTGCGCCTGCGTTACGAAGACGTCAACGTCGACGACCCGAACAGCAGCAGCGGCAACCAGGACCGCCAGCGCGTGCGTGCGCGTGTCGGCTTCTACAGTGAAATCAACCCGCAGGTGGACGCGGGCATCCGTATCGCCACCGGCAGCAGCGCCGACCGCCGCTCGACCAACCAGAGCTTCGACAACTACTTCGACAAGAAGTCGCTGTGGGTCGACCAGGCCTACCTCGACTGGCACCCGACCGCCGTCCCCAACCTGCACCTGATTGGCGGCAAGATGGCCCAGCCGTGGGTGAGCATGGGCGACATCATCTGGGACAGCGACATCAACCCGGAAGGCGTGGCCGCTACCTACAAGACCGACCTGGGCGGCGCCGAAGTGTTCGCCAGCGCCGGCCAGTACACGCTCAAGGACAACGTCGATGGCGACGGTGTGCAGTACAAGCATGACGCACAGGTCTATCACGGCCAGCTGGGCGCCAAGTTCGCCCCGGCAGACGCGCTCAAGCTGACCGTAGGTGCCAGTATCTATGGCTACGACAACGACAAGGAAGCCACCATCCTGCAGTCGTTCGGCAACACCACCAACGAGTTCAACCTGGTGGAAGGCTTTGGCCAGCTGGACTTCACCGGCTTTGCCATCCCGCTGTCGGCTTACGGCCAGTATGTGAAGAACACCGAGAGCACCGATGGCGAAGACCAGGCCTGGCTGGCCGGCCTGAAAACCAAGGTTGGTGCCTGGAGCCTGGACTACAACTACCGCGACGTACAGCGTAACGCCGTGGTCAGCCTGTTCACCGACTCGGACTTTGGCAACGGCTTTACCGGTTCGCGCGGGCACAAGTTCAAGGTCGGCTATGAAATCGACAAGAACTTCTCGCTGGGCGCTGCCTACCTGATGGCCAAGACCGACCTGTCGCAGTTGCCCAACAGCGATGCCGATGTCGATACCCTGCAGGTCGACCTGGAAGCCAAGTTCTAAGCACCACCACTTGCGCTTCACCTGAAGCGGGAAATGCCGACCCCATCCGGCGTTTCCCGCTTTTTTTTGCCTGCCAGACATGCGCCGGCCTCTTCGCGGGTAAACCCGCTCCCACAGGTACCGTGCAGTGCTCAAAAGCTGTGCCGAACCTGTGGGAGCGGGTTCACCCGCGAAAAGGCCAGAACGGGCGCCCGGTGAATCAGCGCTTGCGCAGGATCACGCTGCCAATCGAATACCCCGCGCCGAACGAACTCAACACCCCCAGCGAGCCCTTGGCCAGGTCGTCCTGGTACAGGTGGAAGGCAATCACCGAGCCCGCCGAGCTGGTGTTGGCATAACGGTCGAGAATCACCGGTGCATCTTCCTCGGCCACTTCACGCCCCAGCAGTTTCTTGACGATCAGCTGGTTCATGCTGAGGTTGGCCTGGTGCAGCCAGAAACGCTTCACATCGCTCGGCTGCAGCCCGTTTTCCTGCAGGTGCTCACCGATCAGCTCGGCCACCTTGGGGCACACTTCGCGGAACACCTTGCGGCCTTCCTGGATGAACAGTTTGTCCGCTGCACCTTCGCCTTCTTCCGCCGCGCGGTTGAGGAAGCCGAAGTTGTTGCGGATGTTGTTGGAGAACTCGGTCCACAGCTTGCTGCTGACTATCTCGAACTGGTGCGCCGAGGTCGCCTTGTCGGCACGCTCGAGCAGTACCGCGGTAGCGGCATCGCCAAAAATGAAGTGGCTGTCGCGGTCACGGAAGTTCAGGTGCCCGGTGCACACCTCCGGGTTGACCATCAGCACCGCACGGGCCTGGCCCAGGGCCACGCTGTTGGCAGCGGTCTGGATGCCGAAGGTGGCCGATGAGCAGGCCACGTTCATGTCGAAGGCAAAACCCTGGATGCCCAGTGCCTGTTGCACTTCGATGGCGATCGCCGGGTATGGCCGCTGCAGGTTGGAGCAGGCGACGATCACTCCGTCGACGTCGGCCGCGCTGCGGCCGGCACGTTCCAGCGCCTGGCGGGCAGCGGCCACGGCCATTTCGCAAAGTACCGACGGCTCGTCGTTGGAGCGCTCTGGCAGGCGTGGCTTCATGCGCTGCGGGTCGAGGATGCCGGCCTTGTCCATGACGAAGCGGCTCTTGATGCCCGAAGCCTTTTCGATGAAGGCGGCGTCGGACAATGGCGCGGCTTCGATCTCGCCGCGCTCGATGGCCGTGGCGTTGTCCTGGTTGAACTGCTGCGCCCAGGTGTTGAAGGAGGCTACCAGTTCTTCGTTGGAGATGCTCTGGGCCGGGGTGTACAGGCCGGTGCCGCTGATCACGACGTTATGCACGGTCGTTCCTCTGGTCAAAGGCCATCGCCACGGGGCGCTGGCTGGAATATGGCAAGTTAATGGCACTTTAGTGCCAACTCAAAGGCAAAGCTGCTCCCCCGTGCGCTGCGCCTGTGGGAGCGGGCTCGCCCGCGAAGGGTCGCAACGCGACCCAAATTGCCTTAATAGTGCCACAAACAGGGAAGTTTAGCCCTCCACCTGGCTCCACTGTTTACTCAAACGTTTGTCAGAAATCGGCACCTTGGTCCCCAACTGCTGGGCAAACAGCGATACCCGATATTCTTCCAGCCACCAGCGGTAGAGGGTCAGCTGCTCATCGCGCTTGCCTTCCTGGGCATGCTTGTCGGCACGCGCCTTGTACTGCGCCCACAGGTTGCCCAGCTCGGCGCTCCACACCCGGTCCTTCTGTACCTGTGCGCCGAGCTTCTCCAGGCGCAGCTCCACCGCCTTGAGGTAGCGTGGCAGTTCCTTGAACCAGGCACCGGGGGTTTCGCGCACGAAGCCCGGGTACACCAGGTTGCCCAGCTGCTGCTTGATGTCGTTCAGCGCCACCGCCTGGCTCAGGTCGATCTTGCCCTTGAAACGCTTCTGCAAGCCGTGCCACAGCTTCAGCACTTCCAGAGTTTGCCGGGCCAGGCGCTCGGCATGTTCGGCCCAGCTGCCGCGCTTGCGCTCCGCCAGCCCGGCCAATGCGGCACCGTCGCGCGGCAGCGCTTGTTCGCCGTCGAGGATGCAGCTGTCCAGGCTGGCCAGCAGAATATCCTCGACCAATGCCTCGACGCGACCCATATCGCGGTACAGCAGGCCCAGTTCGGTCAGCCCCGGCAGCTTGCCACGCAAATACTTGGCCGGCTCGGCCAACTGCTGCAGCAACAGGCGTTGCAAGGCGCGGCGGTGCTGGAACTCGGCTTCGGCCTGGGTCGAGAAACGCCCTTCGCGCACGCTGCCGTTATCTTCCACCAACGCCGGGTATACGGTCATCGACAGGCCAGCGATGTTCTGCTGGGCGGTCTGCTTCACTTCGCTGAAGGCCTTGGCCTGCACCGGCTGTTCGCTGCTGGCGTCGCGCGGCACGGCCAGCGCAGCCTGGCTGGCGGCGGCAAAGCGTGCGGTCAGCTCGGCCAGGTCGCGGCCTTCGCCAAGGAACTTGCCCTGCCCATCGACCACCTCGATGTTCATGCGCAAATGGCCTTCGACCAGGTTGACCGACTCGTCCCAGGCCTGGTCGGGCACCCGCGCACCGGTCATGCGCAGCAGCTCCTGGCCCAGGGCCTGCGGCAGCGCCCCGTGGCCGAAGGCCATGCGCGCCAGCGAGGCCTTGACGAAGTCCGGCACCGGCACGAAGTTCTTGCGCAGGGCCTTGGGCAGGTTGCGCACCAGCGCCACGCACTTGGCTTCCAGCAGGCCCGGCACCAGCCACTCCAGGCGCTCGCCCGGCAGGCTCGGCAGCAGCGGTGCCGGCACCCGCACGGTCACGCCATCGCGGGGATGGCCGGGCTCGAAGTGGTAGCTCAGCGGCAGGCGCAGGTCACCCAGCTGCAGGCTGTCGGGATATTGCGCGGCGGTCACTTCACTGGCCTCGCGGGCCAGCACGTCTTCCTCGCGCATGATCAGCAGGTTGGCGTCCTTCTGGCTGCCCATGCGGTACCAGCTGTCGAAGGTCGCGGTCTGGTGGATTTCCGCTGGCAGGCGCGCTTCGTAGAAGGCGTACAGGGTTTCTTCGTCGGCGAGGATGTCGCGGCGGCGCGCCTTGGCCTCCAGTTCGTCGAGCTGTTCGAGCAGGCGCTTGTTGGCCGCCAGGCACTTGGCCCGCGACTGGATTTCGCCGCCGACCAGGCCTTCGCGGATGAACAGCTCGCGCGAGGTGACCGGGTCGATCGGGCCGAAATGCACCGGCCGGCGGCCGACCAGGATCAGGCCGTACAGGGTGATCTGCTCGTAGGCCACCACCTGCCCGCGCTTCTTCTCCCAGTGCGGTTCGAAGTGGTTCTTCTTGACCAGGTGGCCGGCCAGCGGCTCGATCCAGTCCGGTTCGATCTTGGCCACCATGCGCGCGTACAGCTTGGTGGTCTCGACCAGTTCGGCAGCCATCACCCACTGCGGGCGCTTGCGCCCCAGGCCAGAGGACGGATGCACCCAGAAGCGCCGCTGACGGGCCCCCTGGTAATCGCCCTCTTCGGTCTTCTGGCCGATCTGGCTGAGCAGCCCGCTGAGAATGGCCTTGTGCATCTTCGGGTAGTCGGACGGCTCCTTGTTCACCGTCAACTGCAGGTCGCGGCAGATCAGCGCCAGCTGGCGATGGGCGTCGCGCCACTCGCGCAGGCGCAGGTAATTGAGGAAGTTCTTGCGGCACCAGTTGCGCAGCGGGTTGGCGGTCAGCGCCTGGCGCTGCTCTTCGAAACCGCGCCAGAGGTTGACCAGCGCCGCGAAATCGGAGTCGACGTCCTTCCATTGCGCGTGCGCCTGGTCGGCGGCCTGCTGGCGCTCCGGCGGGCGTTCGCGCGGGTCCTGCACCGACAGCGCACTGGTGACGATCAGCACTTCCTGCAGGCTGCCCAGGCGCGCGCCTTCGAGCAGCATACGGCCCAGCCGCGGGTCGATTGGCAGGCGCGCCAACTGGCGGCCGATCGGGGTCAGCTGGTTTTCGCGGTTGACCGCCGACAGCTCCTGCAGCAGGTTGAAACCATCGCTGATGGCCTTGCCATCCGGCGGCTCGATGAACGGGAAGGCATCGATCGCGCCGAGGCGCAGGTGGAGCATCTGCAGGATCACCGCCGCCAGGTTGGTGCGCAGGATCTCCGGGTCGGTGAACGCCGGCCGGCTGTTGAAATCCTCTTCGCTGTACAGGCGCACGCAGATGCCCGGCTCGACCCGCCCGCAGCGGCCTTTACGCTGGTTGGCACTGGCCTGCGACACGGCCTCGATGGGCAGGCGCTGGACCTTGGCGCGGTAGCTGTAGCGGCTGATACGGGCAGTGCCGGTGTCGATCACGTAACGGATGCCCGGCACGGTCAGCGAGGTTTCCGCGACGTTGGTGGCCAGCACCACGCGGCGCCCGCTGTGCGGCTGGAAGATGCGCTGCTGTTCGGCCGGCGACAGTCGCGCGTACAGCGGCAGGATCTCGGTGTGGCGCAGTTGCGCCTTGCGCAGGATCTCGGCGGCATCGCGAATTTCCCGCTCGCCCGGCAGGAAGATCAGCACATCGCCCGGCCCCTTGCCGACGCTGCGCTCGTGCTGCGCCAGCTCGTCCAGAGTGGCGAGGATGGCCTGGTCGACGGTGAGGTCGTCCTCGATCTGGTTGCCTTCTTCGTCCTGCTCGCTGGTCAGCGGGCGGTACCAGGTTTCCACCGGGAAGGTGCGCCCGGATACTTCGATGATCGGCGCACCGTCGAAGTGTTGGGAGAAACGCTCCAGGTCGATGGTCGCCGAGGTGATGATCAGCTTCAGGTCGGGGCGTCGGTGCAGCAGGGTCTTCAGGTAGCCGAGCAGGAAATCGATGTTCAGGCTGCGTTCGTGGGCTTCGTCGACGATGATCGTGTCGTAGCGTTCGAGAAAGCGGTCGTGCTGGGTTTCGGCCAGCAGGATACCGTCGGTCATCAGCTTGACCAGGGTGTTGGCGTCGCTCTGGTCCTCGAAGCGCACCTGGTAGCCGACCAGCCCGCCCAGCGGCGTGCCCAGCTCTTCGGCGACCCGCGCCGCCACACTGCGCGCGGCGATGCGGCGTGGCTGGGTGTGGGCGATCATGCCATGGCTGCCTCGGCCGAGTTCCAGGCAGATCTTCGGCAACTGGGTGGTCTTGCCCGAACCGGTTTCGCCGGCGATCACCAGCACCTGGTGTTCGGCCAGGGCCTTCTTGATTTCGTCACGCTTGGCGGCGATCGGCAGGTTGTCGTCGTAGCGCACGGTGGGCACGCTCTGCTGGCGCGCGGTGACCTGGGCGCAGGAGGCCTGGACCTTGTCCACCCACTGCGCCAGCTTCGCCTCATCGGGGCGCTTGCGCAGGTCGTGCAATTGCCGGCGCAGGCGATGGCGGTCGGCGATCATGGCGTGGTCGAGGTTTTGCAGCAGTTTGTCGATGGCGTGGTCAGTCATGGGGCTTTTTAGTGATGCAGGTGAGCCTGCTTTTTCATGATCGGCATTCGAAAGATGCGCGATTGTCGCAGATTTGCGCCTGCTTTGCTGTCCAGGCTGGCGCTGTCCCCTGTAGGAGCGGCCTTGCGTCGCGATGGGGTGCGCAGCAGCCCCTGGCAATTTGTGCCGGGGCGGAAATCCTGGGGCTGCTGCGCACCCCATCGCGACGCAAGGCCGCTCCTACAGGGTTCGCAGCAAGGCTGAAAGTTTAGCAAGGGCTTATGTAAAGGTTGCCATTCACTGCTTTAATCAACCTTACCCAGCATGTGAGTATCCAAGGCATGACTCCCCTCCAGCCCAGCGCCCCACCCTCGCCCCGCCCTTCGCTACCGAAGGCCCGGCGCCGTGCCGGTGAAAATCCGCTGGTCCACGTCATCCTCGCCTTCTGGGCCCTGTGGCACTGCCGTCACGCGCGCCCACCGGATTACTCACGCACGCCTTCATGACCGAACCCGGACCCCGTCCGGCCGTTTGACCCAGCTGGGCCGCCTGCCTGTGCGGTGGCCCCGTGCGCCCATGAGCGAATCCATCATGCACTTTGCACCTGTAGAGCAGGCCAGGCGTTTCCTGGCCGACAACCCCGATATCGAGCTGTTCGAACTGTTCATCCTCGACGCCAACGGCGTACCGCGCGGCAAGCTGCTGCACCGCGACGAACTGCTGGCCGTGTACCAGAGCGGCCGGCCGCTGCCCAGCACCATCCTTGGCCTGACCCTCAACGGCGACGATGTGGAAAACTCCGGGCTGGTGTGGGACGTGGGCGATATCGACTGCCGCGCCTACCCATTGGAAGGCAGCCTGGTACGCCTGCCCTGGCGGCGGGTGCCGACTGCCGCGGTACAGGTGAGCATGCACCCGAGCGAAGGCCTGCCGGCCAGTATCGCCGACCCACGCCATGTGCTGCTGCGCACCATCGATGCGCTGAAGGCCGACGGCTACCACCCGGTGATGGCCTGCGAACTGGAGTTCTACCTGCTCGACCAGCAGCGTGACGCTTTCGGCCGCCCGCAACCGGCGCTGGACAACGATGGCGGCCGCCCACGCAGCACCCAGGTCTATGGCTTGCGCGAACTGGAGCAGATCGAGCCGTTCCTCGCCGACCTCTACGCCGCCTGCAAGGCCCAGGGCATACCAGCCCGCACGGCGATTTCGGAATATGCCCCCGGCCAGGTGGAAATCACCCTCGAGCACGGCGACGCGCTGCAAGCGATGGACCAGGCGGTGCGCTACAAACGCCTGGTAAAAGGTGTGGCCCATGCCCACGGCATGCAGGCCTGCTTCATGGCCAAGCCATTCGCCCACCTGGCCGGCACCGGCATGCACATGCACCTGAGCCTGGCCGACGACGCCGGCACCAACCTGTTCGCCAGCGACGACAAGGCCGGCACCCCGCTGCTGCGCCAGGCCGTGGCCGGCATGTTGCGCCACCTGCACGACTCGCTGCTGCTGTTCTGCCCCAATGCCAACTCGTTCCGCCGCTTCCAGGCCAACAGCTACGCGCCGCTGGCGCCCACCTGGGGGGTGGACAACCGCACCGTGAGCCTGCGCGTACCGGGCGGCCCGGCCAACAGCCGGCATGTGGAGCACCGCATCTGTGGCGCCGACGCCAACCCGTACCTGGCGGCGGCGGCGATTCTCGCCGCCAGCCACCGCGGTATCCGCGAACAGCTTGACCCTGGTGCGCCGGTGGAAGGCAACGGCTATGCCCAGGCCAGCGAACACCTGCCCACCGACTGGCTGACCGCGCTCGACGCCCTGCAGCACTCCAATTGGGCCCGCGAAGCCTTTGGCGAGCCGTTCCTCGGCGTGTACCTGAAGGTCAAGCGCGCCGAGTACCGCCAGTTCATGGCCGAAGTCAGCGAACAGGACTGGCGCTGGTACCTGCACCAGGCCTGAGCCCCGGATAACAAGGAACACCCATGAATGCAGCATTGAACCAAGGCCCGGCGCAGCGCGCGCCGTCCTACTACAGCGCCACCCTCAACGACCACACCGCGTACCCACAGCTAAAAGGTACCGTGCAGGTGGACGTGGCGATCATCGGCGGCGGCTTCACCGGCGTGGCCACGGCAGTGGAACTGGCCGAGCGCGGCCTGAAGGTGGCCATCGTCGAAACCAACCGCATTGGCTGGGGCGCCAGCGGCCGCAATGGCGGCCAGGTCACCGGCAGCCTGTCGGGCGACGAAGCCATGCGCACGCAGATGCGCAACCGCCTGGGGGCCGAAGTCGACGATTTCATCTGGCACCTGCGCTGGCGCGGGCACCAATTGATCGAACAACGCGTGGCGCGCTACGGCATTGACTGCGACCTCAAGCGCGGCCACCTGCATGCAGCGATGAAACCTTCGCACATGGACGAGCTGCGCGCATTCGAGGCCGAGGCCCGGCGCCGCGGCATGGGCGAGCAGGTGCAGTTGCTGGACCGCAACGGCGTGGCCGAGCACCTGCAAAGCCCGCTGTACCTGGGTGCGCTGAAGAACCTGCGCAATCTGCACCTGCACCCGCTCAACCTGTGCCTGGGCGAAGCCCGCGCCGCCCATGGCCTGGGGGCGCTGATCTTCGAGAACTCCGAGGTGCTGGACATCGTCCACGGCCCGCGCCCGGCGGTGGTCACTGCCCACGGTCGGGTCGAGGCGCGCCAGGTGATGCTGGCCGGCGATGTGTATCACAAACTGGAGAAACGCCAGCTCAAGGGCAAGATCTTCCCGGCCATGGGCGGCATCGTCACCACCGCACCGCTGGGGCAGCTGGCCGAGCAGATCAACCCGCAGGACCTGGCGGTCTACGACTGCCGCTTCGTCCTCGACTACTACCGCCTGACCGCCGACAAGCGCCTGTTGTTCGGCGGCGGTGCCAACTATTCCGGCCGTGACTCACGCGACATCGCTGGCGAACTGCGCCCATGCATCGAGCGCACCTTCCCGGCGCTCAAGGGCGTGCCGATCGAGTTCCAGTGGAGCTGCGCGATGGGCATCGTGGTCAACCGCATTCCGCAGCTAGGCAAGCTGTCGGACAATGTGTGGTATTGCCAGGGCTATTCGGGGCACGGCATCGCCACCAGCCACATCATGGGCGAGATCATGGCCGAGGCGTTGACCGGGACGCTGGAGAAGTTCGACACCTTTGCCCAGTGCAAGCATGTGCGGGTGCCAATGGGGGAACTGCTGGGGAACCCGCTGTTGGCGGCAGGGATGTGGTATTACCAGATGCTGGAGAAATTGCGCTGATTTTACCGGCCTCTTCGCGGGTAAACCCGCTCCCACAGGTATTGCACAACCCTTGAGAGTTGCACAGAACCTGTGGGAGCGGGTTTACCCGCGAAGAGGTCGGTAAAGCCAGCAGAGATTCAGAAGATCAGGCGATCTTCTTCAGGCCCTGCTTCTTCAGCTCTTCATCACGCAGCTCACGACGCAGGATCTTGCCCACGTTGGTGGTCGGCAGCGCGTCGCGGAACTCGATCTGGCGTGGCACCTTGTAGCCGGTAACGTTGGCGCGCATGTGCTCCATCACCTGCTCCTTGGTCACGGTCATGCCCGGCTTGACCACGATGAACACCTTGATCACCTCGCCCGACTTCTCGTCCGGCACCCCGATGGCCGCACACTGCAATACGCCCGGCAGGGCCGCCAGCACGTCTTCCAGTTCGTTGGGGTACACGTTGAAGCCCGAGACCAGGATCATGTCCTTCTTGCGGTCGACGATGCGCATGTAGCCGTCCGGCTGGATCACGGCGATATCGCCGGTCTTCAGCCAGCCCTCGCTGTCGAGGATCTCGGCCGTGGCGTCCTCGCGCTGCCAGTAGCCCTTCATCACCTGCGGGCCCTTGATGCACAGCTCGCCCACCTCGCCCAACGGCAGTTCGTTGCCCGCGTCATCGATCACCTTGCACAGGGTCGAGGGTACCGGGATACCGATGGTGCCGACCTGGTTGGCCTCCGACGGGTTCACCGCGGCCACCGGGCTGGTCTCGGTCATGCCGTAGCCTTCGCAGATGGCGCAACCGGTGACGGCTTTCCAGCGCTCGGCCACGCTCAGTTGCAGGGCCATGCCGCCGGACAGGGTAATTTTCAGCGCGGAGAAATCCAGGGCGCGGAAGGCCTCGTTGTTGCACAGGGCAACGAACAGGGTGTTGAGGCCGACGAAGCCACTGAACTTCCACTTGCCCAGCTCCTTGACCATCGCCGGCAGGTCACGCGGGTTGCTGATCAGCACGTTGTGGTTGCCGATCAGCATCATTGCCATGCAATGGAAGGTAAAGGCGTAGATGTGGTACAGCGGCAACGGAGTGATGAGGATTTCGCAACCTTCGTGCAGGTTAGCGCCCATCAGTGCCCGGCACTGCAGCATGTTGGCCACCAGGTTGCGGTGGGTGAGCATCGCGCCCTTGGCCACGCCGGTGGTACCGCCGGTATATTGCAGCACCGCCACGTCGTTGGCCTGCGGGTTGGCCTCGGTCACCGGCTGCCCTTTGCCCAGCGCCAGCGCGTCGTTGAAACGTACGGCACGCGGCAGGTGGTAGGCCGGTACCATCTTCTTCACGTACTTGATCACGCTGTTGATCAGCAGGCGCTTGAGTGGCGGCAGCAGGTCGGCCACTTCGGTGACGATGACATGCCGGACCTGGGTCTTGGGCACCACCTTCTCGGCCAGGTGGGCCATGTTGGCCAGGCACACCAGGGCCTTGGCACCGGAGTCGTTGAACTGGTGTTCCATCTCGCGTGCGGTGTACAGCGGGTTGGTGTTGACCACGATCAGCCCGGCACGTATGGCACCGAACACCGCCACCGGGTATTGCAGGACGTTGGGCAGCTGCACGGCAATGCGGTCGCCCGGCTTGAGGTCGGTATGCTGTTGCAGCCAGGCGGCAAACGCCCCCGACAGCGCATACAGCTCGCCATAAGTGATAGTCTTGCCCAGGTTGCTAAAGGCCGGTTTATCGGCAAAGCGTTGGCAGGATTGCTTGAGTACCGCCTGGATATTGGGGAATTCGTCAGGATTGATTTCCGCCGTAATCCCGGCTGGGTACTTATCCTTCCAAAAATGTTCGATCATGGAAGCCCACTCCTTCAGCAACAGCGAAGTTCGATTCACGCGTCGATGCGCTTATTATTGATATGAGATGACGGCTCGTTGCAAACCGGATCATCTGAAAGCGGGCCGAGAGTATCAGCTTTACCTGGGGTCGCCTAGGGGCCAAAACAGGCCTTGCAGTCACAAAAATGACTCAATGAACAATACAAGTCATTTTTAGAGTATTTAGCCAAAATGTCGCAGATCGGGCTGTAAGCAGCCTGTTAGAGCGGTTTCACGGCATTCGCCGGCTTGCCCGCTCCCACAGGGGCCTCACAGTTCTCGAATGCTGTGCAGTACCTGTGGGAGCGGGCAAGCCCGCGAACAAGCCAACCCGCTATCAAGCTATATCACGCAGCTCCCGCCGCAGGATCTTGCCCACCGGCGTCATTGGCAAGGCGTCGCGCAACACGATGTGCTTGGGCACCTTGTAGCCGGTGAAGTTGGCCTTGCAGAAGGCCTTGAGCTCTTCCACGCTCACCCCGCCCTCGCGCGGCACCACGAACAGCTTCACCGCCTCGCCGGAACGCTCGTCCGGCACGCCGATGGCTGCGCAATTGGCCACCTTGGGGTGACCCATGACCACGTCCTCGATCTCGTTGGGGTACACGTTGAAACCGGAGACGATGATCATGTCCTTCTTGCGGTCGACGATGCGGGTGAAGCCGTCCGGGTCGATCACCGCAATATCGCCGGTCTTGAACCAGCCCTCCGCATCCAGGGCCTGGGCGGTGGCCTCGGGCTGCTGCCAGTAGCCCTTCATCACCTGGGGCCCCTTGATGCACAACTCGCCACGCTCGCCCAGCGGCAGCTCGTTGCCGTCATCGTCGATCACCTTGAAGGCGGTGCCCACCACCGGGATGCCCACCGTGCCCAGGCGCGCCAGTTGGCCATAGGGGTTGGTGCTGGCCACCGGCGAGGTTTCGGTCAGGCCGTAGCCTTCGACGATGCGGCAGCCGGTCAGGCTCTCCCAGCGCTCGGCAGTGGCCTTGACCAACGCAGTGCCGCCCGAGTTGGTGACTTTCAACGCCGAGAAATCCAGCTGGCTGAAGCCTGGGTGGTTCATCAGCGCAACAAACAGGGTATTCAGGCCCAGCAGCCCAGTGAACCGCCATTTGCCCAGCTCCTTGATGAAGCCGGGGATATCCCGCGGGTTGGTGATCAGCACGTTGTGGTTGCCGGTGACCATCATGCACATGCAGTTCGCGGTGAAGGCGTAGATGTGGTACAGCGGCAGTGGCGCGATCATCACCTCCTGGCCTTCCTTGATCAGCTTCTGCCCATCCGGCCCGTGCTGCGAGAGGCAGGCCAGTACCTGCAGCATGTTGGCCACCAGGTTGCCGTGGGTGAGCATGGCCCCCTTGGCCAGGCCAGTGGTACCGCCGGTGTATTGCAACACGGCGATGTCGTCCAGGCTCAGCGGCACCGGCTTGGCAGACAGCTCGCGGCCCTGGCGCAACACCTGCTTGAACGGTACCGCCTGCGGCAGCCGGTAGGCCGGTACCATTTTCTTCAGTTTGTCGACCACGGTGTTGACCAGCCAGCCCTTGGCGGCGGGCAGCATGTCGCCCATCTTGGCCTCGATCAGGTAGTCGATGCCGGTATCCGGCAGTACCTCCTGGACGTGCTTGCCGAACATGTTCAGGTATACCAGCGCGCGCGCGCCGCTGTCGGTGAACTGGTGACGCATCTCACGCGCGGTGTACAGCGGGTTGGTGTTGACCACGATCAGGCCCGCCCGCAGGGCGCCGAACACGGCGATGGGGTACTGCAGCACGTTGGGCATCTGTACCGCGATGCGGTCACCCGGCTTGAGGTCGGTGTGCTGCTGCAGCCAGGCGGCGAAGGCCGCCGAATGGCGCTCCAGAGCCGCGTAGGTCAGGGTCACGCCCAGGTTGCTGAAGGCCGGGCGATCGGCAAAGCGCTTGCAGGAGCGCTCGAACACCTCGACAACCGAGGTGTAGGCGTTGATGTCGAGGGTGGATGGCACGCCCGCTGGGCGCTTGTCGTTCCAGAAATCGGCTTGCATTTATTATTGTTCCTCTGCCTGGACCCGCTGAGTGTCCTGTCCTTTTACCTGCCCGCCCAAGAGCGAAAAGGCGTTGGCCCGACGTTAACAGGTAAGCCCGAGGTGGCATATACGCCAAGTGCCGCCATTAACATTGTGAATCTTATTTGTGCCCTTCCTGCAATCCGGCCGGTTGTGCATACACTGTTCGGGTACCCGTGCGCATAAGGACCCGCCATGCCTCACGACGCCTTCTGGCTGCCTGCCAGCGAGCATTGCAGCCTGTACGTACACCAATGGCTGCCGGCCACGCCGGTCAAGGCCGTGGTGCTGCTGGCCCACGGCATGGCCGAGCATGCCGGGCGCTACCAGCCGCTGGGCGAGGCCCTCAGCGCGGCGGGCTTTGCCCTGATCGCCGCCGACCAGCGCGGCCACGGGCGCACCGCCGAACTGGGCAGCCTCGGCCTGTTCGCCCGCCATCATGGCTGGGATGCCGTGGTCAATGATCTCGGGCTGCTGGCCCAGCACATCGGCCAGCAGTACCCATGCACGCCTTTATTCCTGTTCGGCCACAGCATGGGCAGCTACATCGCCCAGGCCTACCTGCTGCACCACAGCGGCAGCCTGCATGGGGCGATCCTCAGTGGCTCCAACTACCAGCCGGCGATGCTCTACCGCGTGGCTCGGCTGATTGCCCGGCTGGAAGCCTGGCGCCAGGGGCCGTTGGGCAAGAGCGCGCTGCTTGAATGGTTGTCGTTCGGCTCGTTCAACAAGGCCTTCAAGCCCAACCGCACGGCATTCGACTGGCTCAGCCGCGACCCGGCGCAGGTCGACCTGTACCTCAACGACCCATTATGCGGCTTTCGCTGCAGCAACCAGTTGTGGCTCGACCTGCTGCAAGGCTTGGCGCAGATCAGCCAGCCGGGTAACCTCGCGCAGATCGATCCAAACCTGCCGCTGCTGGTGATCGGTGGTGAATGTGATCCGGTCAGTGCCGGCAAGCGTCTCACCCACCTGGCCGACGCCTTGCGCGCGACCGGCAATCGACATGTACAGCTGCGCGTCTACCCCGAGGCGCGGCATGAAGTGCTCAACGAACTCAATCGAGACGAGGTCACTGGCGATATTCTCGCCTGGCTCGAACAGGCGCTGGCCCTTGGCCGGCCTGCCCGCAGCGAATGAAAGGCGCCCTCGCCCGCCCCTTAAGGAAGCCCCGATGACCCAGGTCAGCAACACGCCCTACGAAGCCCTCGAAGTCGGCCAGAAGGCCGAATACCAGAAGTCCGTTGAAGAACGTGATATCCAGCTGTTCGCCGCGATGTCCGGCGACCACAACCCGGTGCACCTGGATCCCGAGTTCGCCGCCAAGAGCATGTTCCGCGAGCGCATTGCCCATGGCATGTTCAGCGGCGCGCTGATCAGCGCTGCAGTGGCCTGCACCCTGCCCGGCCCGGGCACCATCTACCTCGGCCAGCAAATGAGCTTCCAGAAGCCGGTGAAGATTGGCGACACCCTGACCGTGCGCCTGGAAATCCTCGAGAAGCTGCCCAAGTTCAAGGTGCGCATCGCCACCAATGTGTACAACCAGAACGATGAGCTGGTGGTCGAAGGTGAAGCCGAGATCCTGGCACCGCGCAAGCAGCAGACCGTCGAGCTGGTATCGCCGCCGAACTTCGTGGCTAGCTGAAGTCGAATGTAGCCAGTACGGCCCTGTCGCCGGCCAGCCAGCACCCACAGCACCGCCACAGGCTTGGGCACTGTGGTGATTCTGTTAGAGCTGGCTGGCCGACGACAGGGCCGGTGTAGCAAAATCATTCGATCGCCTGCAGGCGCCGCTCGATATGCCTGCGCTCCGGCTCCTGCCGGGTCAGCGCCAACGCCTGCCGCCAGGCCGCACGCGCTCGCTCCACCTGCCCCAGCTGAAAATGCAGCTCGGCCCGCGCCGCATGCGCCAGGTGGTAATCCTGCAGTTCTCCCCGCGCCAGAATCCGTTCGATTTCCCGCAGGCCAACCGCCGGCCCATCCCGCTTCGCCAGCGCCACCGCGCGGTTCAGCGCCACCACGGCTGACGGCCAGTGCCGCTGCAGGACATCATACAGCCCGACAATCTCGGCCCAGTCGGTGTCCTCGGCCGTGGCCGCTTCGGCATGCACCGCGGCAATCGCCGCCTGCACGGTATAGGCACCGAATGCCCGGCTTTGCAGGGCCTGGCGCACCAGTTGGCAGCCTTCGGCAATGCGCTGCCGGTCCCACAGGCTGCGGTCCTGCTGCTCCAGCACCACCAGGTTGCCTTGGCCATCGGTACGCGCGCGCTGGCGGGACGCCTGTAGCAGCATCAAGGCCAACAGGCCGACCGCCTCCGGGTCAGGCAGCAACTGCACCAGCAGCCGCGCCAGGCGAATGGCCTCGTCACTCAGCGCCTGCTGCAACAGCGCTTCGCCCGACGACGCCGAATAGCCTTCGTTGAACACCAGGTAGATCACCCGTAGCACGCTTTCCAGGCGCTCAGGCAACTCGCTCAGCTCCGGTACCTGGTAGGGGATGCCGGCATCGCGGATCTTGGCCTTGGCACGCACGATGCGCTGGGCGATGGTGGCCGGGCTTTGCAGGAAGGCACGGGCGATCTGTTCGGTGGTCAGGTCACAGACTTCGCGCAGGGTCAGCGGTACCTGGGCATCGGCAGACAACGCCGGGTGGCAACAGGTAAAGATCAGCCGCAGGCGGTCGTCCGCCAGCAGTTCTTCTTCGCTGGGGTCCTGCGCCTGGCCGTCGAGGAGCATGCTCAGGTCTGCCTGGGAGCGGTCGAAACGGGCCCGCCGGCGCAGCGCATCGATGGCCTTGAAGCGCCCGGTGGAGACCAGCCACGCCCGTGGGTTGACGGGTATGCCGTCGCGCTGCCAGCGCTCCACCGCGATGAAGAAGGCATCGTGCATGGCCTCCTCGGCCAGGTCGAAGTCGCCCAACAGGCGGATCAGCGTCGCCAGGATGCGGCGCGACTCCTGCAAGTAGACCGCCTCGACCTCGGCGCGCACCTGGGCCATGGCCAGCATCAGTCAGGCATCCGCTGGGTCACCACCTCCACCAGCCGCTCCAGGCTTTCTCCCCACCCCTGATGGAAGCCCATCTCCTCATGGGCACGGCAGTCGGTGGCGCTCCAGTGCCAGGCACGGGCGGTGTAGCGGGTCTTGCCCTGTTCCTCGTCGAAACTGATCACGGCGGTCATGAAGGCCTTGTCCGAAGGCACCCAGCCCGGGCCGAAGGCATCGGTGAATACCAACCGGCGCGGCGCGGCAATTTCCAGGAACACGCCCTGGTTCGGGTACTCGCTGCCGTCCGGTGCCCGCATCAGGGTGCGGAACAGGCCACCAGGCCACAACTGCATTTCGCATTCCGGGGTGGTCATGCCGTGCGGGCCCCACCACTGCATCAACCACTGGGGTTCGGTCCAGGCGCGGAACACCTTGGCCGGTGGCGCGTCGATCAGGCGGCTGATGGACAATTCGTGTTGCGCTTGCGCAGGCAGTGCAAGGGTCATGCTCAGGCTCTCCGTCGCTGTCAGGGTTGCAGTTCACGCACTGGCCGCACCTCGACACTGCCAACCCGCGCAGCGGGGATGCCCTTGGCGATGTTCAGCGCCTCGTTCAGGTCGCGGGCTTCCACCAGGTAGAAGCCGGCCAGTTGCTCCTTGGTCTCGGCGAACGGGCCATCGGTCAGGCTCATCTGGCCGTTGCGCATGCGTACCGTGGTGGCGGTCTGCACCGACTTCAGCGCTTCGGCCGCCAGCATTCGCCCGGTGCCCTGGATGGATTCGGCGTACGCCATGCATTCGGCGTCTTCCGGGCTGTCGGGCAGGCTGTGCAGCAGCCCCTCGTCACAATAGACCAGGCACAGGTATTTCATGGTCGCCTCCAGGCATTGGCAACGTATGTTTGGCGATAACCGCTCAGGGTTTGAGATCGAACAGCGCTTTCTGGGTCTGCATGTCGAATGGCGCCGACCAGTGTTCATGGATGACCTGCCACTGGCCGCCCTGACGACGATAGCCTACGGTGGCACGCATGAAGCCGCACTGGCTTTCGTTGTCGGCCGGGCCACAGCGGTTCAGCCAATGGGCCAGGGCCAGGTCGCCAGCGGCATGCACGGTGAGTTCGGCGAGTTCGAAGACCATCGGGCCGGTACACAGGCCCATGCACATTTCCCAGTGCGCCTGGTAATTGGCCTTGCCTTTGAATTGCAGGGCCTGGATGGCATCGAAGGCGACGATGTCGTCGGCATAAGGGGCGATGATGTTGGCGATGTCGCGGTCGCGCACGGCCTGCATCCAGCGCGCGATCAGTTGGCGGATCTCGGTTTCGGCTGTAGTGCTCATCGGGGGTTGCTCCGACAGGTCATGGGTGGTGGCAACGCCGGCAGCGTGCCTTCACCTATGGTCGAACCGAGGGCGGGGGAATCGACAAGGCCTGGAAATATTTCTGCCAGCGAAGCCGGCAACGGGCCGACCTGCTCAAACGAATTCCCGATACCCCGACACGATCACATACACCGCGAAATAACAGAAGATCGCCGCCGACAGCAGATATGACCAGGTCAGCAGCCGGTCACCCAGCAAGCGCCCGCCATGGCTGGCAATGCCACACAGGCCAACGCACCAAACCAGCCCGGCCGCGAAGAAGCCACCGAGGAACAACCCGGCCTCCACCAGGCTGCCGCCGCCGGAACGGGAAATCAGCACGCCACCCACCGCGGCAAACCACAAGATGGCGCTGGGCGACGACATGGCCAGAAAGATACCGCGCAGGAATTCGCGCCACCCCGACTCCACCACCACCTCGCCCCGCGCCTCCATGTGCCCGCCGCGCCACGCGGCCAGGAGCATTTTCAGCGCGAACCACACCAGCAACACCGAGCCACCCAACCACAGCGCCCAGCGCACGCTTTCGAACTGCAGCAGCACGGTCATTCCGGCCAATGCGGCAATGGCATACAGCAGGTCGCCGACGCAGGTACCGAGGCCCAGCCAGAAGCCCTGGAGGAAACCACGCTGCATGGCCAAGGTAATCATGGCGATATTGGCAATGCCGATATCCAGACACAGGGAAAGACTGAGGAGAAAACCATTGGAGAAAGGCATGCAAGGCTCGGCTGCGGCTCAAGAAAGCGGCCTAGAGCGTGCCATGACTGCGCAGCGGATGGGAAGTGCGTGGGCTCAGGCCATGGCGGCTTGCTCGAAGACTTCGTCCGCCCATTGGTTCAAGCTCTTGCCGGCGGCGCATGCGGCGATACTCGCCGCGGCATGGACTTCGGGGCGGATGCGCAGCATGATTTTGCCAGAGGCAGGTTTTTCTGGCGTTATGCCCTGCTCTGCACAATCGGCCAGGTAATCCTCCAACGCATCGCGGAAAGCCTCATGCAGCTCCGGCACCGACCCCGCGTGAAAACTGATGATGTCACGCATACCAAGCACTCGGCCGACGAAGATATCGTCACGCTCGTCATACTCGATACGGGCAGCGTAGCCTTTATAGCGCATGCAACTCATATCCTGACTCCTGCCCGCAAGAGGAATTCGCGAGCCTCTTCAATTGATACCGCTTGGCTTCCTTACCAGGATGAGACCGGTGGCCTCGCCCGCATTGGCCAGCCAGCACAAGCTTGACCCTGGATCCTTGCCGCTCCAATACCTGGCCACCCAAGTGGAGCGTCAATGCCTCGATTTCGGAAAAAGCCAACGACACCGTAGTCGGCGTGCGGAAAATTGCATCGAGGATCTTGCGGTATCGAGTATTCATCGAAAAATGCTATCAAAATAAGATAGCACTTTTTCCTCGATATTCATTCAGGATTTTTCTATCGCTCGAAGAGCATGCGCGGCTGGCCCCGGGGCAGATCGCCGCAGGGGCCACCCATCAGGCAACGACCTGATCAACCCTGCTGGCAACCCTCACCCATGGCACGGTACTGGATGGTATGCACCTGCCCCTGGTGATCCTCGTAGGTCATGGTCGCCGGGACCACTTCGCACACGTTGGGGATGGTCGAAAGGTTGATCACCCGCTTGATATCCAGGTTCATGGAGTAGTCGTATTGCTGGGTCAGGGGTTCGCTGTTGACGGGTTTGGCCTCATCGGCGAGGGCGAACGAGGACATACCGACCAATGCAAGAATCAGTAGTGGTTTCATGTGAGTCTGCCTTTCACGCGTTCAAGCTGATCGATTGACTTCTATTGCCGTGACGGCGCGGAGAAGTTGCCATCTACGCTGAAGATGGCACGAAGTACCGATCCCGCTTCGTACTGCCAGGGGGGATGAGTGAAAGTCTACTCCCGACCCTGAATAGTTGAACCCCACGGTCGGATATTCAGCCTTGCAGTATTTGCAACAATCTGCGACAACGTGGCCGCAAATAGTCAGGCCAGAGCGTTTGGTCACTTTTCAGGGCGGGCCCCACCATTTCTCTCAATCTGCAGTGTTCGCCACTGTCGGCCAGCGAACGCCGGCTACTGGACCATTTTTACCGCCAGCATGGCACGCGCATGCGTGCTGCGGGCGACGGGCAACTATGGGTGGCCAGGGCGCCTGGGATCATCGCCGGGTTGAGCCTGAGCCCGGTAGACAACGGCTTCTGGCTGACCGGACTGTTCGTCGCCCCGCAGCACCGCGGCCAGGGGGTAGCCGGGCGTTTGATCGAGGCGGCGCTGGCGCAGGCAGGCGGCCCGACCTGGCTGTTCTGCCATACGGACCTTGCAGCCTTCTATCAGCGCCTGGGCTTCGCCACTGCCGGGCACTTGCCGCAAGCCCTGGCTGGCCGCCTGCAGCGCTACCAGCGCAGCAAACGCCTGGTGGCCCTGCAGCGGGGTCAGTCGTCGCTGGGGTCAAGCCCGGGAAACAGCACCTCGGTGTAGCCGAACCGGGAGAAGTCCTGGATGCGTGACGGGTACAGGCGGCCGATCAGGTGGTCGCATTCGTGCTGCACCACCCGGGCTTGGAAGCCTTCGGCAAAGCGCTCGATCGGCTTGCCCTGGGGGTCGAGGCCGGTATAGCAGATATGCTTGAATCGCGGCACCACGCCGCGCAGGCCAGGTACCGACAGGCAGCCTTCCCAACCATCCTCCAGTTCGCTGGAGGTTGGCGTGATCACCGGGTTGAGCAGGATGGTCTGCGGCACCGGCTCGGCATCCGGGTAACGCTCGCTGCGCTCGAAGCCAAAGATCACCAGCTGCAGGTCGATGCCCACCTGCGGCGCCGCCAGGCCGACACCGCCGACGTGATGCATGGTTTCGAACATGTCGTCGATCAGTTGCTGCAACTCGGCGCTGCCGAACATGTGCTGGGGTACGGGCGGCGCGATGCGCAGCAGGCGTTCGTCACCCATCTTGAGAATGTCGCGGATCATCGGGAGTTCGGCTCGGTAGGTTGGTGCTCGCTGGGTACCGGGTGTTCATGGCCCAGCACGGTAATGGTGGCGTGGGGGGTGTGCTCGGCAGCTTCCTTCTCGCCCGGGTTCTTGCCCTCGCTGGACATGTGCTCGATCACGGCGTTCATTTCCGCGCCCAGCAGCAACACCGCAGCGGAAATATAGAAGTACAGCAACAGCACGATGATTGCACCAATACTGCCGTACATGGCGTTGTAGTCGGCAAAGGTCTTCACGTAGTAGGCAAAGCCCAGCGACGCCACGATCCACACCACCACCGCCAGCACCGAGCCCGGGGTGATGAAGCGAAACTCCTGTTTCACATCCGGCATCACGTAGTAGATCACCGCCACTGCAACCATCAGCAGAATCACGATCACCGGCCAGCGCAGCACGGTCCACAAGGTGACGATGAACTCCTGCATGCCAACCTGCGCCGCGATCCATTCCATTACCTGCGGGCCCAGCACCATCAGCGCCGCCGCCACCAGCAGCATGCCGGCCAAGCCTACCGTGTAGATGATCGACAGCGGCATGCGCTTCCAGGCCGGGCGCCCCTCGGGCACGTCGTAGGCGGCGTTCATCGCGCTCATCATCAGGCGCACACCGGCCGAGGCGGTCCACAGGGCAATCACGATACCTACCGACAGCAGCCCGCCCTTGGACTGTTGCAACTGGTCGATCACCGGGTTCACCTGCTCCAGCGCCTGGGGCGGCAGCACCAGTTCCGACTGCAGGCGCAACCAGGAGAAGAAGTCCGGCAGGTGCAGGAAGCCGATCAGCGCTATCAAGAACAGCAGAAAAGGAAACAGCGAGAACAGCGCCTGATACGCCAATGCCGAGGCGTAGGTGGACATCTCGTCGTCAAGGAATTCCTTGACCGTACGTACCAGCACGCGGTGCAAGGGCAGGCCGCGCAGGTCGGGGAAAATCATAGCGTCTCCTTTCGCCGCTTGATCGGTTCAACGGACAAGTCTAATAGACCCTGTCGGCGCTGTGCTGCTCCCGGCAAAACTGCAAGAATTTTCTTACAGCAGTATCAGCCTCTTCGCGGGCCAGCGCGAAGAGGCTGCTTGGCGAATCACATCAAGGCTTTTTCACTGCATCCTTCACATTGCCCTTGATCTGTTGCCCTTCACCTTTCAACTCCTGCGCCTCGCCCTCGGCGCGCAGCCTGTCATTGTCGGTGGCTTTGCCAACCCCCTGCTTGACGTTACCGATCGCTTCGTTGGCCAACCCTTTCGCTTTGTCTTTGGTACCGCTCATGGCAAAACTCCTGTAACTGGAGACACGTGGACCGTGTCGACAGTCGGTGGACCCGGGCCCTTCGCCAGGAGTTTCAATGAATCACCCGCGCATGAGCCAAGCGGCAACCTTGCAGGCATGGCAGACGGCAAGCCTTGCCGCGCCCGGTGCCACCCCTCACAATGCAGGCCTTCGTAGCGTCAACCCGCAGGAACCTGCATGAAACTCGACAAACCCGCCGCCATCGCCCGGCGTAACCAAGCATTGGCCCGGCCGGTGCTGACCAGCGCCAATACCCTGTTCGCCATTCTCGACCGCAAACGCAACCTGTGGTGGTTCGAGGTGCCGGTGGCGCTGCTGCGCAAGGGCCAGCCCGACTGGGTCAACCTGCTGCTGCACACCCCGGAAAGCGATGAGCTGCAGCACCTGAAGGTGCCGACCAACTTCCTGCGCGCCCACCAGGAGCAGATGGAGGTGCGCAACCCCGGCAAGCGCCGCTCGACCATCAGCCTGGCGCTCAGTGCCGACCGCGACTCGCTGCTGCGCGACACCCGCCCGGGTGGCGAGCAGCTGGACTTCCGTACCTTCGTGCAGGCCTGATCAGGCCTTCTCGATCCGATCGTCATGGATGACGATGCGGCCCTGCTTGAACAGGCCGCCAATGGCCTTCTTGAAGTTGCCCTTGCTGACGTTGAACAGCTTGCTGATCAGCGCCGGGTCGCTCTTGTCGCACACCCCCAGCACCCCGCCTTCGGCCTCCAGGCGGGCCATGATCTGCTCCTGCAGGCTGTCGGCCAGGGCCGCGCCCACCGGTTGCAGGCTGAGGGCGATCTTGCCGTCGTGGCGTACTTCCTTGATGAAGCCCTTTTCGTGCATGCCGGAACGCAGGAACTTGAACACCTCGTTCTTGTGGATCAGGCCCCAGTGGCGGTTGTTGATGATGGCCTTGAAGCCCATCGGCGTTTCGCCGGCCACCAGCAGCTCGACCGGCTGACCAGCCTGGTAGTCCGCCGGGGTGCGGTCCAGGTAGCGGTCCAGGCGCGAAGTGGCGGTGATGCGGCGGGTGCGCTTGTCGAGGTACACGTGCACCACGCAGTAGTCGCCGATCTTCAACGGCCGCGCCTCTTCCGAGTACGGCATCAGCAGGTCCTTGGACAGGCCCCAGTCGAGGAAGATGCCGGCGCCGTTGATGTCCTTGACCTTGAGGCTGGCGAATTCGCCGACCTGCACCTTGGGCTTTTCGGTGGTGGCGATCAGCTGGTCTTCGCTGTCCAGGTAGATGAACACGTTCAGCCAGTCATCGACTTCGGTTTCGGCGTTTTTCGGGATGTAGCGCGCGGGCAGCAGGATCTCGCCGTCGGCACCGCCATCCAGGTACAGGCCGAAGTCCACGTGTTTCACGATTTGCAAACTGTTGTAACGCCCAAGCAGAGCCATTTCCGATGATCCTCAAGACAAGGCGGCTATTCTACACCTGAAGCCAGCGCGCCGCCCGACCGCTGATGCAGTGGAACCGCCAGCCGCGCCCTTGCGTCTACCGTCTGGCAAGCCTCAGCAAGGAACAGCCCATGCCGCTACGCCTGTCCAAAGCCCTGCTCATCGCCATCGGCTTCGCCCTGGCCATGGCCGCCTGCAGCCGCATCGACCTGGCCTACCGCAACCTCGACCGCCTGGTGCCATGGTCGCTGGGCGACTACCTGGACATGAACCGCGAGCAGAAGGCCATGCTCGACGACCGCCTGCGCGAGCACCTGGCCTGGCATTGCCAGACCCAGTTGCCTGGCTACCTCGACTGGCTGGACCGGGTACGTGACATGGTGGCCGACGACCAGGTAACCGACCAGGCCCTGCAGCAACGCACCCGCGAAGCGCGCGAGGCGATTGGCCGGGTGGCGGAGGAGATCACCCCGTCGGCCATTGAACTGCTACGCGGCATGAGCGACGCCCAGGTGGCGGAGATGCGCGAGGCGTTCCGCGACGACATCGCCGAACGGCAGAAACAGTATGTCGATACGCCGCTGTCGAAACAGATTGCCCGCCGCGCCGAACGCATGGAAAAACGCCTCACGCCCTGGTTTGGCGAGCTGACCCCGGTGCAGCAGCAACGGGTACGGGCCTGGTCCGAGGCGCTGGGCGACCAGAACCGCGCATGGATCGCCAACCGCGCCCACTGGCAGCAACAACTGCTGCTGGCAATGAACCAGCGTAACGACGCCAGCTTCGAGCCGCGCCTGGCGACCTTGCTGCAGCGCAAGGAGAGCTTGTGGACGCCGGAATATCGCGCGGCATTCCAGAATACCGAGCGGCAGGCGCGTAGCCTGCTGGTCGACCTGGTGCAACAGAGCACCCCGCAGCAGCGGCGGTTCCTGCAGGAGCGGCTGGGCCAGGTGCGGACGAATTTCAGTGACTTGAAGTGTTTGAGGGGTGAAGGTGAAAAGCAGGCCCGGCCTCTTCGCGGGTAAACCCGCTCCCACAGGCACCCCACTGGTTTCGCGTACTGTGCCGTATCTGTGGGAGCGGGTTTACCCGCGAAGAGGCCGGGCCTGCCAAAGCACAGTCACCGCCCCTTGCGCCGATACGGAAACACATCGATCACTTTCCCGTCGCGTATCGCCGCCTGCAGCCGCTTCCAGTAATCCGCGTCGTACAGCTCACCATGCAAGCGGCTGAACAACCGGCGCTGGCCGATATCGGCGAACAAAAACGGCGGAAATTCTTCGGGAAACACATCATGCGGCCCGATCGAGTACCATGGCTCGCCCGACATCTCGTCTTCGGGATAGCGCGGCGGTGGAATGTGGCGGAAGTTGACCTCGGTCAGAAAGCTGATTTCGTCATAGTCGTAGAACACCACCCGGCCATGCCGGGTAACGCCGAAATTCTTCAGCAGCATGTCGCCAGGGAAGATATTCGCCGCCGCCAGCTGCTTGATGGCCAGGCCGTAATCCTCCAGCGCCTCCAGCACCTGGGCCTCGCTGGCATGCTCCAGGTACAGGTTCAGGGGCGTCATGCGCCGCTCGGTCCAGCAGTGGCGAATCAGCACCGTGTCGCCCTCCAGCGCCACGGTCGAGGGTGCCACCTCCAGCAGTTCGGCCAGGCACTCCGGCTCGAACTTGCTGCGCGGAAAGCGAAAATCGGCAAACTCCTGGGTATCGGCCATACGCCCCACCCGATCGACACTCTTCACCAGCCGGTACTTGTCGATCACCGTGGCACGGTCGACCGTCTTCGATGGCGAAAAACGGTCCTTGATGATCTTGAACACGGTATTGAAGCCCGGCAGGGTGAACACGCTCATGACCATGCCACGGACCCCGGGCGCCATGACGAAGCGGTCGTCGCTGCTGGCCAGGTGGTTGATCAGCGCCCGGTAGAACTCCGACTTGCCGTGCTTGTAGAACCCGATCGAGGTGTACAGCTCGGCAATGTGCTTGCCCGGCAGAATGCGCTTGAGGAAGTTGACGAATTCCGCAGGCACCGGCACGTCGACCATGAAGTACGAGCGGGTGAAGGAAAAGATGATCGATACCTCGGCCTCGTCGGTGATCAGCGCATCGGCCTCGATGCCGTGCCCTTCGCGGTGCAACAGCGGGATCACCAGCGGCCACTGCTCGTCGCTGTTGTATAGCCGGCCGACCAGGTAGGCCCCCTTGTTGCGGTACAGCACCGGCACGAACAGCTCCAGGGCCAGGGCCGGGTCCTTGCAGACCCAGTCCGGCAGGCAGTCGCGCAACTGCTCCTCCAGGCGCGCCAGGTCGCCTTCCAGGTCGCCATACGGCACATCGAACGGGTAATCGGCAAATACCGCCCGCAGCAAGCCCTTCAGGCCACCGTCAGGTCGATAGGTGCGGGTTTGCGCGGCCCGTTCGCGGCCGCGCATCGAGGGCCGGGTGGTGTGGATGAACATGCAGCCGTCGCTGATCAGGTCGTGGCTGAACAGGCTGCAGAACAGCGAGTTGTACCAGGTCTCGGCCAGCTCGTCGTCCAGACGCGGGTCGATCAGGTGGATGTAGGCGTCCTTCACCAGCGGCCATTGCGCCACGTCCAGCAACACATCCTCGGCAAACCCTTGGCGCAGCCAGCCGTTGACCTCGGCGACCTTTTCTTCATAGAGGTTGATGCGGGCGGCAGCGGCACGCTGGATATCCTGCCAGCGCGCTTGTTCGAAGCGCTCGCGGGCGCCGAGGGTGATGCGCTGGAAATGGTCGCGGTAATCGTCGAAGCCGGCGAGGATCATCCGGGCGATTTCGACGGCGGGCCAGGGCTGGGGCATGCGAAGACCTCGATGCGGTGTTGAGTTACAGAGCTTAGTCGCCTCTTGGTTTTTGCGGAGCCTGTGCCGGCCTCTTCGCGGGTAAACCCGCTCCCACAGGTTCTCTGCAATGCTCGGCCCGGTGGCAACCCTGTGGGAGCGGGTTTACCCGCGAAAGGGCCGACACAGGTTTACAGCGCAAGAAAGCACAAGAATCCCCCCGCCCCCTGGCGTACACTCGCGCCCTGCCCTGCCGCCGGAGACCGTTGTGAGCCCCATCGCCCTAGCCCGCCTGCTGACCCTTGCCGCCGTCTGGGGGGCGAGCTTCCTGTTCATGCGCATCATCGCCCCGGCGCTTGGCACGGTACCGACCGCGTTTTTCCGCGTGTCCATCGCCTGCCTGGGCCTGGTCGCGCTGTTTGCTGCCGCCCGGGTGCGCTGGGACTTCCAGGGCAAGCTCGGCGCCTGCCTGGTGCTGGGCATGATCAACTCCGGCATTCCGGCCACCTTCTATTCCGTGGCCGCCCAGGTGTTACCGGCCGGTTATTCGGCCATCTTCAACGCCACCACGCCGCTGATGGGCGTGCTGGTCGGCGCGCTGTTCTTCCGCGAACCGCTGACCCTGGCCAAGCTGTGCGGCATCTTCCTCGGCCTGTTCGGCGTCGGCATCCTCAGCGGTGCCGGCCCAGTGGCCCTCGACCTGGCCCTGCTGCAGGGCGCCCTCGCCTGCCTGGCAGCCACCACCTGCTACGGCTTTGCCGGTTTCCTCGCCCGCCGCTGGGTCAGCGGCCTGGACAGCCGCCTGTCGGCACTGGGCAGCATGCTCGGCGCTACCCTGATGCTCAGCCCGCTGTTCGCCTGGAGCGCACTGAGCCAGCCACCGGCCAGCTGGGGCGGCTGGCAGGTGTGGCTGTCGCTGCTGGGCCTGGGCTTGCTGTGTACGGCATTCGCCTACATCCTGTACTTCCGCCTGCTGGAGGAAATCGGCCCGGTCAAGGCCAGCACCGTGACCTTCCTGATTCCGGTGTTCGGCGTTTTGTGGGGGGCGTGGCTGCTGGACGAACCGCTGTCGATGGCGCACCTGTACGGCGGCGTGCTGATCGGTGCGGCGTTGTGGCTGGTACTGCGCCCGGCGCGCAGGTGAAGCGGAGCAGACTGTGAACAGCGCATACAAGAAGGTCTTGTTCCGCCTGGAACAGGACGCCAACGGCTATCCACCGGCCTCGGTCGAGGGGCTGTGGGCCAAGGCCGTGGACGGTGGCTATGCCGTCGACAACATTCCCTTCCATGTCTACGGCATTGCCCCGGGCGACGTGATCGCCACCCGTGAACAAGCCGGCGAAACCTGGTTTGCCGCACTACGCCGCAGCGGCGGCAGCTCGGTGTTCCGGGTTATTGTCAAGCCCCCGGAAACCTTGGACCAGGTACGCGCGGCGCTGCAAGACTTCGGCTGCAACTGCGAGACCGAGCAAGCGGTGAAGATGCTGGCGCTCGAGGTCCCGCCGCAGCGTTCGCTCGATACCCTGCTCTACTACCTGCTCACCCAGCGCGACGCCGGCCTGCTGGACTTCGAGGAAGGCGTGCTGCGCCACGCGATCCCCGAAGAATTCCGCTAGGACCGCCAGGGCCTAGGCCTCGGCCAGGCGCGCGGCGGGCTTGCGAAACACGAACAGCAGGCCCACCACGATCAGCCCCATGCCCAGCAGGCCAAGCGGAGCCAGGCGGTTACCGAAGATCAGCAAGTCCATCACCGCAGTCACGGCCGGCACCAGGTAGAACAGGCTGGTGACATTGACCAGGTTGCCCTTGGCGATCAGCCGGTACAGCAGCAAGGTCGCC
Organism: Pseudomonas sp. LAM2023; assembly: GCF_016620375.1. Classification (NCBI taxonomy): domain Bacteria; kingdom Pseudomonadati; phylum Pseudomonadota; class Gammaproteobacteria; order Pseudomonadales; family Pseudomonadaceae; genus Pseudomonas; species Pseudomonas sp. LAM2023. The sequence continues at coordinate 215,048 of NZ_JAENHV010000036.1, read as the reverse complement.
AGCAGCGAGACCACCAGGCCCATCCACAGCAGCGCGCCGACGAAGCTGCCGCTCCACTGCACATGCAGTGGCTGCAGCGGCGCGAACAGTGCGCACATGGCAAAGCCGGCCAGGTACTGCAGCGGCAGGGTGCCCATGGGGTTGTCGGTGATGCGCTTCTGCAGGATCGAACCGAAGGTCATGCAGGCCAGCGCCAGCAGGGCGAACAGCATCCCGGCCAGCGATACCCCACCCAGGTTGATGCCCTGGTAGACCACCATGACCAAGCCCGCCAGCCCCAACCCCAGGCCGAACAGACGGCTCCACGAGCGTTGGCGCTCCATCAGCACCACGGTCAGGATCGGTTGTACCCCCATCACCGTGGCCATGATGCCCGGGGTGACCTGGGTGTCGAGCGCCAACAGGTAGAAGATCTGGTAGGCGCCGAGCAGCACGCAGCCGGTGCCCAGGGCCCGCAGCACGGCACCACGACTGCGCGGCCAGCGCAGCCCCAGCAGCGGCCCGACCAGCAGCACGCCGGCCAGGGCCAGCGCCGAGCGCAGCAGCAGGAAGGCGAACGGGCTGGCCTGCGCCAGGCCCAGCTTGGAAACGATCGCCCCGCTGCTCCACAGCAGGACGAACAGGCAGGTAGTGGCCGCCGAGGCCACGGAGGTTTTGCTAAAGACAGACATGGATTGCCACCTGATATAAGGCAAATAAGCCAGACGGACGACGTGCGCTTCAGCGAGGGAAGTCGCCGACCGTGTTCAGTAGGTTGCGTGTGCGAAGGGCAGCGGCCAGCAGCCGATCAGCCCAGCACGACCACGCAGCGAGGCGGAGCTACGCCGCCCACGACGCCACTGACAGGTGGTGGTGGATAGTGACTGATCATGACCGGCTGCTGGCTGCCACGCACGACCATGCCCGCGACTGGCGCGATGGCAAAGCAAGTGGTGGAAGGGCTGGCTGACATGAGCAGGTCTTCGGGAAGAGGGCAATGGGCTGGACTATAGCCCGGGGTTTGCTGGCTGGCAACCACCCCGCCGCCCACGCTCCCGTTGTAGGAGCGGCCTTGCGTCGCGATGGGCTGCGAAGCGGCCCCATTTCTTTGCATTCACGCCGATATTGCCGGGGCCGCTTCGCGCCCCATCGCGACGCAAGGCCGCGCCTACAACGACTGGTTAATTTTTCACCGCCTCGGCTCGTCTGAATGCGAAACGCAGCCCGCATTCACCCGTTCCGAGGACCGCTGATGAACGTCTCCACCTGGCTCTGCCGGCCAGCCCAGATCACCTGCCTGCTGCTGGTCAGCGCCCATGCCCACGCCGCCAAACCCGGCGACGTGTTCAAAGACTGCAAGGACTGCCCGGAAATGGTCGTGCTGCCCGCCGGCAGCTACCTGATGGGCGCCCCCGACGACGAAGTCGGTCGCCAGCCCGACGAGGGCCCGCTGCACACCGTGACCTTCACCAAACCCTTCGCCATGAGCCGCTACCAAGTTACCGCCGGCGAACTGGACGCCTATATCAAGGCCACCGGCACCGTGATCAAGAGCGGCGACGATCGCCCCGGCCGCTGGTGCCAGGCGAGCAAGCCCAGCTACCCGCAAGGCCCCCGCCAACCCGCGGTGTGCGTGGACTACGACGAAGTGCAGGCCTACACCCGCTGGCTGGCGAACACCACCGGCAAAGCGTACCGCATGGTCAGCGAAGCCGAACGTGAATACGCCGCCCGTGCCGGGTCCAGCGGCCCGTTTCCGTTCCCCTTCGACGAACCGGGCAAGTACGAGATCAGCAAGCACGCCAATACCTATGGCCCCAAGGATGGTTACACCTACACCGCCCCGGTGGGCAGCTACCCGGCCAATGCCTTCGGCCTGTACGACATGCACGGCAACGTCTACGAGTGGGTCGCCGACTGCTACCACGACAGCTACCAAGGCGCCCCCAGCGACGGCAGCGCCTGGGTCCAGGACCCCCAGTGCATTCGCGCGCACATGCGTGGCAACGACTGGGGCGAGCCGCCGATCTTCTCTCGCTCGGCCAACCGCAACGACCGCCTCAAGACCACCCGCGGCGACTTTCTCGGTTTCCGCGTAGCACGTGAATTGTGAAGTTGTGACGCGGTTGACGCAGCAGCCTGGAAAAAAAATCGGCAATAAGAATCGTTCCGGTTTTTACCAGGTGCTGCGTCCTATTGCTGACACCGATAAAAACCCTCTGCCAACGAGACCGCAATAGATGTCCAAGCCCCTGCCCGGCCCGCTCAACCCACTGGCCAAAGCGTTACTGATCCGTCACTCCTTTCGCCCCCGGGATGCGTTGACACGCGTCGGCCTGGGCCTGGCAATGTGCACCGCCATGGTCGCCCAGGTGCAGGCGCAGGAATGGACCCTGGACATTCCCGCGCAGTCGATGAACTCGGCATTGCAGGCACTGGCCAGACAGACCGATACCCAGTTGCTGTACAGCCCGGAGGACATCGGCGGGTTGCGCTCCAGCGCCCTCAAGGGCCAGCACGACCTCGCTTCGTCACTGGCCATCCTGCTGGGTGGCAGCGGGCTGCGTTACCAGATCGACGGCAACACCGTGACCGTCAGCGCAGCTACAAGCGCAAAGGACGGCCAGGTCGAGCTTTCGGCGACCAACGTCAGTAGCACGGGCCTGGGGGCCACCACCGAAGGCACGGGGTCGTACACCACCGGGGTGACCAGCACCGCCACCAAGATGAACCTGTCGATCCGCGAAACGCCGCAAACCATCAGCGTGATCACTCGCCAGCGCATGGATGACCAACACCTGGCGACGATGACCGAAGTGCTCAACCAGACGCCCGGCATCACCATGTCCCAGGACGGCGGTGAGCGTTTCAACATCTACTCCCGTGGCAGTGCGATCAACACCTACCAGATCGATGGCGTGACCACCAACCAGGAAAACCAGACCCGCAACATGCCCAGCACCCTGCTGGACATGGCGCTCTATGATCATGTCGAGATCATCCGTGGTGCCACCGGTCTGATGACCGGGGCGGGTGACCCGAGCGGCGTGGTGAACCTGATCCGCAAGCGGCCAACCCGCGAGTTCAAGTCGCACATCCAGGCCGGGGTTGGCTCGTGGGACTACTACCGCGCCGAAGCAGACATCTCCGGGCCGCTGACGGCAAACGGCAACGTTCGCGGCCGCTTCGTCGCAGCCAAGCAAGACAACGACACCTTCATGGACTGGTACAGCCAGAAACGCGACCTGGTCTATGGAGTTGTCGAAGCAGACCTGAGCGACAGCACCGTCGGCCGTTTCAGCATCGACCACCACAAGTACCGGGCCGATGGCGCCCCGGGCGTCCCGGTGCTGTTCAGCAATGGCCAACCCACCGATTTCTCCCGCTCGAAAAGCGCCGGCGCGCGCTGGATGTACGACGAAATCGAAACCACCAACTACACCTTCGGCCTGGAACAGGCACTGGCCAATGACTGGCAGTTCAAGATCGCCGCCAACTACATGGACGTCGACCGCGATACCGACTCGGCCTACCTGCGTACCACCACCAACGTGGCCTATATCAACCAGGCCACCGGTGCGATACCGATCATCCCGGCCAAGGCCAAGGCAACCCAGACGCAGAAAGGCGTCGATGTGACGCTCCAGGGCCCGTTTGAACTGCTCGGGCAGAGCCATGAGCTGATCGTCGGCTACAACTTCCAGGAGTACGAAAACCAGCACGACGAAGCCGATGCGCCGTCGACCACGATCGACTATTACAACTGGGACAACCAGATGGCCCGGCCAGCGGACGACAGCTACGTCCCGTTCCTGGATTACAACGTCGCTATCCGGCAGAGCGGTTACTACCTGGCCGGCCGCTTCAACATCACCGACGAACTGCACTTCATCCTTGGCGCCCGGGTCTCGAAATACAGCTACGACTACAACCTCAGCATCCTGCCCACCCGCGCCCCGACCACCAAGATGCGCGAGAACGGCGTGGTCACGCCCTATGCCGGGATCGTCTACGACCTGACCCCGGAGCAGTCGGTCTATGTCAGCTATACCGACATCTTCAAACCGCAGTCCGCCCAGGATGTTTCCGGCAAGACCCTGGAACCTGTGGTGGGCAAAAACTACGAGCTGGGTTGGAAAGGTGAATTCTATGATGGCCGGTTGAATGCCAACGCTGCCCTCTATCTGATCCAGCGCGACAACCTTGCCGAAGAGGATGGCGATAACCTGACACCTGGTCGTACCCAGGCTTACCGCGCTGTCGATGGTGCGGAAACCAAAGGTATCGACCTGGAACTGTCCGGTGAGGTATTGCCCGGTTGGAACCTGCAGACCGGCTATAGCCACTCGCGTACCGAGGACGCCGATGGCAACCGCCTGACCACGCAATTGCCCATGGACACCTTCCGCCTCTGGACCACCTACCGTCTTCAGGGTGACTGGAACAAGCTGACCATTGGCGGCGGTGCAAGCTGGAACTCCAGTTCGTCGCTCACCTACGCCCGCCTGGGTGCACGGGTCACGCAAGACGACTATACCGTCGCCAGCCTGATGGCTCGCTACCAGATCAACGACAACCTGTCGGCCACCGTCAACGTCAACAACCTGTTCGATGAGAAATACTACGCAGGCATGGCCGGCAGCTACGCCCACTACGGCGCCCCGCGCAACACCATGCTGAACCTGCGCTACGACTTCTGACCTGACAGCAATCCCGCCACACTTGCCGCAAGCCGGCTAACAGAACGGCGCTTCCCACACGGGAGCGCCGTTTTTCATTGCCCGGCCATGCCCGGGCGAGCCGTAGTCATGAAAAAGCCCGTTGCCACCCCAAGGGGTACGCAACGGGCCCTCATGCAGGCAGCCGCCCCACAACGGGGCGGCCAGCTTCAGCCGCCGACCAGGTCCCGCCGTTGCAGCAAGGCGACCACGCCGTCGAGCACCTCGGGATGCCTGAGGATGTCGTAATGCCCGGCATCCACAGAGGTATGCCGGGCAGGGCCGGCAATCCGTTCGTCGAAGTTGCCGGTACCTGCCCACCAGCACGCAGCCTCTGCAAGAGTAACCGGCAACGCGGCCATCTGCTGCGACAGTGCCTTGAGCTTCATCGCGACGACAAAAGTGTGGGCCAGCTCCGCGCTGCCGATCTCGGCATAAGCTGACTGCCCGGCCTGGGACGCGCGCACCGCGTCAATGATCTGCGCCAACCCGTTGCTGTCGCAATCGGCCGCTATTGCAGGCACAACCAGACGTTCTCTGTCTGCGCCAAGCATCACCCCCAGGAAGCCGTGCAGGTCGTCACGCCAATCCGTGTCTGGTGCCACCTGGCCCGGCTGAGGAATGAAGCTGTCCACCAGGCTCAGCATCGCAACCTGCTGCCCTTGGCTTTCCAGCTCATGGGCCACCAGCACCGCCAGCGCGCCACCGAGCGACCACCCGAGCAACTGGTAAGGCCCCTGCGGCTGTTTCTGGCGGATGTACTGGGCATAGTCGATCGCCATTGCCTGCAGGGAATCATCCTCCCAGGCATGCTCCAGCAGCATGCGACACTGGATGCCGTAGACTGCACAGCGGCCGTCCAGACGGCGCGCCAACGGCTCGTAGTCGAACACCGTACCGAAGCCGGCGTGCAGGCAGAACAACGGTGGCGCCCCGGCCACACGGCTGTTGAGCAGCAGCAGCGGATCCAGGCTGGCCTCGTTGTCGGCGTAACCAGACAATTCGGCAATGGTCGGCCTGGCAATCACATCCCGCAGTTTCAGTTCGATGGGCAACGCCTCGCAGGCGCGGACCTTGGACAGCATCTTGAGCACCCGCAGCGAATCGCCGCCCAGCTCGAAGAAGTTGTCTTCGACCCCCACGCTGGGCACATCCAGCACTTGCTGCCAGATGTCCGCCAACGCCCGCTCGATCGCGTTGCGCGGTGCAACCTGCACACGCTGGCCGACGAATTCGGGCGCCGGCAGCGCATTGCGGTCGACCTTGCCGTTTGGCGTGAGCGGCAATGCCGGCATCAGCACCAGTTGCGCAGGCACCATGTAATCCGGCAATTCGGCAGCCAGGGCCTCACGCAATGCCTGGGCGCAGCCGTGGTGGTCGCGGGTAACCACGTAGCCGATCAGCTGTTTGCCTGTGGCTGTGTCGCGTGCGACCACCACGGCATCCCGCACCTCGCTCAGGTCACGCAGGCGCGCTTCGATTTCGCCGGGCTCGATGCGGAAACCACGCACCTTCAACTGGTTGTCCATGCGCCCGATGAAGTCGATCACCCCATCGCTACGGCGCCGCACCCGGTCACCGGTGCGATACAGGCGCAAGCCCTGGCCAGATGGGTCGGCAACGAAACGCTCGGCAGTCAGGGACGGCCGCTGGTGATACCCGCGCGCCACCCCTTCGCCGCCAATGTACAGCTCGCCCGCGACACCATCAGGCAACGGATTGAGATGCGGGTCGAGTACGTACAGGGTACGCTCACCGACACGCGTACCGATCGGTGCGAACACCGCCTCGCATGCCTGCTCGCGGGAGACCTTCCACAACAGCGGGGTAACCACCGTCTCGGTCGGGCCATAGCCGTTGGTCAGCCACTGCGGCCGCAAGCTGCGCTTGACCTGCTCGAACAGGGCATTCGGTACCGCGTCCCCGCCAAAGCAGTACACCCGCACCGGGGGTGCGGCCTGGTCCTGGCCCTCGGCGAATTCTGCCAGTTGCTGAAGGTAGGCCGGTGGGAAGCAGGCAATGTCGATGCGCTGCTCGTGCAGCACCTGCCAGGTTTCTTCTGCCGTCCACAGACGGTTTTCACGCACTACCAGACAGCCACCGGACGACAAGGTCGACAACCAGCGTTCCTGGGCACCATCGAAGGCGAATGACATGAACAGCAGCTCGCGGGTGGTTCGATCCATGTCATACAGCGAGGCAATCGCCTGGCAGTGCATGCGGATCTGCTCGTGGCTGACCGCTACCCCTTTGGGCTTGCCGGTAGAGCCGGAGGTATAGATGAGGTAGGCCAGGTTGTCCCGCTGCAGGTTCACTTGCGGCGGCGTCAGCGGCAAGGCGTCGAGTACCTGTGTGTCCAGCTCGACACAGCACTGCACCTGGGCGAAACGCGGCCTGAGCTCGCGGGTGGTGATCAACGCGTGCATGCCGGCGTCAGCGACGATCCATTGCAGGCGCTCCTGGGGGTAATCGATGTCCAGCGGGACATAGGCCGCACCGGTCTTCATCACGGCGAGGAACGCCACGATGACGTCGACCGAACGCTCCAGGGCGATGCCGACGGTGGCCTCTGGCCGCGCCCCCAGGGCGATGAGCCGATGCGCCAGGCGATTGGCCCTTTCCTCCAGCTCGCGATAGGTCAATTGCTGCCCTGCGCAGACCACCGCGACGGCATCGGGGCAAGCCGTGGCATGTACGGCAATCTGCTCGGCCAGCAGCGGCTCACGCTGCGGGCTGCCGGCCAGGCGGTTACGCGTGGCGGCCTGTTGCAACTGCGCCGGGGTCAGCATATCCAGGCTACCGAGCGTAGCCTGCGGGTCATCCAGCATCGCATTCAACAAGCGCTCGAAGCTACCACGCAATGCCTCGGTGGCGGCCTCGCTGAAGCAGCTGCGCAGGTACATGAACTCCACCACCAGGGTGTTGCCCAGCTCCACGCACAAGTCCATGGCGTAGTTGGTAACGCCGCGCGCACTGACCTCACCGAACTGCAGGGAGTCGCTACTGTTTTCCGCCAGGCGCTCATCGACCGGGAAATTCTCGAACACGACGATACTGTCGAACAACGGCTGGCCCGGGCGCCCGGCCCAGCGCTGGACATGGGCAAGGGCCGCGTGCTCATGGTCGCGCATCTCGACGTTGTACGCCTGCAGCTGCTGCAACCATGTCTCGACCCGTTGCCCGGGCTCGGGCGCCTGCACCACCGGCAAGGTATTGATGAACAACCCCAGCATTTCATCGGCGCCCGCAAGGCTCGGTGGGCGCCCTGCCACCGTCGCGCCGAAGCACACCGTGGACTGCCCGGTGTAGCGTTGCAACACCAGCAACCAGGCCGCCTGTATCAGGGTGTTCGGGGTCACCCGCAGCTTTTGCGCCTGCTCACGCAGGCGTCGGGTCCTGGGCATGTCCCAGCGCAGGTACAGCGCTGCATGGCCGTCCAGCTCAGGCGCAGGGCGCGGCAGCACGCTGCCAGTCAGCAAGGTCGGGGTTTCCAGACTGCCGAGTGTGGCGCTCCAGAACCGTTCGAGTTGTTCCTGGGGTTGCGCGCCAAGCCAGCGGATGTAGTTGCCGAACTGCACCACCGGGCGCTCCGGCACTTGCCCGTGATAGGTCTGCAGCACCTCGCCCAGCAGGCGCGAATCGCTCCAGCCGTCCATCAGGATGTGATGGCGCGTCCAGATCAGGTGCACGCCGCCATCTTCCAGGCGCACCAGCGTCAGGCGCATGAGCGGCGCACTCGCCAACTGGAAGCCTCGGGCAGCGTCTTCTGCCGCCAATGCCTTGAGTGCCTCCGGCGCGCAGTCTCGCTGCCGCCAATCGAGCACCTGCAACGGCAAGGCCACGTCGTGCAGCACCAGTTGCATCGGCTCGTGCAGTTGCGGGTCGGACCAGAAGGCCGTGCGCAGAATGTCATGCCGGGCAATCACCTGCCGCCAGGCATCGGCGAAGCGGTCAATGTCCAGCCCGGCAACCGAGACTGCGGTCTGGTTGATGTAAAGGCCGGCTTCTGGCCCTTGCAGGGTATAGAACAGCATGCCCTGCTGCATCGGCGAAAGCGGATAGAGGTCAGCGATCTGCTCCATCGGAACCGGCAGTCGCTGCCGTTGTGCCGGGGTCAGCGCCGCCAACGCATCCGCTGCCGAAGCTGCAGGCGGGTCGCCATCCTGCGCGGTGCGGTGTTGCCGTGCGACCGAGGCCAGGCGCTGTACGGTCTGATGCTCGAAAAGCTCCCTGGGGGTAAACTCGAGCCCGGCCTTGCGCGCTCGGCTGACCAGTTGCAAGGATGCGATCGAATCACCGCCCAGCTCGAAGAAGTTATCGCTCAGGCCGACCCTCTCCAGCTTCAGTACCTGTGCCCAGATCGCCGCGATCTGTTGCTCCAGCGCGCTCTGCGGGGCGACGTACTCGCCCTGCAACTGGCTGGCATCCGCCTGCGGCAGGGCCTTGCGATCGAGCTTGCCATTCGGCGTCAGCGGCAGCTGGTCGAGCAGCAGCAGGTGCGCCGGCACCATGTAGTCCGGCAAGCCAGCCTTGAGCGCAGCACGCAGGCCGTCGCGCAACGCGCCCTGCTCTTGCGTGCTGTCGGCGGGCACCACGTAGGCCACCAGTTGCTTGCCGCTCGGCCCGTCCTGGGCCAGCACCACTGCCTCCTGCACGCTCGGCAGCTGCAGCAGGTGCGCTTCGATCTCGCCCAGCTCGATGCGCAGGCCGCGGATCTTCACCTGGTGGTCGATACGCCCGGCGTAGTCGATCACCCCGTCGGCGCGGTAGCGGGCCAGGTCGCCGGTGCGGTACAGGCGCCCGCCAGCGGTGCTGAACGGGTCTGGCACGAAGCGTTCGGCGGTCAGCGCCGGGCGCTGGTGATAGCCACGGGCCAGGCCCACGCCACCGAGGTACAGCTCACCGGCACTGCCGCGTACTGCCGGTTGCAGGCTGCCATCGAGGATGTGGGCCTTGAGGTTGTCGATCGGCTGGCCGATCGGCACGCTGATATTTTCGTCCGGCTGGCAGGTCCAGTGGGTGACGTCGATGGCCGCTTCGGTCGGCCCGTACAGGTTGTACAGGCTCGCCGCCGGCAAACGTTGCAGGGCCTGGCGGGCCAGTTCGGCCGGCAGTGCTTCGCCGCTGCACACCACGCGCCTGAGGCTGACGCAGCGCTCTACCGCCTGGTGGGTCATGAACGCCTGCAACATCGACGGCACGAAGTGCAGCGTGCTGATGCCGTAGTGGTTGATGGCCTCGACCAGCAGTTGCGGGTCGCGGTGCGCCCCTGGCTGGGCGATGACCAGCCGCGCGCCGGTCATCAACGGCCAGAAGAACTCCCACACCGACACGTCGAAGCTGAACGGGGTTTTCTGCAGCACGCTGTCGCTGGCGTCCAGGCCGTAGGCCTTCTGCATCCAGCACAGGCGGTTGACCAGCGCCCGATGGCTGTTGCCAGCGCCTTTCGGGCGACCGGTGGAGCCAGAGGTGTAGATCACGTAGGCGAGGTTCAGCGGCGCTACATCGGTGTCCGGGTTGGCATCGCTGTAGCCGCTCAGGTCTTCGCTATCGAGCTCCAGGCAACGCAAGCCGGCCGGGATCGGCAGGGTGTCGCGCAGGTGCGACTGGCTCAGCAACAAGGCGATGCCGCTGTCGTCGAACATGTAGCGCAGGCGCTCCTGCGGGTACTCCGGGTCCAGCGGCACGTAGGCGCCGCCGGCCTTGACGATGCCCAGCAGGCCGATGACCATTTCCAGGCTGCGCTGCATGGCGATGCCGACCAGCACGTCCGGGCCCACGCCCAACTCGCGCAAGCGGTGCGCCAGCTGGTTGGCACGGCGGTTGAGTTCGGCATAGCTCAGGGCCTGCTCGCCGAATACCAGCGCCGGGGCGTTCGGGGTGGCGAACACCTGGGCTTCGATCAACTGGTGAATGCTGCTATCACTCGGGAACACCGCATCTGTGGCGTTCCAGTCCAGGAGCAGTTGGCGCTGCTCATCGGGGCCCTGCATCGGCAGCTCGGCCAGTGCCTGGCCGGCATCTGCCAGCATGGCCCTGATGAGGTTGCCCAGGTGCTGCGCCACCTGCTCGATCGCCTGGCCAGACCAATGGCTGCGATCGTGGCTGTACTGGATCGACAAAGTCGCCCCCGGGCTCACCAACAGCGTCAACGGGTAGTTGGTCTGCTCGCGATTGGTCACCTCGCCAAAGCGCAGGCCATCGGGCGCGCCCTGTTGCAGCGCTTCGGCCACCGGGTAGTTCTCGAACACCAGCAAGCTGTCGAACAACGCGTCACCGGCCTGCCCGGCCCAGCGTTGCACGTCATACAGCGGGGAATGCTCGAATTCGCGCGCCGCCAGGTTGCTCGCCTGCACCTGGGCCAGCCACTGCGCGACGGTCTGTTCCGCACGCGGCGTGCCGACCACCGGCAGCGTGTTGATGAACAGGCCAATCTGCTCTTGCACCCCTGGCAGGTCAGTCGGCCGCCCAGCCACCGTAGCGCCGAAGCAGACGCTGGGCTGGCCGCTGTAGCGATGCAGCAACAGCAGCCAGACAGCCTGCAGCAAGGTATTGACCGTGACCCGATTAGCCCTGGCGAAGGCCTCGATCTGCCGGGTTTGCTGGCGGTCGAAGCGCTGCTGGTACTCGCCCTGGCCACACGCTGAACCGCCCAGGCCAAGGCCAGGGATGCTTTGCGCCAGACAGGTCGGTGCCTCCAGGTCTGCCAGTTGGCCCTTCCAGAATGTTTCAGCGGCGCCCGCATCCTGACGCTGCAACCAGGCGATGTAGTCGCGGTAATGCGTTGCCTGCACCGGCATCGGTTGCCCGGCATAACGCTGCAACACCTCCCCCAGCAAGCGCGAGGTACTCCAGCCATCCATCAGGATATGGTGGTTGGTATAGATCAGGTGGTGCCGATGCCTGTCGGTACGCACCAGCACCAGGCGCAGCAATGGCGCCTCGGCCAGGTCGAAGCCACGCTGGCGCTCGTCATCGGCCAACTGCTGCAACGCGGCTTCCAGCTGCTGGGTGTCGCGCCAGTCCAGTTCGGTGAACGGCGAGCCGACGGTGCGGTGCACGATCTGCACCGCTCGCTCCAGCTCTGCCTGCCATACGAAGCCGGTTCGCAATATGTCGTGGGCTGCCAGTACATCCAGCCAGGCCTGCTTGAAGCGCTGTGGGTCGAGGTGATCGACATCGACCCGCATCTGGTTGATGTAGTTACCGCTGCCTTGCTCGTACAGGCTGTGGAACAACATGCCTTGCTGCATCGGCGACAACGGATAGACATCGGCAATTTGCGCGGCAGCCACCGGCAGGTTGTCCAGTTGCGCCTGGGTCAGCCCGGCCAGCGGGAAGTCCGAAGGGGTCACCCCGCGATTATGCGCCTGGCAGCAGTGCTCGATCAGGGCCTTGAGCTCATCTGCGTAGGCATCGGCCAGACGCTGGACGGTCGACGGCTTGAAGCGTTCGCTGCTGAATGTCCAGTTGAGCTTCAGTTCCCCGGCAAAGACCTGGCCATTGATGGCCAGCTGGCTGCTCAGGGACGCAGCGTCATCGTGGTTCTGGCCAGCGCTTTCCGGCGCCGGCGTCAGCAGCCCGGTTGCCGCGTCGAAACTGCTGTCGAACTGGCCCAGGTAATTGAAGACGATCTCGCCTGCCGGCAGTTGGCCAAGCAGCTGACAAGCCTCGCTTCCGCCAAGGTAACGCAATACGCCATACCCAATCCCTTTGTCGGGAACGTCGCGCAACTGTTCCTTGATGGTCTTGATCGAACCCGCCCATTGCGCCTGTGGGCTGAGCTTGAGCGGATACAGGCTGGTGAACCAGCCTACCGTGCGGGTCAGGTCGATGCCGTCGAACAGCTCTTCCCGGCCATGCCCCTCCAGGCGCACCAGCACCTGTGCCCGCCCGGTCCAACGCGCGATCACCCGTGCCAGCGCGGTCAGCAGCAGGTCATTGATCTGGGTGCGATAGGCCGCCGGCGCTTCATGTAACAGCTTGTGCGTCCAGCTTGCGTCCAGGCGCGTCGCGACAGAGGCCGCGCAACGCTGCAGGTTGGCACCTTGCGGGTTGTCACAGGGCAGCGCATCGTCAACGCCTTGCAACTGCTCGTGCCAGTAAGCCATTTCATGCTGCAACGCGGGCGTTGTCGCATAGCCCTGCAACTGCTCTGCCCAGGCCTTGAACGCGCTGGTCTTGGCGGGCAATACCGGGATCTGGCCGGCGGCCAGGGACTGGTAAGCCTGTTGCAGGTCTTCGAGCAGCACCCGCCAAGACACCCCGTCAACCACCAGGTGGTGGATGACCAACAGCAACCGCTGGCTGCCATCGGGCAGCTCGCCCAACACTGCCCGCAGCAGAGGCCCTTGCTCCAGGTTCAGGCTGCGCTGGGCTTGGTTGCCGGCCTGCTCCAGTGCTTCGGCATGTTCAACCTGGCGGCACCACAACAGTTCATGCTGCGCGGTGCCGAACACGGCCTGCCAGGCACCTTCGGCGTGGCTGAAGCGCAGGCGCAGGGCGTCGTGATGGTCGACAACGCAGCGCAACGCCGCTTGCAGGTGATGTTCATCGAGCGCCTCGCGGGTGTGCAGCATCAGCGACTGGTTCCAGTGATGCCGCGCGACCACGTCTGCTGCGAAGAACCACTGCTGGATCGGTGTCAGCGGCATGCTGCCCTCGACCTGCCCCTGGTCGATTGCGGTGCCGGTTTCTTGCCGGGCGATCGCAGCCAACCCTTGTACTGTCTGGTGCTGGAACAGCTCCTTGGGAGTGAAGCGGATACCCAGCTGGCGGGCACGGCTGACTACCTGCAACGACATGATCGAATCGCCGCCCAGTTCGAAGAAGTTGTCGGCAAGGCCGACTTGCTCCAGCTTCAGCACGTCGGCCCAGATGGCTGCGATCTGCTGCTCCAGTTCGGTCTGCGGCGCAATGTACTCACCCTGCAGCACGCTGGCATCTGGCACCGGCAAGGCCTTGCGGTCGAGCTTGCCGTTGCCGGTAAGGGGCAGCAGCTCCAGGAACAGCAGATGCGCGGGCAGCATGTGCTCAGGCAGGCTGGCCTTCAGTTCGGCACGCAGGCTGTCACGCAGTTGCGCCTGCCGTTCGATACTGTTCAGCACACCAGCATCGGCAGGCACCACATAGCCCACCAGCTGCTTGCCACTGGCGCCATCCAGCGCCAGCACCGCAACCTGGCGCACGGCAGGCTGTGCGAGCAGGCGCGCTTCGATCTCGCCCAGCTCGATACGGAAACCGCGAATCTTAACCTGCTGGTCGATACGCCCGATGTATTCGATGACCCCGTCGGTACGGTAACGGGCCAGGTCGCCAGAGCGGTACAGGCGCCCGCCCTGGTCATCGAAGGGATTGGGTACGAAGCGCTCGGCTGTCAACCCGGGGCGGCCGTGGTAGCCCCGCGCCAGGCCCGCCTGGCCAATCAGCATTTCCCCCGTGCAACCCGGCAGGATCGGGTTCAGGTTTGCGTCGAGCAAGTACCACGACAGGTCGGGGATGACCTCGCCGATCGGGCTGCTGGCGCCGTGGTGCAAGTCGTCCAGGGTGATCGGCCGGTACGTCACGTGTACGGTGGTTTCGGTGATGCCATACATGTTGATCAGGCGCGGCTGGTGGTCGCCAAACACGTCCAACCAGGGTTTCAGGCTGCTGACCTCCAGGGCCTCGCCACCAAACAGCACATGCCGCAGGGCCAGTTGCTGCCTTGCCTTCGCGGCCTCGCAGGCAACCGCAACAAGCGGTTTGAACGCCGAGGGCGTCTGGTTGAGCACGGTAACCTGCTCGCGCACCAGCAAGGCGTAAAAGTCTTCGCTGGAACGCGCCACATCTGTGGGCACGATGACCGCCTTGCCGCCATGCAGCAACGCGCCGTACAGTTCCCATACCGAAAAGTCGAAGGCGTAGGAGTGGAACACCGTCCATACGTCACTGGCAGCGAAATGGAACCAGTGCCGGGTGGCGGCAAACAGGCGCACCACGTTCCGATGCGGCAGCAGCGTACCTTTGGGCTTACCGGTGGAGCCCGAGGTGTAGATCACATAAGCCAGGTTGTCGGCATTCACCTCGCAGGCAGGGTTGACCTCGCTATAGCCGCCGAGGCCGGTATCGCCGTCCAGTTCCAGCACATGCACACCTGCCGGTATTGGCAGCGTGTCACGCAGGTGCTGCTGGGTCAGCAACAGGCGGATACCGCTGTCCTCGAACAGATAGGCGAGGCGGTCCTGTGGGTACGCCGGGTCCAGCGGCACGTAGGCAGCACCGGCCTTGAGAATGCCCAGCAGGCCAACAACCATCTCCAGGCTGCGCTCGACGGCCAGGCCGACCAGTACATCCGGCCCGGCCCCCAGCTCCAGCAGTTTGTGCGCCAGCTGGTTGGCCCGGCGGTTGAGCTCGGCGTAGCTCAGAGTCTGCTCGCGGCAGACCAGCGCTATCGCATCCGGTGCAGCTTCGACCTGGGCCTCGATCAGGCGATGAAGCGGCTGTTCGGCGGGGAACTGCATCGGTGACGGGTTCCAGGCCTGTACGGCCTGGTCCTGTTGCGCCTGGCTGAGCAGCGGCAGGTCGGCCACGCGCTGCCCGGGCCGGTGCACGATCGCCTCAAGCAGGTTGACCCAGTGAAGTGCCATCCGTTCGATGGTTGCGGCATCGAACAGGTCAGTCGCGTAGCTCAGGGCGGCGTCGAGGCCATGCTCGTATTCGAAAGTGTCCAGGGTCAGGTCGAACCTGGCCGTATCGTGGGCCCAGGTCAACCCCTCCACCTGCAGCCCTGGCACGCTGCGCTGCCCACCCTTGGCCTGCACCTGGTGGTTGTACAGCACCTGGAACAGTGGGCTGTGGCTCAGGCTGCGCTCGGGCTGAAGGGCCTCCACCAGTTGCTCGAACGGCAAGTCCTGATGGCTCTGCGCCCCCAGCACGCGCTGCTTGACCTGCTGGAGCAGGTCGCTGAAGGTCAGCGGCAGGTCGAACTCGGCGCGCAATACCTGGGTATTGACGAAAAAGCCGATCAGCCGTTCGGTCTCCACCCGGTTGCGGTTGGCCACCGGTACCCCGACGCGGATATCCGACTGCCCGGAATAGCGGTGCAGCAAAGCCTGGAAACTCGCCAGCAACACCATGAACAGCGTCGCTCCCTGACGCTGGGCCAGCTGCCTGAGCGAATGCACCAGGGCTTGCGGCAGGCGAACCTCATGCCGGGCGCCGCGGTGGCTGCTGGACGCAGCACGCGGGCGATCGCTGGGCAGCTCGAGTACGGGCTGCTCATCGCCAAGCTCGGCCTTCCAGTACGCCAGTTGCCGCTCGCGCTCACCCGCTTCCATCCACTGCCGCTGCCAGATCGCGTAGTCGGCATACTGGACCGGCAACGCCGGCAGCTGCGGCGCCTGGCCTTGGCTATAACCGGCATACAGCTGCATCAGCTCATCGATCATCAGCGGCATCGACCAGCCATCGGAGACGATGTGATGCAGTGTCACCAGCAGCACATGCTCGTCCTGCCCAAGGCGCAGCAAGCTGACCCGCAACAGTGGCCCGTGCTGCAGGTCGAACGGGCGGCGTGCCTCGGCCTCGACGTGCTCGCGCACGCTGTGTTCATCGACGCCGGCCAGCGTCTGGATCACCAACGCCACGCTGTGCTTGGGATGAATGACCTGGACGGCGCCCTGCCCGTCATCGCTGAAGGTGGTGCGCAAGGTTTCGTGGCGGACCACCAGCGCGTCGAAACTGCGCTGCAACGCCTCGACATCCAGATGGCCCTGCAGGCGCAAGGCCGCCGGGATGTTGTAGAGCGGCGCGGCAGGCTCAAGTTGCCAGAGAAACCACTGCCGCTGCTGGGCGTATGAAAGGGGGACAGGGGCTGCAGGCTCGCGCCTGAAGATCGGGGTGAGCCCATACAGGTTCACCCCCTGCTGCTTGAGCAAGGCTGCCAGGGCCTGGCGCTCTTTGGTGGACAGTAGCTTTACAGACTCAAGCAGCTCTTGCACAGTCAAAATCTCCTAAGAAACCAGCTTTTCAATTTCCTCCGTAGTTAGACGTTTCAGGGCCTCCAGGGATTTAGCCAGCTCATTCTGCACAGGGTCCGCCTGTGGCGTGAGCTGCTCAAGCTGCGCGCAGTAGCCGCCCAGATCGGGGCTTTCGAACAGCGCTTTCAGGCCGACCGCCAAGCCGAGCTGCTCCTGCACGCGGCTGGTCACCTGGGTGGCGATCAGGGAGTGGCCACCCAGCAGGAAGAAGTTGTCGCCCAGGCCAACCCGGTCGACTTTCAGCACATCCACCCAGATCGCCGCCACCTGCTGCTGCAAGGGCGTACGCGGTGGCACGTGGGCCTCCTCCGCCAGGGCAAGGTCCGGGCGCGGCAACGCCTTGCGGTCCAGCTTGCCATTCGGCGTCAGGGGCAGCTTGCCCAGCAGCACCAGGTAAGAAGGCAGCATGTATTCCGGCAACTGCCTGCGCAACGCACTGCGCAGTTGCTCACGCAGGGCTGCCTGCGCAGCGGCATCGGCCATCACCCCAGGCTCGTCAGGGACTGCATACGCCACCAGCTGCTGGCCACCGGGGCCATCAACGGCCATGACCACGGCTTCGCGCACCGCCTGCTGTTGCAGGCGCACCTCGATCTCGCCCAGTTCGATGCGGAAGCCGCGAACCTTTACCTGATGGTCCACCCGGCCGACATACTCCAGCACCCCGTCAGGCCGATAACGGGCCAGGTCACCGGTACGGTAGATGCGCCCGCCGTGGGCATCGAAGGGGTTGGGGAGGAAACGCTCGGCGCTGAGCCCCGGGCGCTTCAGGTAACCACGGGCCAAGCCGGCACCGGCCAGGTACAACTCACCGACGGCACCCACCGGCACCGGCTGCAGGGCAGCGCTGAGCACGTAGGCAGCACTGTTGTGCAAAGGTCGGCCGATGTTCGCCTGGCCACCGGCCACCCTCAGCGTGCAGGTGGAATAGGTGGTGTCCTCGGACGGGCCATACAGGTCGTACACCTCGTGTACGTGCGCCAGGCGGTAGAGGTCATCGACAAGCGATTGCTTCAGCGCTTCGCCACACAGGTTGATGGTGTTGACCGACGCGGGAATATTGCCGGTTTCGCACAGCTGCCTGATTGCCGATGGCACGGTGTTCACCAGCCGCACCCGGTCCTTCGCCGCCAGGTTCGGCAGTTCGAGGGCATTGCCGGCCAACACCGC
Source organism: Pseudomonas sp. LAM2023 (assembly GCF_016620375.1). Taxonomy (NCBI): domain Bacteria; kingdom Pseudomonadati; phylum Pseudomonadota; class Gammaproteobacteria; order Pseudomonadales; family Pseudomonadaceae; genus Pseudomonas; species Pseudomonas sp. LAM2023. Next base: position 197,161 of record NZ_JAENHV010000036.1, on the reverse strand, counting down.
ATAACCACCCGCCGAGAGGGTGACGAACAGTTCCCACACCGACAGGTCGAAGCAGATCGAGGTGGAAAACAGCACGCCACACAGGTCTGCCTGGTCGTATACCGATAGCGACCAGCCGATCAGTGCCGCCACACTGCGGTGCTCGATCTGCACGCCCTTGGGCTTGCCCGTCGAGCCTGAAGTGTAGATGCAGTAGATGAGGTTGCGGGCACTGCTCACGCAGGCCAGGTCAGTGTCCGGGTAGCCGTCCAGCGGCACCTGGTCCAGCAGCAGCGCGCGCGAGCGGAACTGCTCCGGCATGCGGTCAAGCACGCTGGTCTGCGACAGCAACAGGATCGCCTGGCTATCCTCGAGCATGTACTCCAGGCGGTCCTGCGGATATTCCGGGTCCAGCGGCACATAGGCGCCCCCCGCCTTGAGAATGGCCAGCAGGCTGACGACCATCTCCAGGTTGCGCTGCATGGCGATGCCCACCAGCACATCCGGGCCCACACCCTGCTCGCGAAGCTTGTGCGCCAGCTGGTTGGCCCGGCAGTTGAGCTCGGCATAGCTCAGCGTCTGCGCGCCGAAGATCAGTGCCGGGGCGTCCGGGGTTCGCGCTACCTGCGCCTCGAAAAGCTGGTGAATGCAGCTGGCATCCGGGTAGCTGGCCTGAGTCGCGTTCCATCCTGCAATGATCTGCTGGTGCTCGGTGTCGTCCAGCAGGGCCAGCTCGGCGATACGCTGGTTGGGCAGCTCGACGACGGCGTGCAGCAGGTTCTGCCAGTGCCGGGCCAGAGAGCGGGCCGTCGCGGCATCGAACAGGTCGGTGGCGTAGACCAGCGCAGCACCGATACCGGTCTCGTGCTCAAAGGTTTCCAGGGTCAGGTCGAACTTGGCGGTGTGGTTGTCCCACGCCACGGCGCTCACTTCCAACCCCGGCAGCGTGTGGCGCTCGCCCCTGGCCTGGGTCTGGTGGTTGTACATCACCTGGAACAATGGGCTGTGATTCAGGCTGCGCTCCGGCTGCAGGGCCTCTACCAGTTGTTCGAAAGGCAGGTCCTGATGGGCCTGGGCCTCGACCACCCGTTGCCGGACCTGGCCGAGAAAGTCGGCAAAGGTCAGCGGCAGATCGAACTCGGCCCGCAGGACCTGGGTGTTGACGAACAACCCGACCAGGCGCTCGGTTTCCACCCGATTGCGGTTGGCCACCGGCACACCGACGCGGATATCCGCCTGCCCTGAATAGCGGTGCAGCAGGACCTGGAAGCTGGCCAGCAGCAGCATGAACAGCGTCACCCCCTGTTGCTGGGCGAACCGCTTGAGCGCTCGCGCCTGGTCTGCCGGCAAATCGATGGCCAGGCGTGCCCCCCTGAGGCTGCTGACCGTTGGCCGCGGGCGGTCCAGCGGCATCTCCAGCAGCGGATCCTCGCCGCCCAGCTGGCCGGTCCAGTAGGCCAGCTGGCGCGCCTGCTCCCCGGCCTCCATCCAGCTCCGCTGCCAGATGGCGTAGTCGGCATACTGAATGGGTAGCGCGGGCAGCTGTGCATCCCGGCCCTGGCTGCAGGCCTCATACAGGCGCACCAGCTCTTGCACCATCAATGGCATGGACCAGCCATCGGCGATGATGTGGTGAACAGTCAGCACCAGCACGTGCTCGTGCGCATCGAGCGCCAGCAGCCTGACCCTCAGCAGCGGCCCTCGCTCCAGGTCGAAGCCTTGGCGCGCCTCACGCTCCACCTGCTCGCGCAAGGCTTCCTCGCCCGGCGTATCCAACGGCTCAGGGGCCACCGGCAACACCAGGCGTGGGTGAACCACCTGCTGCACCTGCTCCCCTTGTTGATGGAAGGTGGTACGCAGCGCATCGTGCCTGGCCAGCAGGCCATCGAAGGCACGCTGCAGGGCTACAAGGTCCAGCTTGCCCGTGAAGCGCAGGGCCGAGGAAATGTTGTATACCGCGCTGTCCGGGTCCAGTTTCCAGAGAAACCACTGGCGTTGCTGGGCATAGGAAAGCGGCAACTGCGCGAAGTCTCCGCACACCTGCGGAATGGGCAGTTGCGCCAGGCTGCTGCCCTTGGACGCCAACTTTTCCAGAAACAGCTTGCGCTGCTCCAGCGGCAGCCGAATGAAGCGCTGGACCAGGTCGGTATTGCGGGTATCGGTGCTCATTTCAAACTGCCTCAAGCTCATTCATGAAGTCGTGGAACTCGTCCAGGTCTGCCGTGCGGTCGCGGGTTGCAGCGCTGACAGCGGTGGCGTAATCGCGAAGGTTTTCGGTCTGGAACAGCAGTGCCAGTGGTATGTCCGCAGCCAGTTCCATCTGCAAGCGCGCAACCACTTGCGTGGCTAGCAGGGAATGCCCGCCGAGCTGGAAAAAGTTGTCCGCCAGGCCGACCTGTTCCAGCTTCAGCACCTGCGCCCAGATCGCCGCGATCTGTTGCTCCAGCGCGCTCTGCGGGGCGACGTACTCGCCCTGCAACTGGCTGGCATCCGCCTGCGGCAGGGCCTTGCGGTCGAGCTTGCCATTCGGCGTCAGCGGCAGCTGGTCGAGCAGCAGCAGGTGCGCCGGCACCATGTAGTCCGGCAAGCCAGCCTTGAGCGCAGCACGCAGGCTGTCGCGCAACGCGCCCTGCTCTTGCGTGCTGTCGGCAGGCACCACGTAGGCCACCACTTGCTTGCCGCTCGGCCCGTCCTGGGCCAGCACCACTGCCTCCTGCACGCTCGGCAGCTGCAGCAGGTGTGCTTCGATCTCGCCCAGCTCGATGCGCAGGCCGCGGATCTTCACCTGGTGGTCGATACGCCCGGCGTAGTCGATCACCCCGTCGGCGCGGTAGCGCGCCAGGTCGCCGGTGCGGTACAGGCGCCCGCCGTCGGTGCTGAACGGGTCTGGCACGAAGCGTTCGGCGGTCAGCGCTGGGCGCTGGTGATAACCACGGGCCAGGCCGACACCGCCGAGGTACAGCTCACCGGCACTGCCGCGCACCGCCGGGTGCAGGCTGCCGTCGAGGATGTGGGCCTTGAGGTTGTCGATCGGCTGGCCGATCGGCACGCTGATGGTTTCATCCGCCTGGCAGGTCCAGTGGGTGACGTCGATGGCCGCTTCGGTCGGCCCGTACAGGTTGTACAGGCGCGCCGCCGGCAAACGTTGCAGGGCCTGGCGGGCCAGTTCGGCCGGCAGCGCTTCGCCGCTGCACACCACGCGCCTGAGGCTGACGCAGCGCTCTACCGCTTCGTGGCTCATGAACGCCTGCAGCATCGACGGCACGAAGTGCAGCGTGCTGATGCCGTAGTGGTTGATGGCCTCGACCAGCAACTGCGGGTCGCGGTGCGCCCCTGGCTGGGCGATGACCAGCCGCGCGCCGGTCATCAGCGGCCAGAAGAACTCCCACACCGACACGTCGAAGCTGAACGGGGTTTTCTGCAAAACGCTGTCGCTGGCGCCCAGTGCATAGGCCTTCTGCATCCAGCACAGGCGGTTGACCAGCGCCCGATGGCTGTTGCCAGCGCCTTTCGGGCGACCGGTGGAGCCAGAGGTGTAGATCACGTAGGCGAGGTTCAGCGGCGCTACATCGATGTCTGGGTTGGCATCGCGGTAGCCGCTCAGGTCTTCAGTATCCAGCTCCAGGCAGCGCAAGCCGGCCGGGACCGGCAGGGTGTCGCGCAAGTGCGACTGGCTCAGCAGCAAGGCGATGCCGCTGTCGTCGAACATGTAGCGCAGGCGCTCCTGCGGGTACTCCGGGTCCAGCGGCACGTAGGCGCCGCCGGCCTTGACGATACCGAGCAGGCCGATGACCATCTCCAGGCTGCGCTGCATGGCGATGCCGACCAGCACGTCCGGGCCCACGCCCAACTCGCGCAACCGGTGCGCCAGCTGGTTGGCACGGCGGTTGAGTTCGGCATAGCTCAGGGTCTGCTCGCCGAATACCAGCGCCGGGGCATCCGGGGTGGCGCACACCTGGGCCTCGATCAGTTGATGAATGCTGCACTCGTCCGGGTAGGCTGCCTGGGTGGCATTCCAGCCTTCGACCATCCGTTGCTGCTCCGCCTGATCCAGCAGCGGCAGCTCACCGATGAAGGCATCCGCATTCTCCACCAGCGCCCGCAACAGGTTGGCGAAGTAACCCGCCAGGTGGCCAATGCTGTCATCGCTCCATAGCGCACGGTCGTGGCTATAGTGCATCGATAACGTCGCGCCCAGTTCCACCACCAGGGTCAGCGGATAGTTGGTCTGCTCCTGCACCGCGACATCGCCGAAACGCAGGCCAGCGGGCGCACCCTGTTGCAGCGCTTCGGCCACCGGGTAGTTCTCGAACACCAGAATACTATCGAACAGGGCGTCACCGCCCTGCCCGGCCCAGCGCTGCAGGTCGTACAACGGCGTATGCTCGAACTCGCGCAGGGCCAGGTTTTCAGCCTGCACCTGGCCGATCCACTCGGCCACGCGCTGCTCGGCACGCGGCGCCCCGATCACCGGCAGGGTGTTGATGAACAGGCCGATCTGCTCCTCTACCCCTGGCAGGTCTGCCGGGCGCCCGGCGACAGTGGCGCCGAAGCACACGCTGGCTTGCCCAGTGCAGCGCTGCAACAGCAGCAGCCAGGCCGATTGCACCAGGGTATTGACGGTGACCCGGTTGGCCCGGGCAAAGGCTTCGATGCGCGCAGTCTGCTCGCGGTCGAAGGCCAGGCGGCGCTCGCCGTAGCCGCTTGCGCCGCTGCTACCGACAATGGCCTGGGCCAGGCGGGTTGGTGCGTCCAGCGCCGCCAGGCGCGCCTTCCAGAAGGCTTCGGCAAGCGCCGCGTCCTGGCCTTGCAGCCAGGCGATATAGTCGCGGTAAGGCCTGGCCTGCGCTTGCGGCAGGTGGCCGGCGTAGCGCTGCAGCACCTCCCCGAGCAGGCGCGAGGTGCTCCAGCCGTCCATGAGGATGTGGTGGTTGGTGTAGATCAAGTGGTGGCTGCTATCGCTGGTGCGCACCAGTACCAGGCGCAGCAGCGGCGCGCTGGCCAGGTCGAAACCGCGCTGGCGTTCAGCCTCGGCCAGGGCCTGCAAGGCCTGCTCCAGTGCTGGCTGGCCACGCCAGTCGTGCTCGCTGCACGGCAACGTGACGGTCTTGCATACCACCTGCACGGCCTGCTCCAGCGCGCCCTGCAGGACGAAACCGCTGCGCAGGATGTCATGCGCCTGCAAGGTAGCCTGCCAGGCCTGCCGGAAACGCTGCACATCCAGCCCGTGCACATCCACCCGCAGCTGGTTGATGTAGTTGCCGGCCTGCGCGTCGTAAAGGGTATGAAACAGCATGCCCTGCTGCATCGGTGACAGCGGGTACACATCGGCGATCTGCTGCGCCGGCAGCGGCAGGCTGTCCAGCTGCGCCTGGGTCAGTGCAGCCAACGGGAAGTCCGCCGGGGTCACCCCCTGGTGCCGGCCATCGCAACAGTGTTCGACCAGCTCCACCAAGGCCTGCTGGTAGGCCTGGGCCAGCTTTTCGAGGGTGGCCGGGTGGTACATGTCGGCGCTGTAGGTCCACTCCAGGAACAACTCGCCGCCGTATACCTGGCCGGTGATGCTCAGCCAGTTGCCCAGCGCTGCACCGGCACATTGGCTGCGGCCTGCGCTTTCCCCGCTTGGGGTGAACAGGGCGCCGGCTTCGGCATCGAAGCTGGTATCGAACTGGCCAAGGTAGTTGAAGGTAACCCGCGCCTGGGCGGCACGCCGCAGCTGGTCACGGACATCGGCATCGCCAAGGTAGCGCAGCAGGCCATGGCCGAGGCCTTTGTCCGGCACCGCGCGCAGTTGCTCCTTGATCGTCTTGATCGACTGGCCCAGGTCGTGGCCGGGCGTGAGGCGCACCGGGTACAGGCTGGTGAACCAGCCCACGGTGCGGCTGAGGTCGAGGTCGTCGAACAGGTCTTCGCGGCCGTGGCCTTCCACCTGCACCAGCACCTCGGCGTGCGTACTCCACTGGCACAAGGTCCGTGCCAGCGCAGTCAGCAGCAGGTCGTTGACCTGCGTGCGGTAGGCGGCCGGGGCCTGCCTCAGCAGCTTGGCGGTGCACTCGGCATCCAGCCGGGTGGTGGCGGTGCGGGCATGGCTGTTGGCCAGGCTGCCCTGGGGGTTGTCCCGCGGCAGTTCGGCGTGGTCGCCGGCCAAGGCCTGCAGCCAGTAGTCGCGCTGTGCCTGCAGCGCAGGGCTGCTGGCATGGCTGGCCAGGCGTTCGGCCCAGGCCTGCACCGAGGTGGTCTTGGCCGGCAGGCTCACGGTCTGGCCGGCCAGCAGCTGCTGGTAGGCGGTTTGCAGGTCTTCGAGCAGCACGCGCCATGACACGCCGTCGACCACCAGGTGATGCACCACCAGCAGCAGACGCTGTTGGCCATCGGCAACGTCGAACAGTTCGCCACGCAATAGCGGCCCGTGCTCCAGGTTCAGGCTGGCTTGCAGCTGGTTGCCAGCGGCGTCCAGTTCACTCAGGGCATTGAGGTTGCGCTGCTGCAACAGCGGTGCATCGTCCAGCGGCTGAAAGCGCGCCTGCCATTGCTCGGCGGTGCGAGTGAAGCGCAGGCGCAGGGCGTCGTGCTGTGCGACCACGGCGCGCAGGGCGGCCTCCAGGTGCTTCACCTGTACCGGGCTGGTCGGCTTGAGCAGTACCGACTGGTTCCAGTGCGCCGGTTGGGCGATCTGCATTTCGAAGAACCGCGCCTGCGCTGGCAACAACGCGGCCTCGCCGCTGCTAGCGGCGTCTACGCCTGCCGCTGCAGGCGCTGGCTTGGCCTCGCTGCGCTTGGCCACCTGCGCCAGCTGGGCGATGGTCTGTTGTTCGAACAATTGCTTGGGGCTGATCCGGATGCCCTGACGCTTGGCCCGGGCGATGATCTGCAGGCTGAGGATCGAATCGCCGCCCAGTTCGAAGAAGTTGTCACTGCTACCGACCCGCTCCAGCTTGAGCACATCGGCCCACACCGCCGCCAGCGTTTCCTCGATATCCCCCTGCGGCGCCACATAGCCACGGCTGACTGCACCGGGTACCGGCAACGCACGCTTGTCGAGCTTGCCGTTGGCGGTCAGCGGCAAACGTTCCAGCAATACGATCTGCGCCGGCACCATGTAGTCCGGCAAGCGTGCCAGCAGCAGCGCCTGCAACGCTTCAGCGGTCACCCCCGCTGCGGCGACCACGTAGGCCACCAGCTGCAGGCGCTCGGCGTCACCCTCCAGCGGCAAGGCCAGCACCACGGCCTCGCTGACAGCGGGCAGGCCGGCCAGCATCCGGCCGATTTCGCCGGGTTCCACGCGATAACCGCGGATCTTCACCTGGTCATCGGCGCGGCCGATGAACTCGATCAGGCCATCGGCCGTAAGCCGTGCGCGGTCGCCGGAGCGGTACAGACGGGCACCACCCTCGGCCGGCACGAAGCGCTCGGCAGTCAGCGCTGGCTGGCCCAGATACCCTTGGGCGATACCCTGCCCGCCCAGGTACAGCTCACCGGTCACCCGCGCTGCCAGCGGGTTGAGGTAACCGTCCAGCAGCTGGGCGCAGGCGTTGCCCAGCGGGCGTCCGACCGGCACCGTGCGGCAGCCTGGCAATGGCTGGCCCGGCTCGAAGGTGAGCACGCCGACGGTGGTTTCGGTCGGGCCGTAGTGGTTGATGACCCGGCAGCCCGGGCGCAGCGCGCGAACCTGTTCCAGCAGGCCCCAGCTGCACGCCTCGCCGCCGAGGATCAACGCTTCGGCCGGCAGCACGTCGGCAGCGCGCTCTGCTTGAAGCAAGCCTTGCAGATGGCTCGGCACCAGTTTCAACACGCCGACCTGGTGCTGCGCCATGTAGCTGGCGAAGCCGTCCGGGTCGAACGCCAGTTCCTGCGGCAGCAGGTGCAGCAGGCGGCCCGAGGCCAGGGCACCGAACAGTACGGTGTGGCCCAGGTCGGCGGCAGTGGTGGAGACCATCGCCATGCTCGCTGCAGCTGGCAGTTGCAGGCGCTCGAGCAGCGCCTGGATGTAGCTGGCCAGCGCCCCATGGCTGACCACCACGGCCTTGGGCTGCCCGGTCGAGCCCGAGGTGTAGATCAGGTAGGCTGGCTGTTCAGCGGCAATGGCCAGTTCTACCGGGCGGTCGCTGCAGATTGCCCATTGGGCATGATCGCAGGCGATTACCTGTACGCCATCAAGGCCGGCGAAGCGCTGGTCGCCCGGTTCATGCAACAGCACGGCAGCGCCACTGTCGGCAAGCAGTTGCTGCAAGCGCTCCTGGGGCTGTTGGGGGTCCAGCGGCAGATAGGCGGCGCCGGTCTTGAGCACCGCCAGCAAGGCACTGACCCACTCGATGGAGCGCGGCTGGCACAAGGCAACGATGCTGCCGGTACCGACACCGCGCTGGCGCAGGTAATCGGCCAGGCGGTTGGATGCCGCCTCCAGCCCGGCCTGGGTCATGAACCGTTCACCGGCGCGCACACCGCCATGCGCCTGACCTCGCACCATGGCCTGGCGCCACAGGGCAAGTACATCGCCGTGCGGGTAGGCATGCGCGGGCGCCGGCGTCAGCGCCGGCAGCTCCGGGCTATCGACAATTGCCCGCTGCAGATCGCCGGTCAGTGCATCCAGCACCCGCCACAGCGAACCGGCCATGCGTTCGATGGTGGCCTGTTCGAACAGCTCAGTGGCATAGGTGAAGTAGCCTTCGATGCCGTCGGCCTTGTCGGAAAAGTCGAATGCCAGGTCAAAGCGGGCATCGCCATCGTTCCGCGCGAAACCTTCCACCTCCAGCGTCCCCAGGCGCTTGCGCCCCGCGTCGCGGGCGGCCACGTGCTGGTTGATCTTGAACTGAAACAGCGGGTTGTGGGCCAGGTTGCGCTCCGGCAGCAAGGCATCGACCAGCTGCTCGAACGGCAGCTCCTGGTGCGACTGGGCCGCGCCGATCACCGCCTGTACCTGGTCGAGCAAGGCGGCGAAGGTGGCGCGCTCATCCACTTGCACACGCAACACCTGGGTATTGATGAAGAAGCCGATCAGGCCCTCCAGCTCCTTGCGGTTGCGCCCGGCGTTAGGGGCGCCGATGCGGATGTCGGCCTGGCCACTGTAGCGCGACAGCACCACCGCCATGGCCGCCAGCACCAGCACGAACACGGTGTAGCCGCCTTTGCGCGCCTGGCTGCGCAGGGCTTCGGCCTGCGCGCCTGCGATGTCCACGCGCAGCACCGCCCCGCGCTGGCTGGGCGTGGCCGGGCGCTCGAAGTCCAGCGGCAGGCTCAGCACCGGCTGCTCATCGCCCAGTTGCGCCTGCCAGTAGGCCAGCTGGCGCTGCGCCTCCCCGGCTTCGAGCCAGGCGCGCTGCCAGATGGCGTAGTCGGCGTACTGGATCGGCAAGTCTGGCAACTGCGCCTGGCAGCCCTCGGCCAGGGCGCTGTACAGCTGGACGAACTCCTGCACCAGCACATCGCTGGACCAACCGTCGGCGATGATGTGGTGCATGCTCAGCGCCAGCACATGGTGTTCGGCCTCCACGCGTAGCACGGTCACCCGCAGCAGCGGGCCGGCCTGCAAGTCGAAGGGCTGCTTGAGGGCAGCGTCAACGGCTTCGCTCAGCGACGCTTCGCTGGGCGTCTCGGCGAATTCCACCCACTCGATCGGCAGCGGGCAGTGGTCGAGGATGTCCTGGTAGAACTCGCCCTCCTGCGCGGCGAAGCGCGTGCGCAGCGACTCGTGGCGTTGCACCAGCGCATCCAGCGCCTGTTGCAGCAGCGCCGGGTCCAGCGCGCCTTTCAGGCGGACGGCCAGCGGCACGTTATAGGCCGGGCTGTCGGGTTCCAGCTGCCAGAGGAACAACAGGCGCTGTTGGGCGTACGACAGCGGAATACGGGTCAGGCCCTGACGCGCCGGCACGATGGGCAGCAGGCGGAAGCTTTGCCCGCTGGCCTGCATCTGCGCCAGGATCTGCTGGCGTTGCTCCACGGAAAGGCCAACGAAACGTTGGGCGATGCGTTGTGCTGCAGTGAATTCCATGTCAGGCCTCGGTGAATGCGTTCATCATGTGTTCGATATCGCTCAGGCCGTCATCAGTCAGCGACAGGCCCTGCTCGTCCAGTGCCTGGGCGAACGCGCGCAACTCGGGGTGGGTGAAGATCAACTGCAGGGGCATGTCCAGCCCCAGCTCCAGGTTGATCCGCGATACCACCTGGGCAGCCAGCAACGAGTGCCCGCCCAGTTCGAAGAAGTTGTCGTTCAGGCCAACCCGGTCAACGTTCAGCAATTGCGCCCAGAGGCTCGCCAGTTGCTGTTGCCGCGCGGTCTGCGGCGCCTCGTAGGCGTGTTGCGACTGGCCCAGGTCAGGCAGGGGCAGCGCCTTGCGGTCGAGTTTGCCGCTGGGGGTCAGCGGCATGTCCGCCAGGGTCACCAGGCAGGCCGGGACCATGTAGTGCGGCAGGCTGGCCCTGAGGTGCTGCTGCAACGCCAGGCGCAGGTCACCGTCGTGGCCATCGGCCGGCACGGCATAGGCGCACAGTTGCTTGCCGCTGGGCAGGTCGATGGCCACCACGGTGGCTTCGCGCACGCCCGGGTGCGCCCGCAGGCACTGCTCGATCTCGCCCAGTTCGATACGGAAACCGCGCACCTTCACCTGGTGATCGACCCGGCCGCGATAGGCCAGCTGGCCGTTCTCGTCGTAGTAACCAAGGTCGCCGGTGCGGTACAGGCGGCCACCGCCGAGCGGGTCGAACGGGTCGGGGATGAAGCGCTCGGCGGTGAGCGACGGCTGCTGGTGGTAGCCACGCGCCAGGCAGCCAGCGCCGCCAATGAACAACTCGCCAGGCACGCCGGTCGGGGTCGGTGCCAGGCACTCGTCCAGGGCATACAGGGTGCGGCCCGGCAAGGCGCGGCCAATGGGCACACCACCCTGGCCGATCTGCGCCGCAGTCATCTGCGAACAGTCGTAGGTGGTGGCGACCACGGTGGCTTCGGTCGGGCCGTAGGTGTTCAGCAGGCGCACCGCTGGCGGGCCATCGGCCAGCCAGGCGCGCAAGGCATCTTCCGGCACCGCCTCGCCGCCGACATGGATCTGCCTCAGTGGGCCATAGGCCTCGGGGCCGTGGCGCTCCAGGGCCAGCAGGCGCCAGTAGGCAGCCGGCAGGTCGGCCACGGTCACGCCGTGGCGGTTGATCTCATCCAGCAGGGTGGCCGTGCCCCATATCCGCGCATCGCGCAGGACCACACAGGCACCCTGGGCCAACGGTGGGAAGAACTGCTCGATGAAGCCGTCGAAGCTGATGGTGGCGAACTGCAGCACGCGGTCGTCCGGGCCCAGGCGCGAATACTGCGCAGCCACCTGGCAGAACAGCGCCAGCGCGTGATGGTCGATGGCCACGCCCTTGGGCATACCGGTGGAGCCGGAGGTGTAGATCATATAGGCCAGGTTGTGTGGTGCAGCCAGGTTGGCCAGCGGCTCGGCGGGCCAGGCCTGCAGCCACTCGCTACCGGGCTCCAGCAGCACGCAGGGCAACTGCTTGCCCGCTTGCAGGCGCTCACGCGAGGGCGCGTCGGCCAGCAGCAGGCCGATGCCACTGTCTTCGATCATGCAGGCCAGGCGCTCTTGCGGGTAATCCGGGTCCAGCGGCACGTAGGCGCCGCCCGCCTTGTGAATGGCGATCAACGCCAAGGCCATGCCCAGGCCACGCTCGACGGCCACGCCCACCAGGCGCTCCGGCCCCACGCCCATGGCGCGCAGACGGTGCGCCAGCTGGTTGCTGCTGCGGTCCAGTTCGGCGTAAGTCAGTTGCTGGTCGCCGCAGATCAATGCTGGCGCATCGGGCCGCGCCCGCGCCTGGCGCTGCAGCAGTTGGTGCGCGCACAGGCCGCCAGCGGCCTGCTGTGGCGGGTTCCAGCCGTAGATCAGTTGCTGGCGCTCGGCAGCGCCGAACAAACCCAGCTCACCAATGCAGCGCTGTGGCTCGGCGCAGATAGCCTCCAGCAGCGCCAGCCAGTGCCCGGCCATGCGTTCGATGCGCGCTGCGTCGAACAGGTCGGTCGAGTAGTTGAACGATGCCGTCACCCCGTCGGATCGCTCCAGGGTGTTGAGCGAGATATCGTATTGCGCGCCCGGCTCCTGCAGGTCCACTTCCCTGACCTGCAATCCGTGCAGCGCATCGCTGGCCACCTGCTCGCCGAGGTCGCGCAGGTGGTTGTAGAGCACCTGGAAGAACGGGTTCACGCCCTGCTCGCGTTCCGGGTACAGCGCCTCGGCCACCTCGAGGAAGGGCACGTCCTTGTTGGCCTGGGCCTGCAAGGTGGTTTCCCTGATCGCCGCCAGCAATTGTGCGAACGGCTGGCTGCCATCGACATCGATGCGGGCCACCACCACGTTGATGAAGAAGCCGATCAGGCCTTCCAGCTCCTGGCGGTTGCGATTGGTGACCGGCACGCCGATGTTGAGCGTGCCCTTGCGGCTGTAGCGCGCCAGCACGATGGCATAGGCCGCCAGGAACACATGGAACAGCGTGGCATTGGCTGCCAGCGCCAGTGCCCGCAAACGCTCGCTGAGGGCCTGCGGCAGGCGCACGTCGAAGCGGCTGCCACGGTAGCTTTTGAGCGGTGGCCGAGCACGGTCGGCCGGCAGCTCGAGCACCTCGAAGTCGTCTTCCAGCCGCGCCTTCCAGTAGTCGATCTGGGCCTGCATCTGCCCTTCGGCCAGGCACTGGCGTTGCCAGGCGGCGAAGTCGGCGTACTGCACCGGCAGCGGCTCGGGAGTGTACGCCTGGCCGCTTGCTGCGGCGTTGTAGGCGGCGGCGACCTCACGCACCAGCAGGCTCATCGACCAGCCGTCGGAGACGATATGGTGCAGGGTCAGCGACAACAGGTGCTCCTGCTCATGCACCTTGAACAGGCGCGCACGCAGCAGCGGGCCGTGCGCGAGGTCGAACGGCACAAAGGCCTCGGCCTCCAGCTTGCGCAGCTGCGCGGCGTGGTCCTGGCCGCCGAGGTCTTCGAAACCGATCACCACCGAGGCCGCTGGCAGGATGCGCTGCCAGGGGAGGCCTTCGGCTTCAACGAATACCGTACGCAGCGATTCGTGGCGGGCCACCAGCGCATCCAGCGCTGCCTGCAGCGCCGCACGGTCGAGGTTGCCCTGCATGCGCACCGCCATCGGCGTGTTGTAGGCCAGGCTGTGCGGGTTGAGCTTCCAGAACAGCCACTGGCGGTGCTGCGACCGGGACACCGGCAGTGGTTGCTGGCGATCGAGGATTTCGATGTCCAGGCCGGCGCCCTGTTCGCCCTCGGCCACTGCCTGGGCGAAGCCTTGCAGGTCGACGGTGTCGAACAAGCTGCGCAGCGGAATCTCCAGGCCCAGTTGCTTGCGTACCCGCGACACGGCCTGGGTGGCCAGCAGCGAATGCCCGCCGAGGGCGAAGAAGTTATCGCTCAGGCCTACCTGCGGCACGTGCAGCACCTCGGCCCAGATCCGCGCCAGCTGCAGCTGCAGCGGGGTCTGCGGTGGCTGGTAGGCCTTCTGGCTGGCGACCGGCTCCGGCAACGCTTTGACGTCGACCTTGCCATTGGCAGTGACCGGCAGGTGTTCCAGCACCATCAGGTGGCTCGGCACCATGTGTTCGGGCAACAGGCCTGTGAGGGTGGCACGGATCGAGTCTTGCCAGGCCAGGCTGTCTTTCGGTGACCGGGTGGGCACCAGCCAGGCGGCCAGCTGCAGGTGCGGCGCCTGGCCATGGACCCGTACCAGGGCGTTGGCGACACCGTCGAGTGCACGCAGCTGGTTTTCGATTTCGGCCAGCTCCACGCGGTAGCCACGGATTTTCACCTGGCCGTCCATGCGCCCGGCAAATTGCAGCTCGCGGCCTTGGCGCACCCAGTCACCGCTGCGGTACAGGCGCTGGCCATGGCTGCCGTTCGGGTCGGGGACGAAGCGTTCGGCGGTGAGTGCGGGGCGGTTCAGGTAGCCACGGGCCAGCCCGGCGCCACCGATGTACAGCTCGCCCTTGGCTTTGGCCGGCAGGGGTTGCAGGCAAGGGTCGAGCAGCGCAACGCGGGTGTTGGCCAGCGGTTGACCGAGGCTGGCTTGCCCGTTCAGTTCGGCCACCAGTACGCCGACGGTGGTCTCGGTCGGGCCGTAGTGGTTGAACACGCTGAGCGCCGGCGCCAGCTCACGGACCTTGGCCAGCAGGCCCGGGCCGCTGGCTTCGCCGCCGAGTACCAGGCACTGCGCCGGCAACGCCGAACGGCCAGCCACCAGCATCGCCTCCAGGTGCGACGGCACGATCTTCAACGCATCCACCTGGTGCTCGACCAGATAGGCCGCGAAGCCTTCGGCATCCAGCACCTGCTGACGAGACAGCAGATGCAGGGTATGGCCACCGCACAGGGCGCCGAACAGCATGGTGTGGCCAAGGTCCGCGGCCGGGGTCGAGACCTGCGCCATGCTGCGGATACGCTCGACCGGCAGGCGCGCGCTGATACCATCGACATAGTTGGCCAGGGCCGCGTGGCTGATCGCCACGCCCTTGGGCTGGCCGGTGGTACCGGAGGTGTAGATGACATAGGCGAGGTTGCCCGGGGCCGGGGCGACACGGCTGCCGCTGCCGCTTGCGGATTGCGTCCAGTCCAGGTGCTGCACAGCGTCGGGAAGTTCCGCCTGCCAGTCACCATACGCCAGCAGCAGCTGCGTGCCACTGTCGCGGAGCAGGTAGGCCAGGCGCTCGGCGGGTTGCTCGGGCTCCAGTGGCAGGTAGGCGCCACCGGCCTTGAGCACACCGAGGATGCTGGCGAGCATGCCGACGCTGCGGTCAGCCAGTACGCCGACCAGCGTGTCCGGCCCGACCCCGACTTCGACCAGCCGGTTGGCGACGGCCTCGGCGCGGCTGTCGAGCTCAGCGAAGCTGGCCTGCTCGCCCGCGGCCATTACCGCCTGGCGCTCGGGGTGACGGCTGGCAGCGGCGGCAAAGCGCTGGTGGACCAGCAGGGTTTCGCCAGCCTGCACAGGCGCGTCAACGGCAGCGGCCAGGCCGGGCAATGGCAGCTCGCCGACTGCGCCAGGCGCTTCGTCAGCCAGGCCCTGCAGCAGGGCCAGCCACTGCTCGCCGAGGGTTGCGATGGTGGCCGCATCGAACACATCGGTGGCATAGGTGAACGCCGCATGGAGTTGCCCCGCTCGCTCGTGCGTATCCAGCGCCAGGTCGAAGCGCGCACTGTGCCTGGCCAGCGCGATCGGCGCCAGGCTCAGGCCGCTGCGGGTTTCGATGGCCTGCACATCGGCCACCTGCGCCTGGTGGTTGAACAACACGCGGAACAGCGGGCTGTCGCTGCTGCGCGGCAGGTCCAGGGCCTCCACCAGCTGTTCGAACGGCAGGTCCTGGTGGCTTTGTGCGCCCAGCGCAGTTTCGCGCACGCGCCGCAACAGGCCGGCAATGTCCAGCAATGGGTCAATCTCGGTGTGCAGCACCTGGGTATTGATGAAGCAGCCGATCAGCCCCTGGCTTTCCGCTCGGTTGCGGTTGGCGATGGGCACGCCGACGCGGATCGCCGATTGGCCGTTGTAGCGCTGCAGCAGCAGCTTGAAGGCTGCCAACAGGACCATGAACAGGGTGACATTGTGTTTGCGTGCCAGGCCGCGCAGGCGGTCGGCGACATCGGCGGCAATGACGAACTCGTGGCGCGCACCGCGATAACTGGGGCGGCCCTGGCGGCTGCGGTCCAGTGGCAGCTCCAGCGGCGCATGGTCGTCGCCCAGGTGTGCCCGCCAGTAGTCCAACTGGTGTTCCTGCTCGCCGGCCTGCAGCCAGCAACGCTGCCACAGGGCGTAGTCGCGGTACTGGATCGGCAGCGGCTGCAGGCCGGCATCGGTGCCGGCCACGGCGGCGTCGTACAGGCGCAGGAATTCGTCGATGAGCACATTCATCGACCAACCGTCGGCGACAATGTGGTGCAGGGTCAGCAGCAGGACGTGTTCCTGCTCGGCCAATTGCAGCAGGCGCACGCGCAGCAGCGGGCCGCTGGCCAGGTCGAACGGGGCCAGGGCTTCGGCTTCGGCGATGGTCTCGATGGCAGCTTGGCGGGCGTCCTCGTCCAGCTCGGCCAGGGCATCCTGGTGCAGCTGCAGCGGGGCTGCAACGGCGTCCACCTGCTGGCGTACGTCATCGCCGTCGGCGACGAAGCGGGTGCGCAGGGTTTCGTGGCGGGCCACCAGGGCATCGAAGGCCTGCTGCAGGGCAGCCAGCTCCAGTGGGCCGTGCAGGCGTACGGCTAGCGGCAGGTTGTAGGCCGCGCCCTGTGGGTCGAGCTGCCAGAGGAACCACATGCGCCGCTGGGCGTACGACAGCTGGTCACGCTCGGCTACCTCGACGCCGGGTGCGATCGGCAGCACGGAGAAGTCCATGCCCTCGCCCTGCAGTGCCTTGAGGAACAGGCGGCGCTTGTCGGGAGCGAGCGCGATGAAGCGACGGGCGAGCTGGAGGGTTTGATCAGCATTCATGTCGAGCGGTGTCCTGGCAGTCGAGCGGTAACTGTCAGACGAAGGCATCGGGGGCTGATTTAGGGGCGGCGGGTGATCGTCTTGAGGGGTGTGGCGCCAGGGAGATCGAGCGCCGCCCGCGCGGCGCATCGCGAGCTACGCTCGCTCCTACGTTTGTTTCGGGCCAATTATTCCTGTGAGATTTACGCACGTACGCCTTGGCGCCCGACGGGATATCGCGTCGTATACGCCAGGCGGTCGCGCGCACCTGTCACAGGCGTTACTGGCCCGAAACAAACGTAGGAGCGAGCGCAGCTCGCGATGCGCCGCGCGGGCGGCGCTCGATCGCCCAGGCACCACAAAACCCCAACCATGCACCTGTCAGCCCAACCCCTCACGATGCCCCTGCGCCATCGCTACCACCACCTTGCGCTTGCCGGTAAACGGCGACCGCGCATGCGCCGCGAGCATGTTGTCGAGCATCAGCACATCGTTTTCCAACCATGGGAAGCTGATGGTGCATTCATCCAGCACCCCGCGCACCTCATCGAGCAACGAATCCTCGATGGCCGTGCCGTCGCCGTAATACACGTTACGCGGCAGGTCCTCCTCCTCGACAATGTCCATCAACGACTCGCGCACCTCTGGCTGCAGGTTCGATACATGGAACAGGTGCGCCTGGTTGAACCACACGTCCTCGCCGGTCGACGGATGCCGCGCCACCACCTGGCAGCGCTGGCGGGTGCGCAATTCACCGTCGTCCTTCCAGATGCACTCGATGGCATGCGCCCGGCAGTAGGCCTCGACCTGGCGCGGGTCTTCGCTGTTGAACACCTGCGACCATTCCACGTCCAGGCCGTTGCCATAGTTGCGCACGTATATCAGCCCTTTCTCCACCAGCCGCTCACGAATGCGTGCCGGCATGCGCCGGTACACCTCGCGGCTGTCGGCGATCGGTGTCTCGCCACCGGTCTCGGCGGGGATCACGCTGTAGAACCAGATCTTCATCGGCCATTCCCGGGTGTAGGCCTGCTCGTTGTGCAGGGGGATGCGCTGGTGCGCCGGGTACTCGGTGGAGGTGTACACACCCTGGGTCACGTTGCTGCGCGGGGTAGACCCGAACTCGTAGTTGAGCAGCGGGTGGCCAAAGGCCGCGGCGAACTGGCGGAAGGCTTCGGCGCCCGCCACCTCGAAACCACGAAACAGGATGCCGCCGGCCTGCAGCAGATGGCGGTCCACCAGCGGCTGCAGCTCGGCAAACGCTTCCAGCAGGTCGATGCCCGGCTCCGGCGCGCGTACCAGCAGCGGCAGGTTGCCGCGTGCGGCGTCCAGGGGTTCGATCGCGAAGCTCAGCAGTTCACTCATGTCCGGTCACCTCAAGCCAGGGCCGCGTTGGCGGCGAAATCGGGATGTGCGCCATGGCAGCGCCTGACTAGATGAACGAGCGGCCCTGAGGGAAATTCACCGGCGCCCCAGCCGCAGGTAAAGCCAGGGCGCGCCGGTTCGTCTGAACGATGTGCACCCTTTTATCGCCCAGGAACCGTACATGACTCGCCAGCTCCTGCTCCTAACCCTGCTCGCCGCAGCGCCGACCGCCTGGTCGGCGCAACAATGCGCCGTGGAAATCCATGGCACCGACCAGATGACGTTCGACAAGGCCGCCATCAGCGTGCCGGTGGCCTGCAGTGCGTTCACGGTCACCCTCACCCACCCTGGCGCCATGCCGAAGAACGTGATGGGGCACAACTGGGTGCTGAGCACCCAGGCCGAAATGCAGGGCGTACTGGATGACGGCCAGAAGGCTGGCGAGGTGCAGGACTACATCAAGCCTGGCGACAGCCGGGTGATCGCCCACACCCGCCTGATCGGCGGCGGCGAGCAGGACAGCGTCACCTTCGATACCAAGCTGCTGAAAGCCGGTAGCGCCTACAGCTTCTACTGCTCGTTCCCGTTCCACAGCACCTTGATGAAGGGCACCCTGACCTTCGGCAGCTGACCCACTCCACCAGCGAGATCACGCTTCATGAAAACCTCTTCTCCCGGGGCCATCCGCGAACTGCTGGGCCTGCTTCAACCCTACCGCACGGCGGTGCTCGCCTCGGTGTTGCTGGGCATGCTCGGCGGCCTGGCAGTGACCGCCCTGCTGGCCACCGTCAACCAGGGCCTGCATGCACCGGGCGGCATGAGCCAGGGCCTGCTGCTGGCCTTCGCCGGCTTGTGCCTGCTGGCCCTGGTCAGCAGCGTGGCCGCTGACAGCGGCACCAATTACGTCGGCCAGAAGGTCATCGCCCGGCTGCGCAAGGACCTCGGGGCGAAGGTACTGTCGGCCCCCATCGAGCAGATCGAACGCTACCGCAGCCACCGCCTGATCCCGGTGCTGACCCGCGACGTCGACACCATCAGCGACTTCGCCTTTGCCTTCGCCCCGCTGGCCATTTCGCTCACCACCGTGTCCGGTTGCCTGGCCTACCTGGCGTGGCTGTCGTGGCCGATATTCCTCATTACCCTGGCGGCGATCGGCATCGGCAGCGGCGTGCAGTACATCGCCCGGCAAAAAGGCGTGGCCGGCTTCAACGCCGCGCGCGATGCCGAGGACAACCTGCAGAAGCACTACACAGCCATCGCCGAAGGCGCCAAGGAGCTGCGCATCGACCGCCGCCGCCGCCACGCCATGCTGACCCGCAACATCCAGGGCAGCGCCGATTTCATCGCCAGCACGCATATCCGCGCCATCAACATTTTCGTCGTGGCCAAGAGCCTGGGTTCGATGCTGTTCTTCGTGGTCATCGGCCTGACCCTGGCGTTGCAGTCGCTGTGGCCAAGCAACGACCCGGCGGTGATGAGCGGCTTCGTGCTGGTGCTGCTGTACATGAAAGGCCCGCTGGAAACCTTGATCAGCAACCTGCCGATCCTCGGCCGTGCCCAGGTGGCGTTCCGCCGTATTGCCGACCTGGCCGAGCGCTTCTCGTCGCCCGAGCCACACCTGCTGCTGGAACCACCGGCCAGGCGCGCCGCCCCGGCCAGCGCGCACCTGGAACTGCGCAACGTCGAGTACGCCTACCCACCAGTGGACGGCCACGAACCGTTCCGCGTAGGGCCGGTGAACCTGAGCATCGAGCCGGGCGAGATCCTGTTCATCGTCGGCGAGAATGGCTGCGGCAAGACCACGCTGATCAAGCTGCTGCTGGGCCTGTATACCCCGCAGCGCGGCGAAGTGCGCCTGAACGGCAAGGCCGTCGGCCCGCAAGGGCTGGATGACTATCGCCAACTGTTCACCACGGTGTTCGCCGATTACTACCTGTTCGACGACCTGCCCGAGCACGAACACAGCCTGCCTGGTGATGCCACGCGCTACCTGGAACGGCTGGAAATTGCCCACAAGGTGAGCGTACGCGATGGCGCCTTCACCACCACCGACCTGTCGACCGGGCAACGCAAGCGCCTGGCGCTGGTCAACGCCTGGTTGGACGGGCGGCCGGTGCTGGTGTTCGACGAATGGGCGGCGGACCAGGACCCGACCTTCCGCCGGGTGTTCTACACCGAACTGCTGCCGGACCTGAAGCGCATGGGCAAGACCATCATCGTGATTTCGCATGATGACCGCTATTTCGATACGGCGGACAAGCTGGTGCACCTGAGCAGGGGTCAGATAATCGAAGCGCTTGAGCCGGCATGAACCGGCAGCAGAAGCTGTAAAGCCGTGGTCAACGACTTCTATAGCCTCTCTCTAATCGCTCTATAATTCGCTATAAACCGCTTTCCTGCAGGGCCTTGCCTTGGGATAGCCGCATAGCGTCAGGGGGCTGCGAAACAGCCCCATCAGGCAGGATTCAGAACAACCAGCGATACAGCAGATAGGCCACCAGCACCGCCAGCACTGGCCGTAGCACGCGGTAGGCCTTGGGGTTGGCGCGCTTGAACTGCTTCACCTGGGCACTGATGCGGTTGCTGAAACGCTTGCTCCAGGCATAGGCCTGGTTGATCCCGCCCACGCGCTCGTCGTCGGTGTTCTGCGGTGCGGTGGCACGGCCGAGGAAGGCGCTGACCTTGCGGTTGATGCGGGTCATCAGGGGGCTGCTCAGCGGGCGTTCGATGTCGCAGAACAGGATTACCCGGGTAACGTCGGTCTCGTTCTTGACCCAGTGCACGTAGGTCTCGTCAAACATCACATCTTCGCCATCACGCCAGGCGTATTCCTCGCCATCGACGTAGATGCGGCAGGCGTCGGAGTTAGGCGTGGACAGCCCCAGGTGGTAGCGCAAGGAGCCGGCGAACGGGTCGCGGTGCGGGTTCAGGTGGCTGCCACCCGGCAGCAGGGCAAACATCGCGCCCTTGACGTTGGGGATGCTGCTGACCAGCTCGACGGTACGCGGGCAGAGGGCTTCGGCCGAGGGCAGCGGCTTGTCGTACCACTTCAGGTAGAAGCGCTTCCAGCCTTTCTTGAAGAACGAACCGAAACCGGCGTCGTTATCCTTTTCGGCGGCGCGGATATAGCCCTCGTCAAACAGGCGCATGGCCTCTTCACGAATTTCCTGCCAGTTGTCCTTGAGCACATCCAGTTCGGGGAAGCGCTGGCGATCCAGGTAAGGCTTGGATGGCACCTTGGAAAACAAGTACATCAGGCTGTTATAGGGGGCGAACAGCGCCGAATGGTTGACGAACTGGCGCAACACCGGCAGGCGAGCCTTGCCGCGCAGGTGCACGAACAGCACACTGCCGAAAAACACCAGCAAGACACCCGCCTTGGCTGCAAAGGAAACGGTCATGCTTTCACTCCTTGAGGAAGAGACAGCGCCAGGGCCCTGCACTCCGGTAAATCATCCTGCCATCATAAACCGCTGCCGCCGGTGTAAAAACAACCCGGGCGGCAACTCATTGATGAAGATTTTGCAATGAACCCGGCCAGCGAACGTTGCGCCGGGTCAGCGACAAGGCCAATTACTGCTGGTTTTCCTGCTCGCTGAACATGTCGGCGAACAACATGCTGGACAGGTAGCGCTCACCGGAGTCGGGCAAGATTACGACGATGGTCTTACCCTGCATCTCCGGTTTTTCGGCCAGGCGCACGGCCGCTGCCATCGCCGCACCACAGGAAATACCACAGAGGATGCCCTCTTCCTGCATCAGGCGGATGGCCATGGCCTTGGATTCCTCATCGGTCACCGTCATCACCTGGTCGACCATCGACAGGTCGAGGTTCTTCGGCACGAAGCCGGCGCCGATACCCTGGATCTTGTGCGGGCTGGGCTTGAGTTCCTCGCCGGCCAGGGTCTGGGTAATCAGCGGGGATGCCAGGGGTTCCACGGCCACCGACGTGATCGCCTTGCCCTGGGTCTGCTTGATGTAGCGCGACACACCGGTGATGGTGCCACCGGTGCCCACGCCTGCCACCAGCACATCGATCGCACCATCGGTGTCGTTCCAGATTTCCGGCCCGGTGGTCTTCTCGTGGATGGCCGGGTTGGCCGGGTTTTCGAACTGGCCAGGCAGGAAGTACCGGGCCGGGTCCGAGGCGACGATTTCGTTGGCTTTCTCGATCGCGCCCTTCATGCCCTTGGCCGGGTCGGTCAGCACCAGCTCGGCACCCAGCGCCTTCAACACCTTGCGCCGCTCCAGGCTCATCGAGGCGGGCATGGTCAGCATCAGCTTGTAGCCACGGGCAGCGGCGACGAAGGCCAGGCCGATGCCGGTGTTACCGGAGGTGGGCTCGACGATGGTCATGCCGGGCTTGAGCTTGCCGCTGCTCTCGGCGTCCCAGACCATGTTTGCGCCGATGCGGCATTTGACCGAGTAACCCGGGTTGCGCCCTTCGATCTTGGCCAGGATGGTCACGCCGCGTGGGGCGATGCGGTTGATCTGCACCAGCGGCGTATTGCCGATGGAATGGGCGTTGTCTGCAAAGATACGGCTCATGGCAGGGGTCCTTGGCATGAAAGACAGCAGGGAAAGACCTCAAGGGTAAGCCCGCCCCGGTAGCCCGTAAAGCCCGTTCGAACTCAGCGAGCCGCGTTGCGGTCAACCGCACATGCTGCCTTGGAGACACGCTGATGAGAGCCCGTTACCGCTGGCCGTTGATCGGCCTGGCCAGCCTGATCGTGCTGTTGCTGGCGCTGCACCTGGCCCTGCCCTACCTGGTGCGCGACTACCTCAACGACAAGCTGGCCGACATGGGCGATTACCGTGGCCAGATAACCGACGTCGACCTGGCCTGGTGGCGCGGCGCGTACCAGATCAACGGGCTGAAGATCGTCAAGACCACCGGCAAGGTGCCGGTGCCGTTCCTCGACGCCCCGCTGATCGACCTGTCGGTGAGCTGGCATGCCCTGTGGTACGACCGCGCGGTGGTAGCCGAAGTGGTGTTCGACCGGCCTGAACTGAACTTCGTCGACGGCGGCAACAAGCAGAACTCGCAGACTGGCCAGGGCACCGACTGGCGCCAGCAACTGGAAAAACTGCTGCCGATCACCCTCAACGAGGTACGCATTGATGATGGCGTGCTGACCTTCCGCAATTTCAACTCGAAGCCACCGGTCAACCTCAAGGCCACCCAGTTGAACGCCAGCATTCGCAACCTTACCAACATTCGCGACGAACAAGGCCGACGCGACGCCAGCTTCGATGGCACGGCGCTGATCGTGGGCGATGCCAAGGTGGAAAGCCGCGCCACGTTCGACCCGTTCAGCAACTTCGACGACTTCGAGTTCCGCCTGCGCGCCACCGGTATCGAGCTGCGCAAGCTCAATGACTTCGCCAGCGCCTACGGCAAGTTCGACTTCAACGCCGGCCACGGCGACGTGGTGATAGAAGCCGAGGCCACCAACGGGCGCTTGACCGGGTACATCAAGCCGCTGTTGCGGGATGTGGATGTGTTCGACTGGCAGCAGGACGTGCAAGAAAAGGACAAAGGCTTCTTCCGCTCGATCTGGGAAGCGCTGGTGGGCGCGACCGAGACAGTCCTGAAAAACCAGCCGAAGAACCAGTTCGCCACCCGGGTGGAATTGCATGGCAGCGTACGCAAGCAGAATATCAGTGCGTTCGAGGCGTTCCTGCAGATCCTGCGCAACGGGTTCATCGAAGCGTTCAATGCGCGCTATGAGCGTGACGCGCCGGATTCCGACTGAGATGGCGTGACGGGGCATTCAGGGACTGAATACCCGGTCTGCGTTTCCAGTCGGCGAACCCCGCGTTATAGTCGGTGACAAATCGAAAACAGGTATTGGGCTTTCGCGGGCACGCCCGCTCCCACAGGTACCCCACAGATCCGCAAGGTTGTGCAATACCTGTGGGAGCGGGCGTGCCCGCGAAGAGGCCCTGACAGGCATACGGCAGAGGACAGACCCCATGAAGTTCGAAGGCACCCGCGACTACGTCGCCACAGACGACCTGAAACTGGCGGTAAACGCGGCCATCACCCTCGAACGCCCCTTGCTGGTCAAGGGCGAACCCGGCACCGGCAAGACCATGCTCGCCGAGCAGCTGGCCGCCTCGTTCGGCGCACGGCTGATCACCTGGCACATCAAGTCCACCACCAAGGCCCACCAGGGCCTGTACGAGTACGATGCGGTCAGCCGCCTGCGCGACTCGCAGCTGGGCGTGGACAAGGTCCACGACGTGCGCAACTACCTGAAGAAAGGCAAGCTCTGGGAAGCCTTCGAGGCCGATGAACGGGTGATCCTGCTGATCGATGAAATCGACAAGGCCGACATCGAGTTCCCCAACGACCTGCTGCAGGAACTCGACAAGATGGAGTTCTACGTCTACGAAATCGACGAGACCATCAAGGCCAAGCAGCGCCCGATCATCATCATCACCTCGAACAACGAGAAGGAACTGCCAGACGCCTTCCTGCGCCGCTGCTTCTTCCATTACATCGCCTTCCCCGACCGCACCACCCTGCAGCAGATCGTCGACGTGCACTACCCCAACATCAGCCAGGCGCTGGTCAGCGAAGCGCTGGATGTGTTCTTCGACGTGCGCAAGGTGCCAGGCCTGAAGAAAAAACCGTCCACCTCCGAGCTGGTCGACTGGCTCAAGCTGCTGATGGCCGACAACATTGGTGAAGCGGTACTGCGCGAGCGCGACCCGACCAAAGCCATCCCACCGCTAGCCGGGGCCCTGGTGAAGAACGAGCAGGACGTACAGCTGCTCGAACGCCTGGCCTTCATGAGCCGGCGCGGCAACCGCTGACAGGAGCCGGGCCATGCTGCTCAACCTGTTCAATGAAATGCGCGCGGCCAAGGTGCCGGTGTCGGTGCGCGAACTGCTCGACCTGCACCAGGCCCTGCAGAAGCACGTGGTGTTCGCCGACATGGACGCGTTCTACTACCTCGCCCGCGCCATCCTGGTAAAGGACGAACGCCATTTCGACAAGTTCGACCGGGCTTTCGCGGCCTACTTCAAGGGCCTGGAAAACCTCGACCGGCACATCGAGGCGCTGATCCCCGACGACTGGCTGCGCAAGGAGTTCGAGCGCTCGCTGAGCGACGAAGAGCGGGCGCAGATCCAGTCGCTCGGCGGCCTGGACAAGCTGATCGAGGAATTCAAGAAGCGCCTCGAAGAGCAGAAGGAACGCCACGCTGGCGGCAACAAGTGGATCGGCACCGGCGGCACCAGCCCGTTCGGCTCGGGCGGTTTCAACCCCGAGGGCATCCGCGTGGGCGAGGCCGGCAAGCGCCAGGGCAAGGCGGTGAAGGTGTGGGACCAGCGTGAATACAAGAACCTTGACGACCAGGTCGAGCTGGGTACGCGCAACATCAAGCTGGCGTTGCGCCGGCTGCGCAAGTTCGCCCGCGAAGGCGCCGCCGAGGAACTGGACATCGACGGCACCATCGACCACACCGCACGCGATGCCGGGCTGCTGAACATTCAGATGCGCCCCGAGCGGCGCAACACGGTCAAGCTGCTGTTGCTGTTCGACATCGGCGGTTCGATGGATGCCCACATCAAGGTCTGCGAAGAGCTGTTTTCGGCGTGCAAGACCGAATTCAAGCACCTGGAGTACTACTACTTCCACAACTTCGTGTACGAGTCGGTATGGAAGAACAACCTGCGCCGCACCTCGGAGCGGTATTCCACCTTCGACCTGCTGCACAAATACGGCGATGACTACAAAGTGGTGTTCGTCGGCGATGCGGCCATGGCGCCCTACGAAATCACCCAGCCAGGTGGCAGCGTCGAGCACTGGAACGAAGAAGCCGGCTACGTGTGGATGCAGCGCTTCATGGAGAAATTCCGCAAGATCATCTGGATCAACCCGTACCCGAAGCAGGCCTGGGACTACACCGCATCGACCCATCTGGTGCGCGACCTGATCGAAGACAAGATGTACCCGCTGACCTTGCAGGGGTTGGAAGAAGGGATGCGTTACCTGTCCAAGTGATGTTGCCAGTGCTGGCCCTTTCGCGGGTGAACCCGCTCCCACAGGTATTGCGCAAGCCTTGAGGCCTGTGGGGTACCTGTGGGAGCGGGTTCACCCGCGAAGAGGCCGGAAGCCTTAACGCCAACGGTCCAGGTATGCCTGCTGCTCCCGCCACGCCTCGTCCTGCACCACCGCCCTGAAGCGCACCACCGCTCCCGGCATGCACTGCGCCAGCTGTGCCAGCGCCAGCGGCGTCAACGCCCCCAGCCGCGGATAGCCGCCAATTGTCTGCCGGTCATTGAGCAGCACGATCGGCTGCCCGTCCGGCGGCACCTGTACCGCGCCCAGCGGAATGCCCTCGGAAATCATCGGCGCCCCCTGATGGACCAGCTGCGGCCCCAGCAGGCGGATGCCCATGCGGTCGGCGCGGCTGTCCAGGGTCCACTCGCGATTGAACGCCTCGAACAGGCTGGTACCGCTGAACTCGCCAATCTGCGCGCCCATCACCAGGTCGAGCACTGGCTTTTGCAGGTATTGCGGCCGCAGCGCTGGCGGCACCTCGCGCAGCGTCGTTGCGCTGCCGGCGAAGGTCAACAACTGGCCCTTGCCAAGCGCAGCCCCGCGGCCATCGATGCCGCCCAGTGCTTCGCGTACCACCGTGGCACAACTGCCCAGCACGTCCGCCCCGAGGACCCCCCCAGGTGCCGCCAGGTAGGCCCGCACGCCCTGCTTCGGCTGCTGCAGGGTCAACCGCTGCCCCTTGGCCAAGACAAAGCTGCGCCACGGCGCCAGCGGCTGGTCATCGACCCGCGCGTCCAGGTCGGCACCGGCCAGCGCCAGCACGCAATCCTGTTCGGCCACCACGCAGAAACCACCCAGCGCCACCTCGGCCACCGGCGCCGCCAACGGGTTGCCCAGCAGCCAGTTGGCCCAGTGCATCGCCACCCAGTCCAGCGCCCCGCCCTGGGTCACGCCCAGGTGGCGCACGCCGAAGCGCCCGGCATCCTGCAGCTGGCACAGCGGCGTACTGGCCTCGATCATCAATTGCTTCATCCTTGCGCCTCCACATCACCGCCCAGAGCCAGGAACTCGCTGCGCGAAACCGGCACGAAGCGCACCCGGTCGCCGGGTTGCAACAGGCTGTAGCCCTCGCGCTCGCGGTCGAACAGGCGCACCGGGGTACGCCCGATCAGGTTCCAGCCACCCGGCGACACCGCCGGATAGGCTGCGGTCTGGCGTTCGGCAATGCCGACACTACCCGCCGCCACACGCTTGCGCGGGGTGCTTAGGCGTGGGCTGGCCAAGCGTTCGTCGACCAGGCCCATGAAGCCGAAACCAGGGGCGAACCCCAGGGCGAACACCGGGTACTCACGCGCGCTGTGCAAGCGGATCACCTCGGCTTCACTCAAGCCGCTGCGGGCCGCCAGCAGCGGCAGTTCCGGGCCGACGCTGGGGTCGTACCACACCGGGATCTCATGGCGGCGCCCAGCGCTGCCCGTGTCTGGCTGCACGCCTTCCAGCGCACCAAGGATCAGCGCCCTCGCCTCCCCCGGTGGCAGGTCGAACTGCACCATCAGCGTGGTGTAGGACGGCACCAGGTCCAGCAGGTGCTCGCCGAATGCCGCGCGCAAGCGCTGGCTGGCGGCGAGCAGCCAGGGCATGTTGGCCTCGTCGATGCGTTCGAACAGGCGCACCATCAGGCTGTCGACGGCCACCACCTCGATCCGTGGGTTCATGGCGACTCCAGCGCTTCGAGGGCCTGGCGAATCTGCCGTACCGCCGCCACCGAGCTGTCGTTGTCGCCGTGCACGCAGAGGGTGTTGGCCTCAAGTTGCAACGCGCTGCCATCGTCCGCCACCAGCGTTTCGCCACGGGCAAGGCGCACGGCCTGGTCCACTACCAGTGCCGGGTCGTGGTGCACCGCACCGGGCAGGCGCCGCGACACCAGGTGGCCACTGGCGGTGTAGGCGCGGTCGGCGAACGCCTCGAACCACAGCGGCACGCCAATTTCATCGCCCAGCGCCTGGGCCGCACGATTGTCGGCGGTGGCCATCAGCATCAACGGCAGGTCGTCGCCGTAGGCCGCCACAGCCTCCAGCACGCTGCGCAGCTTGAGCGGGTCGGCCATCATGTCGTTGTACAGCGCGCCATGGGGTTTCACATAGGCCACGCGGCCACCCTGAACTTTGCAGATACCGTCCAGCGCACCGATCTGGTAGTGCAGCAGGTCGCGGATTTCCTCCGCGCTGCAGGCCATGGAACGGCGACCGAAGCCGACCAGGTCCGGGTAGGCCGGGTGTGCGCCAATGGTCACCCCGTGCTCCAGCGCCAGGGCCACGGTGCGGCGCATGGTGCCAGGGTCGCCGGCGTGGTAGCCGCAGGCGATGTTGGCGCAATCGATAAACGGCATGACCTCGGCATCCAGGCCCATGCGCCAGCTGCCGAAACTCTCGCCCATGTCGCAGTTGAGTAGCAGGCGTTTCACCGCTCGGCCTCCCATGTGGTTGTTCATATGCCTACCTTACCGCGCCTGCAGCTGTTTGCCGCGGGTTTCCGGCAGGCTCAATGCGGCCAGGATCACCACGCCGTAGGACACCGCGGAGAACACGCCGATGCCCAGGCCCAGCGGCACCTTCTGGCCGAGCACGCCGATCAGCAGTGGGAACAGCGCCGCCACGACCTTGCCGATGTTGTAGCAGAAGCCCTGCCCCGAACCGCGGATACGGGTGGGGAACAGCTCGGTGAGGAACGCGCCCATGCCGCTGAAGATGCCCGAGGCGAAGAAGCCCAGCGGGAGCCCCAACCACAGCATCACGTCATCGCTGACTGGCATTTGCGTGTACAGCAGCACGATGACGAACGAGCCCACCGCAAACAGGATGAAGTTCTTCTTGCGCCCGAGCAGGTCGGACAGGTACGCGCTGACCACATAACCGATGTAGGAACCGACGATCACCATGGCCAGGTAGCCACCGGTGCCCAGCACACTCAGGCCGCGTTCGCTCTTGAGGAACGTCGGCAGCCACGAGGTGATGGCGTAGTAGCCGCCCAAAGCACCGGTGGTCAGCAGCGACGCGCGCACGGTGGTCCAGAGCATGCCCGGGGCGAAGATCTCGTAGAAGCGCGAAGGCACCTCGGCGCTTTCCACGGCCTTGGCCTCGCGATACACCTCGGGGTCCTTGACCAGGCGGCGGACGAAGATCACGAAGATCGCCGGCACCAGGCCCAACAGGAACAACGCACGCCAGGCCTGCTCTGCCGGTAGCCAGGAAAACAGCAGCGCGTAGAGAATGGCGGTGAGGCCCCAGCCAAGCGCCCAGCCGGACTGCACCATGCCCACCGCCTTGCCACGGTCCTGGGCACGGATCACCTCGCCGATCAGCACTGCGCCGGCGGTCCATTCCCCCCCGAAGCCAAAGCCCATCAGGGTACGGGCGATCAGCAGCTGCTGGTAGTTCTGGGCGAAGCCGCAGAGGAAGGTGAAGAAGGCGAACCACAGCACGGTCAGTTGCAGGGTGCGCACCCGGCCGATGCGGTCGGAGAGGATGCCGGCAATCCAGCCGCCGGCGGCCGAGGCGATCAGCGTGCTGGTGTGGATCAGCCCGGCCTCGGTGGTGCTGATGCCCCACAGCATGATCAGCGTGGGGATGACGAAGCTGAGCATCTGCGTGTCCATGCCATCCAGGCCATAGCCGATCTTGCAGCTCCAGAAGGTGCGTCGTTGCTGGGAATCGATATCGCGGTACCAGGCGAATGGCCCGGTCGATGAGGAGGGACTGACCTGCTGCTGCACGCCGGTGGGGTTCATGGTTGCCTCGGCTTGTTGGTATTGTTTTACGGGCGACACAGGGTCGCGGCCTGGGCATCATTGTTCAGAGGCCACGCCAGCTGCGTCCAACGAGAAAAACCGCCGGTCTGGAACAAGAAAAACTGATCATGAACCTTCGTTTCCTCGAAACCTTCGTCTGGGTTGCCCGGCTCAAGAGCTTCCGCCTGACCGCGGAAAAGCTGTTCACCACCCAGGCCTCGGTGTCCAGCCGTATCGCCGCACTGGAGGCCGACCTGGGGGTGAAGCTGCTGCTGCGCGACTCGCGCGGGGTCAGCCTGACCCCGGAAGGGAGCAAGGTGCTGGAGTATGCCGAGCGCATGCTGGACACCGCCAAGGCCATGAAGCAGTCACTGGACAGCGACCGGGCCAAGGTCGGGCGCATCCGCATCGGGGTGATGGACACGGTGATCCATACCTGGATGAGCGCGCTGGTGGCCGAGCTGAGCGAACGCTACCCGCAGGTGGAGATCGAACTGGTGGCCGACACCGCACTGAATCTGCGCGAGCAGTTGCAGAAGGGTTTTCTCGACGTGATCCTGCAGACCGACCTGGTGCGCGAGCAATCGATCCGCAGCCTCGACCTGGCGCGCTACCCGATGGGCTGGATCGTGGCGGCAGGCTCGCCGCAGCACCGCGACTATGCCTCCCTGGCCGAACTTGGGCGTGAGCGCATCATCACCTTCTCGAAGAACTCACGGCCGCACCAGGAGGTGCTGAGCCTGCTACAAGGCGCGGGTGCCGAAACGCCGCGCTTGAACTGCGTGAATTCGGTGGCGGCGATTACCCGGTTGCTGCGCGACGGCTTTGGCATTGGCGCGTTGCCGCCGGCGCTGGTGGATGCCGAGTTGAGCCGCGGTGAGCTGGTGTTGCTGCAAGGGCTGCAACCGCCGCCAAGCCTTGAGCTGGTAGTGGCCTGGCAGACCGGGGTGGCGTTGGTGGATGAGGTGGTCGGGGTGTGCCGGCAAGTGCTGCAAGGGTATGCGCGGGATGTGGGCGGGCAGCGGATTGTATTGGTCTGAGCGTTTGGCTTTCTCGCGGCCGGCTGACGCGGTCCCTGTAGGAGCGGCCTTGTGTCGCGAAAGGGCTGCAGAGCAGCCTCGGCAATTGCTGCATCGCTGCTGAACCCTGGGGCCGCTTTGCGGCCCTTTCGCGACACAAGGCCGCTCCTACAGGGACCGCGTCAGGCCACGGATGAGTGCAGGTGAATCAGCGCCAGCTCTCTTTCACCGCCCTGCGCCGCCCACCCAGGATCAGCCAGCCAATCCCCAACAGCAGGCTTTCCACCACGAAAGCCAGGACGAACCCTGCACCCAGCCCCCAGCCAACCGCCTCGGGTACCAGCAATATCTGATAGCTGTAGCTGTTCAGGGTCTCTTCCCGCATTTGCGGGTCGGCCTGCACCAGCACGTGCCAGGTACGTTCGGCCCATGAGCCTTGCAACGCCTGCCATTCGCTTTCCAGCAGATCGTTACGAATCATCAGGCTTTCGATGCTGTTGGCATCACTGAGGAATACCGGGTCGTCGCTGCTGCGGTAGTGCCGCAGCAGCGCCTGCAAGTCACCGTTGAAGAAGCGCTCGGCCGTCTGCCGGAAACCATCCAGTGCCTCGCGCGATTCGAACAGGTGCGCCTCGACCCGCTGGCTGTAATCCTTAACCAGCCCCGGGACCTGGATGCCGGCCAGCAGGCCGAAGGTGAACAGCAGCAACCGCAGGTAACTTCTGAACATGCAGCGTCCTTAGCTCTGGCCGTGCGCCACGCATTCGCCGTGCCGCCACAGGGCCCATTGTCCCGGCGCGTAGCGCTGCCAGGTCTCGTTCTCGGTCAGGGCCTCGGTAGCGATGACCGTGACCACGTCGTTGGGGGTGGTTTCGGTGTGAAAATCAACGATCAGGTCGACATCCTTCAACCGCGCCGCACCAAAGGGTGCACGCCGCGTGATGTGCACCAGCTTGGTCGAGCAGAAGCAGAACAGCCAGTCGCCGTCGCTGAGCATGCAGTTGAACACGCCCAGAGACCGGTAGCCGGCACAGGCTTCGACCAGCACCGGCAGCAGCTGTTCAACCGCAACCGGCTCGGGAAAGCTGCTACGAATGCGGTTGAGCAGGTCGCAGAAGGCCGCTTCGCTGTCGGTGTCGCCCACCGGCCGGTAGAAACCGGCCTGGCCCTTGAAGTCGCCCAGCTGGCCATTGTGCGCGAAGCACCAGTTGCGGCCCCACATTTCCCGCACGAAGGGGTGGGTGTTGGCCAGGCACACCTTGCCGACGTTAGCCTGGCGGATGTGGCCGATGACCACTTCGCTCTTGATCGGGTAGCGCTGCACCAGGTTGGCCACTTCCGACTCGCTGCTGGCGGCCGGGTCCTGGAACAGGCGCAGGCCACGCCCTTCGTAGAAGCCGATGCCCCAGCCGTCGCGGTGCGGGCCGGTGCGGCCACCGCGCTGCATCAGGCCGGTAAAGCTGAAAACGATATCGGTGGGAACGTTGGCACTCATGCCCAGCAGTTCGCACATCGGCGTGTCTCCGCTTACAGACGGGGCTCGACCCGGCCACCGCCACGCAAGGCGGCAGGGCGTGGGTCGTCAAGGTAGCGGTCGCGGCGCTCGGCGGCCAACGGCGCCTGGGCAGCGAGCGCGTCGTCTTCGGCAGCCTGGCGCTGGGCCGCGGTCTCGGCCTGGGCGCGGCGTTCGCGGGCGCGTTTTTCCAGCGGCCAGCGCAGCGCCACGAAGAGGAAGTACAGGCTGAAGGCGAACATGCCGTACATGGCAAAGTCCGACACCGCGCGCCAGGCGTTGTTGCCGACCTTGAAGGCGATGTCCAGTGCGGTAATGGCAATGGCCGGGGCAAAGCTGTCCTTGGCCGGGTCGACGATGGTCGGGGTCAGCAGCAGCACCGCCAGCACCACCCGCAACGGTTCGCGCAGCCAGCGCCACATCCAGCCGGTGAGTTTGAAGCCCACCAGCAGGCAGCCCAGGGCGGCAACCGCGTATAGGCCCCAGGCCAGGGTGTAGTCGTTCTCGGTCATGGTGATCGTGCAAGCCAGGCAAAGAGATGCCTATGATAAACACTTTTCCAGGCGCAGACAGCGTCTCCCTGTCCCCAGCCAAGAGTTCCCCGATGCCGAACAAGCCTCAGCCACCCATCGCCCATGCCGACAACGCCACCGACCCCTATGCCTGGCTGCAACGGCGCGACAGCCCCGAGGTGCTGGCTTACCTGCAAGCCGAAAACGCCTACCAGGAAGCCTGCCTGGCCGACCAGGCCGCGCTGCGCGAGCAATTGTTCGAAGAGATCAAGGGCCGTATCCTGGAAACCGACCTGTCGCTGCCGACGCCCTGGGGCCCCTACCTCTACTACACCCGCACCACCGCCGGCGACGAGTACCCGCGTCACTACCGCTGCCCGCGCCCGGCCGACGACTCCAACACCGTCGATGCAAGCCAGGAGCAATTGCTGCTCGACCCCAACGCCCTGGCCAATGGCGGCTTCCTGTCGCTGGGCGCGTTCAACGTCAGCCCTGACCATCGCCTGCTGGCCTACAGCCTCGACACCAGCGGCGACGAAATCTTCACCCTGTACGTCAAGGACCTGGCCAGTGGCAACGTCACCACCCTGCCCTTCGACGACTGCGACGGCAGCCTGACCTGGGCCAACGACAGCCAGACGTTGTTCTTCGCCGAACTGGACGACACCCACCGGCCCTGGCGCCTGCGCCGCCACACCTTGGGCAGCGCTGGCGCGCAGACCGTGTTCGAAGAGCCCGACGGGCGCTTCTTCCTGCACTGCTACCGCACCAGCTCCGAGCGCCAGCTGGTGCTGCTGCTCAACAGCAAGACCACCAGCGAAGCCTGGGTACTGGATGCCGAAACGCCGCTGGCGCCCTTTACCTGCCTGGCGCCACGGGTCGAGGGCCACGAGTACTTCCCCGACCACGGCCAGCTCGACGGCCAGTGGCGCTGGTTCATCCGCACCAACCAGGACGGCATCAACTTCGCCCTGTACCACGCACCGGCCACACCGGTGCCAAGCCGCGCGCAATGGCAGGTGCTGGTGCCGCACCGTGAGGCGATCATGCTCGAAGGCCTCAGCCTGAATGCCACGGCACTGACCCTGAGCCTGCGCGAAGGCGGCCTGCCGATCATCGAGGTACGCCCCCAGGGCCTGCCGGCCTACCGTGTCGAGCTACCCGACGCGGCCCACAGCTTGTACGTGCAGGACAGCCTGGAGTTCGCCAGCCCGCGCCTGCGCCTGCGCTACGAAGCGCTCAACCGCCCGGCCCAGGTGCGCCAGCTGGAACTGGCCACTGGCGCCCAGGTGGTGCTCAAGCAAACCCCGGTACTGGGGCCGTTCGACGCCGATGACTATGTCAGCGAGCGCCTGTGGGCCACGGCAGCGGACGGTACCCAGGTGCCGATCAGCCTGGTCCGCCGCCGTCAGGACCTGGGCCAGACCGTGCCGCTGTACCTGTACGGCTACGGCGCCTATGGCGAAAGCCTCGACCCGTGGTTCTCGCATGCGCGCCTGAGCCTGCTGGAGCGCGGCGTGGCCTTTGCCATTGCCCACGTGCGCGGCGGTGGCGAGCTGGGCGAAGCCTGGTACCGCGCCGGCAAGCAGGAGCACAAGCACAACAGCTTCGGCGACTTCATCGCCTGTGCCGAGCACCTGATCGCCGTGGGCGTGACCGCCGCCGATCGCCTGGCCATCAGCGGCGGCAGTGCCGGTGGCCTGCTGATGGGCGCGGTGCTCAACCTGCGCCCCGAGCTGTTCCGTTGCGCGGTTGCCGAAGTGCCGTTCGTCGACGTGCTCAACACCATGCTCGACCCTGAGCTGCCGTTGACCGTGACCGAGTACGACGAATGGGGCAACCCTGAAGAACCAGAGGTGTACGAGCGGATCAAGGCCTACGCGCCGTATGAAAACGTGAAGGCGCAGGCCTACCCGGCGATGCTGGTGGTGGCTGGTTACAACGACAGCCGCGTGCAGTACTGGGAAGCGGCCAAGTGGGTGGCGCGGCTACGCACGCGCAAGACCGACAGCAACCTGCTGCTGCTCAAGACCGAGATGGGCGCCGGGCACGGCGGGATGAGCGGGCGCTACCAGGGGCTGAAGGACGTAGCCCTGGAATATGCGTTCGTGTTTGGCCAGCTGGGTGTAGCTTGAGCTGGCTGGGGGCGCTTTGCGCCCCTTCGCGACACAAGGCCGCTCCTACAACCGATCGCAATCCTGAGCTGCGCCCCAGGCTCGCCCCCCCAAGTCAATCATCCGGTACCACCGGCTTCTGCGGCTCCTGCCGCAACCCCGGCAAAGGCTGGTCTTTCGGCGGCCCAGGCACCGGCATGGGCGGCAACAACGGTGCCCCGGGCTGGCTGTCGTAGGCCTTGGGCGGTGTACTCGGGGTGATCTGCGGGTAGGGCGTGGGCGTTGGTGTACCCGGTGCACCGGGCACTGGCGTGGTCAACCGGGGCGGTGTGCTGGCAGCTTCGGCCATGGGCAGGCCAGCCAGCACCAGCACGGCGAGGATCGCGCGAAACATCAGCAACCTCCTGTCGGGAACCTTCCTACAGGCTACGCCGATATTCCGGTTTTCGCCTGTCCGCCAGCCGTGCAAGCGCGCTAGACTCAGGGGCATAACCGTCATTCGCCTGACCAGAACGAAGGAAACACCATGAGCTCCACCTCTTCCGCCGCCGCTACTGCGCGCCTGGACCGCATTCTGGCCGATGCCAAGCGCGACAAGGAAATGGGCTACCGCGACAAGGCCCTAAAAATGTACCCGCACGTGTGCGGCCGCTGCGCCCGCGAGTTCTCCGGCAAGCGCCTGAGCGAGCTGACCGTGCACCACCGCGACCACAACCACGACAACAACCCGCAGGACGGCTCCAACTGGGAGCTGCTGTGCCTGTATTGCCACGACAACGAGCATTCGCGCTACACCGACCAGCAGTACTTCAGCGAAGGCTCCACCAGCACGCCGAGCATCGCCAAGGCCACCCACAACCCGTTCGCCGGGCTGGCAGGCATGCTGAAGAAGGACTGACCATCGATTGGCCCCCCGCTGCTACCGGGCAGCCCGTATAATCGCGCTTTTTTGCGAAGGGCCCCGGTACGTGGCAAACAAACGATACAGCTGCATCGGCCTGTTCAACCCCAAGTCGGCGGAAAACGTCGGCTCGGTCATGCGCGCCGCGGGTTGCTACGGTGTCAACTCGGTGTTCTATACCGGCAAACGCTACGAACGCGCCCGTGACTTCGTCACCGATACCAAGCGCGTGCACTACGACATCCCGCTGATCGGCATCGACGACCTGCAACGCATCATCCCGCTGGGCTGCACGCCGGTGGCGGTGGAGCTGGTGGAAGGTGCGCGGCCATTGCCGGAATACACCCACCCGGACCGGGCCATCTACATCTTCGGGCCCGAGGATGGCTCGTTGAGCGAGGATGTGCGGGGCTGGTGTGAAGAGACCATCTACATTCCGACCGAAGGTTGCATGAACCTGGCGGCGACAGTGAACGTGGTGCTGTATGACCGCATGGCCAAGGGCCTGAATACCCGTTCGGGGCCCAAGTTCAAATAGCCGACTGAACGATGGCGGCAGCCGGCAGGTCAGCTGCTTACACGTCACACGGAGGCCTCGCCATGCTGGATATCCATTCGGCTGCAACATCGCAGGACAACAACGTTCATGGGCTTGAGCGCGCCAGTTCGCTGGCGGGCGGCGCCTTGATGGTCAGCAAGGGGCTGCGCCACGGCGGCCTGGTCGGCCTGTTGCAGGTTGCCGTGGGCGGCCTGGCGCTGGCCCGCGGCTTCACCGGGCACTGCGCGACCAAGGCCTGGTGGCAGCGCCACCGGCAGGAATATCACCGCTTGCGCTCGGACATCGAGCGCAGTGCCTCCGAACTGCAGGCCTTGAAGGCCAGTGCCGAGGCGGCGACGCGCGGGGTGACGGTGACCGGGAAGGACCCGTTGGCTGGCAGTTGATCCTGCATTGCCTGTGCCGGCCCTTTCGCGGGCGCGCCCGCGAAAGGGCCGGCACAGGCAATGCAGAGGCCTAGCGCAACGCCTTGCTCTGCAACACCTCCGACTGCCGCCCCAGCACGTTCTCGCTGATCTGCACGAAGTCTTCGGTGCTGACACCGGGCAGGCGCATCAGCCCGCGCACCACATCGTCGAGCGAGCGCCTGGCCTGGGTGTGGATGCGAATTTCCGTGTCCAGCGCCTGCAACAGCATTACCCCGCGCGCCACCTGCGCCGGGCTGGCATGCTCGCCTTTGAGCCGGGTGACCTTGGCGCCCTGCTTGCTCAGACGCGCCTGCCAGGCCTGGTAGCGGTCATCGCTTATCCCGCCCGAACGGCGCAGCAGCTCGCTGGCGTAGTAGTCGGTCAGGCTTTCCACCAGCCAGTCGCTGCCGTCGCGCCCATGGATCTGCGCAAACAGTTGCACCACTTCGCGCAGTAGAGGGCTGCTGCCGTTCTCGCTCACCATCGGCCGGCCGCTGTGCAGGTACAACGACCCGTGTGCCGCCGCGGCGCCGCGCCACATGCCATCACGGGCGCCGACCAGCAGCAGTTTTGGCGGGTTACGCGGGAACAGCGCCTGCAATTGCGGCCAGACGAAGGTGAGCAAGGTCAGGCTGTCCATGCGCCGCATGCCCTGCCCCACCGGCGCGGCCACCGTCACCTCGGTATCGCCCAGGCGCGCGCGGCGGCTGCCCAGGTCGCCGGCAAGCATCCAGCCGGTCGGGCGGTCGAACAGGCGCGATACGTTGTCGATGCGGAACTTGTCCTTGCCGATGCGTGGCCAGGCGGTTTCGACGCTGTTCCAGCCCTCGGGCAGGTCGAACGCCAGGCGCGCCACCAGTTCGGTGCCATCCTGCTGGTCGAGGTGCGCCGGCGGTACCAACTGGTCGCCGAGGAACAGCGCCCAATGCGGGTTGATGCGCGACGAATAGGCACCGCCGCGCTTCTGCTCCAGCTGCACACGGTAGCTGAGGCTGGTCTTGCCGGCAGCCGGCTGCCACACGCCACGCTGGCCCTGCGCCTGCCACTTGCCGTCAGCCTGGAAACCGCTGTAGGCCCCGGCCTTGCCCAGGTCGAAATCGAGGCTGCGCACGGCACTGCCGTCGGCCAAGGTAAGGCGGACTTCCGCCTGGCCGGTGGCCGGCAGCAGGCGCACCTGGTAGTCCAGGTCGACCTTCTTCGCCCAGGCTGGCGAGCAGGCGACAAGGCCCAACAGCAACAACAGCTGGCAACGCATAGCGAAACTCCTTGTATCCCGCACAGCGGGCAGCGCCGGTCAGCTGGCGCGGAAAATCAGGTGGTCTTCCCAGTCGTCTTCGTGCACCTCGTGCTCGCTGAGCATACGCCCAGCCTGGGAAATGCGCTGTTCATGCACCTGCTGGCGGTCACCACAAACCAGGTGATGCCAGGCCGGCAGGTCCTTGCCTTCGCTGACCAGGCGGTAGCCGCAGGTGCTCGGCAGCCACTTGAACTGGTCGGCCTTGCCCGGGGTGAGCTGAATGCAATCTGGCACCTGGGCGAAACGGTTGGGGTAATCGCTGCACTGGCAGCTGTTCAGGTCCAGCAGCTTGCAGGCGATGCGGGTGTAATAGACGCTGTTGTCGTCCTCGTCCTCGAGCTTCTGCAGGCAGCACAGGCCGCAGCCGTCACACAGCGACTCCCATTCCTGCGGGCTGAGTTGCTCAAGGGTCTTGCGCCGCCAGAACGGTGCGTTTTCAGCGATCATGACACGGATATCCTGCATTCATCTTGGCGCCGCGGCGCGCGGCGGCGCCAGTCTAGAGCCTGGCCCGCGGCAAAGCCAGACCGCTTGTCAGTGGCGACGCAAGGCAGTAGCGTGCGGGTTTCCCGTCCGTTTGCAGGAACCGCCATGAGCGCCAACCCTCGCGTTGCCGATTACGCCATCAACGAACAATTCATCAACCGCTGGTCGCCACGCGCTTTCACCGCCGAGCCAATCAGCGAAGAGACCCTGCTGAGCTTCCTCGAAGCCGCACGTTGGGCGCCGTCGGCGAACAACTCGCAGCCCTGGCGCTTCCTCTATGCCCGCCGTGACACCCCGCACTGGGAGCGCTACCTGAGCCTGCTGGTGCCGGCCAACCGCAATTGGGCGCAGCGCGCCTCGGCGCTGGTGCTGATCATGTCCAAGACCACCTTCGCCGCCCCCGGTGCCACGGAAGAAAAACCAGCGCTGTGGCATACCTTCGACACCGGTTCGGCCTGGGGTCACCTGGCCCTGCAAGCCAGCATCAGCGGCTGGCACACCCATGGCATGGCCGGCTTCGACCAAGCCCTGGCTCGCCAAGAGCTGAAAGTGCCGGAAGGCTATGTGCTGCACGCTATGGTGGCGATCGGCAAGCTGGGCGACAAGGCCAGCCTGGACGAGGCCCTGCAGGCGCGCGAAGTGCCAAGCCCGCGCAAGCCGCTGAGCGAGCTGGCGGCCGAGGGTGATTTCAGCCTGTAAGGCCTGCTTTTTGCGATACCGGCCTCTTCGCGGGCTTGCCCGCGAAGAGGACGTACAGGTATTACCAATCAGTAGCCACGTGCAAAGTCCACTTCGCCCCGCAACCCTTGCCCCGCCACATACGCCTGCAGATTATCGACAAACAACCGCACCATCGCCGTCGGCGAGGTGGGTGCCGAGCTGTGCCCGGTCAGCAACAGGCCCCAGGCGGTCCAGAACGGGTGCTGCCTGGGCAGTGGCTCCTGGCGGCAGACATCGATCACCGCCCCGGCCAGGTGGCCGTCCTTTAACGCCGCGACCAGGTCGGCGTCGACCACCGCCGCCCCACGCCCGGCATTGATGAACAGCGCGCTGGGCTGGAAGCACTTGAACAGCGCCGCGTCATACAGGTCGTGGGTGGCCGGGGTGTCCGGCAGCAGGTTGAGCACATAGTCGACCTGGCCAACCAGGCGCGGCAGGTCGGCCAACGCGGCCACTTCGACAAACGGCGCCTGTTCCCGCGCGCTGCTGGCGACACCGTACAGGATCACGCCAAACGGCTGCAGGAACTCGGCCACCCGCTGGCCAATGTCGCCGGTGCCGACGATCAGCACCTTGCGCCCTTCCAGGGTCCGCCCCGGGCGGTCGTCCCAACGCCGTTCGACCTGGCTGACCAGGCGCGACAGCACCTCGCGCTCGTGGCCAAGCATGTAGGTGAGCATGTACTCGGCCATGACCTGGCCAAAGATGCCCACGGCGCGGGTCAGGCGATAGTCGCGCGGCAGGCCCTCGGCCAGCAGCGGAGTGATGCCGGCCCAGGTGGATTGCATCCAGGCCGGCTTGTGGCCCTGGCGCAACAGGCTGGCCAGCAGGTCGGGCTGGCCCAGCCACACCGGGCACTGCGGTGCCTGGCGGGCCAGTTCGGCGGAGTCGCCGCTGGTCAGCACTTCCAGCTCAGGCGCGGCGGCACGCAGGATCTCGGCGTAACGAGCATGATCATGCTCAGCAATCAGTACACGCATGATCAGGCCGGGTCGTTACGGCGCAGCAACTCTTCGGGCAGGTGCTCGATGTAGTCGTCTTCGGGGGGCGGCATTTGCAGGTGGTAGCCCTGGTTGTCGAGGTTTTCCAGTACCTTGGCGATGTCTTCGCGGGCCAGCTTGCGCTCGGGGGTCAGCACCAGGTCGAAGGCGTGCATGGGGGTGCCGAAGAATGGCAGCAGGCCTTCGGGCACGCGCTGCAGGCCATCGGCCTTGAGCACGTACAGGTACATTTCGTTCTTGCGTGGGCTCTTGTAGATCGAGCAAATGCGTTTCATCGGGTCTCTCCGGCGCCTGCCAGGCTGTCCAGCAGGGCCTGGCCCATGCGCTCACGGCGCCAGCCGCGCAGCGAATCGGGCAGTTGATAAGGGCCATTGGGGTAGCCGCTCTTGAGCAGCGCTTCCAGGGCTTTCTTGCGCAGCATCAGCTCGGGGGCGATGCCCAGCCGCTCGCCTTCGGCCTGGCCGATGGCACGCAACTGCTTGAGGATGCCGGCAGCCTCGATCGGCAGCGGCTCGGGCAAGGCCGGCGGCCACTGCTCGGGTGGCAGGCTGGCGGCACGCTTGATCAGCTGGATGAGGAACTCACCGTCCTGGCGAATGGTGCGCGGGTGCATCTCGTCGATCTTGGCCAGCGCCGACAGGTTGTTCGGCTGGCTCTTGGCCATCGGCCACAGCGAGTGCTCCTTGAGGATGCGGTTGCGCGGCACATCGCGGTTGCGCGCCTCGCGCTCACGCCAGGCGCACAGTTCGCGCAGCACCGCCAGTTGCTGGGGCGCCAGCTTCCAGGCCAGCTTGACGTCGCGGTACAGGCTTTCGGGCTCGACTTCGCGGCGCAGCTGGGCGACCAGCTCGGCGCCGTCTTCCAGCACCCAGGCGTACTTGTCGTCGGACAGGCGCGGGCGCAACACGCTGAACAGCTCGGCCAGGTGCACGGCATCCTCGGCGGCATAGCTGACCTGGGTGTCGGAGAGCGGGCGCTGCAGCCAGTCGGAGCGGGTTTCACCCTTGGGCAGATCGATGCCCAGCACTTCCTGCACCAGGCGCGAATAGCCCATGGAGAAGCCCAAGTTCAGGTAGCCGGCTGCCAACTGGGTGTCGAACAGCGGTTGTGGCAGCTTGCCGGTCAGGCGCAGCAGCACTTCGAGGTCTTCGCTGCAGGCATGCAGCACCTTGACCACGCTGCTGTCCTCGAGCAGCTCGGCCAAGGGTTGCCAGTTACCGATCAGCAGCGGGTCGATCAGGAACGCACGCTGGCCGTCGCCGATCTGGATCAGCCCGGCCTTGGGGTAGAAGGTGTCGACCCGCATGAATTCGGTATCGACGGCGACGAAGGGCAGTTCGTGCCAGTTCCGGCAGTGTTCGGCCAGGCTCTGGTCGTCACGGATCCAGTGTATTTCGATGGCCACGAGGCTCTCCCACTAACATTGGCGCGCAGTATATACGGCGCGGGCACTGCTGGTGAAACCCGGGCCATCCTTGATATCGATCAGTGGTGCTGTTGTGCATACTCAGAAGATCGCGCGATCACTGTGGGAGCGGGCAAGCCCGCGAAGCAGGCATCACGGTGGCTGGCACGGGCTTCGCCCGTGTTCGCGGGCACGCCCGCTCCCACAGGGCCGCAGCCACCTCCCCGATCACTGCTTCGCCGCCAACCACGGCCGGCAGCTGGCGAACAGGTCCAGCGACTGCTGGTAGACCTCGGTGTGCACCTGCAACAGGCCGAGCATCGAGTGGAACAGGTTGTCCTGCGACAGCGGGGCGTCGCTGAGCTTGGCCAGGCAGTCGGTATCGATGCCGAAGTCGTCCTTGTAGCTGTCGGAGAACCAGGTCAGCAATGGCACGTGCTTCTGCTGCTCGGGGGCGATGGCGTAGGGCGTGCCGTGCAGGAACAGGTTGTATTCACCCAGCGACTCGCCATGGTCGGACAGGTAGATCATCGCCGTGTCGACCTTGTCCTGCTTGCTGCGCAGGGTGTCGATCAGCGCGGCCAGCACCTTGTCGGTATAGGCCAGGGTGTTGTCGTAGCCGTTGACGATTTCCTGCTGGCTGCACTGGTCCAGGGCATTGCTCTGGCACACCGGGGCAAAGCGCTGGTCGGCAGCCGGGTAGCGTTTGAAGTATTCCGGGCCATGGCTGCCCATCTGGTGCAGCACCAGCACGGTGTCCTTGTCGAGGTTGTCGATCAGCTCGCCCAGGCCCTGCAGCAGGATCTGGTCATGGCACTCACCGTCCGCGCACAGTTGCGCGTCCTTGAGGTTGCTGACGTCGATGAATTGCACGCGATCGCAGGTGCCCTTGCAGCCCGACTGGTTGTCGCGCCATTGCACGGCCAGGCCGGCACGCTGGAGGATGTCCAGCAAGCCTTCGCGGTTCTTCGCCACGCGGGCATCGTAGTCCTTGCGCGGCATGCCGGAGAACATGCACGGCACCGAAACGGCGGTTTCCGTGCCGCAGGAGTGCACATCGGAGAACGCCAGCAGGCCCTGCTCGCGGGCAAGGTTCGGCGTGGTGTCGCGGTCATAGCCCAGCACCCCGAAATGGTCGGCCCGCGCACTTTCGCCCACTACCAGCACCGTCAGCGACTTGCGCTCATGTTTTTGCCAGGCGGCATCGCGCCTGGCATCTTCGCCGTAGTGCTGGAATGGCTGCGCAGCACTACCGACGCGCTCGCTGACATAACCGAAGGACGCCCCGACGATGTTGCTGGGGGTCAGCATCAGGCGCAGTTCGTGGTGATTGCGGAACAGCGACGCCAGGCCCTGGTAGTTGACCAGCGCCACCGACCCCAGGGCCACGACACAGGCACCGCCGACCACCAGCTTGCCGAACAGCTCGCGGTGCCAGGCGCGGTAGGCGATCGGCGCTTTCCATACCAGGATCGACGGCAGTACCCCCAGGCCGAGGATATACAAGGCGAATTTCAGCGAGAGCAAGTCACGCACTTCCGCCACATTGGTTTCGGCAATATTGCGGAACATGCCCGCATCAATAAGTACGCCATACTGGTTCATGAAGTAGGCAACACCGGCGCCACTCAGGAACAACACAATGAGTACCGGCTTCAATATGAAGCGGAAGGCCAACAGGGTCAGAATCAGGTTGAATGCGAACAGCATCATCACGGCAAACGCCAGGATCAGCCATAGGCCCGGCAGACCGGGGGGGACGACCTGTTCAAGATGTTGCCAGAGGAAGACATTGAAGCCGATCAGCAGGTAAAGGCTGGCCAGCAGCGTGACCCATTCAGTCCGCAGGGATTTGAAGTTCGGCATCAGTGTTCGCATTCAAGGGTAAGGACCAGCCCGAGGGCCTGGGCGGCACCGCGGAAACTTGGCCGAACTCTAGAAAGCGCACCATCAATTTTTTGTGAAAAAGACGCCAACAAATCCGTTAGCCGGCGCCTTGAACATTAAAAGAAGTTCATGAAAGCGCGGTTCAGCCTGGCAGGCGCAGCTTGGCGTAAGGTTCCCGATCGATGTCCAGCACTTCCACGCACAGCTGGATATCCACCCCTGGCCGCCCGGGGAGGGCTTCGCGCAGTACCTCGAGCAGGCTGCTGGACAACAGCGCCTTCACTTCCGGCGAACGCCCGCTGAGGATGGCCAGGCGTACATGGACAAAGGCCCGCTCGCCCGGCGAGGTACCTACCCGGAAGTGCCGGAAGGCTTCGGCACGGCTCTTGATGTCCGCCTCATCGGCGAACTGGCCACTGCCGACCAGGGCGTGGTTCAGGCGCAGCAACAGCACATCGACATTGAGCTCGCGCAGGTTGTCGCTGTATTCCAGGTTGAGGTGAGGCATGGCGCAGGTTCCGGGTCACGGGGAGATGCGACAGCCTACCCCAGTCCCCTACCTGCGCAAAGCCGACTATCCTCAAAGGTCAGGACCATTCGCCAACCCCGACAGAGGTGAAGAAATGCCAGTTCCGCATGATCTGCTCGCTGACCTGCACGTTACCGCCGATGCATTCCAGGCGCTCATGGACAAGGACCAGACGCTGCATTCGCTGCACAAGGAATACAACGCCAAGGACAAGGAGGTGTTGGCCGCCGAAGGCAACGGTACCAACGACGAGGCCGTCAACCGCTTGCGCAAGGAGCGGCTGCTGATCAAGGACAAGATCGAACGGATCATTCATCCGCCCAAATCCTGACCGGCCTCCACGGGCCCGTGTAGGAGCGGCCTTGTGTCGCGATGGGCTGCGTAGCAGCCCCAAATTTACCGCGAAGGCATAAGTTTTGGGGCTGCTGCGCAGCCCATCGCGACACAAGGCCGCTCCTACACTCTGTTCA
The DNA here is from genome assembly GCF_016620375.1 of Pseudomonas sp. LAM2023. Taxonomy (NCBI): domain Bacteria; kingdom Pseudomonadati; phylum Pseudomonadota; class Gammaproteobacteria; order Pseudomonadales; family Pseudomonadaceae; genus Pseudomonas; species Pseudomonas sp. LAM2023. The sequence goes on along the minus strand of NZ_JAENHV010000036.1, from coordinate 152,763 downwards.
TCACACGCCAGCAACCAGCGCGTTCAACGCACCATCCAGGTCCTCGACCAGGTCGCGGTAATCCTCGATGCCCACCGACAACCGCAGCAGGTTCTCGCTGATGCCCATCACGCTCTTCTGCTCCGGGCTCAGCGAGCAGTGCGACATGCTCCAGGAGTGGTTGATCATGCTTTCCACCCCGCCCAGCGAGTCGGCCAACACGAAGATCTGCAGCGCCTCCACCAGGCGGTTGAGCGCAGCCCGGTCGCCCTTGACCTTCATCGCCACCACTGCCCCGCCACTGCGCATCTGCCGCTTGCACAGCTCATGCTGCGGGTGGCTTTCCAGCCCTGGGTAATACACCTGTTCGACCTGCGCGTGGCCTTCAAGGAAGCGCGCCACCTGCAGGGCATTGGCGCACTGGCGTTCCATGCGCACATCCAGCGTCTTCAGCCCACGCAGGGCCAGGTAGCAGTCGAACGGCCCCTGCACGCCGCCAATGGCCATGCTGATACGGCGCAGGCGCGCCAGCAGTGCATCATTGGCGGCTACCACCACGCCACCGGTCAGGTCGGAATGGCCGCCGATGTACTTGCTGGCCGAGTGCATGACCAGGTCCACGCCCAGGGTGATTGGGCGTTGGTTCCATGGCGAACAGAAGGTGTTGTCGATGCAGGTGAGGATGCCCCGCGCCTTGGCCAGGTCGCACACGGCCTTGATGTCGACCAGGTGCAGCAACGGGTTGGTCGGCGATTCGATCCAGATCAGCTGGGTTTCCGGCCGGATGGCAGCGGCCACGGCCTCGAGGTCGTTGAGGTCGACGTAGGTGGTGGTCAGGCCCGAGCTGCGGCTACGGTAGTCTTCGAGGATACGGAAGGTGCCGCCATACACGCCGTTCATCACCACCACATGGGCATCCTTGGGCAGCAACTCCAGCACCGTGGCAGTGGCGTTAACACCCGAGGCACAGGCCACCGCGCCTACACCTTCTTCAAGGGCGGCGACACAGGTTTCGTAGGCATGCCGGGTGGGGTTGCCCACCCGGCTGTAGGAATATTCTGGCTTGTCATCCAGGCTGCGTTTGGTGAACGAGCTGGCGGTGACGATCGCCGGGAAAATGGCATTGTCAGCGACGCTGAACTGCTCGCCGGCATGAATGGTACGGGTGGCGAAGTTACGCGGCTTGTCGGACATGGTCAGGCCCATTGGCAGAGTGAAAGTTGCCACTATCGCACAACCCAAATCGTCTGGCCTTGGGGTAATCTGTGAAAAATTTCCCTGCACGGCCCGCACGCGACATGGACAGCTTCGACCAGCACATTCTCACCCTGCTTCAGCACGACGCCGCAATCTCGCTCAAGGACCTGGCCGAGGCCGTCAATCTGTCCACCACCCCCTGCTGGAAGCGGGTCAAGCGCCTGGAAGAAGAAGGCTACATTGTTGGCCGCGTGGCCTTGCTCGACCCGCAACGGCTGGGGCTCGGGCTGACGGTGTTCGTCCAGCTCAAGACCCAGCGCCACGACAGCGCCTGGCTGGAGCAGTTTGCCGCAACCGTGACCGGGTTCGAGGAAGTGATGGAGTGCTATCGCATGTCGGGGGACTGGGACTACATGCTGCGGGTGGTGGTGGGCGATATTGCAGCGTACGACCGCTTCTATAAAAAGCTCATCACCCGCACCGAGGGGCTTTCCAACATCACCTCCAGTTTTGCCATGGAACAGATGAAGTACACCACGGCGTACCCGGTATCTCGCTAACTGGATGGGGCTGCTGTGCAGCCCTTTCGCGACGCAAGGCCGCTCCTACAGGGATCGCACCGTCCTGCAGGCGCGTGCAAACGAGCCAATCAGCTTGCAGTGTTGAGCGCTGCGATCCGGTTCCCGGCCTGGGCCTTCTCGACCTTGATCGCGACGAACTTCGAGGTTGGCGTATAAGTGCCCTCGCCATAGCTGTCCAGCGGCACCAGCGGATTGGTTTCCGGGTAATAGGCCGCCGCCTGCCCTTGCGGCACGTCGTAAGCCACCAGGCGGAAGCCCGACACGCGCCGCTCCACGCCATCCTCCCACAGCGACACCAGGTCCACATGCTCGCCCGGCTCGAAGCCCATCCGGCGGATGTCGACCTCGTTGACGAATACCACTTCACGCAGGCCGAACACCCCGCGATAACGGTCGTCCAGGCCATACAGGGTGGTGTTGTACTGGTCGTGCGAACGCAGGGTCTGCAGGATCAGGTCGGGCTTGTCACCGCGCGCCAGCACCTTGGCATTCACCAGTTGCTCCGGCAACGACTGCGGGCTGAAGCGCGCCTTGCCGGTGGCCGTGCGCCATTTGCGCTCGGCGGCATGGTTGCCCAGGTGGAAGCCACCCGGGTGCTGCAGACGCTGGTTGAAATCGCTGAAGCCGGGGATCACATCGGCGATCATGCTGCGGATACGACCGTAATCGGCAACCGCGTATTCCCAGTCGATCGGCCGCTTGCCCAGGGTCGCCTGGGCCATGCCGGCGATGATCCACGGCTCCGAACGCAGGTGTGGCGAACGCGGGCGCAGTTGGCCGTGGGAAAGGTGCACCATGCTGAACGTGTCCTCCACGGTCACGCCTTGCGGCCCGCTGGCCTGCAGGTCGATTTCGGTACGCCCCAGGCAGGGCAGGATCAGCGCGTCGCGGCCAGTGACCAGGTGCGAGCGGTTGAGCTTGGTGGAAATCTGTACGGTCAGCGCGCAATTGCGCAGCGCCGCATGGGTGCGCGGCGTGTCCGGCGTGGCCTGGGCAAAGTTGCCGCCCAGGCCGATGAACACCTTGGCCCGTCCTTCTTCCATGGCCTTGATCGCCAACACCGCGTTGTGCCCATGGGCGCGCGGCACGCGGAAGCGGAAGCGCTTTTCCAGAGCGTCGAGCAGCGCCGGCCTGGGTTTTTCATCGATGCCCATGGTGCGGTCGCCCTGCACGTTGCTGTGGCCACGCACCGGCGACAGGCCGGCACCGGGTTTGCCAACGTTGCCGCGCAGCAGTTGCAGGTTGACGATTTCCTGTACCGTCGCCACCGAGTGGCGGTGCTGGGTCACGCCCATGGCCCAGCACATGATCACCCGCTCGGCCTTGCGATACATGCGCGCAGCCAGCTCGATCTCGGCCTGGGTCAGCCCCGATTGCTCGACGATGTGCGCCCACGGCGTAGCGTCCAGGGTGGCCAGGTAGGCGTCGATGCCACTGGTATGCTCGGCAATGAAGGCATGGTCGAACACCGCCGGTTCGCCGTTGGCCTGGGCTTCGCGCTCCCATTGCAGCAAGTACTTGGCCATGCCGCGCAACACCGCCATGTCGCCGCCCAGGGCCGGGCGGAAGTAGGCGGTATTGGTCGGTTCGGAGCCATTGCTGAGCATCTCGAACGGGTGTTGCGGGTGCTGGAAGCGCTCCAGGCCGCGCTCTTTCAGCGGGTTGAAGCAGACCACCTGGGCCCCACGCTTGACCGCTTCACGCAACGGTTCGAGCATGCGCGGGTGGTTGGTACCGGGGTTCTGGCCGATGACGAAGATCGCATCGGCCAGTTCCAGGTCGTGGAACACCACCGTGCCCTTGCCCACGCCAAGGGTTTCCGCCATGCCCACGCCACTGGCTTCGTGGCACATGTTCGAGCAGTCGGGGAAGTTGTTGGTGCCGTAGGCACGCACGAACAGCTGGTAGAGGAACGCCGCCTCGTTGCTGGCCCGCCCCGAGGTATAGAACTCGGCCTGGTCGGGCGAGTCGAGCGCGCGCAAGTGTTGGGCGACCAGGGCGAACGCCTCTTCCCAGCTGGTTTCAACGTAGTGGTCGGTGGCCGCGTCGTAGCGCATCGGGTGGGTCAGCCGGCCTTGGTATTCCAGCCAGTAGTCGCTCTGCGCGGCCAGCGCGCTGACGCTGTACCTGGCGAAGAACGCCGGGTCCACCGAGCGGCCGGTGGCCTCCCAGTTGACCGCCTTGGCGCCGTTTTCGCAGAACTTGACCATGTCGTTTTCCGGCGACTCGCCCCAGGCACAACCGGGGCAGTCGAAGCCGCCGTTCTGGTTGGTCTTGAGCATGGCGCGCAGGTTCTTGAAGGCATTGTCACTGCCCAGCCAGCTTTTGGTCACGCTCTTGAGCGCCCCCCAGCCGGCGGCGGCGCCCTTGTAGTCGCGGATATGTCGGTCCTGGCTCATGCGCTGAATCCTCACGCTTCGATGCTTTTTTTCAGCCTATGGAGCGCGGGGTAGAGCCGTCCAATCGAAAGATCTTACGGCGTGATAAGCGCTTTCGATCATGCGCCGGGGGTGATGATAGAAGCAGTCGATCAAATGGTCGGGCAAAGCAATTTGACGGCCTTGCCCCCAGGTTATAGCTTGGAGTGCAGTCCCAACCCATTCGAGCGCGAACGTGGAACAGAACAGCCGGGCCCTGATCGACGGCTTCAACCGGAAAATCGACTACCTGCGGATGTCGGTCACCGATCGCTGCGACTTCCGCTGTGTGTACTGCATGGCCGAAGACATGCAGTTTCTGCCACGCCAGCAAATCCTCAGCCTCGAAGAGCTGTTCGCGGTGGCCGAGCGCTTCGTCGCCCTCGGCACCCGCAAGATCCGCCTGACCGGTGGCGAACCGCTGGTGCGCCAGGGCATCGTCGACCTGTGCGGGCGCATCGCCGCCCTGCCCGGTTTGCGCGAGTTGTGCCTGACCAGCAATGGCTCGCAACTCGGGCGCCTGGCCCAGCCGCTGTTCGACGCTGGCGTGACCCGCCTGAACATCAGCCTCGACAGCCTGGATGCCGAGCGCTTCAGGCAGCTGACCCGTACCGGTGACCTGCACCAGGTGATCGCCGGCATCGACGCTGCGCGCCACGCCGGTTTCCAGCGCACCAAGCTCAACTGCGTGGTGCTCAAGGGCCGCAACGACCACGAACTGGTCGACCTGGTGCGCTTTGCCATCGACCGCGAGCTGGACATCACTTTCATCGAGGAGATGCCGCTGGGCGTGATCGACGAGCATGAGCGCGGCGAGTCGTTCTGCTCCAGCGACGAGGTGCGCGCGCGCCTGGCCGAGCACTTCACCCTGGTCGAATCGACCGAATCGTCGCAAGGCCCGGCGCGCTATTGGCGCCTGGCCGAAGCCGGCAACACCCGCATCGGTTTCATCTCGCCGCACAGCCACAACTTCTGCGCCACCTGCAACCGCGTGCGCCTCACCGTCGAGGGCCGCCTGCTGCTGTGCCTGGGCAACGAACATTCGGTGGACCTCAAGCAGGTGCTGCGCGCCCACCCGGGCAACGCCGAACGCCTGGAACAAGCCATTCGCGATTCGCTGCACCTCAAACCCTACCGCCATCACTTCGAAGTCGGTGGCGACGTGCAGATCCTGCGCTTCATGAACATGACCGGCGGCTAGGCCGCCGTCTCTGGATTGCCATGATCGTCCACCCCACTCCTGATGTGCTGCGCGTGCTGTTCACCCTCAAGGGCTCGATCGTCAAGCGCATTGCCCTGCGCTGCCTGATGATCACCTTGCTGGCCGCGCTGATCGTGCTGGTCGAGCGGCATTTCCCGGCGTTTTTCTACCCGGTCAGCGCCACCCCGTTCACCCTGCTCGGCCTGTCGCTGTCGATTTTCATGAGTTTTCGCAACAACGCCTGCTACGACCGTTGGTGGGAAGGGCGCAAGGCCTGGGGCAAGCTGATCATCGAAACCCGCTCGTTCGTGCGCGAGAGCCAGGTCATCGCCGACCCGGCCCTGCGCGTCGAGCTGTTGCGCAACCTGTGCGGCTTTGCCCATGCGCTGAATGCGCACCTGCGCAACGAGGACGAACTGGCGGCTGCCCGGCCCTGGCTGGCCCGGCCCGAAGCGCTCGGCAGCCACAATGTGTGCGACGCCATCCTGCGCGAAGTGGGCGAGCACTGCTCGCGGCTGGCGGAACAACAGCACATCAGTGACTGGCGCTACAGCCTGCTGGAACAGCGCCTGGTGGGCCTGACCGAGGTGCAGGCCACCTGCGAGCGGATCAAGGGCACGCCGTTGCCGTTCCCCTACACGCTGCTGCTGCACCGCACCATCTATATCTTCTGCCTGCTGCTGCCGTTTGCCCTGGCCGAGCCACTGGGCTGGCTGGCGCCGCTGTTCACCACCATCGTCGGGTACACCTTTTTCGGGCTGGATGCGATTGGCAACGAGCTGGAAGACCCATTCGGGCGCGATGAAAACGACTTGCCGACCGATGCCATGGTGCGCACCGTGGAGCGCGATGTACTGGCCGGATTGGGCGAACGACAGCTGCCGCCGGCGTTGTTGCCGGTGGGGTATGTGTTGAGCTGAAACTGCCATCGCAGGGCCGATGTAGGAGCGGCCTTGCGTCGCGAAAGGGCTGCGCAGCAGCCCCGGCAATCTTTGCATCAATGCGCAGGTACTGGGGCTGCTGCGCAGCCCTTTCGCGACGCAAGGCCGCTCCTACACGCGTCAGCCAGCCGTGAGTGAATCAGCCCCGGCTGGCGCAGGCCTCGATCGGCAGCAGGTGCTTGACAAAGTTGCACGGCCGGTGCCGCGCATCCAGCTGTTCCGCCAGGATCCCTTCCCAGGCCGTCCGGCAGGCCCCGGTGGAGCCTGGCAGGCAACACACCAGGGTGCGGTTGGCCAGCCCTGCGAACGCGCGGCTCTGCACGGTCGAGGTGCCGATATCCAGGATCGACAAGGCCCGGAACAACTCGCCAAACCCGTCGATGCGCTTGTCCAGCAGGCACTCGACCGCCTCCGGCGTGCTGTCGCGCCCGGTAAAACCGGTACCACCGGTGACCAGCACCACCTGCACCTGGTCGTCGGCAATCCAGGTAGCCACCTGGGCGCGGATCTTGTACAGGTCGTCCTTGAGCAGCGCCCGTGCCACCAGACGGTGGCCGACCTCCACCGAACGGCTGGCCAGCAGCTCGCCGGAGGTGTCGTTGTCAAAGGTTCGGGTGTCGCTGACAGTCAGCACGGCGATGTTGAGCGGTACGAAGACCGCGTCGGCTTGGACGCGCACGGCGAAGCTCCTTCAGTGGCATTGCAGCCACGCTAGAGGCATGGCCCGGGGGCGTCCAATCGATATGGCGTACCGGCTGATCAATGACATCTATCGCAAACGTGGGTTAAGGTCTGCACAACCCGATACCAGGCACTTCCATGGACATCAAGCAGCTCAAGTTCCTCATCGCCCTCGACCAGACCCGCCACTTCGGCCAGGCCGCGGCGCTGTGCCATATTACCCAGCCAACGCTGTCCATGCGCCTGCGCAACCTGGAGGACGAACTGGACCTGGTACTGGTCAAGCGCGGCCAGCGTTTCGAAGGCTTTACCGAAGCCGGCGAGCGCATCCTGGCCTGGGCCCGCACCCTGCTCGCCGCCCACGACGGCCTGCAGGCCGAGGCCGCCAGCTGCCGTGGCCAGGTGGTCGGCAGCCTACGCCTGGGCACGGTGCCGCTGGCCAGCTTCAACCCCATGCACCTGCTGCTGCCGCTGCGTGAGAAATACCCCGAGCTGCACTTCCAGCTCAGCTCGCTGAGTTCGGAGCAGGTCATCGACGGGCTCAGCCGCAACCAGCTCGACCTGGGCATCTGCTACCTGGACCAGGTCAACACCAGCTTCTTCGAAGTGATCGAACTGGGCACCACCACCATGGGCCTGTTGCACGATACCCGGCACTTCCAGTTCGCCAGCGACACCCTGCGCTGGGACGAGCTCGGTGGCATTCCGCTGGGCCTGTTGAGCAAGGGCATGCACTACCGCCAGTCGCTGGACCTGAGCTTCCGCAGCCGCGGCCTGGAGCCGAATGCGGTGCTGGAAAGCGACTCCAGCTTCCAGCTGATCCAGGCCATCAACACCGGCATGTGCTGCGCGATCATGCCGCTGGACTGCGGCCTGGAAGACCTCAGCGAGCACCTGCGCATCCTGCCGGTGGCCGACGCCGCCATCCACAGCCCGGTAGGCCTGCTGCTGCGCCGCAGCGAGCCACGTTCGGCGATTGCCGAGCAGTGCTTTGCCGAGGCGCGGGCGTTGTTCGCTACCTGTTAATCGCTCAACAGCGAATTGTCCTACTGCACCCTAGGACTTTTCGCTAGCGACAGGCCGCTCCCGCCGCTTTTATCCTCCTTCACTCACCAGGCAGTGCGACAACGCGCAGCCATTTCTCATCCCATTTGTCCAAGGATCTGACATGACGACACCTTCAGCCGCTTCCACGCCATTGGTATGGAGTGCCGAAAACTTGGCCCCGCTAGGCGGCCTCGGCCTGTTGGTGATGGTGCTCTTGCTGGTGTCGTTTATCCACAGCAGGGCCGGGTCGCTGTACTTTCTGCGCGACCTGATCTGGCGCAGTTTCGGTGGAAAAACAGAGTTCGACGACCTCTCAGAACTGAACGAGATGCGTAAGGAGCTGCGTGAAATCGAATTTTTCAGATACGAGTTCAACATTCCTGCAAACAACTTGCGCGATGCAAGGCTCGCTCATCGCTGGATCGTGGACAATGGCTTTGCCCCAAGCGATATAGGCCGCAACCGCAAATATATGGATTGGAGCAATTTTGCTGCACCCACATTTGCAGTCAATCGATTCAGCCGATGGAAATTGGGGCTGACATTTGTCGCAATGCTTGGGCTCATTGGCACCTTTATGCCATTTTCGTTTTTCGGCGATTCCAAGTATTTGCTGGTGCATTTGAAAGACGCCCCCGACACGCCCTCGTTCTACCTCTCTACGGACAACATCAAGTTTGAAATGTGGCCAGACAAGGTCCTGACGCCGGAGCAATGCCGCTCAAACCAAACCCTGAAACCCTTCACAAAAGGCTTTCCTGAAAAGGACTTGGACACCGTTTGCTCATTTTTTATGGACCCCAACTACGAATCACACGTGGTGAATGGGCTCAAGGCGCAGCGTTCATTACTGGCAGGCATCGCGTTCGGCAGCATGGTGGGGTTGGTACTGCTGCTATTGAAACTTGCCCGTATGCATAGGGCACGATCGCTGTACCAGCAGTGGCAAAAACGCGCTCAATGCGGACTGCAGGCAACGCCATCGGCCACTACGTCGTCGCCTGCCGATACTGCCGCGGCGTAAAACCGGTCAGCTGCTTGAACTGGCGGCTGAAGGCGCTGTGGTCGGTATAGCCGCAGCGCATGGCCACTTCGGTGATCGGCAGGTCCGAGTGCAGCAGGCGATGGGCATGTTCGAGGCGCGCCTTGTGAATCATCTGCCGTGGCGTGAGGTGGAATACCCGCTTGCAGTAGCGCTCCAGCTGGGCCACGGAAATACCAGCTATCCGGGTCAGCTCGCGCATGCTGATCGGTTGGTGGAAATGCTGGCGGATGTGCTCGTCCACCGCCGCCAGGCGCTGGTAGGCCGGGTGGGTGTCGGCGGCTGACTGCAGGTCGACCGAGATGCCGACCAGGCCGATGATCTCCCCTGCCAGGTTGTACAGCGGGCGCTTGTGGGTCAGGCACCAGCCGGGCTCGCGGCTGCCATACAGGTGCAGTTCCAGCTGGTCTTCCAGCACCAGGCCTTCCTTGAGCACACGTCGATCCTGCTCGGTATAACCGGGGCCCAGCTGTGCCGGGAACACCTCGGCACTGGTCTTGCCCAGCAACGGTTGCAGGCGCTTGAGGCCGCAGCGCCGGACCAGGGTGTCGTTGGCCAGCACGTAGCGGGCAGCCGGGTCCTTGATGAAGATCGCCGCGTTGGGAATGGCATCGAGGATCGGTAGCAGCAAGGCCACACCGGCGAGCAGGGCCTCGAGGCTGGCGGGGCGGTGCTGGTCGAAGGACTGATACAGGGTTGCCAGGGGGGTGTCGCTCATCTGCTCTGTCTCGGTTTGCTGTGCCGGCCTCTTCGCGGGTAAACCCGCTCCCACAAGGGGCTTCACAGATCTTGAAGGCGGTGGGGTCCCTGTGGGAGCGGGTTAACCCGCGAAAGGGCCGGCACCGCCACTGCAGTTCTCAAGCCCTTGCCCTGTATGGCTTACAGCCTATCCAGCCGCCTTTCCCCAAGCCACTGCTTTTTTCCAACTGTGCCGATTTCGTCATCCACCCTGCAGAAAACCATCAAGAACCGCCGCCTTGATCGGTCCACTCTATGCCCCACGCAAGCCGCATCACGTGACATCAGAACTGCCTATCCAATAACCAACAAAAAGGCGCCCCCATGTCAGGCAAATTCAAGAAACAGTTGTCATTGCTGGACCTCACCTTCATCGGCCTAGGTGCCATCTTCGGCTCCGGCTGGCTGTTCGCCGCCAGCCACGTTTCGGCCATCGCCGGCCCGGCCGGTATCCTGTCCTGGTTCCTCGGCGGCTTTGCCGTGCTCTTGCTGGGCATCGTCTATTGCGAGCTGGGCGCCGCCCTGCCCCGCGCCGGTGGCGTGGTGCGCTACCCGGTGTACTCGCATGGCCCGCTGCTGGGCTACCTGATGGGCTTCATCACCCTGATCGCCTTTTCCAGCCTGATCGCCATCGAAGTGGTCGCCTCGCGCCAGTACGCCGCCGCCTGGTTCCCCGGGCTGACCAAGGCCGGCTCCAGCGACCCGACCGTGCTCGGCTGGCTGGTGCAGTTCGCCCTGCTGGGGCTGTTCTTCTTCCTCAACTACCGCAGCGTGAAAACCTTCGCCAAGGCCAACAACCTGGTCAGCGTGTTCAAGTTCATCGTGCCGCTGCTGGTGATCGGCGTGCTGTTCACCTTCTTCAAGCCGGAAAACTTCGAGGTCCAGGGCTTTGCGCCGTTCGGCCTGTCCGGGGTGGAAATGGCGGTCTCGGCCGGTGGCATCATCTTCGCCTACCTGGGCCTGACGCCCATCATTTCGGTCGCCAGCGAGGTGAAGAACCCACAGCGCACCGTCCCGATCGCGCTGATCCTCTCGGTGCTGCTGTCGACCGCCATCTATGCCCTGCTGCAACTGGCCTTCCTCGGCAGCGTGCCAACCGAAATGCTGGCCAACGGCTGGGCCAGCGTGGCCAAGGAACTGGCCCTGCCCTACCGTGACATCGCCCTGGCCCTGGGTGTCGGCTGGCTGGCCTACCTGGTGGTGGCCGACGCGGTGATCTCGCCCAGCGGCTGCGGCAACATCTATATGAACGCCACCCCACGCGTGGTCTATGGCTGGGCGCAGACCGGCACCTTCTTCAAGTACTTCACCCGTATCGATGCCGAGTCGGGCATCCCGCGCCCGGCGTTGTGGCTGACCTTTGCCCTGTCGGTGTTCTGGACCCTGCCGTTCCCGTCCTGGGAAGCGCTGATCAACGTGGTTTCCGCGGCCCTGGTACTGAGCTACGCCGTGGCCCCGGTCACCGTCGCCGCCCTGCGCCGCAATGCCCCTGACATGCCGCGCCCGTTCCGGGTCAAGGGCATGGGCGTGCTCGGCCCACTGTCGTTCATCATCGCCGCGCTGATCGTGTACTGGTCCGGCTGGAACACCGTGTCGTGGCTGCTGGCGCTGCAGATCGTGATGTTCGTGCTGTATCTGCTGTGCGGTCGCTTCGTGCCGACCCAGCACCTGTCGCTGGCCCAACAGGTGCGCTCGTCGGCGTGGCTGATCGGCTTCTATGCAGTGACCATCCTGCTGTCCTGGCTGGGCAGCTTCGGCGGCCTGGGGGTACTCGGCCACCCGTTCGACACCGTGGCCGTGGCCGCCTGCGCCCTGGGCGTCTACTACTGGGGCGCAGCCACCGGTGTACCGGCCCACCAGGTGCGCCTGGAAGGCGAGGATGAAAGCGAAGTTGGTGTTGAAACCTACAGCAGCCGTCCCGCTGTCGCTTCCTGAATCTCTAGCCAATGGACAAGCCCATGAAACACATCCACGTCATCGACTCGCATACCGGCGGCGAACCGACCCGCCTGGTGATGAAAGGCTTCCCGACACTGCACGGGCGCAGCATTGCCGAGCAACGCGACGAACTGCGCGAACTGCATGACCAATGGCGCCGCGCCTGCCTGCTGGAACCCCGCGGCAATGATGTGCTGGTCGGCGCGCTGTACTGCCCGCCGACCTCGGCCGACGCCACCTGCGGGGTGATCTTCTTCAACAACGCCGGCTACCTGAACATGTGCGGCCACGGCACCATCGGCCTGGTCGCCTCGCTGCAGCACCTGGGCCTGATTGCCCCGGGCGAACACAAGATCGACACCCCGGTCGGCCAGGTCATTGCAACCCTGCATGAGGACGGCGCCGTCACCGTCGGCAACGTGCCCTCCTACCGCTATCGCCAGCAGGTGGCGGTGGACGTGCCCGGGCACGGCGTGGTGCACGGCGACATCGCCTGGGGTGGCAACTGGTTCTTCCTGGTTTCCGAACACGGCCAGCGCATCGATCTGGACAACCGCGAGGCGCTGACCGACTACACCTGGGCCATACTCAAGGCCCTCGAAGCCCAGGGCATCACCGGCGAGCACGGGGCGCCGATCGACCATGTCGAGCTGTTTGCCGACGACGCCACTGCCGACAGCCGCAACTTCGTGATGTGCCCCGGCAAGGCCTACGACCGCTCGCCGTGCGGCACCGGCACCAGCGCCAAGCTGGCCTGCCTGGCCGCCGACGGCAAGCTCGCTGAAGGCCAGACCTGGGTGCAGGCCAGCATTACCGGCAGCCAGTTCCACGGCCGCTACCAGCGCGACGGCGAACGCATTCGCCCGTTCATCACCGGCCGCGCCTACATGACCGCCGACAGCACCCTGCTGATCGACGAACAAGACCCGTTCGCCTGGGGCATCTGAGCCCCGGTTTTTTCCCAGACTGAATACCGCCAGGAGCAACACCATGACCAGCAACATCTTCACAGGCACCATGCCCGCCCTGATGACCCCGTGCACCGCCGAGCGCAAGCCGGACTTCGACGCCTTGGTGCGCAAGGGCCGCGAACTGATCGACCTCGGCATGAGCGCCGTGGTGTACTGCGGCTCGATGGGCGACTGGCCGCTGCTGACCGAAGCCGAGCGCCAGGAAGGCGTGGCCCGCCTGGTCGCCGCCGGCATCCCGACCATCGTCGGCACCGGTGCGGTGAACACCCGCGAAGCCGTATCCCACGCCGCCCACGCGGCCAAGGTGGGCGCTGCCGGCCTGATGGTCATCCCGCGCGTGCTCAGCCGCGGGGCCTCGCTGATTGCCCAGAAGCACCACTTCTCGGCGATCCTCGCTGCCGCGCCGAAGCTGCCGGCGGTGATCTACAACAGCCCGTACTACGGTTTCGCCACCCGCGCCGACCTGTTCTTCGAACTGCGCCGCGAATTCCCCAACCTGATCGGCTTCAAGGAGTTCGGCGGTGGCGCCGACCTGCGCTACGCCGCCGAGCACATCACCTCCAAGGATGACGACGTCACCTTGATGGTCGGCGTCGATACCCAGGTGGTGCATGGCTTCGTCAACTGCAACGCCACTGGCGCCATCACCGGCATCGGCAATGCCCTGCCACGCGAAGTGCTGCACCTGGTGAAGCTGAGCAAGCAAGCGGCCAAGGGCGATGCCAAGGCCCGGCGCCTGGCACGCGAGCTGGAAGCGGCGCTGGCGGTGCTGTCGTCGTTCGACGAAGGCTGCGACCTGGTGCTGTATTACAAGCACCTGATGGTGCTGAACGGCGACCGCGAATACAGCCTGCACTTCAACGAGACCGACGCCCTGACCGACGCCCAGCGCAACTATGCCGAACAGCAGTACGCGCTGTTCCGCAGCTGGTATGCCAGCTGGTCGGCCGAGCAGAACCTGGCCTGACTTATGCCCTGCGCGGCCCCTTGTAGGAGCGGCCTTGTGTCGCGACAGGGCTGCGAAGCAGCCCCGGGATTTCCGCGCAGGTACATGAATTGCCGGGGCTGCTACGCAGCCCTGTCGCGACACAAGGCCGCTCCTACAGGGGACGCGGTTTGCCTTGCTACCCGAACATGATTTCCCAAGGAGGCTCCATGACCCTCACAGGTAACCTGCTGATCGGCCAGACGCCGGTAACCGGCAGCCGCGTAGCCATCCGTGCCATCGACCCGGCCACTGGCCAGGCGCTGGAGCCGGCCTACCTCGGCGGCAGCGGCGAACACGTGGCCCAGGCCTGCGAACTGGCCTGGGCCGCGTTCGATGCCTACCGCGAAACCTCGCTCGAACAACGGGCGCAGTTCCTCGAAAGCATCGCCACGCAGATCGAAGCGCTGGGCGATGCGCTGATCGACCGCGCCGTGGCCGAAACCGGCCTGCCCCAGGCGCGGATCCAGGGCGAACGTGGCCGCACCTGCACCCAGCTGCGCACTTTCGCCCGCGTGGTACGGGCCGGTGAATGGCTGGACGTGCGGGTCGACAACGCCCTGCCCGAGCGCCAGCCCCTGCCCCGTGCCGACCTGCGCCAGCGCCAGGTGGCACTGGGGCCGGTGGCGGTGTTCGGCGCCAGCAATTTCCCCCTGGCCTTCTCGGTAGCCGGCGGCGATACCGCCTCGGCCCTGGCCGCCGGCTGCCCGGTGGTGGTCAAGGCCCATGGCGCGCACCCGGGCACCAGCGAACTGGTCGGCCAGGCGGTAGCCCGCGCGGTACAGCAGTGCGGCCTGCCAGCCGGCGTGTTTTCACTGTTGTACGGCTCTGGTCGGGAAGTGGGCATCGCCCTGGTCCGCGACCCGCGAATCAAGGCCGTTGGCTTTACCGGCTCGCGCAGCGGTGGCATTGCGCTGTGCCAGGCCGCGCAAGCGCGCCCGGAACCGATCCCGGTGTATGCCGAAATGAGCTCGATCAACCCGGTGTTCCTGTTCGACGCCGCCTTGCAGGCGCGCGCTGAGACGCTGGCGCAAGGCTTCGTCGCCTCGCTGACCCAGGGCGCCGGCCAGTTCTGCACCAACCCGGGCTTGGTCATTGCCCGCCAGGGGCCGGCGTTGCAGCGCTTCATCACCGCCGCCGGCGAGCAGGTAGCCAAGGCCGCTGCGCAAACCATGCTCACCCCTGGCATCTTCGCGGCCTACCAGGCCGGCGTCGCAGCCCTGGCTGCCAACGCCAATGCCCGCGTCGCCGCCACTGGCCAGGCCGGGCAAGGCCCCAACCAGTGCCAGGTGCAGCTGTTCGTCACCCAGGCCGAAGCGTTCCTCGCCGACCCGGCGTTGCAGGCCGAAGTGTTCGGCGCCGCATCGTTGGTGGTGGCCTGCGCCAGCGACGAGCAGGTCCGCCAGGTAGCCGAGCATCTGGAAGGCCAGCTGACCGCCACCCTGCACCTGGACGATGGCGACATCGACAGTGCCCGCAAACTGTTGCCAACCCTCGAGCGCAAGGCCGGGCGCCTGCTGGTCAATGGCTGGCCGACCGGCGTCGAGGTGTGCGACGCGATGGTCCACGGCGGGCCGTTCCCGGCCACCTCCGATGCCCGCAGCACCTCGGTGGGCACGGCGGCGATCCTGCGCTTCCTGCGCCCGGTGTGCTACCAGGACTTCCCCGATGCCCTGTTGCCGCAGGCGTTGAAGCAGGGTAACCCGCTGCACTTGCGGCGCCTGCTCGACGGTAAACGGGAAAGCTGAGCATGCTCGATAACCGTGAAAGCGATATCGCCGTGGTCGGCGCCGGCATTGTCGGTGTCGCCTGCGCCTTGCAACTGGCCCGCCAGGGGCGCCGGGTCATGCTGATCGACCGCCAGGCACCCGGCCACGGCGCGTCCTACGGCAATGCCGGGCACCTGGCTACCGAGCAGGTGTTCCCGATTGCCGACCTGTCGATCCTCAAGCGCCTGCCACGCATGCTGCTGGACCCGATGGGCCCGCTGCGCCTGGACTGGAAGTACCTGCCCAGGGCCATGCCCTGGTTCACCCGGCTGCTGCTCAACCTGCGCCCGGCGCCGTTCCAGCGCAGCGTGGCCGGTATCCGCCAGTTGAACGAAGGCAGCCTGGCCGCCTGGCAGCGGCTGCTGGGCTCGATCGGGCGCAGCGCGCTGTTCCGCGAAGATGGCTCGCTGCTGGTGTTCGAGCGGCCCGAATCGCGTGCGGCACTGGAGGCCCTGCGCGCCCGCATGCAACAGCAGGCGGTGCCGGTCGACTTGTGGTCGGCGCAAAACGTGCGCGCAGCGGCGCCACAGCTCAACTCGTCGCTGCTGGGTGGGTTGTTCTTTCCGCGTACCGGGCACTTCATCGACCCTTACCGGGTGGTGTGCGAGCTGTTCGAAGCGGCCAAGGCCAGTGGCGTGCGTTTTGTCCAGGCGCAAGTCGAGGGTGGCCAGTTGCACAGCGGCGGGGTCAACCTGGCCAGCGACCAGGGCGCACTCAGTGCGCGCCAGGTGTTGATCAGCTGTGGCGCGCATTCTGCGCGGCTGACCGGCGCGCTGACCGGCAAGCGCGTACCGCTGGATACCGAGCGCGGCTACCACCTGATGCTGCCGGGCGAGCAGCAGCGCCTGCCGTTTGCGGTCACCTCACTGGAGCGCAAGTTCATCATGACGCCCATGGCCGAGGGCTTGCGCCTGGCGGGCACGGTCGAGTTCGCCGGGCTGGAGGCACCGCCGAGCATGCAGCGGGCCTGGCAGTTGCACCGCTTGAGCAAGGGCTTGTTCCAGCGGGAACTGAATGCCGAAGGGGCGACGCCGTGGATGGGGTTTCGGCCTTCGCTGCCAGATTCGTTGCCAGTGATCGACCGGGTGTGCGATGGGCGGGTGCTGCTGGCGTTCGGGCATCAGCACCTGGGGCTGACCCAGGCGGCGCTGACAGCGGAATGGGTGGGAAGGTTGGCTGAGATGGCCGGTGGACCGGAGATGGTGGCTTACCGGTTGGATCGGTTTTAGCCCGTGCTGGCCTCTTCGCGGGTGAACCCGCTCCCACAGGGATCGCACAGGCCTTGAGGGCAGTGGAGATCCTGTGGGAGCGGGTTTACCCGCGAATGGGCTGCAAAGCAGCCCCTTCATGCCTCAGCGATAACGCTCAAGCCAGTGCGCATAAGGCGCCGGCAAGGTCCAGGAGGCTTTCTCCACCCCCAGCTCCTTGGCGGCGAAATAAGCCCAGTGCGGGTCCGCCAGATGCGCCCGGCCTACCGACACCAGGTCCAGCTGGTTGGCCTGCAGCGCCGCTTCCGCCAGTTGCGGCGTACCGAAGCCCCACGCCGACGTTACCGGCAGCTTCGCCTCACGGCGCACGCGCTCGGCAATCGGCCCCATGAACGCCGGGCCCCACGGGATATTGGTCTCGGGAATGGTGAAACCGACACTCACGCTCAGCAAATCAAGGCCACCAGCCTTGAAGCGGCGCGCCAGCTCGATCGATTCTTCCAGGGTCTGCTCATCGCGGCCATCATATTCCAGCACCCCGAAGCGCGCGGTCAGCGGCAGGTTCTCCGGCCACACTTCGCGCACTGCCGCCAGGGTTTCCAGGAGGAAGCGGCTGCGGTTGTCGAAGCTGCCACCATAGGCGTCGGTGCGCTTGTTGGAATGTTCGGAGAAGAAGCTCTGGCCCAGGTAACCATGGGCAAAGTGCAGCTCGATCCACTCGAAACCGGCCTCACGCGCACGCCGTGCGGCATCGACGAAGTCCTGCCTGACCCGGGCGATGTCGTCCAGGGTCATCTCCCGTGGCACTTTCGGCAGGTGCGCGCCGAAGGCAATGGCAGACGGGGCGATGGTTTCCCAACCGCGCGCGTCGTCGGCGGCAATGTGGTCGTCACCTTCCCACGGGCGGTTGGCGCTGGCTTTGCGCCCGGCGTGGGCAATCTGGATACCCGGCACGGCACCGGCGGCCTTGATCGCCTGCACCACCGGCACGAAGGCCTGGGCGTGGGCATCGCTCCAGATCCCGGCGCAACCGGGGGTGATACGCCCTTCCGGCGCCACCGCAGTGGCTTCGACTACCAGCAGGCCGGCACCGCCGCGGGCAAGGCCGGCCAGGTGCACATGGTGCCAATCGTTGATCATGCCGTCCTCGGCCATGTACTGGCACATGGGCGGAATGGCGATGCGGTTGCGCAGGGTGACATCCTTGAGGGTGTAGGGTTCGAACAGAGCGGACATAGGCAAGCTCCAGGGCTATGTGATTACGATTGTTCGATCATAATCGAACTATGGCAATTAATGATAGCCCCGTTATCATGATGCTCATGCGAGCCTACCAACATCCCAATTCCGAAGACCTGACCCTCGAACGCCTGCTCTATGCCCTGAGCGACCCGGTGCGCCTTGGCATCGTGCGCCACCTGGCGGGCGTGGCCGAAGCCAGCTGCGGCGAGCTGGACGGCGGCCGGCCGAAGTCGAGCATGTCCCACCACTTTCGCGTGCTGCGGGATGCGGGGCTGGTGCATACCCGCAATGTCGGGACGACCCACATGAATTCGCTGCGTAGCGAGATGCTGGCAGAGCGCTTCCCCGGGTTGCTGGACTGCATTCTGCGGCAGCAATGATTTTCCTGTGCCGGCCTCTTCGCGGGTAAACCCGCTCCCACACGGACCGCGTTGGCCACAGGCTTGGCGCTATCCCTGTGGGAGCGGGTTTACCCGCGAAAGGGCCCGAACAGGCAACAAAAAAGCCACGAGGTTTCCCCCGTGGCTTCTTTGACAACGATGGCCGCTTACAGCGCCATGTCGTTCTCAGGCTTGCTTTCCGCCGGCTGGCTCGGTGCAACCGTGGTACCGACGCTGGCGTCGATCACCGGTGGTTTCTCCAGCTGCAGCACTTCTGCGGTGTAGTTCCACTCTTTCTGGGTGGCCGCTGCCGAGTCGTTCAGCTTGGTACCGTAGCTTGGCACGATCTGCTTGATCTTGGCCTGCCACTCTGGGGTAGCGACCTTGTCCTTGAACACGGTTTCCAGCACGTTCAGCATGATCGGAGCTGCAGTCGAAGCACCTGGCGAAGCGCCCAGCAGGCCGGCAATGGTGCGGTCTTCGGAGGCAACCACTTCGGTGCCCAGCTTCAGCACACCGCCCTTCTCGGCATCACGCTTGATGATCTGCACGCGCTGGCCGGCCTGCCACAGTTTCCAGTCTTCCTTCTTGGCGTTCGGGAAGTAGGTACGCAGGGCTTCGAAGCGGTCATCGTCAGACAGCATCAGCTGGCCAGCGAGGTACTCGACCAGCGGGTACTGGTCGATACCGACCTTGGTCATCGGCCACACGTTGTGGGTGGTGGTGCTGCTCAGCAGGTCCAGGTACGAGCCGTTCTTCAGGAACTTGGTCGAGAAGGTGGCGAATGGGCCAAACAGGATCACCCGCTTGCCGTCCAGCACACGGGTGTCCAGGTGCGGTACCGACATGGGTGGCGCGCCGGTCGAGGCGATGCCGTAGGCCTTGGCCATGTGCTGCATGGCGATGGTCGGGTTCTCGGTCACCAGGAACGAGCCGCCCACCGGGAAGCCTGCGTATTCCTTGGCTTCAGGAATGCCCGACTTCTGCAGCAGCTTCAGTGCGCCGCCGCCGGCACCGATGAACAGGAACTTGGCGTCGGTGGCCGACTCGGTACCGTCCTTCAGGTTCTTGTACTCGACGTGCCAGGAGCCATCCTTGTTGCGGGTGATGTCCTGCACTTCGCTGGACAGCTTCAGGTCGAAGTTGTCCTGGGTTTTCAGGTGGCCGACGAACTGGCGGGTGATCTCGCCGAAGTTGACGTCGGTACCGATCGGGGTCCAGGTCACGGCTAGCTTCTGGTTCGGGTCGCGGCCTTCCATCATCAGCGGGACCCATTTGGCGATCTGCGCGTGGTCCTCGGAGTACTGCATCGGGCGGAACAGCGGGCTGGCTTGCAGCGCGTCGTAACGCTTCTTGAGGAACTTGATGTTGTCATCGCCCCACACGAAGCTCATGTGCGGCGTGGTGTTGATGAACGAGTGCGGGTTCTTCAGCACGCCCTGGCGCACCTGCCAGGCCCAGAACTGGCGGGAGATCTGGAAGGCCTCGTTGATTTCGATGGCCTTGCTGATGTTGACGTTGCCGTCTTTGTCTTCCGGGGTGTAGTTCAGCTCGGCCAGTGCGGAGTGGCCGGTACCGGCGTTGTTCCAGCCGTTGGAGCTTTCTTCGGCCACGCCGTCCAGGCGCTCGACCATTTCCATCGACCAGCTTGGCTCCAGCTCGTGCAGCCACACGGCCAGGGTGGAGCTCATGATGCCGCCGCCGACCAGCAGCACGTCTACTTTCTTGGTTTCTGCGGCGTACGCTTGCATGCAGCTTGCAGCGACAGCCAGGCCCAGCAAGGTCTTGCCAGCTTTCTTGAACATTGATCAATTCCAGTCAGGAGAACGGAGGGCGGGCCTGTGGCTGGCCCAGGTAACGCGTGTTCTTCAGCGCAGGCTTGTTGTGATCATTGTTCAGCAGCCAGAGAACCAGAAAACGACCCGGCCTTTCGTCGAATTGACCGACAGCGCTGAATCGTTTTTCCGGATTGTAACCGAATTGCCAGCACAAACAAATTGCCGCCCGGCGCGTCAAGGCGGCGGGTTGCCCCAGTGACGGATTGCCGCGCCGGCAAACAAAAACCCCCGGCCATGTACATGACCGGGGGCCTTGGATCACGCCGCAAGCGTCGCGATCAGGGTACCGCCAAGATTACTGCTGCTGAGGCAGTTTATCGATCGGGCCGCAGCCACCGATGATCTTGGAGATGGAAACCGAAGGGTGGAACAGGTAGTCGTAGCTGCAGTTTTTCGGCTGGTTGTAAACCTGGCCAGTGCAACCCGACAGCAGGGCAACACCCGAAACGACAGCAACGGCTACGGTAGCCTTGAACAGCTTTTTCATACTAAATCCTTTATATGAAATCATTTTCGGCCATCATTCTGATGGCGCCGGGATGATACAGAACCCGAGCCTTGGATCCAAGTCGCAATGTGCGCTCGCTAGTTGCTGTTGTAGGAGCGGCCTTGTGTCGCGATGGGCCGCAAAGCGGCCCCCGGCCTACAACCGAAACTCAGAATAATCCCCTTCCATGTAGGCAATTTCCCAAACATACTGCCAAACCGCTCAAACGGTTGCGACGGATTAAGTCGCGCTCTAGTCTCGGCTTGTCGTTGCGAATTCAACGACCGGCTTTGACAGGCCGACAATTTCCCGCACACGTGCACTGTTTATGGCGGCTGTACGTGGGGCACCTCGTGTGCGCCGAGTTACTCCGGGATCCTCGGTCTGTCAACCCATGTACAGCTGCCACCCTCTTGTTTGACAGCAAGTTCGCGGCGGCTCCAATGATCCTGGAGATGTGTATGCGCAAGATGGTCCCCGATCCACCCCACTCCCTCGACTCCACCCAGGCGCTGCAAGACACCCTGGTCCAATCCACAGAGTACGTACTCTGCGCGCTGTTCGTCGCTCGCCAATCCGTGCAACTCAAACCCGCTGCGCCAAGTTCGATTGTGATGCAGGCCGTTATTCATGAAATGGAAGCGGTACAGGGGCTGGTCGAGTCGGCATTGATGCAATTGCAGATGCAGGCCCATTTACCGGCTGAGCCACGCACCTTGCACTAAGCAGGTCTGGCCTCTTCGCGGGTAAACCCGCTCCCACAGGAGGTAATCATTGCCCTCAAGTACTGCGCCGTACCTGTGGGAGCGGGTTCACCCGCGAAGAGGCCGGCCCAGACACCCAAGATTCCAGGGAGAAAAACAATGCCCACCGACGACACAAAGCAACCCACCACAGCCGGCAAGACCTGCTTCTACCAAGGCGAAAACAACACCCACCCGCTATTCCGCATCGCACCCGGCATCCCCTGCCAGGACGCCCGCGAACAGGCCTCCGAACTGATGGGGTATGTCCACGACCTGATCATCACCGGTCTGATGGACGGCGACCAGAAACTGATCTGGGCATCGCATTACCTCAGTGCGATGGCGAAGGCGCTGCTGGACGATGCCGAATTGGGGATGATGAAAAAATAAGCCACAACGAAAAAGCCCCTGGAAACTTGCGCTTCCAGGGGCTTCATCTTGTATGGCGGAGAGATAGGGACCCTCAGCCAAGTGAAACCCACCCCAGCAAACCTATAGAAAATAGGTCTCACAGCTACAAAGTAGTACAAATGAGTAGTACAATTCAGCTTTCAATTTCGGCGGCACTATGGCGGATTTCATCTTCAGAAAGCGGGGCGAATCGACTTGGTATGTACGCCTGGCCGTTCCCGTGGATGTTCAAAAGCCCATTGGGAAAAAGGTTTTCGTACAGTCATTGAAGACTGCGTCACGCACTGAGGCAGTGCATGCCAGTCACGCACATCTAGCCCTTTGGCGACACCAAATCCAACGCGCCCGTAAGGCGCAGGAAGCACCTGAAGGGTGGCAGGAAGCTATCGTTGCTGCGACGACCGAAATTGATACGCTAACCCAGAGGCAGAAGCGTGCAGCGATTGGCGAGACTGTGCCCCCTGTTGCAGTCTCCGATGCAGACGTTCAGGCATTCAAACAAGCCAACCCTGACTTGGTGGCCCGGCTTGAAGGATGGGAGAGCATGCAGGCTGACAATGACATTGCGAGTGATCTGCACTTACAAGATGCATTGAACGCCGGTTTCAAAGTGATGCTTGAACGTGCATTCAGCAAAAAGCACAGCCTGACCATGGATCAACAGCAGGAACTGATATCACTGATTGACTCGCCAGCGAGTTACCGGAAAAAATCTCCACTGACGAAAGCTAGGCTGAATTCGTTTCGGGCTTATAGGCTCGGCAAGAACATCGCCCTGAAAACCGTTGATCAGCAAGAGTCGAAACTACAAAAACTGTCGGATTACCTTACAAGCAATCAAGCCCCTCTGGACACCGATACGGTAGCGTCCTGGTTGAGCTCGCTTGATTTGGCAAGCAAAACCCTGACACAGTACCTATTAGCGGGAAGTGTATTTTGGAAATGGGCTAATCGTTACGACGAACCTTGGCGAGCCGATTATAAAGATAGGGTAAACCCTTTCGAAAACCATGATCTTCCCAGGGTGCGCGGCAAGGCCAAGGCTGCCAGCAAACGGAAAGATTTCAGCGTTGATGACTTGGGAATGCTACACGAAGCTGCCACAAAACGTGGACTGCACGTTCTAGCAGACCTAATCCTTTTAGGGGTATATACAGGGGCTCGCATAGAAGAATTATGTAAATTGACCACAGAGAACGTTATAAACGTCGAGGGTGTTCAATGCTTTGATATACCTGACAGCAAAACGTTTGCCGGCATTCGATATGTCCCAATACATCCCGCGCTCAAACCAATCGTGAAGCGATTGCAGAGGGATTCAGTTGACGGTTTCTTGATAAATTCTAAGAGCCGTAACAAGTACAAGAATAGGTCTGATCCATTTTCAAAAGCATTCGGTCGGCTCAAGACAGCCCATGGGTTTGGCAAACAGCATGTCTTTCACAGCATCCGGGGGACTGTGGTCACACAACTACTGAGGGCTAATGTCCCTGGCACATTGATCGCAGAAATCGTCGGCCACGAGACGGGCACAGTGACGTTTGATGTTTACAGTCAAGGTGCAAGTCCACAACAGAAATTTAAAGCAATTTCCAAGCTACCACGACTGAAACCGCCCCACAACGCCAGCGCGACAAATCCACAAGGACTAACTGACTAATCATTGAAGTCGGCAATACACGCCATCCCAACAAGAGAACCGGGTACATGTACCCACTAGTCTCTACCAGTGATATATGGAACCTTTGAAATTCTACCCTCCCCCGGCCATAGGGGGGGGTTAGCTCCCCCGCTTGATTCGATAAACCGTTGCAACGCCTACATCAGCCAGCTTGGCTATATCCGCCGCAGACATTGTTGGATGCCTAGACATGAGCATCTGAACCTTTGTCCATTTTTCGACATTCTTCCCCTTACCCTTCGGTGTCCAGCTTGGGTCCGTAAGGCGTTTGTTTTCCAAACCTTGTTTAATTCGTTCGACACGCTTTTCTTGATCAAGACGAGCCATCGTCGCCATGAGGTCCAACAGCATGCTGTTGATTACCTCCATGATCTGACCTGTCATCCCCTTGTCTTCAATCAGCATGTGAGTTGTTGGTAAATCTGCAATCACCAATCGCAACCCCTTGGCTTTGATCTTGACCTTCAGCGCTTCCCAATCCGACTGAGACAGACGACTGAGACGGTCAACGCTTTCACAAACGATGCATTCACCAGCCTGAGCCTTATCCAGCAACCGCATCAGTTCAGGACGATCTAACGTTGTCCCACTGACGTTCTCGGAATATACGCCAGCAACAGTAAGGCCTTTCTCAGCCACGAATGCTTCTAGGCTAGCTCTGGCCCTCAATGCATCCTGGTCTTTGGTGCTGGCTCGAAGGTAAAGATGTGATTTCAATTTTATTATCCTTTATGGTTGAATTTGATAGACCTATGATAATTCGATCATATAGCTATCTGCAATAGGCTTTCGATAGGTCGAAACGAGAGGGTGCCGGACTACTAGAAAAGTAGACCTATGTGATAATCAGAGTGACAGCCTTCGGATCGGTCATGACGATGTATGGCGTTGCGTGCTTTGCGGAGACGAGATCGCGAGGGCGGAGACACAAACTCGCAGACGACAAATGTTCAATTGCAGGACGGGACGCGCGTCAGCCACTGGTCTTCTTGGAGAGACTTAAGCTATTTCTGAGTGGCGGCAGAAACTGGAGTCGATTGAGCCATCAGCAGTTCCACCTCACTGATAAATGAGGCCGGGGTACAGTTCAGGGCGCGTGCCAGCTTGAACAGCACTGCTACCGTAGGCTGGTGTACTCCACGCTCGATCAGGCTGACGTAATTCCTCTGAATGTCAGCTTCGTATGACAGTTGTTCTTGGGTAAGCCCTGCTGCCTTGCGTTTCTGACGTAGAACTGTCCCAAAGGCTAGGCCAATTTCCACCTTTCTGACTCCGACTGAAAAGTCAGTCAATGTCAGCGATGGATGCTAGATCGTCTTCACAGTATACTGGTAATTTCTTGCCTGATTCCGTGGAGACGTACGTTGAAGACCTACATGGCTCTGTTTCTAGCTTCTTCCAGCTTACCGCTTGCTGCAATTGGCGGAATTTTTGCTTTCCAGTTTGGCATGGTGTGGAACGTTCGGCAGGCGCTTGCAGTTGGTGTCCTGATTTGCTCTGTGGTTTGGTTGATAGCCTTTGTGGTTTTTTTGTTGGGAATGCCGAAAACCCTAAAACGTCTTCGTACACAAGCTGCTGTCTGAATTTAAATGTTGATTTGTTGAGCTAGGGAAATCTCATGAAAGTTAGGGTACTGGTGTTGTGCGCCTTGTTCTCGGGTGTAGCGTACGGTGAGGGCTTTACACCTGGGGATGTATCTGTTTTCAATGATAGACTACAGGAAATGATAAACACCACAGGCTGGAATTTCAAAACCGCCATTAACACAAGGACGATTGTTGATGACTGGAGAAATAACCAAGCAGGTGCTCGGTTGGCGTATGATTCTCCCCGTGTTTACTATGGTCGAGTTGATAAGGTTCTAGCTGATAACATGGGGGTGTATCTTGTTGTTGATCAAGGCACAAGTTACGCAGTAACCATGATTTTAGACCGTTTTCAGCCCTGGCCTTGGAAGCAAGTTGGTTACAATATAGAAATTGCCGGAATGCAAAGTAGCCTTCAGTTCGCAGCGCATGTCAAACCGGGCTCTACTATGTACTTCCAATGCAGGCGAGTAGAGTTCGGCCTGGGTGTATATGCGAACAATTGTCTGGCATTTCCACAACTCGCTGCAATGATCGGCGCAGAACCTAAAACACCAAAGACTGCGGATATGTCTGGTGATTTTGAGCAGCTAATCAAAATGCAAGCTGCCGAAGGTTGGGTTCGCCCGGCATCCGCTCGTAAAGACATGTCGGTTAGACTACAAATCTCAATAAGGGATGACGGTAAAATCACATCGGTTGTCGTTTCAAAAACCAGCGGCGACCAAGCTTATGATCAATCCGCCGTTAATGCAGTTGAAAATATCGGAACATTGCCAGAACTGCAGGACTTGAGTAGTGATGCACGCGCTCGATATGCCTCATTCAGCATGGATTTTACAACATCTGATTTGACACTGTAACTATCACCACACTAACCCATCGAAGATATTTTTAGGAGCCCCCTGTTAGCCCCTATAGGGCCGTTACAGGGGGATTCACATCTAGCCGCTGGGTATGCCTTGGTTAGTCGATAAAACTGCTCAAATCACCTCTCCGGACGCTTGCGTGACGTTCAATTATGCACACTCGGCGAGGGTCAGATTTAACAAGTGTTTTTCGCTTCAATCGTGACAAGGCATAGTTTTTAGCTGTGAGGCCTGAACCAAACTGTTTATCTCGCTTCTTTGCAAGATAACTAAGGCGTTTCACACAACTATGAATCTGAGACACATTCGACCTATTAACAGTATGGGATCCAGCAATTTGTATATGACCGCCCACAATGCGTTCCCAGCAATCTTTAACAAGACCCCATATGCCGGTATAGACCCCACCATAAAAACCACCCAGGCGTAGATACAGAGCCTCAAAACCCATAAAGAAATGGTAGTGCCCGCGCTTCTCTTTACTACCAACTTCGTAGGCCCACCCAGAAATCAGTTTGTCGTGCCCCAACCATTCCTTGGTACGCAGTTTCGATTTAAGCATCTTGGTGAAATTAGACATCAGATCATTTTCTAGCTTACGATCAATTTTCCAGCCCTTCGGAAAATGGCAGTCGATTCGGATGACGGTAACCCTAGAATACCAACTGAGCAAAGCCTCGACTTGGTCAATGATTCGCCCCATTATGTCTGTGACAATACCCCTTTTACGGTGTTTACATGCGTTTATCGGATATCCTCTGTACGCATCAGAATAAGTTACAGTAATCGTCAATCGTTTAAATTCAAAACGTGAATCCTCGCTTTTCGTTATTTTAAAGAATGAAACACTACCCAAGACCACCAATACCCAAACGTCTAACCCGCCCCTATCGCCCACACAGAAAGGAGGACCGGACAGCATCCATACTTAGATAGTAATTATATACAGGACGAAAATCCAGCAAGGCTCACGGCTTGCCAGGTCTACGCTCGATTATCTGATGGAGAAAACAGGGGTAGCGATGTGAAAAAATTTAGCACATTTTCTCCACAAACTAAACATTCGAGCCCCCTTAATTAAAGCCCACCTGAAAATGATACAAACCGATTACCGCTATACGAACCTACGGCATCAATCAAAGAGCTCAGGTTTGATAGAATCAATACCGGGAGCGCTGCACTAAGAAATTATCGCCTGCAGCACTGCCTGAGCATTCGGGTCATTAGTTTCACGAAAACCTTCCCTCGAAACTATTTGATAACCACCACGAGAAACCACCTCGAATGGACTAGTCGCAATACTGATGGTCGCATGCTCTAGTCGATTCCCGAATTTACCCAATGCTATACCGACTACTTTTTTAACACCGGCAGCGTACAAGAACGCAGCGGCAACAGCAAAAGAAACACCATACGTAGTGCAATCATCCACAACAATAACATTGCGTCCCTTGAGTTGCGATTTGTAAGCTGGATTAAGGTGCAATGTTTCGATTTGGTTGCTGGGATCGGTACGATCCCCAACATTCGAAGTAGAACGCTTCACGGAATGCGTATGGCGGATAAACAGGGGTTCGCCACGTTTAGCAAAATGAACACTGGAAGCCGCTGTACGAAGCCGCTGTACGAAATCACTTAGAACTTCCGTATCATCATTAGAACTCGCAGAAGATGGAAACACACCCCAAAATAACTTTCCATCAAGAACATTATCCATTTTCAGAGATCGACAAGCGATAGCGAGCAGAGCAGTTAATCTCGCACCACCGCTCTTAGCAGTATTGGTGACCTTCCGTGCAAAAGCGGCCTGATCATCACTTACATAACGATTACTGGAAAGATCAACCAAAGCCCGCACGTCGTAAGCACTACCCTCACCCTTGTACCACCATTGACTAGTCCAACCCCGTGTAACATCAATAACTTCACGCAATTGGTCTATGGTATCAACTTTAATACCGAGGCCTGCAACACGCTTATCAGTAGACCATGCCCCTTCGATTAGAATAGCCCCTCCAGTCTTGGCCATCTGCATATCAACCTCATTGACAGCAAGAACCATGACGTCATGCGGATTAATTTTGAGCGACTGCGCTATTTCCCGAACCGGATTTCCTGTCTGACGTGCCTTAGCATGCACATAAACAATATGAAGACCATTCAAAATCTTAACTAGACCATCTGGCACCCCCTGATTTGTAACAACATACACAGGGGTCCCCTGAGCTCTAATGCCCCCCAGCGTATCTAGGGCCTTTTGGGAAAAGTTTCCGCGTTCATACAAGGCTGCGGGAGAAACAATCAGAGCGAGCATATCTTGTCATCCTTGATCAAATTAGTGGGAGCTGGCCAGACTTCTCGACTTCTGTCTGATCATCTACTTCACCTGGTTTCTCAACCACAGTTACATCCGCGCTAGAGGAGACCTCATATTCAACCAGCACATGTTCTGGTGCGGGAACATCCGCTGGCTCGGAGATAGAGCTCTCCGACAACGTCCCAATTATGTGACACATCACATCAGATTGATTTGGAAGAACAAACAAAGCACCGTGACATTCATCAATGATGAATGCAGACTCAGGCGTACGATTATCCTGATACGGCAGTGAAACGCTGAAGACACGCTTCCCATATGCCTTGGCGTAACGGACAGTGTGTGCCGTACCGCTCTTTATCTTCCACTCGACAGGAATCAGGACATCGGACAAAGCAGCCTGAATTCGATTACGACGAACAAAATTTTCCGCACTATGACTTTGATACGGAAGATACTCAGTGACAACCGTACCGCCGTTACTCAGAATTGTGCTACGTAGTGCTTGAGAATTCTTGGGGTAATTTTCCAATATACCCGTGCCAAGCACAGCAATCGTTGGAATTCTACTATTCAAGGACTCCACATGGGCAGCCTGATCAATCCCCAGGGCTAAACCACTTACGGTAGATATCTCAATGCCGTACAAAGACGCCACTGCCATCCGAGTTAGAAAAATACCCTGCGGCGTTGGTTCACGGGTCCCTACAATACCTACGGTTGGCCCATATAAGTTATCAATTTTCCCCTGTACAAACAGCCAAGCGGGTGGGTCATTGATCTCACGTAGCCTTACCGGAAAATCTGGCTCATCCCTAAAAACAAGCATCGCATTGATAGATGCAAGCTGACGAGCAAGAGACAGGCCCGATGCCCACACGTTGTTGAGCGCATCGTTGAAGCTAGGAACCAACGAGTCAGGGGAGATGGACGAAACTGATTTCTCGAAGCCGTATCGGACAGGATCACGCAGAACGTCTTTGAAGCTGAGACCCGCATCAGACCATTTCCGCAACGTCCAATAGCCTATCCCCTTCAACTGACACAGTGCGAGAAACGCAACCTTTTCAGATCGCCAGTAATCCTTCTCATCCATGGGTGGGCATGCCTTCAGTGCTGATGCCAACCTGATTCCTAGGTTAGCCGGACGTTTGCGCAAACATATGAACCATACCATACCGCTATGCACCGACGCTGCAGAGGCGGCACATGAGGCCCAGCAACATCTTGCCATATACCAACAGAATGCCCAACAAGGGTCCTGCACGAGTGGTACAAATTAGTAGTACAACGGAAAAGAAAAAGCCCTCGAAACTCATTGAGTTACAAGGGCTTTTCATATATGGCGGAGAGATAGGGATTTGAACCCTAGGTACTGTTGCCAGTACAACGGATTTCGAATCCGTCCCGTTCGACCACTCCGGCATCTCTCCAATGCCGCGCATCATACCAGCGTTCTTTTGAAAGGCAAATCTTTTTTTCAAAAAAATCGCGTGGTATCAGGCGCTTGCGTGAACGTAGCGCTTACAGCGGCACGCCCAGGCGCTTGGCAACTTCTTCGTAGGCTTCGATCACGTCGCCCAGGCCCTGGCGGAAGCGGTCCTTGTCCATCTTCTTGCGGGTCTCTTTGTCCCACAGGCGGCAGCCGTCCGGGCTGAACTCGTCGCCCAGCACGATCTGGCCGTGGAATACACCGAACTCCAGCTTGAAGTCGACCAGCAGCAGGCCGGCGTCATCGAACAGCTTGCTCAGCACTTCGTTGACTTTCAGCGACAGCTTTTTCATTTCCGCCAGTTGCTCGGCGGTGCCCCAGCCGAACGCGACAACGTGGGATTCGTTGATGAAGGGGTCGCCCTTCTCGTCGTTCTTCAGGAACAGTTCGAAGGTGGACGGCTCCAGCTTGATGCCCTCCTCCACGCCCAGGCGCTTGACCAGGCTGCCGGCGGCGTAGTTGCGCACCACGCACTCGACCGGGATCATGTCCAGCTTCTTCACCAGGCACTCGTTGTCGCCCAGCAGCTTGTCGAACTGGGTCGGCACGCCGGCTTCTTCGAGTTTCTGCATGATGAAGGCGTTGAACTTGTTGTTCACCATGCCTTTGCGGTCGAGCTGTTCGATGCGCTTGCCGTCGAACGCCGAAGTGTCGTTACGGAACAGCAGGATCAAGCGGTCGGCGTCGTCGGTCTTGTAAACCGATTTGGCCTTGCCGCGGTAGAGTTCGTCGCGTTTTTCCATGATTGGGCTCCGCTTGCTTGAGGTGTTGGGCTAGGCGATTTCACGCCAGTCGAGCCCGTGTTCCTGATTCGCCACCTGGAGCCAGTCCGGGTCGCACCCGAGGGTGTCGACGAAGCACTGGCGAGCCAAGTGTGGCAGGTTGTTCTTGCTGCTGAGGTGGGCCAGCACCAGGTGTTGCAGGTTGCTCCAGCCCAACTCGTGCACCAGGCGCGCGGCCTGGTGATTGTTCAAATGCCCTTGCAGGCCACCCACCCGCCGCTTGAGGAAGGCCGGGTAGTGGCCACGCGCCAACAGGTCGCGGCAGTGGTTGGCCTCGATCAGCAGTGCATCCAGGCCCTGGTAACGCTCCAGCAGGCGGGCGTCGTACGAGCCCAGGTCGGTCAGCATGCCGAAGCGCCGCTGGCCGTCGCCGACCACGTATTGCAGTGGTTCGTAGGCATCGTGCTCGACGCGTGCCGCGCTCACCTCCAGGCTGCCGATACGCAGGCTGTCGCCACAGGCGAGAAAACCGGCCACCTCCACCGGTTTGCGCAAGCCGCGCAAGGTCCCTTGGCTGAGGTAGACCGGTACATTGTAGCGCCGCGACAGCAAGCCGACCCCATGCACGTGGTCGGCATGTTCGTGGGTGACCAGTACCGCACTGAGCTGGGCCGGCAACACGCCGAGCAGCGCCAGGCGCCGCTCGGTCTCGCGCAGGGAAAAGCCGCAATCGACCAGGATGAACGTGTCACCACTGGCGATCAGCGTGCCGTTTCCCTGGCTGCCGCTTCCGAGTACCGCGAAGCGCACTTAGCCCAGGTGGTCCTGAATGGCGCTGAGCACGCGGCGGGCGACATCGGCCGGGGCCACGGTGTTGATGTTCTTCTCGACCGTGACCTGCACGCTGTCACCCACCTTGCTCAGGCGTACCTGATAACGCTCGGCACGGGCTTCACGCTCTTCCTTGGTCGGTTCGCTGCCGAACATGCGACCGAAGAAGCCAGGCTCGTTCTGCTTGTCTTCGGGCTTTTCCGACAGGTTGATGTAGTACAGGCCCAGGCTGCGGTTGATGTCCTCGACGCGCCACTGGCCGCCCTGCTCCAGGGCACGGCCCACGCTGGACCAGGCACGGTCCAGGTCGGCGCCCAGGTACAGCACCGGGTTGCCACTGCCATCTTCGCTCAGGCTGACGCGGCTGGGGGCGTCGAAGTCGCGCGCGGCCAGCAGCGATACCGAACCGCCCTTCTCGGCGCTGCGGTTCATGCTGGCGAGCATTTCGTCGACCAGCAGGGCATCAGCGGCGGTATTGCTGGAGCTGGACGGGAA
The DNA here is from genome assembly GCF_016620375.1 of Pseudomonas sp. LAM2023. Lineage (NCBI taxonomy): Bacteria > Pseudomonadati > Pseudomonadota > Gammaproteobacteria > Pseudomonadales > Pseudomonadaceae > Pseudomonas > Pseudomonas sp. LAM2023. The sequence continues at coordinate 120,971 of NZ_JAENHV010000036.1, read as the reverse complement.
GTCCGGCTCGGCGGTGCTGCCCGCCGGGCGCTCGACGCTGACCACGTACACTTCGGAGGTGTTGCGCTGCACGCCAGGTTCCATGCGCACCCGCACGCGCACTTCGCTGTCACTGCTGCTGGCGGTGCTGGCCAGGCGCTGGCCGAGGGCGGCCGACAGTTCGTCGAAACGCTGCCAGGTGGTGTTGAATTCACCGGTCTGCGGGCGCTCTTCGGCGATGCGGAAGCCATTGTCCTCGAAGAACTGGCGCGCCACCGGCCACACTTCGGCCGGCGAGTGCTGGGCCAGCACCCAACGGCTGCTGCCGCTGCGCTGCAGGCTGTAGTCGGTGACCTGGGCGGCGCCGCCGGTCAACGGTTGCGGGCGCGGCACCTCGAACTCGCCCGTGGCGTTGTCGTCGGCGACGTTACGCGGAATCGGCAGCAGCGGGTCAAGGCGCTTGATGTTGCTGGCGTCCGGCGGCAGCTGCATCGGCGCGGTCGGGTGCGCCTGCAGGTAATCGCTGCCGCGGTCGCGGAAATAGCCATCCTCGCCCCACAGCCAGCCACACCCACTGGTGCTGGAAATGATCAGGGCAAGGGCGGAAAGACCAGCCAGTCGCTTCATGCGGTGTACTTCCTCTTAAACCAGTACGCCGGACTGGCGCAAGGCAGTACGGACTTTTTCGTGGCAGCCTTCGCTCAGCCAGGTCAGCGGCAGGCGAATGCCTTTTTGCATCAGGCCCATTTCGACGAGTGCCCATTTCACCGGGATCGGGTTGGACTCGCAGAACAGGTCTTTGTGCAGCGGCATGAGTTTTTCGTTGATTGCGCGGGCCTTCTCGGCATTGCCCGCAAGGGCGGCCTCGCACAGGTCGGCCATTTCGCGCGGGGCGACGTTGGCGGTGACGGAAATGTTGCCCTTGCCGCCCATCAGGATCAGCTCGACGGCGGTCGGGTCGTCACCGGACAGGACGATGAAGTCGCTGTCGACGCCATCGAGGATGGCCTTGGCGCGGGCCAGGTCGCCGGTGGCTTCCTTGATGCCGATGATGTTCTTGACCTTCGACAGGCGGATCACGGTCTCGGCCTGCATGTCGCAGGAGGTGCGGCCGGGTACGTTGTAGAGGATCTGCGGGATGTCGACGGCTTCGGCAATGTGCTTGAAGTGCTGGTACAGGCCTTCCTGGGTCGGCTTGTTGTAGTACGGCACGACCAGCAGGCAGGCGTCGGCACCGGCGCTCTTGGCGTTCTGGGTCAGGTGCACGGCTTCGGCGGTGGAGTTGGCACCGGTGCCGGCAATGACCGGGACGCGGCGGCTGCTGCGCTTGACCCGCTCGACCACGTGCTTGATGACCAGGATGTGCTCTTCGACATCCAGCGTGGCCGACTCGCCAGTGGTGCCGACAGCGACGATCGCGTGGGTGCCGTTTTCCAGGTGGAAGTCTACAAGTTTGTCGAGGCTGTCCCAGTCAAGACGCCCTTGTGCATCCATGGGAGTGACCAACGCCACCATACTGCCCGCAATCATGTAACTGCTCCTGCCGGAAAAAGAGAGCGGTAATGGTACTGGGGGCATCGACCTTGCACAAGCGAAGCAGGCGGGCGGAGCATTCCCCTCGGCGCCTTATTTCGCTACCCTTGATGCTTTGATCGGTGCAGCGCGGCCCGCCGGGCCGTCGACCTTGCTCCCCGCCAGCGTCCACGACCTCGCATGCGAGCCCCGGGCCCTGCCGACAGGAGGCTTTCGCCCGTCCTGTGCCGACCGCTCATCGCTTTAGGAATGCTGCATGTCCACCCCCACCGTCCGCGAACAATTCCTTGTCATCAGTGCCCTGGGCCCGAACCCCATGGAACTGGCCAACGTCCTCAGCCGCGCTGCGTTCGAGAACCGCTGCGCGGTGGTCACCTCGCGCCTGAGCCGCCACGGCGAGACCAGCGCCCTGGTACTGCAGGTGGGCGGCAGCTGGGATGCCCTGGCACGCCTCGAAGCCATGCTGCCGGGCCTGGGCAAGAAGCACGGCCTGACCCTGGACGTGGTGCGCAGCGCCGACCAGGAAGTGCGCCCGCAGGCCCTGCCCTACGTGGCCTATGTCAGCGCCGCCTACCGCCCGGACATCATCAACGAGCTGTGCCAGTTCTTCCTCGACCACCGCGTCGAACTGGAAGCCATGACCTGCGACACCTACCTGGCGCCGCAAACCGGCAGCAGCATGCTCAATGCCCAGTTCACCGTGATCCTGCCGGCCGGTACCCAGATCAGCTGGCTGCGTGACCAGTTCCTGGACTTTGCCGATGCGCTGAACCTGGACGCGCTGATCGAGCCCTGGCGCCCACAGAACCCCATGTAAGGAGCCACCATGGCCGTAGCACTCGACCAACCGGTCGCCGATTTTCAGGCCCAGGCTACCAGCGGGCAAACCGTGAGCCTGGGCCAACTCAAGGGCCGCCAGGTGGTGGTGTACTTCTACCCGAAGGACAGCACGCCAGGCTGCACCACCGAAGGCCAGGGTTTCCGCGACCAGCATGACGCCTTTGCCGCGGCCAACACCGTGGTGTTCGGCGTGTCGCGCGACGGCATCAAGTCGCACGAGAACTTCAAGGCCAAGCAAGGCTTCCCGTTCGAGCTGATCAGCGACAAGGACGAGGCCCTCTGCCAGCTGTTCGACGTGATCAAGCTGAAGAAGCTGTATGGCAAGGAATACCTGGGCGTTGACCGCAGCACCTTCCTGATCGACAAGCACGGTGTGCTGCGCCAGGAATGGCGTGGGGTGAAGGTGCCGGGGCATGTGGATGCCGTATTGGCTGCTGCCCAGGCCCTGAACAAGGCTTGAGATTGCTGTGGGCTGCTTTGCAGCCCTTCGCGGGCACGCCCGCTCCCACAGAAATCGAGCCGGAACCTGTGGGAGCGGGCGTGCCCGCGAAGGGCCGCAAAGCGGCCCCAATTACATCAAAGCATCGGCGAAACACTAGGCTCCTGCCGCGGCCAGGCATCCAGCACGGCCTTGATCAAGGTCGCCAGCGGGATCGCGAAGAAGATCCCCCAGAACCCCCACAACCCGCCAAACAGCAGCACCGCGCAAATGATCGCCACCGGGTGCAGGCTCACCGCCTCGGAGAACAGCAGCGGTACCAGCACGTTGCCGTCCAGCGCCTGGATGATCGCGTACACCGTCATCAGGTAGATGAACTGGTCTCCCCAGCCCCACTGGAACAACGCAATCAGGGTCACCGGCACGGTCACCACCACTGCCCCCACGTACGGCACCACCACCGACAGCCCCACCAGCAGGGCCAGCAGCGCGGCATAGTTGAGCCCGAGGCTGATAAAGGCGATGTAGGTGGCAATGCCGCAGATCAGGATCTCGATGCCCTTGCCGCGGATATAGTTGGCGATCTGCCGGTTCATCTCGCTGCCCACGCGGTTCAGCAGGGTGCGCTGGCGTGGCAGGTAGCCACTGACCCAACGGCCGATCAGTTCGCGGTCCTTGAGGAAGAAGAACACCAGGATCGGCACCAGCACCAGGTAGATCATGGCGTTGACCAGCAGCGGCAGGCTGGACAGCGAGAAGGTCAGTGCCCATTGGCCGAACTTGCCGATTTCCCCGCGCACCGACTCGATGGCATGCAGCACCTGCTCGTCCGACACCAGGTGCGGGTAGCGTTCGGGCAACAGCAACAGCAGCGACTGCCATTTGCCGAGCATGCCTGGCAGCTCGTTGAACAGGGTGATCAGCTGATGCCACAGCAGCGGCACCAGCACCAGCATGAACACGGCCAGCGCGCCCATGAACAGGGCGAACACCAGCAGCACCGCCAACCGGGTCGGCACCCGCAGGCGCTCCAGGGCATTGACCAGCCCCTGCATGAGGAACGCCAGCACCATGCCTGCCAGTACCGGCGCGAGCATGCCACCCAGGGTAAGCACTGCGGTAAAAGCCAGGAACAACAAGACCGCCAGCACCACCGCTTCCTCATCGGAGAAGTAGCGCTGCATCCAGTCGCGAAGCACTTTGAACATTGACGATCCTTGGGAAAGACTCAGGCCTTGCGTAGCCAGTAAGTGTAGGTGCCAGCCTCGGCCGTCTCCTGCAGCAGGGTATGACCGGCCAGCTGGGCGAAAGTGCGGAAGTCGCGTTGCGAACCGGCGTCGGTGGCGATCACCTTGAGCACCGCGCCGCTGGCCAGGCGGTTGAGCTCCATCTTGGCCTTGAGCAGCGGCAACGGGCAATTCAGCCCGCTGGCGTCCAGCTCGGCGTCACAGGTCAGGGTGTCACTCATTGCGGGGCTCTCCAAAGGCGTTGCCAGGCTGCGGCCTGGTTGGGTCGGCTAGGATAGCGCCACTGGTCGCCAACGTGTGAGCCCGCTACAGTAGGTATCTTTGACCGACGCGAGTTTCATGCATGAATCTACTGCGCCCTACCCTGCTGACGCTGGCCTGCCTGTTGGCCCTCCCTGGCCATGCAGACGACCTGCCATCACTGGGCGACGCCAGTTCCGCAATCGTCTCGCCCCAACAGGAACACCAGCTTGGCCGCGCCTGGCTGAGCCTGTTGCGTGGCCAGGTCAACCAGCTGAACGATCCGCAGCTCAAGGACTATGTTGAAACCAGCGTGTACCGCCTGGCCGAAACCAGCCAGTTGCAGGATCGGCGCCTGGAATTCATCCTCATCGACAGCCGCGAACTGAACGCCTTCGCGGCCCCGGGCGGCATCGTCGGGGTCAACGGCGGGCTGTTCCTCAACGCCCAGACCGAAGGCGAGTACGCCTCGGTACTGGCCCACGAACTGGCGCACTTGTCGCAACGCCACTTCGCCCGCGGCGTCGAGGCCCAGCAGCGCATGCAGTTGCCGATGATGGCGGCGCTGCTGGCCGGTATCGTGCTGGCAGCCGGCGGCGGTGGCGATGCCGGTATCGGCGTGATCGCCGGCACCCAGGCGGCGGCGATCCAGGAACAGCGCCGCTTCTCGCGGCAGAACGAACAGGAAGCCGACCGCATCGGCATCCAGAACCTGGAAAAGGCCGGCTACGACCCGCGCAACATGCCAACCATGTTCGAGCGCCTGGCGCGGCAATACCGCTATGACGCCAAGCCGCCGGAGTTTTTGCTGACCCACCCGGTGACCGAGTCGCGTATCGCCGACACCCGCAACCGTGCCGAGCAGGCACCCAAGGGCGGCGTCGAGGACAGCATGCGCTACCAGCTGATCCGCGCGCGGGTGGCACTGACCTACGAAGGCACCCCAGGGCTGGCGGCCAAGCGCTTCCGCGCCCAGCTGGATGAAGACCCGAAGCTGGACGCCGCGCGCTACGGCCTGGCACTGGCGCAGATCAAAGGCGGCCAGCTCAACGAAGCGCGGGAGAACCTCAAGCCGTTGCTGGCCAAAGCGCCTAACGACATCACCTACAACCTGGCGCAAATAGACCTGGACATCACCAACAATCGCCTGGCCGATGCACAGCAGCGGGCCGAGCGCATGCAGGGGCTGTACCCGGACAACTACCCACTGAAGCAGGTACGTGCCGATCTGCTGGTGAAGCAGAACAAGCCTGCCGAGGCCGAAAAGGTATTGAACGAGCTGGTGAAAAGTCGCCCGGATGACCCGGACGTTTGGTACGACATGGCAGAAGTGCGCGGTTTGTCGGGCAATACCATCGGCCTGCACCGAGCCCGGGCTGAATACTTCACGCTGGTAGGCGATTTTGACCAGGCGATCCAGCAGCTGGATTACGCCAAGCGCCGGGCTGGCGGAAACTTCCCGCTGGCCTCGCAGATTGACCAGCGCCAGCGCGAGATCATGGAACAGCAGCGCATGGTTCGGGAGATGATGGGGCGCTGAAGATGCCGGGGGCGCTTTGCGCCCCTATCGCGACACAAGGCCGCTCCTACAGGGGCTATGCGATCCCCTTGTAGGAGCGGCCTTGTGTCGCGATAGGGGCGCAAAGCGGCCCCAGCAATCTCAAGCGTTACCAGACAATTTCAGTCGTGCCGCCTGGGTAAAGTCCAGCATGCGGTTCAGCGGCTTGATCGCCTTCGGCACCAGTGCCGGGTCGACGAAGATCTCGTTGGTACCCTTGCGCAGGCAATCCAGCACCCGCTCCAGGGTATTCATCGCCATCCATGGGCAGTGCGCGCAGCTGCGGCACGCCGCGCCGTTACCGGCGGTCGGGGCTTCGACGAACTCCTTGTCCGGGCACAACTGCTGCATCTTGTAGAAGATGCCGCGGTCGGTGGCGACGATGAAGGTCTTGTTCGGCAGGGTCTGGGCAGCCTTGATCAGCTGGCTGGTAGAACCGACCGCGTCGGCCAGCTCGATCACCGCCTCCGGCGATTCAGGGTGCACCAGGATCGCGGCATCCGGATACAGCGCTTTCATGTCGGCCAGCTGGCGCGACTTGAACTCTTCGTGGACGATGCAGGCACCGTCCCACAGCAGCATGTCGGCACCGGTTTGCTTCTGGATGTAGCGGCCCAGGTGCTGGTCGGGCCCCCAGATGATGGTTTCGCCGTTGTCCATCAGGCTTTCGACGATCTCCAGCGCGCAGCTTGAAGTCACCACCCAGTCGGCACGGGCTTTCACCGCCGCGGAAGTGTTGGCATAGACCACCACGGTGCGCTCGGGGTGCTGGTCGCAGAAGGCCGAGAACTCCTCCACCGGGCAGCCCAGGTCGAGCGAGCAGGTAGCCTCCAGGGTCGGCATGAGCACGCGTTTTTCCGGGGTGAGGATCTTGGCCGTCTCGCCCATGAAACGGACACCGGCAACGACTACGGTTTGCGCTGGGTGGTTCTTGCCGAAGCGGGCCATTTCCAGCGAGTCGGATACGCAGCCGCCGGTTTCTTCGGCCAGCGCCTGGATGACCGGGTCGCAGTAGTAATGGGCGACCAGCACGGCGTTCTGGGCCTTGAGCTCGGCAGCGATGGCCGCACGGTACTCGGCCTCCTGCTCGGCTGTCAGCGGGCTGGGCTGCTTGGCGTCGAGGTGGGCCTGAACCAACAGGCGTTCGGAAATCTGGGTCATGATCGCTGGACCTGCAGGCGCGTGCGCGCGTCAAATCGAGTGTATCACCCGGCCCTGACAGATCGGCTAAGGGTGCCGGACGGCATGCAGGCCGCCACGGCCCTCTGCGGGCGCGGATTATTATCGGAGGCCGAAGGCTACAGATAATCCAGCGATTTCTAAAGCGGTTTTTGTGTTGCCTGTGCCGGCCTCTTCGCGGGCACGCCCGCGAAGAGGCCGGCACAGGAGAAGCGATCAACCCTGCGGCGACATGGCCGCCAGGTGCGAGGCCATGAGCATGGCGAACTCTTCCACGGTCATCTTCTGGCCGTTGAAATCGACCATGCCGTCGGCATAGTGCAGGCTGCTCACCACATCGGTGCCCTGCACCGTGGCCATGCCGCTCTGCAGCGCCATCACGCCGACCATTTCCCCGGCCTGGCTCGATTGCAGTGCGATGGCCTGGGCGTCGGTCTGGCCGTCCAGCAGCGCCTGCAAGGTCGCCAGGTCACCAATCATCGGCTTGGACAGCGACAGCTTGCTCTTCACCTCGGTGATCAGCTGCTTGCCGAGCTGATCGGGTGGCAGGTCGAAGCTGGCCGGGGCGGCAAAGCCCATCGACAGGTCGAAGCGGCTTTCGCCATTGGCAGTCTTGAACGACAGGTTTTCCACCGCCACCCGCGGCTTGGCGGCCAGCAGCTTCTGCAGGTCGGCCTGGAACCGGGCTTTTTCTGCCTCGTCCATCTGGATTTCCGGCATTGGCTCGCCGGCGGCTGCAGCGGCCTCGAACTCCGGCAGGTGCGACTGGTACCACGCCGACAGCGCCTGCAGCGCCGGCGCATTGAGCGAAGAAACGCTTACCGCCATCTGCGCCTTGCCCACCGCCCGGTCATCCCAGCGGATATCCTCGACCTTGTACTCCACGCGGCCACCGACAGTGTCCGCCCCCTCCAGGGTTTGCCGGACATTCTGCTGCAGGCCCTTGACCAGCAGCACCTGCTGCTTGGGCCCCAGGGTGACCTTGGTTTCGGCCAGCGCCAGGTCGACGTTGCCCACATAGATGGCCTCGTGCCCGGTAGCCGACAACTGGCCATTAAGCTTCAGGCCCGTGAGCTCGACCGTGGCTGGCGGCTGGTCATCGCTTACCAGCTTCATCAGCAAACGGTCGGCCTGGCCGCTGAAGGTCGAGGCCTTGCCTTGCTGGTCACCACTGACCTGCAGCTGCATGCCCGAGAAGTCGAGGCGGCTGCCGTCCGCTTCATCAAGCTTGACCGGCGCCAGCTGGATCAGGCTGGTCACATTGCCGCCGTAACCCAGGCTGGTCTGCGCGCTGACCGGAGCCTGCTCGCCGGCGGCCGCGAACCACGGCGCGGTGGTGTCGTCCTTCTGCAGCGTGCTGCTGCTGAATGCCAGCACCGGCATCAGCTTGAACGCCTTGACCCGCGACCAGGGGAACGGGCCGTGCTCGATCTGGTCGGTCACGCCTACGTCGAAGTTCAGCACCTCGCCATCACCCAGGCGGATGTCCCGGGCCTTGAGCCGGTACTGGGCGGTACTGCTGAACCAATGCTGCTCCAGCGACACCCGCTCGATGCTCATGCTGCCGCCGGTGCTCACCAGCGCCTTGTCGAGTTCGGCGTTGCTGCGCGACAGGGCGTTGTCGAGCTCTGTGGGAAGCTGCTTGCCGGTGTACCAGGCGCCAGCGGGGATTGCGACGGCAATAGCGATAGCCAGGCCGGAAAGGATGCCAACTGATTTCTTCATGAATAGAACCGATTGCTGTCCGTAAGGGGTTCGTATGCGGCCCTGGGCCGCAGGACGCCAAGAGTACCACTGCAACCCCAGGCATGGCGCTGGGCCAGCTGGAGAAATTGCGTTTTGGGAAAGGCCTGACATTCGCCGCAAGGCGGCTCACTACTTGTAAATTTTTACGAACACACAAATTGATCAAAATCGCAAAAAAACGCGCAAAAACCGAACAAAAACCTGTTTTGATCGACACATATTTCAAATCAGTAACATTTTGTCATGTTTAACTTGACACCAACCTACGCATCGTTTTTTATTTTCACCACTTTGCGCGCTCCCCCCGCGCCTCCCGCCGCTCCGACATAAAAGGTGAACAACATGGAGCCCACCCGCTCGCCCTTGCCGCATGCGCAATATCCCGTGCCCGTCGTTTACGCCCCGTCGCAGGAGCCATGCCAGCATGCAGCCTGACTACAGCGTTTCCGGCAACAGCCAACTGCGCAAAACCCTGCGCCTCTGGCACGTGATCATCATCGGCCTGGCCTACCTGACGCCGATGACCGTCTTCGACACCTTCGGTATCGTCTCCGGGATTACCGCCGGCCACGTACCCAGCGCCTACATCCTGGCGCTGGCCGGGATCCTGTTCACTGCCGTGAGCTATGGCACCCTGGTCAAACGCTTTCCGCAATCGGGCTCGGCCTACACCTACACCCAGCGCGCCATCAACCCGCACATGGGCTTCCTGGTCGGCTGGTCGTCGCTGCTCGACTACCTGCTGTTGCCGATGGTCAACGCGCTGCTGGCGAAGCTGTACCTTTCGGCCATGTTCCCGGAAGTACCGGAATGGATGTGGGTGGCCGCTTTCGTCACCCTGATCAGCCTGATCAACATGCGCAGCGTGAACCTGGTGGCGCACTTCAACCTGCTGTTCGTGGCGGTGCAGGTGGCGATCATCGCCGTGTTCATCTACCTGTGCGTGCGCGGCCTGGGCGAGGGTGAAGGGCTGGGTACCGCCTGGAGCCTGCTGCCGTTCGCCGACAACCAGACCCAGCTCAGCGCCCTGGCCGCCGGTGCGACCATCCTGTGCTTCTCGTTCCTCGGCTTCGACGCCGTCACCTGCCTGTCCGAAGAAACCCGCGACCCGGGCAAGACCATCCCGCGGGCAATCTTCCTCACCGCCCTGATCGGTGGCGTGGTGTTCATCACCGTGTCGTACTTCATCCAGGCCTACTTCCCGACCATGGCACGCTTCCACGACCATGAAGCGGCCCTGCCGGAAATCGCCCTGTATGTCGGCGGCAAGCTGTTCCAGTCGATTTTCATCGCCTGTACGGTGATCAATACCATCGCCTCGGGCCTGGCCTCGCAAACCAGCGTGTCGCGCCTGCTGTACGTGATGGGCCGCGACAACGTGATCCCGGCCAGCCTGTTCGCCCGCCTGCATTCGCGCTACAAGACGCCAGTGCTGAACATTGCCGTGGTCGGGCTGATCTCGCTGTCGGCGATCTTCTTCGACCTGGTCACCGCCACCTCGATCATCAACTTCGGCGCACTGGTCGCGTTCAGCTTCGTCAACCTGTCGGTGATCAACCATTGCTACCTGCGCGAAGGCAAGCGCCAGGGCCTGGCCAACCAGCTGACCTACCTGGTGGTGCCCACCATCGGCTTCTGCATCATCGTCTCGCTGTGGCTCGACCTGAATGCCAACTCGCTGCTGTTCGGTGGGGTCTGGGCGCTGCTCGGCCTGTTGTACCTGGCCTGGCTGACCAAGGCGTTCCGGGACGCCCCGCCCAACTACATCGCTGAATGACCCATGCTGCCGCCAACGCCCGCGCCTGATCGCGGGCGTTGCATTTGCTCGAAAAGGAAAGCCCTGATGCCGCTGCGTCGCCTCTCCATCCAGTGGAAAATCACCCTGCTCGCCGGCCTGTGCCTGCTGGCTATCGTCGCCCTGCTGGTGACCAACTCGCTGGCCCAGGCCCGGCGCAGCGCGGCACTGGTCAACCAGGCCAGCAGCGAGATGCTCGACAGCAGCGCGCGCCTGCGCCTGCAAACCCTTGCCGAAAACCAGGCGCTGCGCATCCAGCGCTATTTCATGGACGCCTATCAGTACGCCAATGGCTTCGCCCGCCTGGTGCAGGTGCTCAAGGCCCGCAGCGGCAGCGACCTGCGTGCCGAACTGACGCGCCAGGCGCAGGCCAGCCTGGGCGCCAACCCGGATGTGATCGGCCTGTACCTGGTGTTCCAGCCCGACGCCCTTGGCCCGGACAGCCAGTATGTCGGCCAGGATGCCGCAGGCAGCAATGACAGCGGGCGCTTCTCGCTGTACTGGTCCCAGCCCCGCCCCGGCACCCTCGAGTTCGAAGCCATGCCGGAATCGATGCTTGGCGATGCCGGCATCGGCAGCAATGGCGTGGCCAAGAACCGCTGGCTGACCTGCCCGCAGGACACCGCCAGCGCTTGCGTGCTGGAGCCCTACCTCGACGAGGTGAATGGCCGCCAGGTGCTGATGACCAGCATCGCCCTGCCGCTGCTGGAGCATGGCAAGGTGGTCGGTGTGGTCGGCCTGGACATCGGCCTGGCCAACCTGCAGCAGCTGAGCCTGGACGGCCGCAGCGAACTGTTCGACGGCCAGGGCCAGGTCAGTATTGCCAGCGCCACGGGCCTGCTGGCTGGCAATAGCCGCGACGCCAGCACGCTCGGCAATCCGATGGACAAGACGGTCACCGAAGGCCTGCTGCGCGTGGCCCACCCTTTCACACCGATACCCGGCGCTGCGCCCTGGCAAGTGTTGCTGGACGTGCCGGAAAGCGCGCTGCAGGCCCCCGCCGTCGCCCTCAACCAGCGCCTGGGCAAGCACAACCAGAGCGCCAACCTGATCAGCCTGCTGGTGGGCCTGGGCGCTGCGCTAGCCGGCTTGTTGCTGGTCGGGTTGACTGCCCGCGGCGTGTCCCGGCCGATCCTGGCGGTGGCGGCGCGCCTGCAAGACATCGCCAGCGGTGAGGGCGACCTCACCCGGCGCCTGGACTACGCCCGGCAGGACGAACTGGGCCAGCTCACGGGTTGGTTCAACCGCTTCCTCGACAAGCTGCAGCCGGTGATCGCCCAGGTCAAAGGCTCACTGCAGCAAGCCCGCGACACCGCCGACCAGTCGGCAGGCATCGCCAGCCAGACCAGCAACGGCATGCAGCAACAGCACCGTGAAATCGAACAGGTGGCCACTGCGGCCAACGAAATGAGCGCCACCGCCCTGGATGTCGCCCATAACGCTTCGCAAGCAGCCCAGGCCGCACGCGCTGCCGACCAGGCCAGCCGCGAAGGCCTGCAACTGATCGACAGTACGCGCCAGGGTATCGACCGCCTCACCGCCGACATGGACGCCGCCATGGGCGAAGCGCGAGCATTGGAAGACCGCAGCGGGCAGATCGGTTCGGTACTGGAGGTGATCCGCAGCATTGCCGAACAAACCAACCTGCTGGCGCTCAACGCCGCCATCGAGGCAGCCCGTGCCGGCGAAGCCGGGCGTGGTTTTGCCGTGGTCGCCGATGAAGTGCGCGGCCTAGCCCAGCGTACGCAGACCTCGGTGGAGGAAATTCGCCAGGTCATCGAAGGCTTGCAGCAAGGCACCCAGGATGTCGTCGATGCCATGCATGCAGGCCAGCGCCAGGCCCAGGACAGCGCCTCGCGCATGGAACAGGCGCTGCCGGCGCTGCAGCGCATCGGCGAGGCGGTGGCGGTGATCAGCGACATGAACCTGCAGATTGCCTCGGCCGCCGAAGAGCAGAGTGCGGTGGCCGAGGAAGTGAACCGCAACGTGGCTGGCATTCGCGATGTGACCGAATCGCTGGCGGGCCAGGCCGACGAATCGGCGCGCATCAGCCAGGCCCTGAACCGGCTGGCCAACCAGCAGCAGGCGCTGATGGAGCAGTTCCGCGTCTAACCTGTCAGGGCCAATGCGCCTTTTCGCGGGCTTGCCCGCTCCCACAGGTTTTGTACCGACTCCGAAGGCGGCACCGGACCTGTGGGAGCGGGCGAGCCCGCGAAGAGGCCCTGACAGGCGATACAGAATCAATGTTTTTACCGAGCACATCTTATGCAAACCGCAACCAGATCTACCTTCTTCGACATCACCAGCGAGCAGGGCCTGCTACGTACCTCGATCGCCGTCACCCTGTTCATTGCCCTTATCGGTATCGCCTTCGGCCTGGCCTCCGGCTCGTTCTCCATCATCTTCGATGGCGTGTACTCGCTGGCCGACGCCAGCATGAGCGGGCTGTCGCTGGTGGTGGTCAGGCTGATCACTTCGCACACCACCAGCGTGCAGATGTCGCGCAAGCTGCGCGAGCGCTTCACCATGGGCTTCTGGCACCTGGAGCCGATGGTGCTGGCGCTGAACGGCATCCTGCTCAGCAGCGTGGCCATCTACGCACTGATCAATGCCGTCAGCAGCCTGCTGCAAGGCGGGCGCCACCTGGAGTTCGGCATCGCCATGGTTTATGCGGTGCTGACCGTCATCGCCTGCGTGGCCATCGCCACCGTCGAGGCCCGTGCCAACCGCAGGCTGGGCTCGGATTTCGTGCGCATGGACGTCAAGGGCTGGGTGATGTCGGCCAGCATCACCGCCGCCCTGCTGATCGCCTTCTGCTTTGGTTACGCCGTGCAAGACACGCCATGGGAGTGGGTGTCGCCGTACATCGACCCGGCGGTGCTGGCGCTGGTGTGCCTGGTGATCGTGCCACTGCCGATGTCGGTGGTGCGCCAGGCGCTTTCGGAGATTTTCCTGGTGACGCCGGGCGACCTCAAGTTGCATGTTGATGAAGTTGCCAAGGCTTTCGTCGCGCGCCACGGGTTGCAGTCGTACCGCGCCTATGTGGCCAAGGTCGGGCGTTCGCGGGAGATCGAGCTGTACTTCATCGTGCCCAAGGGCATGGCGGCGAAAACCATCGATGAATGGGATGCGTGGCGCAACGAGATCGGGGATGCGGTGGGTGGCGAAGGGCCGGACCGTTGGCTGACGGTGGTGTTTACCGGGGACCCGGAGTGGGCTGAGTAAAGCAGCTGACGGTCACTCGCCCGGTGCAGGTGCAGGAGCGGCCTTGTGTCGTGGTCGGGATGCAACAGCAGTGCATGATCTGCTGGGGCCGCTTTGCGGCCCGATCGCGACACAAGGCCGCTCCTACAAGCGGGCACAAGCCGGTTGATCGTATCTAGGCATTGAAAAACGAAAAAGCCCGCGGCCGTTGCCGGTAGCGGGCTTTGACGTACTGGCTGGTGGATAAGGAGCTTGACGCAACTATCACGCTAACCTCTGCCCACAAGTCGAAAGGCCAGGAGTGGGATTTCGTCGGGCTCTTCGACGACTTACGTCAGACCCGCTCTCACCCGATATCAATCCAGGCCGACGAGATGATGAGCTGAACCTTCTATATGTGGCCGTCACCCGAGCGATGAAGATCTTGGCGATCAACAGTCTGGTGCTGCCCCTTATGGAACGCTACGTCGACGCGCTCGCCCCCGGTGCACGTCAAGCGTGCGGCTGATTAAATAGAGGAAAAAACATGAGCAAGAAAATCGAACACCGCGCTGAGTTTGTCGCTATCCCATTCAAGAACGCGACTAGCGGCGCATGGATCTTCAAGAGCACCTCCTACCATCAGGGCAGTACATCGGTCGCCTAGTTGAATGACCCTCCCCTTCCTTCAAGGGGAGCAAATCTTGGCTTCGCGGTTTACAACAGTTTCGCGACGGATCTCTCCCGCCCCCTCATCCTTGACGATTTTTGCGATTTTGATGTAACACAAACCAGTAACGGCCTCATAGTCAGCTCCGGCCTCTGGAATAAAGTACAGGCTGGTAAAGCACTGATACCTTCGGCTTGATGGTACCCCTGCATAAACCAGAACAATAGGACTGCCCGGCTTAATATAAACTTCGGAGCTATTTTTTACTCTATCACCACCCGGCACTCCCAGCATGCGGTCATTGAACTTACGATTATTTGCAACAGCCAACGACCTTGAATTAACTATTCCAGCACCAGGCACGGACCAATCGACACAGGTACTATCTGGTACCAGGCGAACCGTTTGATCAGTTATAACTCTTAGCCTACTTGAGGTCGCAGCCGACGGCTCCTGGTATGCCGTGGTAAAAGATTTTAGATTTGCCACTGTGGAACAGCCGGACAGCATCAATACCGAAATAAAAATCGAACCACATTTCCAAATGCATTTCTTGTTTTGCATGACTTATGTCCTATAAACTGTCAGCAGACTGGAATACACCACCTCTCGCCATTAACCAAACACGCACTGAACGGACGTTGATTTAGTTCAAGACGGCTGGCACTAACCCGGAAAATGCCTCATGCATATTTCATATGAGGAAGTTGTCTATTCCCCAAAGGACACTGCTCGGACCGGTACAGCTTCGATGAATGGCCGAACCTCCCTCTTCACCATCGCCACTGTTTCTCTCTACATCGTGCCGCATCAGCTTGGACTTAGTATTGCCTCAAGGGCAGGATTGTGATCCTAGTGAAGATTCGCTTCAAGAAGAGATTCCTCTAGTCCTGTCATAAAATCCGAGCATCCTCTGTTTCCTATTTTCTGCTGCGCGTGAAGGGCTGATCCGTTTTCCTAAATCGGTCCCCACCCAAGGTGCAGCTCCATGACTCACAACCGTGCAAGGGAGCGATGATGAGGCGCCCCCAGACTCACCCTGACCGGTCTTCTTACAGCAGCACTCCCGTTCTCAGCATCAGCGGCCATCAGCTCGGCGGCGATTATCGCCTCCACCCGTTCGCCTACCTGCCTTGAGTACAAAGTGGTCGGCATCTGCTACTGGCTGCTCTGCACGCCTGCTGCGGATATCGAGACTACTCCCAGAGAAAACTACCCCCACGGAAATTCGCAGCCTACTCGAACTCGAGTCACCTACCGCCTACGAATTACTCGCCGCGCTACCAAAGCAGAAGCGCCCTGACAAATATCCGCTGGAGCAAATTTCCGCACCTACGACGGAGCTCTCACACGAACTGGGGTGGGATGGCCTGGCACTCTCTGGACTGACCTTGGCCTCCCCCCATGCAGCCTCTCGGAAGACGCTTTCGACCCTGCCACCCTGATGGACATAGCGCCATCGGTCAACGCCGTCGGGTCGTATAGGTGGAGCTGACACCTCAGCTATAACTGCAGTTTTTTAAAGCATGCCGGAATAGGTAGGACTGGCCGTGGCGGAAAAACGATGATCTGCCTCAGCTACGAAGCTGTTTTTGATGATTTTTTCTTTGAGCACTAGGCGCAGGTGGGAGCGGAATGAAGGCAGGTGCTAACGCTGGCTGGACCAACGAAAAAGCCCGCAAACCAATGCAGGCTGCGGGCTATTTCATATTGAATCACGATGAAGCGAGCCTAAGGTTCGCTCCAAACGGCTGCAAGACTAGACATGGCTGGGACAAGCCCTCTTTCTAGCACTCACGAACCGCTGTGAATATGGTGGGTCGTGTAGGATTCGAACCTACGACCAATTGGTTAAAAGCCAACTGCTCTACCAACTGAGCTAACGACCCGTTGGATGGCGCGTATAATACTGATTTCTAACGGGAAATCAACACCCCACCACAACTTTTTTTAAAAATATCGCGTCGGGTCGGCAACACCGGCGGCCTTGAAGCCTTCGGCACGCAGGCGGCAGCTGTCGCATTTGCCACAAGCACGGCCGTCATCATCGGCCTGGTAGCAGGAAACGGTCAGGCTGTAGTCCACGCCACGGGCCAAGCCGGCCTGCACGATCTGCGCCTTGCTCATGTTCTGCAGCGGCGCCTGGATACGGAAGCCCTGCCCTTCGACACCGGCTTTGGTCGCCAGGTTGGCCATGCGCTCGAAGGCTTCGACGAACTCGGGGCGGCAGTCCGGGTAGCCGGAATAATCCACCGCGTTGACGCCGATGAAGATATCGCGGGCTTCCAGCACTTCTGCCCAACCCAGGGCCAGCGACAGGAACACGGTGTTGCGCGCCGGCACATAGGTGACCGGGATGCCTTCACCCGGAGCTTCCGGCACGTCGATGCTGCTGTCGGTCAAAGCCGAGCCGCCGATGCCGTTCAGGTTCAGGCCAATCACCTTGTGCTCGACCACGCCCAGGTCGCGGGCAACGCGGGCGGCGGCGTTCAGCTCGGCGCGGTGGCGCTGGCCATAGTCGAAGCTCATGGTATAGCAGCTATAGCCTTCGGCCTTGGCCATGGCGACCACGGTGGCCGAGTCCAGGCCACCGGACAACAGGATTACTGCGCGTTTCTCGCTCATGTGTAGTTGCTCCTCAACGTCCGGGTTCGTCGTTCCACAGCAGCTTGTGCAGCTGCAGCTGAAAGCGCACAGGCAGGTTGTCGGCGACAATCCAGTCGGCCAGCTCGCTGGCGTTCAGCTGGTGGTAGCTGGGCGAAAACAGCACCTCACCAGCACGCTCGGCGAGGTTGTACTGGATGAGTTTGGAAACCGCCCAGTCGTAGTCCTCGCGGGAACAGATAACGAACTTGACCTGGTCGTTGCCGGTCAGCTGCTCGATGTTCTCGTAGCGGTTACGGTGCGACTCCTCGGAGCCGGGGGTCTTCAGGTCGAGCACACGGCTGACCCGGGTATCGGTGCCGGCAATATCCAGCGCACCGCTGGTTTCCAGCGAAACCTCGTAACCGGCGTCACACAGGCGCTGCAGCAATGGCAAGGCGTTGGGCTGGGCCAATGGCTCGCCACCGGTCACGCAGACGTAGCGCGGCTTGAAGCTGGCGACCTGCTCCAGGATCGAATCGAGGGTGCGCAGGGTGCCGCCACTGAAGGCATAGGCACTGTCGCAGTACTGGCAGCGCAGGGGGCAACCGGTGAGGCGCACGAATACCGTGGGCAACCCAGCCGTTCGTGTTTCACCCTGCAAAGAGTAAAAGACTTCGGTGATGCGTAATGTGTCTTGCATGCTCGCCACGGGCGTGACAGCTAAACAGGCTGTCCGCCTCCGTCAGGCACTGTCGCGAACTCGACATAGCGTTATCCGCAACAGCGTGTTTACGAAAAAAGGGCAGTGATTCTAACGAAAAAACCCGCGACAGGCGCGGGTTTCTTTCAAACGGTACGGCTCAGAGCTTCTGCAGGTCACGTTGCGCCAGTTGCGCGGCCGAGGTGCCGGGGTACTGGCTGATGACTTGTTGCAGGATACCCTTGACCTTGTCGGTATGGCCCATGCGGCGCTCGACATCGGCCAGCTTGTACAGCGAATCCGGTACCTTGCTGTGCTTCGGATACTTCTGGCTGACCTGGGCGAAGGCCTGGCTGGCAGCTGGCAGGTCGCCCTTGGCCAGGTTCACCTCACCCAGCCAGTACTGGGCATTGCCGGCATACTGGCTGTTGGGGTACTTGCGCAGGAAGGCGTTGAACGCCTGGCTGGCCTTGTCGAAGTCTTTCTGCTTGATCAGGTCGAAAGCGGCATCGTAGTAGAGTTTCTCTTTCGCCGGATCACCGGGCTCGCTACTGGCGGCCGGTTGTTGCGCAGCAGCACCTGCTGCTGCATCGGGGGCGGCACTGGAGGCACCACCACCGGAGGAATTGTCAGGGGTCGCGGCAGGCGCGGCGCCACTGTTGATGCGACGGTCCAGGTCCTGGTAACGCTCCAGGTTTTCCTGCTTCATGCGCGACACATCGTTCTGCAGCTCTTCGATGATGCCTTGCTGGCGGGAAAGCTGATCCTGCATCTGTTGCAGCTGCATGAACAGCTGGCCCTGTGCAGAGGCAGGGGCCGAAGCCCCTGACCCGGCATAGGCGCCGCTCGTGCCATAACCCGCGGGCGGATAACTGCCCCCGT
Source organism: Pseudomonas sp. LAM2023 (assembly GCF_016620375.1). Taxonomy (NCBI): domain Bacteria; kingdom Pseudomonadati; phylum Pseudomonadota; class Gammaproteobacteria; order Pseudomonadales; family Pseudomonadaceae; genus Pseudomonas; species Pseudomonas sp. LAM2023. Next base: position 102,394 of record NZ_JAENHV010000036.1, on the reverse strand, counting down.
TGTCATCAACTACAGGAACCTCAGCCCAGGCCGCGAGCGGCAGGCTGAGTGCGAGGACGGTTACTACACGGCGGCCCATACGCATGAGAACTTACTTACGCAGTTCTACGCGACGGTTCTGAGCCCAGGACTGCTCGTCGTTGCCAGTGGCAACCGGACGCTCTTCACCGTAGGAGACCAGTTCCAGCTGAGCAGGGGAAACGCCCTGCAGAACCAGGTAGCGCTGGACGGCCTTGGCACGACGCTCACCCAGAGCCATGTTGTACTCGCGGGTGCCGCGCTCGTCGGTGTTGCCTTCCAGAACAACGCGGTTGCCGTTGGCTTTCAGGTCCTTGGCGTGAACGTCCAGAGCGCGCATGGCTTCTGGCTTCAGGTCCGAGCTGTCGTATTCGAAGTAGAAGGTGGTGATTGCGCGCAGAGCAGCTTCTTCGCTCAGGGAGCCGTCAACAGCACCAGCGTTGGCACCGTAGCCAGCGTTCGGGTCTACAGCAGCGCCTTCGCCTGCGTTGTCACCGCCCTTCGAGGAGCAACCTACAGCTACGGCCATGGCCAGAGCCAGCGCAGCAAATTTACCAAACTTCAGCATTTCCATCGTGAAACTCCTAATGAAACCCCAGTGTGTTAAGCAAAAGTATTACGCCGCAATCAGTTCAGGTAAGGGGACCAGGACGGTTCTCTGACTTCGCCTTGAGCGGTAGGAAGTGGGAGCCTCACGCGTCCATTAAGCGACACGAGCATCAAGACTCCCCGGCCCTGCTGGCGGGTGGCGTAGATTAGCATGGTGCCGTTTGGCGCAACAGTGGGAGACTCATCAAGACTCGTCTCCGAGAGAATCTTTACACTTCCGCGCTGCAAATCCTGGGCCGCAACCTTGAAGTTGGTGAAGCCCTGCTGGCGATGGATCATCACCAGGGTCTTTTCGTCCGCCGACAGTTTCGGGTTGGCGTTGTAGTTACCGACGAAAGTGACGCGCTCGGCACCACCGCCACCGACCGACTGCTTGTAGATCTGCGGCTTGCCGCCACGGTCGGAGGTGAAGTACAGGGTGTTGCCGTCCTTGCCCCAGAACGGCTCGGTATTGATACCCGGGCCTGCGGTGACACGGCTGATCTGGCGCGAGGCCACATTCATCACGTAGATGTCCGGGTTACCGTCCTTCGACAGCACGAACGCCAGGCGGGTACCGTCCGGCGACCAGGCTGGTGCGCCATTGAGGCCTTCGAAGTTGGTGACCTGCTCGCGGCGGCCGGTATCGATGTGCTGGATGAAGATGCGTGGGCGCTTCTGCTCGAACGAGACATAGGCGATACGCTTGCCATCCGGCGCAAAGCGTGGCGACAGGATCGGTTCACGCGATTGCAGCAGGGTCACTGCACGTGCACCGTCGTAGTCCGAACGCTGCAGGGTGTAGCGGGTGTTGTTGGTGGAGAAACGCTCGGCCGTCACGTACAGCATGCGGGTGGAGAACGCACCCTTGATGCCGGTGAGCTTCTCGAACGACTGGTCGGAAATGTAGTGGGCCATGTCACGCAGCTGGTCGACGCTGCCCGCCACGCTGCCGGTCAGCACTTGCTGCTCGGTGGCGACGTTGAACAGCGCGTACTGCACCTGCAGGCGACCGCCCGACGGCACGATGCTGCCGACCATCACATACTGTGCGCCCAGTGCTTTCCAGTCACGGAAGATCACTTCGCTGGCCTGCGACGGCTGGCTGATCATGTTCTGCCGCGGAATCGGCGAGTAGTAGCCGGAGTTGCGCAGGTCGTTACCGATGATGTCGGCCATGTCTTCCGGCAGCACGCTGCCGCCCTGCAGACCGAACGGCACTACCGCGATGGGGGTGGCCCGGTCGCTGCCGCTGGTGACCAGGATGTTCTTTTCCTCTGCCACGGCCATGCCTGCCACGCAGCACAGCATGACCAGCAGCCCTCTCAGACGTTTAATCACAACGCTAGATCCTCAGGTGTAAATGTCATCTTGAACGAACGATATTGGTTGAAATCGCTCGGCTTCATACCCTGCATTTCGGTCAGGCGACCGATGTTCTTCACCGCAGCCACCGCCGAACTGTCATACGGGCCGTCACCACTGGACCGGGCCACGCTGACGTTGGTGATGGTACCGTCCGGCAACATGTTGATCTGCAGGACCACCGTCATGCCCTTGCGCGCGGAAGGCGGACGTGCCCAGCCCTCGGCCGCGCGCAAGCGGATCAGGTCGTCGAAGTCGCCGGCCACCTGGTCACCCTGCTCGTCGGCCAGCGCCTGCTGCCGTTCGGTGGTGTCGGACAACAGCTCGGCCAGGGCCTGGGCTTTCTTGTCTTCCGCCGCCTTGCGGGCCGCTTCCTGTGCCTTTTTCTTCTGGGCGTCTGCAGCGGCCTTCTTCTTGGCCTCTTCAGCTGCCTTCTTCTTCGCTTCCTCGGCTGCCGCTTTCTTCTTGGCGTCCTCGGCTGCTTTCTTCTTGGCCTCTTCGGCCGCCTTTTTCTTGGCGTCCTCGGCGGCTTGTTTCTTCGCCTCTTCAGCGGCCTCTTTCTTGGCCTCTTCTTCGGCTTTTTTCTTGGCTTCTTCCTCGGCCTTCTTCTTGGCGATGTCAGCCTGCTGCTTCTCGGCGGCTTTCTTCGCCTCCTCGGCCTTCTTGGCTTCGGCGGCTTTCTTGGCCTCGGCAGCCTTGGCGGCTTCGGCAGCGGCTTCGGCTTTCTTGGCTTCGGCAGCCTCGCGGGCCTCTTCGGCCTTTTGAGCGGCGTCGGCTTTCTTTTGTTCCGCGGCCTTCACGGCCTCCTGCTCGACCTTCTTCTGTTCCAGCTGCTCGACCTCGGTCTGGCGCGAAGCGGTTTTCTTCGCTTCCCCGGCAATCTTCTGATTGGTCTGGGTGGTCGCCTGGCTCTTGGACTTGAGCTGGTACAGGGTAGCCTGAACGATCGGCTTGGATGGCGGCAGCTCAGGCGTCATGGCAAAACTGACGAACAGCAGGGCGAACACCAGCACATGCAGGCCGATGGCCCAGATACTGGGCCAGAAGTAGCTTTCCGAGGCGGATGGCTCTCGCTGTTGCATCAGGGCGCCTCGGTAATCAGGCCAACGTTACCGACACCGGCCTTCTGCAACCCGCCCATGGCACCCATGACCGCGCCATAGTCGACAGCCTTGTCGCCACGAATGAACACCTGGGTCTGCTTGCCCTGGTCACGGCCGGCAGCAATGATCTTGGTCACTGCGTCGGTCATGGCTGGCAAGGTCATGGCCTTGTCCATCTGCTTGTCGGTATCGACTTCGCTGCCGAGGTTCCAGTAATAGGTCTTGTCGGCCTTGATGGAGATGGTGAGGATCTGGACGTTGTTGTCCTGCGGCAAGGCTTCGCTGGAAACCTTGGGCAGGTCGACCTTCACGCCCTGGTTGAGCATGGGCGCCGTCACCATGAAGATGACCAGCAGCACCAGCATCACGTCGATGTAGGGCACCACGTTCATCTCGGCGACGGGCTTGCGTTTGTGGCGAACTCGGGCCATGGGCTTCTACCTGATTACTCTTCGCTGGTGTGCACTTTACGGTGCAGGATCGCCTGGAACTCGTCGGCGAAGGTGTAGTAACGACCGATCAGCACTTCGCTGCGCGCCGAGAAGCGGTTGTAGGCGATGACCGCCGGGATTGCCGCGAACAGGCCGATGGCAGTGGCGACCAACGCTTCGGCGATACCCGGGGCGACCGTGGCCAGGGTGGCCTGCTGGGCGCTGGCCAGGCCGCGGAAGGAGTTCATGATGCCCCACACGGTACCGAACAGGCCGATGTACGGGCTGGTCGAACCAACGGTGGCCAGGAACGGCAGGCTCTGCTCGAGTTTTTCTTCCTCGCGCGAAATGGCCACGCGCATGGCACGGGCAACGCCTTCCATGACCGCGTCAGGGTCAACCCCCGGCTGCTGGCGCAGGCGCGAGAATTCCTTGAAGCCGGCACGGAACACCTGCTCGACACCGGAATCCGGGTCCGGGTTGCTGCCTGCCTGACGGTACAGCTTGGACAGGTCGATGCCCGACCAGAAGCGCTCCTCGAAGGCATCCAGCGCACGACGACCGGCGCGCAGCATGGTGCTGCGCTGGAAGATCATGATCCATGAAGTGACCGAGGCGGCCACCAGGGTCAGCATTACCAGCTGTACCACCACGCTGGCATTGCTGACCAGACTCCACATGGAGGTATGGTCGACGACGTTAGCTTCCACGCTTATTCTCCTGCGTTCGATTGATTACCCGAGCCGTCCGCCGCAAAGGCGTCGCGCAGCTCCGGGGGTATGGCTCGGGGTTTGAAAGTGTCGGCGCGCACGGCGGCCACCAGGAACTGCCCTTCGCAGAGCAGCGTTTCATCCTTTTCCCGCCAGACCTGCTGCACGAAGCGCAGGCTGGCGCGATTGAGTTCAGTGACATGCGCGGTGACCCGCAGCTCGTCGTCCAGGCGCGCCGGCGCGTGGTAACGCGCTTCGCTGGAATGGACCACGAACAACAGGTTTTCCCCGGCCAGTTGCGCCTGGGAAAAGCCCAGGTGCCGCAGCCGCTCGGTGCGCGCACGTTCCATGAATTTCAGGTAGTTGACGTAATACACCACGCCACCGGCATCGGTATCTTCGTAATAGACGCGACAACGGTGTGCGAACGGTTCCAGGCCATTTTGCGCGCGCATACTCTAGTGCTTACTCCTCAGCTTGCCAATCCGCTGTGGCAACTGTTTTTTCTTCATTAATGTCTTATTGCCAGCGCACCCTCGGCGTGCCAGCGCTAGGACCACGAAAAGCCGTTTTCGATCTGTCAGTCATCGCCCGTTTCGGAAAAATCCCCACCCTCCCCCAGGCGCCCGGGCACATTCAGGCCAAAGTGCAGGTAGGCATGCCGGGTAACCACACGGCCACGCGGGGTACGCATCATGTAGCCTTGCTGGATCAGGTACGGTTCGAGCACATCCTCGATGGTATGACGCTCTTCGCTGATGGCGGCGGCCAGGTTGTCCACCCCCACCGGGCCACCGTCGAATTTCTCGATCATGGTCAGCAGCAGGCGGCGGTCGGAATGGTCGAAACCGCGCTCGTCGACGTCCAGCAGGTTGAGCGCCATGTCGGCCACGGCCTTGGTGATCTGGCCCTTGCCGCGCACCTCGGCGTAGTCGCGCACGCGGCGCAGCAGGCGGTTGGCAATACGCGGCGTGCCACGGGCCCGGCGGGCGATCTCGTAGGCGCCCTGGTCCTCGATGGCCAGGCCGAGGATGCCGGCCGAACGACTGACGATGGTGGCCAGGTCCCTGTCGCTGTAGAACTCCAGGCGCTGGACGATACCGAAGCGGTCGCGCAGCGGGTTGGTGAGCATGCCGGCACGGGTGGTGGCCCCGACCAGGGTGAACGGTGGCAGGTCGAGCTTGATCGAGCGGGCCGCCGGCCCTTCGCCGATCATGATGTCCAGCTGGAAGTCTTCCATTGCCGGGTACAGCACTTCTTCGACGACCGGTGACAGGCGGTGGATCTCGTCGATGAACAGCACGTCGTGCGGCTCGAGGTTGGTCAGCATGGCCGCCAGGTCGCCCGGGCGCTCGAGGATCGGCCCCGAGGTGCTCTTGACCGACACGCCCATTTCCTGGGCGATGATGTTGGCCAGGGTGGTCTTGCCGAGACCCGGCGGGCCGAAGATCAGGGTATGGTCAAGCGACTCGCTGCGGCCACGGGCGGCCTGGATGAACAGCGCCATCTGCTCGCGTACCACCGGCTGGCCGATGTACTCGTCCAGCCGCAGCGGGCGGATCGCACGGTCCTGGACTTCTTCACGGTCGCGGCCACTGGCGGCGATCAGGCGGTCGGCTTCGATCACTTGGTAATCATCCCTTTCAGGCTGCGGCGGATCAGCTCTTCACTGCTCAGGCCAGCCTTGTCCTTGATCGCGGCGATCGCCTTGCTGGCTTCCTGCGGCTTGTAGCCCAGCGAAACCAGGGCGCTGACGGCATCAGCCTCGGCCGTGGAGCTGCTGCTGACCGGCAGCGGCCCATCGGAGACCAGGGTGAACATGGCTGGCGAGGTTTCCCAGGCCTTGAAGCGGTCCTTGAGTTCGACCAGCAGGCGTTCGGCGGTCTTCTTGCCGACCCCCGGCACGCGCACCAACGCCGACGTGTCCTGGGCCTGCACACAGCGCACCAGCTCGTCGACTTCCAGGCCGGACATCAGCGCCAGCGCCAGCTTCGGCCCCACGCCATTGAGGCGGATGAGCTCACGGAACAGCTCGCGCTCGCGCTTTTCGGCAAAACCGTAGAGCAGGTGGGCGTCTTCGCGCACCACCAGGTGGGTGTGCACGGTGACGCTTTCGCCCACCTTGGGCAGACGGTACAGCGTGGTCATCGGCACTTCCAGCTCGTAACCCACGCCGTTGACGTCGATAATCAGGTGCGGCGGCTGTTTCTCCGCCAGGGTGCCGCGCAAACGTCCAATCACGTTCCGATCCTTCCTCTCGGGGAGCCGGTCAAAGACCGCTCAACCCTATCAGCAAATGCGGCGGGTGCACGTATCACCCGCACAAAATGTGTATCAGGGCATGAAGCGCCTACAGACGCAAGCGCCCGCCGCGTCGCCGCGCCGTGGCCAGGCCGTGCGGCACCAGGCTGGAGCGGGTATGCGCATGGCACAGGGCGATGGCCAGGGCGTCGGAGGCGTCGATCTGCGGCTTTTGCGTCAGTTTCAGCAGGTGCATGACCATCATCATCACCTGTTCCTTGTTGGCCCCGCCGGTGCCGGCTACCGCCTGCTTGACCTGGGTGGCGCTGTACTCGGCGATTTCCAGGCCGGCTTCGGCGGCAGCGACGATGGCCGCGCCACGGGCCTGGCCGAGCTTGAGCGCCGAATCGGCGTTGCGGGCCATGAACACCCGCTCGATGCCCATGGTCACCGGGCCGTGCTGGCTGATGATTTCACTGACACCGCGAAAAACGATCTGCAGCCGCTCGTGCAACTCGCCGCTGCCGGTGCGGATGCAGCCCGACGCCACGTACTCGCAACCACGGGCGGTCTGGCGTACCACGCCATAGCCGGTGATGCGCGAGCCGGGGTCGATACCAAGAATCAGAGTCATAGTGCCCGTCTAAAAATTGATGCATCCCTGCAAACTGTGCCGGCCCCTTCGCGGGTAAACCCGCTCCCACAGGTACTGCACCCCATTCAGGGTCGGTGCAGTACCTGTGGGAGCGGGTTTACCCGCGAAGGGGCCGGCACAAGCGCAGACAAATTTGAAGACCCGGCATGGAACGCCAGGACCACCTTAGCCGAGGTTTTCCATGATCTCATCGGAAATCTGGGCATTGGAGTAGACGTTCTGTACGTCATCCAGGTCTTCGAGCATGTCGATCAGCTTGAGCACCTTCTCGGCACCGTCCTGGTCAAGTTCGGCGCTGGTGGTGGGCTGCATGACGATTTCCGCGTCAGCGGCCTTGAACCCCGCCTCTTCCAGGGCATTGCGCACGGCATAGAAGCTGTTGAACGAGGTGAACACCTCGAACGAGCCGTCATCGTTGGCCACCACGTCATCGGCATCGGCTTCCATCGCCGCTTCCATCAGCGCATCTTCTTCCACGCCGGGGGCAAAGCTGATCTGCCCCTTGCGCTCGAACAGGTACGCCACCGAACCGTCGGTGCCGAGGTTGCCGCCACACTTGGTAAACGCATGGCGCACGGCAGCGGCCGTGCGGTTACGGTTGTCGGTCATGGCCTCGACCATGATCGCCACGCCGCCCGGGCCGTAGCCTTCGTAGCTGAGCTCTTCGACGTTGTCGCTTTCGTTGGTGCCAGCACCACGGGCCACGGCGCGGTCGATGATGTCGCGGCTCATGTTGGCGCCCAGCGCCTTGTCCAGCGCCAGGCGCAGGCGCGGGTTGGAGGCCGGGTCAGGGCCGCCCTGCTTGGCGGCGACCGTCAGCTCGCGGATCCACTTGGTGAAGATCTTGCCTCTCTTGGCATCCTGGCGCTCTTTGCGGTGCTTGATGTTCGCCCACTTGGAATGACCAGCCATAACGACTCCGAATCCTTTGAATCACAAACAGCCCCGCCCCTGTACGGGGCGGGACGGGAAATTGCCTGCGCCGAAACGCAAAGGCGCATCCCTGTGGATGCGCCCGAGGACTGCTTACTCGACCTTGGTCTGTTCGCGCAGTCGGATGTGCAGCTCGCGCAGGGCCTTGGCGTCGACCATGCCAGGGGCCTGGGTCATGACGCACGCGGCGCTCTGGGTTTTCGGGAAGGCGATCACTTCACGGATCGACTGGGCGCCGGTCATCAGCATGACCAGGCGATCCAGGCCGAAGGCCAGGCCACCGTGAGGCGGAGCACCGAACTTCAGGGCGTCGAGCAGGAAGCCGAACTTCTCTTCCTGTTCTGCCGCTTCGATGCCCAGCAGGCGGAACACGGCCTGTTGCATCTCCTTGCGGTGGATACGGATCGAACCGCCACCCAGCTCGGTACCGTTCAGGACCATGTCGTAGGCACGCGACAGGGCTGCGGCCGGGTTGGCCTCGAGCTCTTCCGGGGTGCACTTCGGCGCGGTGAACGGGTGGTGCAGCGCAGTGAAGCTGCCGTCTTCGTTCTCTTCGAACATCGGGAAGTCGACCACCCACATCGGCGCCCACTCGCAGGTCAGCAGCTCGAAGTCGTGGCCCAGGCGGATACGCAGCGCGCCCAGGGCTTCGCTGACCACCTTGAACTTGTCGGCACCGAAGAACACGATGTCGCCGTCAACGGCACCAACGCGGTCGAGGATGGTATTGAGGTTGGCCTCGGGGATGTTCTTGACGATCGGCGACTGCAGGCCTTCGACGCCCTTGGCGCGCTCGTTGACCTTGATGTAGGCCAGGCCCTTGGCACCGTAGATGCCGACGAACTTGGTGTACTCGTCGATCTTGCTGCGCGGCATGCTGGCACCGCCTGGCAGGCGCAGGGCGGTAACGCGGCACTTCGGATCGTTGGCCGGGCCGGCGAACACCTTGAAGTCCACGTCCTTCAGCTGGTCGGCGACGTCGACCAGTTCCAGCGGGATACGCAGGTCCGGCTTGTCGGAACCGTAGCGGCGCATGGCTTCTTCGAAGGTCATGTGCGGGAATTCGCCGAATTCCAGGTCCAGCACTTCCTTGAACAGCTTACGGATCATGCTTTCGGTCAGGCCCATGATCTCGCTTTCATCGAGGAAGCTGGTCTCGATGTCGATCTGGGTGAATTCCGGCTGGCGGTCGGCCCGCAGGTCTTCGTCACGGAAGCACTTGGCGATCTGGTAGTAGCGGTCGAAGCCGGCGACCATCAGCAGCTGCTTGAACAGCTGCGGCGACTGCGGCAGGGCGAAGAAGCTGCCGGCGTGGGTACGGCTTGGCACCAGGTAGTCACGCGCGCCTTCCGGGGTGGCCCGGGTCAGGATCGGCGTCTCGACATCGAGGAAGCCGTTTTCGTCGAGGAAGCGACGGATGCTGCTGGTGATGCGCGAACGCAGGCGCAGCTTGTCGGCCATTTCCGGGCGACGCAGGTCGATGAAGCGATAACGCAGGCGGGTTTCCTCGCCGACGTCGGAGTATTCGTTGAGCGGGAACGGCGGGGTTTCCGCTTCGTTGAGCACGTTCAGCTGGTAGCCGAGAATCTCGATGGCGCCGGACGCCATGTTGGCATTCACCGCACCCTCAGGGCGCTTGCGCACCTTGCCGGTGATCTGCACGACGTACTCGCTGCGCACGCGGTCGGCAGCGGCGAAGGTTTCGGCGCGATCCGGGTCGAACACGACCTGGGCCATGCCTTCGCGGTCACGGATGTCGAGGAAGATCACCCCGCCGTGGTCGCGGCGACGATGGACCCAGCCGCAAAGGGTGACTTCCTGGCCGTCCAGGCTCTCGTTCAGTTGGCCGCAATAATGGCTGCGCATCATGATGGTGGTTTCGCTTCTCGTGATTCGTGTATTCGGTGGAGGCCTTGGCCGCCCGGAGGGCTAATACTGCAAGACCCGGTCACAGCATTCAACTCAGTCGGCCTTGTCGCCGCCTGCCAGATTCTTTTTCGCCCCGGTCTTGAAGTCGGTTTCGTACCAACCATTACCGCTCAGGCGGAAGCCTGGCACCGACAGCAGCTTCTTCAGCGCCGGCGCCTGGCAGGCCGGGCAATCGGTCAGCGGCGCGGCGCTGATCTTCTGCAGCACTTCCATGCGGTGCTCGCAGGATGCACATTGATAGTCATAAAGGGGCATGGGTGTCTCTCGTCAACCATAACGCTGGCTGCCGGGGCAGCAAAAAGCGGGATTATATATGGTTAGCAAGCACTGCGCAGCCCGCCCGGCGATCAGCGCACGCTTGGCGGGTCCTGCAGCCAGGCGACGCAGATCACCCGGATCAACCCGCTGAAGTTGCGCACCCCACCCTGGCGCAGGTGCACTTCGCGGTCGACGTAGGACAGCACGGCGCTGACCGAACAGCGGTTGGCCGCGGCGATGCGTTCGAGGATACCCCAGTAGACGGCTTCCAGGCGCAGGCAAGTGGAAAAACCGTTGAGCCTTACCGAACGCGACACCGGCTGGGTCTGCTGCATGTCGAAATCCGCCTTGAACGGATCGATGCACTGTTTACCGGGCCAACGCCCCTGGCCAGCCACACGCTTGCTCGCTTGCATCATGCGCCACTCCTCCTCGTCACAGGTAGCAGGTGGCCTATGAAGCGCTGACGAGCGCGGTTAGAGCAGCGGCAAAATATTCCTGATCAGAATCCACGACGGATGTGCGCCAGGCAGGAGCGGCCTTGCGTCGCGATGGGCTGCGCAGCAGCCCCGGCGATTGGTGCACTCACGCTGAACCTTGGGGCTGCTGCGCAGCCCATCGCGACGCAAGGCCGCTCCTGCAGACAGACTGGCGATTACTGGCCGTCGAGCAGCACTCGCAGCATCCAGGCCGTCTTCTCATGCACCTGCATGCGCTGGGTCAGCAGGTCGGCGGTCGGCTCGTCACTGACCTTGTCCACCACCGGGAAGATGCTGCGCGCGGTACGCACCACAGCCTCCTGCCCCTGCACCAGCTGGCGGATCATCTCGTCTGCAGGTGGTACCCCTTCCTCCTCCTTGATCGAGGAGTGCCGCGCATAGAAGGCATAGGAACCCGGCGCCGGGAAGCCCAGGGCGCGAATGCGCTCGGCGATCGAGTCGACCGCCAGCGCCAGCTCGTTGTACTGCTCCTCGAACATCAGGTGCAGGGTGCGGAACGACGGGCCGGTGACGTTCCAATGGAAGTTATGGGTTTTCAGATACAGCACATAGGTATCCGACAACAGGCGGGACAGCCCATCGACGATGGACTTGCGATCTTCTTCACTGATACCGATATCGATTGCCATGAAGTTCCCCTTTCCATAAGGCTTGAGACTCAAGCGGGTGCCGACCACTTTAGCAACACTTGACGCAGGGTGCATGCGACATGGCGCAGCACAGCGCCTGGCAGCCTGTGGTTTGAGTAGCCTGCGGCTTTACTGTTAAATAGGCAGCGTGCCACCCGTGCGGACTGTCATTGCCGGGTGCATAGGCCGGCCTGTCACGTGTTCGCGCTCTACACCTCATGCGCACCGCGCCGCCGGCTCTTCCTGTGACCAGCCTTATCAACTGTGAGCCAACCCATGTTCAAGATCGTCCATCTGGTGACGGGCGTGGCAGCCTTGCTGCTATCGCTCATACCCAGCCTGAAAACCGATGCAACTCCCTTCCTGCAACAACCCGATGCGGTCTACCTGGCCCTGCTCGGCCTGCTCAACCTGATCCTGGCCCCGGTGCTGCCGCTGTACTACCGCGGCGCCCGCCAGCAGTTGCAGCACCTGGCTTGCGCGCTGCTGGTGGTGGCGGTGGTACTGCAGACCCTGACCCTGCTGGCCCGCCCGGAAATGGGCAACCTCGCCGCACTGGTCTGCGCCGCCCTGGCCGTGGCCGCGCACCTGGCCGCAGGCCTGGCCCGCAGCCCGCGCAAGGCACGCGCCAGCCAGCCCGCCACGCAGGACTCCGGCAACCGTGATACCGGTACCGTCAAGTGGTTCAACACGTCCAAAGGCTTCGGCTTCATTTCCCGCGATTCGGGCGATGATATCTTCGTGCACTTTCGCGCCATTCGCGGCGAAGGCCACCGCATCCTGGTCGAGGGCCAGCGCGTGGAGTTTTCGGTGATGCACCGCGACAAGGGCCTGCAGGCCGAAGACGTGGTCGCCGTGACCCGCCGCTGATCCTCTGCAATGGCTATCCCTGCAAGGCGGGCTCGCCGGCCTTGCAGGGTTGCTGCTCATCCAGCCGTATCGGCTTCAATAATGAGGCGGCGGCGCCTCTTCCCCTTCGTTGCCGTACTGGCCGACCATCTCTTCGTAACGCTTGATCAGCTCGGTCACCTGCAATTGCAGGCGCTCGATCACCCGCGCCTGCTCGACCACAACGTCATTCAGCGCCTGGATGGTGTCATCCTGGAACGCCTGGCGGGTTTCCAGCTCGACCACTCGCATTTCCAACGACATATCAGGCCTCTAGGTAACCTTCGAGTTTCAATTCACCCAGGCGCTGGCGTATGGCTTGCACCTGCTCGTCGCCATACGCCACCGCCGGGCACTTGCCCCACACCGGCGCAGGCCAGGCAGCGTCGTGGTGGTGACGCACGATTACGTGCACATGCAGCTGACTGACCACATTGCCAAGGGCGGCAACGTTCATCTTGTCGGCGTTGTAGCTGGCCTTCAGCGCCCCGGCCAGGCAGCTGGCCTCCTGCCACAACTGTTGCTGGTCCGCCGCATCCAGTTCGAACACCTCACTGATACCGGCGCGCCGGGGCACCAGGATGAACCAGGGGTAGTTGGCATCCTTGCTCAGCAGCAACTGACACAGCGGAAAATTTCCCAGCACCAGGCAATCCTGCTGCAAACGCGAATCGAGGACGAACACGGCATATCTCCTTGAGGCAGAACCCACCCGCTACACGCGGAATACAGGGCAGCAAGGATACCTTGCACGTTCCCGGTAACACAGCGCTACTTTTCGCACCAAAATGAGGCCTGCGACACCTCACTCAGCCCCCATAAATGACTCTGGTTGAACTAGTTGCGGTAACACATTGACTTTCATGACAGCTTTTTTATTTTTAATGATTCTCGACTGCAACAGCCTCACAACCCGCTTCGCCCCGTGTTTACGGCATCTTCCGACCCCCGGTAGCAGATTTTGTGAAAATTTCATGAAGTGTTGCGTATTTTGAGCACGCTTGTTGCATTCCCTTCACGCCAAGTCGGCACGACATCTGCTACGGCAGCTGTACGCGACAAATGACAACAGCGGCATTGGTTACCAGGGAGTTTGCCGCGCCTGCCTGCATGTACAAATGCAAGGCGGCGACGGAAACAACGCTGGCGTTGTACGACCCTTTACCGGGGCGTGATTTGCGACATGGAAACACCTGTAAGCGACATGGCAAAAAAGTTCCGTAAAGGATGCATATAGCCATATCGCCAACAACAGTCAGCGTGCTATACATTTTCGCCGACATAACAAGAAAGAGCTGCACCATATAACTAGAACAGATGGCCGCAGCGGTACTCTTCCTAAAAAACCAAAGGAGCAAATCACGATGCGCGTGATGAAGTGGAGCATGATCGCCCTGGCCGTTGCGGCAGGCACCTCGCAGTTGGCTTTGGCCTCGTCCCAGGACGAATCCAAAGGTTTCATCGAAGACAGCAAGCTGAGCGTCAAGACCCGCATGCTGTACTTCAGCCGTGATTTCCGTAACAACGATCGGGATCCAATCACTGGTGATCGCCAAAGCCGCCGCGAAGAAACCGGCCTGGGCTTCCTCGGCACCTTCGAGTCCGGCTTCACCCAAGGCACCGTGGGTGTGGGTGTCGACGCCATCGGCATGCTCGGCCTGAAGCTGGACAGCGGCAAGGGCCGCGCCGGTACCGGCCTGTTCCCGACCGGCTCCGACGGCCGTTCGGAAGACGAGTATTCCAAGGGTGGCGGCGCGGTCAAGTTCCGCGTCTCCGACACCGTGCTGAAAGTGGGTGACCAGTTCACCGCACTGCCGGTCTTCGCCACCGACGACAGCCGCCTGCTGCCAGAAATCGCCCAGGGCACCCTGATCACCAGCAACGAGATCAAGGGCCTGACCCTTCACGCTGGTCACTTCACCAGCCTGACCGCCCAGGAGCAGACCGACCGTGACAGCCTGCGCCTGAAGGAAGCCAACGTAGTCGGCGGTACCTACGCCATCACCGACACCCTCAGCACCAGCCTGTACTACTCGAAGGTCGAAGACTACTGGCGCAAGTACTACGCCAACGTCAACTGGGCACTGCCGATTTCCGACAAGCAAGGCCTGGTGTTCGACTTCAACATCTATGACACCAAGAGCGAAGGCTCGGCCGACTACCGCGCATTCGATGGCGACAAACTGGACAACCGCGCGTTCAGCCTGTCGGGCGCCTACAACATCGGCGCTCACACCTTCACCCTGGCCTACCAGAAAGTCAGCGGCGACGGCGACTATGGCTACGGCGTCGACGGTGGCGGCACCATCTTCCTGGCCAACTCCGTGGCCCGTTCCGACTTCAACGCCGAAGACGAGAAGTCCTGGCAGGCTCGCTACGACCTGAACTTTGCCGAGTACGGCATTCCGGGCCTGACCTTCATGACCCGTTACGTACGCGGTACCGACGCCAACGTCGCCGGCACCAGCAACGGCAAGGAATGGGAACGCGACGTCGACGTCAAGTACGTGCTGCAGGAAGGCCCGGCGAAAGACCTGAGCTTCCGCGTGCGCCAGGCTACCTACCGCTCTTCCGACGGCGTCTACTACGGTTCCTCGTCGATCGACGAACTGCGCCTGATCGTGGAATACCCGCTGAGCATCCTGTAAGCCTGGCTTGCAGTGCCCCGCACCTGAAAAAGCCCGGCGATCACGCCGGGCTTTTTCTTGGCTGACAAGCGTCACGCCCTGGGGCATCCTGTACGCCTTCGTTTCGCCCCCGTACAATGCGGGGTCATTTCAATGTCTTAGGCAATCGACACGGCTCACCATGCGCACCAGTCAATATTTGCTCGCCACCCAGAAAGAAACCCCTGCCGACGCAGTGGTCATCAGCCATCAGCTCATGCTGCGTGCCGGCATGATCCGCAAACTGGCCTCCGGCCTGTACACCTGGCTGCCGATGGGCTTGCGGGTGATGCGCAAGGTCGAGGCCGTGGTGCGTGAGGAAATGAACGCCGCCGGCGCCCTGGAAGTGCTGATGCCCAGCATCCAGCCCGCCGAACTGTGGCAGGAATCCGGCCGCTGGGAACAGTACGGCCCCGAGCTGCTGCGCCTGAAGGACCGCCACCAGCGCGACTTCTGCGTCGGCCCGACCCACGAAGAAGTCATCACCGACCTGGCCCGCAACGAGCTGTCCAGCTATAAACAGCTGCCGCTCAACATGTACCAGATCCAGACCAAGTTCCGTGACGAGATCCGCCCGCGTTTCGGCCTGATGCGCGGCCGCGAATTCATCATGAAGGACGCCTACTCGTTCCATGCCGACCAGGCTTCCTTGCAGGAAACCTACGACCGCATGCACCAGGCGTACACCAACATCTTCACCCGCCTGGGCCTGGACTTCCGCCCAGTGCAGGCCGACACCGGTTCCATCGGTGGCAGCTACTCGCACGAATTCCACGTGCTGGCCGAGTCTGGCGAAGACGACGTGATCTTCAGCGACAGCTCCGACTATGCCGCCAACATCGAGAAGGCCGAGGCCATCCCACGGGAAACCGTGCGCCCTGCGCCTACCGAGGAGCTGCGCCTGGTCGACACGCCGAACGCCAAGACCATCGCCCAGCTGGTGGAAAACTTCGGCCTGCCGATCGAAAAAACCGTCAAGACCCTGATCGTGCATGGCGCGGAACAGGGCAAGCTGGTTGCACTGATCGTGCGCGGCGACCACGAACTCAACGAAATCAAGGCAGCCAAGCTGGAACAGGTAGCCGACCCGCTGGTCATGGCCAGCGACGCCGAACTGCGCGAGGCCATCGGTGCCGGCGCTGGTTCGCTCGGCCCGTTGAACCTGCCGCTGGAAATCATCATCGACCGTTCGGTTGCCCTGATGAGCGACTTCGGCATCGGTGCCAACATCGACGACAAGCACTACTTCGGCGTGAACTGGGAACGCGACCTGCCGGTGCCACAGGTTGCCGACCTGCGTAACGTGGTCGAAGGCGACCCGAGCCCGGACGGCCAGGGCACCCTGGTGATCAAGCGCGGCATCGAAGTGGGCCACATCTTCCAGCTGGGCACCAAGTACAGCGAGGCACTGAAGTGCCAGGTACTGGGCGAAAACGGCAAGCCGGTCACCCTGGCCATGGGCTGCTACGGTATCGGCGTGTCCCGCGTGGTTGCCGCTGCCATCGAGCAGAACCACGACGACAAGGGCATCATCTGGAATGACGCCCTGGCCCCGTTCCAGATCGCCCTGGTACCGCTGCGCTACGAAACCGACGTGGTCCGCGAGGCGACCGACAAGCTGTATGCCGAGTTGACCGCCGCCGGTTACGAAGTGCTGCTGGACGACCGCGACAAGAAGACCAGCCCCGGCATCAAGTTTGCCGACATGGAGCTGATCGGCATCCCGCACCGCATCGTCGTCAGCGATCGCGGCCTGGCCGAAGGCAACCTGGAATACAAGCACCGCACCGAGCAGGACGCCCAGGCATTGCCGCTCGCCGAAGTGCTGACCTTTCTGCAGGCCCGCGTTCGCCGCTGATAACCAATGCACGAGTGATCATGTACAAGCGAAGTACCTTTACCCTGGGGGGCGCCGCACTGTGCGGCGCCCTGCTCGTCAGCGGTTGCGCCAACCAGATGTCCCAGCGCAGCGACCATGAGGAGCGCGTCGAGCGCAAACTGCTCGAGCACACCCTGCAGATCGATGTCGGCGAGCCGAAGGTGATGGAGCTTCCGCAACGCCGTGTGCGTGTGCATGAGCAGCAGCGCTTCGAAGTCACCGAGTTCGAAGTCACCCGCCGCTATGACCGCTATACGCCCTACCAGCCCTGGCGGGAGATCTACGAGATCCCGCTGGGGGCAGTGGCCGTGGTGGCGGGCGTCGGCGCCAACGTGGTCAACGTCTTCGCCCTGGGCAATCTGCCGGACAGCATCACCCACGACTGGCTCAGCTATGGTGTGGACGGGCTCAACCCGTTCATGAACGTGCCGTCCAACGGCCGTGCCCAGCAGAACCTGGCCGGGATCAGCGAAGTGCAGAAGGGCAAGCGCGAGGAATCCACCAGCGTGCCGTGGAGCGAACGCCTGGTCGAAGTCAAGGCCGGCAGGATGACCCACGAGCTGACCACCGACAGGAATGGCGTGCTGCGCCTGAACCTGCTCGACAGCCCGTTCTCCGAGCAGAACCTCAACCACATCGGCACCCTGCACCTGCAGGTGGTCGACGAGGACAACGCGGTACGTGGCGATGCCAGCCTGCTGGTCAGCGCCACCCTGCGCAACAAGTTGCTCGAGGCCCACGAATTGATCTTCGATGACCTTGAGGATGACGACGTCGGCCAATGGGTACACCGGGTCAAGCGCCTGTCCGAACTGGGCCTGGAAGAAGAAGCCAGTGAAATGGAGCAGAGCCTGATCGAGCTGACCCGCAACGATCCGGAGCTGCAGCAGGAGTTTCTGCAGTCGCTGACCAAGGCCACTGGCCGCCTGGTCGCTGACCCTGGGGCGCAATAACCGGCATTACGCATTCCCTTGTAGGAGCGGCCTTGTGTCGCGATGGGCTGCGAAGCAGCCCCGGCAATTCATGCATCAAGGCTGAAATCATGGGGCTGCTTCGCAGCCCATCGCGACACAAGGCCGCTCCTACAGGGGCCGCGTTAAATTGGCGGGCCATTTATCGAGGCGGGAACAGCTCCAGCTGCTCATGCGCCCCGCGCAAATCGCGCAACCTCACCCCCACCCCCAGCAGGCGTACCGGCTTGCCCCCACGGGCAAACGCCTGCCCCAGCAATTGCCGATAACTCTCCAGGTCCCGGCCTGCCCCGGCCTGCTCCAGGGTGGTCTGGCTGAAGTCATGGAACTTGACCTTGACGAAGGGTTTTTCCGGCCGGTAACTGCTGTCCATGCGGGCGATGCGCTCGTCCAGGCTGGCCAGCAGTTCGGGCAACCGAGCCAGGCAACTGGCCAAATCCGGCAGGTCGGTGTCGTAGGTGTTTTCCACGCTGACCGACTGGCGGCGGCTGTCATTGTGCACTGCACGCTCATCGATACCGCGCGCCAGCCCCCACAAACGCTCGCCAAAACTGCCGAACTCACGCACCAACGCCAGCCGCGACCATTCGCGCAGCTCCAGGCAGGTGTCGATCCCCAGCCGCGCCAGCTTGTCTGCCGTCACCTTGCCCACCCCGTGCAACCTGGCCACCGGCAAGGCCGCGACGAATGCTTCCACTTCGCCCGGGGTAATCACGAACAGCCCGTTGGGCTTGCGCCAGTCACTGGCGATCTTGGCCAGGAACTTGTTCGGCGCCACGCCAGCCGAGACAGTGATATGCAGGGTGCGGGCGACGCGGCGACGAATATCCTCGGCGATGCGCGTGGCACTGCCCGAATACCACTGGCTGTCCGTCACATCCAGGTATGCCTCGTCCAGCGACAACGGTTCGATCAGCTCGGTGTAGTCACGGAAGATCGTGTGGATTTCCCGCGACGCCTCACGGTAGGCCTCGAAGCGCGGCTTGACGATCAACAGGTCGGGGCACAGCTTCAGGGCATGCCGTGAGGACATGGCCGAACGCACACCATAGGCGCGCGCCTCATAGTTGCAAGTGGCAATCACCCCACGGTGATCCGGGGAGCCCCCTACGGCCATGGGCCGTCCGGCCAGGCGCGGGTCGTCACGCATTTCGATGGCGGCATAGAAGCAATCGCAGTCGACATGGATGATCTTGCGCAAGGACATGGATGACCGTCAGCACTGTAAATTCATACAGATAGTATCGCATGCGTACTGTTATGAAACAGCTCACCCGCGTCGGCACGCGATAATCGGCCTGAAAGCCCCGTCGTGCCTGAGCTGCACGCGACTGAAGACGCTAAGGGATTGAACAAAAAAGGTTTTTCCGCAACATTTGCTTGACAATGGAACGCAAATCCGTAGAATTCGATCTCACAGGCGCGGGATGGAGCAGCCTGGTAGCTCGTCGGGCTCATAACCCGAAGGTCGTCGGTTCAAATCCGGCTCCCGCAACCAGATTCGAGAAAAGGCCACTGTTAACGCAGTGGCCTTTTTCTTTGTGCGCAGAAAACCTCTGCCAGCAAAAATGCTCGAGAAATCAAACGTTAGCGCTTGACACCCCCGCCACACACTGTAGAATCCGCCCCACTGACGCGGGATGGAGCAGCCTGGTAGCTCGTCGGGCTCATAACCCGAAGGTCGTCGGTTCAAATCCGGCTCCCGCAACCAGATTCAAGAAAAGGCCACTGTAGACACAGTGGCCTTTTTCTTTGCCCGTGAAAATGTGCATCGCTAGCCTGAAACGCAAAAACCTTGACAGCGACCGCTCAAGCTGTAGAATGCGCCCCTCTGACGCGGGATGGAGCAGCCTGGTAGCTCGTCGGGCTCATAACCCGAAGGTCGTCGGTTCAAATCCGGCTCCCGCAACCATATTCGTCAGAACAAACCCCGCCTGTGTAACAGCAGCGCGGGGTTTGTTGCTTTTCCCTCCCCTGCTTTTCGTCGCTGCCGTTTTCCCCGCCTTGCCGCCAACCCGCAAGCTTGAGAGTTCGCACCGAGGATGAACTATCTTTAACCCTGCCAGCCCGCTGAAAATGCCGGAGGCCGGAGTAACATTGGATACGTTTTTCTAAGGGACTATCACTTGGCCATCTCTTCCGTTCTCCTCGCGCTGCCAGCCCGGGGCAATCCATGACTTCGCACAATCCCGAAACGCCGGCACCGCTCGCCTCGGCACTGCCCGGTGCCGCGCAGCGCCTGCCCTTGCTCGAACGCCTGAGCCGCTATCGCCAGCCGATTAGCCTGATGGTGACCCTGGTATTGTTCGCCATGGCCTTGATCGCCTGCCGCCACCTGCTGAGCGAGCTGGACATCTATGCCCTGCACGATGCCATGCTCAGCGTGCCAGCCCAGGCATTGCTGGGTGCGTTGCTGGCTACCGTGCTCGGCTTCGTCATCCTGCTGGGTTACGAATGGTCGGCCAGCCGCTATGCCGGCGTGCATTTGCCGGCGCGCAGCCTGGTGCTGGGCGGCTTCAGTGCCTTTGCCATCGGCAACGCCATCGGCCTGTCGATGCTTTCCGGTGGTTCGGTGCGCTACCGCCTGTATGCACGGCAAGGGGTGGGCGCAGGCGAAGTGGCACGGATGACCGTCTTCGCCAGCCTGTCACTGGGCTGCGCGCTGCCACCGCTGGCGGCCCTGGCGACCTTGACCGACCTGCCGGCAGCCTCGGCCGCCCTGGGCTTGCCAGCTGGCTTGCTGGCAGCTGTTGCCGCCGCCGTGCTGCTGCTGTGCGGGGTAATGGTGGTCGGCTTGTACCGCCGACGCCTGGCCGAGCAGCCCTTGGCCGACAACCTGCTGGTACAGCTGGGCCGCCGCACGCTGCGCCTGCCCGGCGCGCGCCTGGCCGCCATGCAACTGCTGATCACTGCGCTGGATGTCGCCGCGGCTGCTACCGTGCTGTATCTGCTGCTACCCGAAGCCCCGCCGTTCGGCGCCTTTGTCCTGGTGTACCTGCTGGCCCTGGCCGCAGGCGTGCTCAGCCACGTACCGGGCGGCGTCGGGGTATTCGAAGCGATCCTGCTGGCAGCCTTTGCCGACCAGCTCGGCGCGGCCCCGCTGGCGGCGGCCTTGCTGCTGTATCGGCTGATCTACGTCGTGCTGCCCCTGCTGCTGGCCTGCGTGTTGCTGCTGGCCAACGAAGCCCGGCGCCTGCTGTTCGCGCAGCAGGCGATCAAGGCGGCTTCCGGGCTGGCGGCGCCAGTTCTGTCGATCCTGGTATTCCTCTCCGGTGTGGTGCTGCTGTTTTCCGGGGCCACGCCCGAGATCGACACGCGCCTGGAGCACATGGGTTTCCTGGTGCCGCACCGCCTGATCGATGCCTCGCACTTCGGCGCCAGCCTGATCGGCGTGCTGTGCCTGCTGCTGGCCCAAGGCCTGCGTCGACGCCTGTCCGCCGCCTGGCTGCTGACCACGGTACTGTTGCTGGTCGGCGCGCTGCTGTCGCTGCTCAAGGGGTTCGACTGGGAAGAAGCCAGCCTGCTGACCTTCACCGCCGCCCTGCTCGCCCTGTTCCGCCGTTCTTTCTATCGCCCCAGCCGCTTGCTGGAACTGCCGTTCTCGCCAGTGTTCCTGGTGGCCAGCGCCTGCGTGGTCGGGGCATCGGTATGGCTGTTGCTGTTCGCCTACCAGGATGTGCCCTACAGCCATCAGCTGTGGTGGCAGTTCACCCTTGATGCCGACGCGCCACGTGGCCTGCGCGCCGCCATGGGTAGCGCACTGCTGCTGGCGGCCGTGGCCCTGACCTGGTTGCTGCGCACCGCACCGCCGGTGATCCACCTGCCCGATGAACAGGAACTGCAGCGCGCCAACCGCATTCTGCTGGCCTCTGACCAGCCCGATGGCGGCCTGGCCCTGACCGGCGACAAGGCGCTGCTGTTCCACCCGGGCGACAACGCCTTCCTCATGTACGCGCGCCGTGGCCGCAGCCTGGTGGCCCTGTATGACCCGATCGGCCCGGCCCAGGAACGCGCCGAGATGATCTGGCAATTCCGTGACCTGTGCGACCTGCACCACGCCCGGCCGGTGTTCTATCAGGTGCGCGCCGAGAACCTGCCGTTCTACATGGACATCGGCCTGACCGCGCTGAAGCTGGGCGAAGAAGCCCGGGTCGACCTGCGCCGTTTCGACCTGGAAGCCAAGGGCAAGGAGATGAAGGACCTGCGCTACACCTGGAACCGCGGCAGCCGTGACGGTTTGAGCCTGGAAATCCACGAACCCGGCCACGCCCCGCTGGCAGAGCTGAAGGAAATTTCCGATGCCTGGCTCGACGGCAAGAACGTCCGCGAGAAAGGCTTCTCGCTGGGGCGTTTCAGCCCTGAGTACCTGCAGCACTTCCGCATTGCCCTGATCCGCTTCCAGGGCCGCCCGGTGGCCTTTGCCAACCTGCTGGAAACCCACGGCAAGGAGCTGGCCAGCCTCGACCTGATGCGCGCACACCCCGAGGCGCCGAAGCTGACCATGGAATTCATGATGATCGGCCTGATCCTGCACTACAAAAGCCATGACTACGCCCGCTTCAGCCTCGGCATGGTACCGCTTTCCGGCCTGCAGCCGCGGCGTGGCGCGCCGCTGACCCAGCGCCTGGGTTCGATGGTGTTCCGCCGCGGCGAGCAGCTGTATAACTTCCAGGGGCTCCGTCGCTTCAAGGACAAATTCCAACCGGACTGGGAACCCCGCTATATGGCCGTGCCGGCCGGGCTTGACCCGCTGGTGGCACTGGCCGACACCGCCGCCCTGATCGCAGGCGGCTTGACTGGATTGGTGAAACGTTGATGACCCGTCGCTTTTGGCTGTACTTGCTGATTCCCCTGCTGCTGGCCGCCCTGGGGGGTGCGCTGGCGTTCTGGCTGTGGACGCGCCCGGCCCCCGAGGCGCGCCTGGAGCAACTGAGCATCAATGACACGCCGATTACCCGTGTGACGCCAGGCGTGCACCCCAAGGCCCGGGTGGCCATCGGTGTGCCGCAGGACCAGGCACTGACCGACAAGCAGCTGCTGGACTTGGCCAAGGCCGGCGAAGCGCAACTGGTGCAGGTGATCCTGCCGCCCAATGACTGCAGCAAGCAGCAGCAAGCCATGGACCAGGCCCTGGCCCAGTTGCCGCAGAAGCCGACCCTGGTTGCCGGTATCGGCCCTGGCGCGGCCCAGGCCTGGCGCTGGCTGGCCAGCCAGAACGACGACAAGGCGCGGGCGATTTCCGTGGACTTCAACCTGGAACAACCCGGCTGCCAGGCGCCCCTGCCGAAATCGGCCGCCCACGGCCACTGGAATGTCGCCTGGAACGACAACCCGGATGACGCCAGCGCCGCTTTCGTGCGTGACCAGGCCAATGCTGAAACCAGCATCAGCGACTACGACATCCACCTGCCCCAGGTGCTCAAGGCGCAACTGACCCAGGCCCTGGTCGGCCACGACGGTAACGCCTTGGCCATCCCGGTGGTCGAGGTACCTGCCGGACAGACCACCGACACGGTCACCCTGTTCCTCTCGGGTGATGGCGGCTGGCGTGACCTGGACCGTGACGTGGCCGGGGAAATGGCCAAGCTGGGCTACCCGGTGGTAGGCATCGACACGCTGCGCTACTACTGGCAGCACAAGACCCCGGAACAAAGCGCCGCCGACCTGTCCGAGCTGATGCAGCATTACCGGCAGAAATGGGGCACCAAGCGCTTCGTGCTGACCGGCTATTCGTTCGGTGCCGACGTGCTGCCGGCGATCTACAACCGCCTGCCGGTCGAGGACCAGCAGCGTATCGACGCGGTGATGCTGTTGGCCTTTGCCCGCAGTGGCAGCTTCGAGATCGAAGTTGAAGGCTGGCTCGGCAAGGAAGGCCAGGAAGCCCCGACCGGGCCGGAAATGGCCAGGCTGCCGGCGTCCAAGGTGGTGTGCGTGTACGGCGTCGAGGAAACCGACGAGAGCGGCTGCACCGACAAGACCGCGGTAGGCGAGCGTCTGAAGCTGCCGGGTGGGCACCACTTCGACGAGAACTACCCGGCACTGGCCAAGCGCCTGATCGGCGAGATCGAGACGCGTCAGGGCAAGTCGAACGTGGCTGCACAGAACTGATAGCCCCTGAGGCCCATTCGCGGGCACGCCCGCTCCCACAGGTACTGAAGCCGCGATCACTGGCGTAGCCGGTGCCAGCCATCGCGCCGCCTGCTTCGCGGATAAATCCGCTCCTACAGTTTGAACGCCGTACCCGTAGGAGCGGCTTCAGCCGCGATCACCGGCACAGCCGGTGCCAGCCACCGCGCCGCCTGCTTCGCGGATAAATCCGCTCCTACAGTTACCGCCGCAAGCGCCCGCGCCTGCCCTGAAAATCAGATCTCGACCTGGGTCCCCAACTCGATCACCCGGTTCAACGGCAGGTTGAAGAAGCGCAGGTTGCCGTTGGCGTTCTTCAACAGGAATGCGAACAGGTTGCCGCGCCAGCGCGACATACCCTCCAGCCGCGATGCGATCACCGTCTCGCGGCTGAGGAAGTAGGTGGTACGCATCGGGGTGAAGTCCAGTTCGTCCAGGTGGCACAAGCGCAACGCCGCCGGCACATCCGGTTCATCCATGAAGCCAAAGTGCAACAGCACGCGGAAGAACCCGTCGCCATAGGCCTCCACCTCAAAACGCTCCTGCTCCGGCACCCGCGGCCGGTCCTCGCTGACCACCGTCAACAGCACCACCTGGCTGTGCAGCACCTGGTTATGCAGCATGTTGTGCAACAGCGCATGGGGCACGGCATCGGAGCGCGCCGTGAGGAACACCGCCGTGCCTTCGACCCGGTGCGGCGGCTGGATGCGGATACTGCTGATGAACAGCTGCAACGGCAGCGCGCCTTCGTCGATACGCTCCACCAGGATCTGCTTGCCGCGCTTCCAGGTACTCATCAGCAGGTACAGCACGCCCCCTGCCAGCACCGGGAAGGCACCGCCCTGGGCAATCTTCGGCACGTTGGCAGCAAAGAACAACCCGTCGACCAGCAGGAACCCCAGCAGAATCGGCACTGCCAGCAGCGGCGGCCACTTCCACAGCAGCAGCATCACCGCCGACACCAGGATAGTGGTCATCAGCATGGTACCGGTCACCGCCACGCCATAGGCCGCCGCCAGGGCGCCGGACGACTCGAAACCAACCACCAGCAATACCACGCCGACCATCAACGTCCAGTTGATCGCGCCAATGTAGATCTGCCCCTGTTCGTCACTGGAGGTGTGCTGAATCTGCATCCGCGGGATATAGCCCAGCTGGATGGCCTGGCGGGTCAGGGAAAACGCCCCGGAGATCACCGCCTGCGAAGCAATCACCGTGGCCAGCGTCGCCAGGCCGACCATCGGCAGCAGCGCCCAGCCCGGCGCCAGCAGGTAGAACGGGTTACGGGCGGCCTCCGCATCCTGCAGCAGCAACGCGCCCTGGCCAAAGTAGTTGAGCACCAGCCCCGGCAGCACCAGGGCAAACCAGGCCCGGGCGATCGGCTTGCGGCCAAAGTGGCCCATGTCGGCATACAGCGCCTCGGCACCGGTCAGCGCCAGCACCACCGCCCCGAGAATGGCGACGCCCATGCCGGGGTGAACCACGAAGAAGTTCACCGCCCAGATCGGGTTGAATGCCTTGAGCACTTCCGGGCTCTGCGAGATGCCATACACCCCCAGCGAGCCCAGCGCCACGAACCAGGTGACCATGATCGGGCCGAACAGCTTGCCGATCTTGTCGGTGCCGTGCTTCTGCACCAGGAACAGCGCTACCAGTATCACCAGCGAAATCGGCACCACCCAGTGGTCGATGCCCTCGAACGCCAGGCCCATGCCTTCCACCGCCGAGAGTACCGACACGGCCGGGGTGATCATGCTGTCGCCGTAGAACAGCGAAGCCCCAATCAAGCCGCACACCACCATCAGCGTGCGCAACCGCGGGTACGCCGCCGTGGCCCGCCGCGCCAATGCGGTCAGTGCCATGGTGCCACCTTCGCCCTGGTTGTCGGCACGCAGGATGAACATCACGTACTTGAACGACACCACCCATAACAGCGACCAGAGGATCAGCGATAGAATCCCCAGCACGCCGTCATGGTTGACCGGCACCCCGTAACCGCCGGTGAAGACTTCCTTGAGGGTATATAACGGGCTGGTACCGATATCGCCATAAACCACCCCGACCGCTGCCACCAGCAGGCTCAGCGACCGCGTCGCGCCCTGCTTCCCCTCGTGCCCGCCCTCGGCGTGACTGCTTGCCTGAACCATCGACCACTCCCGCAGACGGCCTTGTAGACCTTGGTATTCTCAATTCCTGCCCAGGCTGGCCTGCAACCTGGCGCAATGGCGCGAAGCATAGCGCAGCGTTCGTCGTATTTCTGCTGGTCAAGCGACGCAGTGCTCGCTAGAATTGCGCACTTTTTGATCAGAGGCGCCAAAAGCGCCCGTCAAGATCGCCCCCGATTCCGGCCGGGCGACCTGCATTCAATTCCGAGGTTAGTCATGTCCACCACGCCCGCCACCCCCAAGGTAGGTTTCGTAAGCCTGGGTTGCCCGAAAGCCCTGGTCGATTCCGAGCGCATCCTGACCCAGCTGCGCATGGAAGGCTATGAAGTCGTGCCCACCTATGAGGACGCCGACGTGGTGGTGGTCAACACCTGCGGCTTCATCGACAGCGCCAAGGCCGAGTCGCTGGAAGTGATCGGCGAAGCGATCAAGGAAAACGGCAAGGTCATCGTCACCGGCTGCATGGGTGTCGAGGAAGGCAGCATCCGTGAGGTGCACCCGAGCGTGCTGTCGGTCACCGGCCCGCAGCAGTACGAGCAGGTGGTCAACGCCGTGCACGAAGTGGTGCCGCCACGCCAGGACCACAACCCGCTGATCGACCTGGTGCCGCCGCAGGGCGTCAAGCTGACCCCGCGCCACTATGCGTACCTGAAAATTTCCGAAGGCTGCAACCACAGCTGCAGCTTCTGCATCATCCCGTCGATGCGCGGCAAACTGGTCAGCCGCCCGGTCGGTGAAGTGCTGAGCGAGGCCGAGCGCCTGGTCAAGGCCGGGGTCAAGGAGATCCTGGTGATTTCCCAGGACACCAGCGCCTACGGCGTCGACGTCAAGTACAAGACCGACTTCTGGAATGGCCGCCCGGTCAAGACCCGCATGCTCGAGCTGTGCGAAGCCCTGAGCAGCCTGGGCGCCTGGGTACGCCTGCATTATGTCTACCCGTACCCGAACGTCGATGACGTGATCCCGCTGATGGCCGCCGGCAAGATCCTGCCGTACCTGGACATCCCGTTCCAGCATGCCAGCCCGAAAGTGCTCAAGGCCATGAAGCGCCCGGCCTTCGAGGACCGCACCCTGGCACGCATCAAGCACTGGCGCGAACAGTGCCCGGAGCTGGTGATCCGCTCCACCTTCATCGTCGGCTTCCCGGGCGAGACCGAGGAAGACTTCCAGTACCTGCTTGACTGGCTGAGCGAAGCCCAGCTGGACCGTGTGGGCTGCTTCCAGTACTCGCCGGTGGAAGGCGCCCCGGCCAACGACCTGGGCCTGGAAGAAGTACCGGACGAGGTCAAGCAGGACCGTTGGGACCGCTTCATGGCGCACCAGCAGGCCATCAGTGCTGCCCGCCTGCAACTGCGTATCGGCAAGGAGATCGACGTGCTGATCGACGAAGTCGAAGAACAGGGCTCGGTTGGCCGCAGCTTCTTCGACGCCCCGGAAATCGACGGCAGCGTGTTCATCGACGGCGATCATGGCTTCAAGCCAGGCGACAAGGTGCGTTGCCGGGTGGTGGATGCCGACGAGTACGACCTCTGGGCTGAACCGATCTGACCCCGCGGTAGCACGAAAAGGCCCTGTTCCGGCTGCCGGAGCAGGGCCTTTTTGCATCAGGGCAGCGGGTGAGCGCTGACTGACGGCTGGCCTGCTATGTTGTCAGGGTGCCCCTCGAGGAATCCTGCCCATGCATTCGACAATGACCTTGCAAACCCCGCGGTTGAGGGACTACGACGAACTGGTACAGGTGTGGGAAGACTCGGTACGCGCCACCCACGACTTTCTGCCTGAGGGCTACATCCAGTTGCTGCGCGAACACGTGCTGCGCCGCTACCTCGATGCGGTGATGCTGGTCTGCTGCAAGGATCGCCAACGCATCTGTGGCTTCGCCGGGGTCGCCAACGGCCGCGTGGACATGCTGTTCGTCGCCCCGGACTACCGCGGCAAAGGGGTTGGCAAGCGCCTCTTGCACTATGCCATCGACGAGCTGAATGCCGAACGCCTGGACGTCAACGAACAGAACCCACAGGCCCTGGGCTTCTACCTGCATGAAGGCTTCGAGGTGATTGGCCGTTCGGCAACCGATGGCCTGGGCCAGCCCTACCCGTTGTTGCACATGCGCCTGCGCAAAACGGCGTAAATGACACAGATTCCCAGCCCCTGCGCCGCGCAGGCAGGTACAATGCAGTCTTTCCCCTGCCTTTGCGAAAACGCCGTCATGTCCGAACCCGTCCGCCTGTCCAAACGCCTCATCGAGCAGCTCGGCTGTTCCCGCCGCGAGGCCGAGCTGTATATCGAAGGCGGCTGGGTCACGGTCGATGGCCTGGTGGTCGAACAGCCGCAGTTCAAGGTCGCGCAGCAGCGCGTCGAGTTGCTGCCTGGCGCCCGTGCCGAAACGCTGGAGCCGGTCACCCTGCTGCTGAACCAGCCGGCGGGAGTAAGCAGCGAAGCCGCCCGCGCCGAGATGAGCATGAGCAACCTCAGCGCGGCCCACCGCGAAGGCGTACGTGCCCTGCACGGGCACTTTGCCCGGCAGGCCTGCGTGGCACCGCTGGAACCCGGCGCCAGCGGCCTGCAGGTATTCACCCAGGACTGGCGGGTAACCCGCAAGATCGACGCCGACCTGCGCCGCCTGGAGCAGGAGTTCATCGTTGAAGTGCGCGGCGAGACCACGCCCCAGGCGCTGGAACGCCTGGCACGCGGGGCCAGCCGCAATGACCGCGAGCTGCCCAGGGCCAAGGCCAGCTGGCAGAACGAGACCCACCTGCGCATGGCCCTGAAGAACCCGCAGCCAGGACAGATTGCCGAGCTGTGCGCGTACCTGCGCCTGGAGCTGGTCAGCATGCGCCGCATCCGCTTGGGCGGTGTGTCGATGGGCAAGCTACCGCTGGGCCAGTGGCGCTACCTGGCCGCTACCGAACGTTTCTAAGCAATACGCCGCGCCCACAGCGCGGCACCTGAACAGGATTCTGCAGCAATGAACCACAACGACGTCCTGCGCAGCCTGCGCTACATGCTCAAGGTGAACGACGCCAAGATGGCCGAGATCATCGGGCTAACCGGCCTCGACGTGCATCCCCTGGTGCTGGCCACCTACCTGAAGAAGGAAGACGAGGAAGGCTTCGTGCGTTGCCCGGAGCGGGTCATGGCGCACTTTCTCGATGGCCTGGTGATCCACCGTCGCGGCAAGGATGACAGCCGCCCGCAGCAGCCGATCGAACTGCCGGTGACCAACAACCTGATCCTGAAGAAGCTGCGGGTAGCCTTCGAGCTCAAGGAAGATGACCTGCATGCCATCCTCAAATCGGTCAACTTCCCGGTCAGCAAACCCGAGCTCAGCGCGCTGTTCCGCAAGGTCGGCCATGACAACTATCGCCCGTGTGGCGACCAGTTGCTGCGCAACTTCCTCAAGGGCCTGACCCTGCGCGTACGTGGCTGAGCGGCCATGCAGCATACGGTTGCTCCGGTCGGTTTCGTCCGCTCCTGTTTCAAGGAGAAGTTCGCCATCCCGCGCCAGCCACAGCTGGCGCCCGCGGCACGCGGCGTGCTCGAGCTGTTGCCGCCGTTCGACCAGGGTGATGCGGTCGCGGGCCTGGAGCAGGTCAGCCATGTCTGGCTGCTGTTCCTGTTCCACCAGGCGCTGGAGGACAAGCCACGCCTGAAGGTGCGCCCGCCGCGCCTGGGCGGCAACAAGAGCATGGGTGTGTTCGCCACCCGCGCGACCCACAGGCCCAATGGCATCGGCCAATCGGTGGTGCGCCTCGAGGGCGTGGAGCCCGGGCGCCTGCTGCTGTCCGGGATCGACCTGCTCGATGGCACGCCGGTGCTGGACATCAAGCCTTATGTGCCCTACGCCGACAGCATCGCCGGCGCCAGCAACCAGATGGCCAGCGAAGCGCCTGCCGCGATCAGCGTGCAGTGGAGCGACACTGCCCTGCCCCAGGCCCGCGAGCATGCCTTGCGCCTGGGTGAGCCGGTGGTCGAGCTGATCGAGCAATGCCTGGCGCAGGACCCACGGCCGGCCTACCAGGTGCCCGCGGCAGAGCGGGTGTATGGGGTGAAGTTCTGGGATGTGCAGGTGCGCTGGCATTACCCGCAGCCGGAGATTATCCGAGTGCTGGAGGTGGTGCCCGCCTGATCTCGGCCCCGGCTGGAGCCCCTTTGTAGGAGCGGCCTTGCGTCGCGAAGGGCTGCGTAGCAGCCCCGGCGATCTTGTTGGAAGGCTGAAACCCTGGGGGCACTACGCACCCCTTCGCGACGCAAGGCCGCTCCTACACAGGGGCCGCGCTGGCATGAAAAAGGCGACCCTAGGGTCGCCTTTTGGTTTTACAGCAGCGCGATCAGCGAGCCGGGCCTTCAGCAACACCCAGGTCGTCGGTTGGACGGTTATCGACCAGCGGCGCACCACCGGAGGCCAGCTCCGAGGCCAGCTTGTCGTTGTCCATTTCCTTGACCCACTTGGCCACGACCACGGTAGCCACAGCGTTGCCCACCAGGTTGGTCAGGGCGCGGGCTTCGGACATGAAGCGGTCGATGCCGAGGATCAGCGCCAGGCCGGCAACCGGCAGGTGGCCGACGGCGGACAGGGTCGCAGCCAGGACGATGAAGCCCGAACCGGTGACGCCGGCAGCACCTTTGGAAGCCACCAGCAGCACCAGCAGCAGGGTGATCTGGTGAGTGATGTCCATAGTGGTGTCGGTGGCCTGGGCAATGAACACCGCAGCCATGGTCAGGTAGATCGAGGTGCCGTCCAGGTTGAACGAGTAACCGGTCGGGATGACCAGGCCAACCACCGACTTCTTCGCACCCAGGCGCTCCATCTTGGCCAGCATGCGTGGCAGGGCCGATTCCGAAGAGGAAGTACCCAGCACGATCAGCAGTTCTTCACGGATGTAGCGGATCAGCTTGAGCACGCTGAAACCATGGGCGCGGCAGATGCCACCCAGCACCACCAGCACGAACAGCAGGCAGGTGATGTAGAAGCAGGCCATCAGGTAGCCCAGCTGCACCAGCGAGCCAACGCCGTACTGGCCGATGGTGAAGGCCATGGCGCCGAAGGCACCGACCGGGGCCAGCTTCATGATCATGTTGATGATGTTGAACATGACATGGGCGAAGCGGTCGATCAGGTCCAGCACCGGCTTGCCGTAGCTGCCCAGGCGGTGCAAGGCGAAGCCGAACAGCACGGAGAACATCAGCACCTGCAGGATGTCGCCATTGGCGAAGGCGCCGACCACGGTGTTGGGGATGACGTTGAGCAGGAAGCCGACGGTAGTCTGCTGCGCGCCGGCGGCGGCATAGGCAGCCACGCTGCTGGCGTTCAGGGTGTTGACGTCGATGTGCATGCCAGCGCCCGGCTGGACCACGTTGACGACTACCAGGCCGATGATCAGGGCGATGGTGGAGACGATTTCAAAGTACAGCAGCGCGTAGCCGCCCGTCTTGCCGACCGACTTCATGCTCTGCATGCCGGCGATGCCGCTGACCACGGTACAGAAGATGATCGGGGCGATGACCATCTTGATCAGTTTGACGAAGCCGTCACCCAAGGGTTTGAGGGCAACGCCGGTTTCCGGGTAATAGTGGCCGAGCAGGATGCCGATGGTGATGGCGACCAACACCTGGACATACAGGGATTTGTACAGCGGCTGACGTGTCGTCATGGCTAAATTTCCTCAAGTGTGCCGGTTCACCCTTCCCAGGGCGATGCGGCACCTGAATCGCTAACCCTCCTGCACCTGGAGGGATTTGTCGTTGTGTTCGAGCTGCCTGGGCAGGCCTCTGCGAGGATCAATAGCAAGGGTGGTGCCAAAATGCCCAGCAAGGGTGCAGGTGCCGTATTTGCTGGGGATAAATGCCCAACGACGGGGCGATCTGGCTGGGCAAGGCTGGCGGATTTCCGCCCGCTGGCGGGATTTGTACAGGGGAGATGGCGGGAATCCGCCCGTTGGGGTTTTGCCGGTAGCGGCGCTTTCGCGGGTTCACTTGCGACAAGGCCGCTACCGGCGAGCACTCAATCCAGGTTGAAGGTGATCCTGAATGCCGCGCCGCCCAGTGGCGAGTCGCCCAGGCTCAACGCCGCGTCATAACTGTCGACGATGTCCTTGACCACCGCCAACCCGATGCCCTGCCCCGGGTGCTGGCTGTCCAGCCGCTCCCCGCGTTCGAGGATGCGCTCACGCTGATCGGCCGGCACCCCGGGGCCATCGTCCTCGACGCACAAGGTCAACTGCCCGGGCGCCTGTTCCAGGCTCACCCGCACCTGGCCCAGGCTCAGGCGGTAGGCGTTTTCCAGCAGGTTGCCCAGCAGCTCCAGCAACGCCCCCTGCTCCATCGGCACCTGCGCCGCATCGGGCAGTTGCAGGGTCACGTCGACCCGTTTGTCCCGATAGACCTTGGCCAAGGTGCTGCACAGGCTGTCGAGCACCGGCCGCAACGCAACGCGGTGGCGAACCAGGCCGCTCTTGCGCAGGCTGGCGCGTTGCAGCTGGTAGTCGATCTGCTGGCTCATGCGCTCGATCTGGCTTTGCAGCACCCGTGCCTGCTCGCGCTCGCCGCTACGCTGCTGCAGGCTTTCGCCCACCCCTTGCAGCACTGCCAACGGCGTCTTCAGGCTGTGCGCCAGGTCGTCGAGCGAATCACGGTAGCGCTGGCGCTGCTCGCGCTCGCTGCGCAGCAGGCGGTTCAACGAGCCGGTCAGGCGCAACAGTTCACGCGGGTGCTCACCGCTCAGGCCATCGCGTGCCCCTGCCTCCACCTCGTCCAGCTCGCGGCTGAGCCGGCGCAACGAACGCAGGCCCCAGGTCAGCCCGGCCCACAGCAGCACCAGCAGCGCCAGCAGGGCCGCGCCAAAACCGAGGTAGAGCTTTTCACGCAGGCCGTCGAGGGTGTGCTGGTATTCGCGCACCGGCTGCAGGGCGACGATGCTGTAGGCCGCGCTCTGGCCCCCCAGCAGCTTGATCTCGACGTCGTAGACGAAGAACTCCTCGCCATCGGCCTGGCGAATGCGCGCGAACTCGTTGCCGCGGCCATCGTAACGCGGGCGGTAGTTGACGTTCTGCGCGGCGGTGGCCCGCGACTGCCAGACCAGGTTGCCGTCGCGATCGAAGATATAGCCGAGCAACCCGGTGTACGGCAGGTTGTAGCGCTCATCCGGCAGCAGCGTGGGCATCTGCAATTGGCCATGCTCGATGCGCGCGGCAGAAATCAGCGTGGTCACGTCCGAGGCCAGGCGTTGTTCGATCGACTCCTGCAGGGCCAGGCTGAAGGCCTTCTGCAAGGCTGGCAGCAGCGCCAGCATGAACAGCAGCGCCAGCACCGCAGCCGCCAGCATCAGGCGTACCCGCAGGGAACGCATCATCGGCAGCGCTCGGTGAACAGGTAGCCCAGGCCGCGCACGGTGTCGATGGGCTTGAAGGCGCGCTCGCCCTCGAGCTTGCGGCGCAGGCGGCCAACCAGCACTTCGATGACATTCGGGTCGCGTTCCTCGTCACCCGGGTACAGCTGCTCCATCAGGCGGTCCTTGGCCACCACCTGCTGGTTATGGCGCATGAGGTATTCGAGGATACGGTACTCGTATGCGGTCAGTGCCAGGGTCTGTTCGTCGAGGCTGGCCTGCTTGCGGTTGAGGTCGAGTACCAGGGGGCCGGCGGCGATGGTCGACTGGGTGAAGCCGCTGGAGCGGCGCAGCAGCGCGTTCAGGCGGGCCTCGAGTTCTTCGAACTGGAACGGTTTGACCAGGTAATCGTCGGCACCGGCGGCCAGGCCTTCAACCTTGTCCTGCCAATTGCCACGGGCGGTGAGGATGAGGATGGGGAAGGTCTGGTCCTGGCTGCGCAGCCGGGAGATCAGCTCCAGGCCGCTGATGCCGGGCAGGCCCAGGTCGATGATGGCCAGGTCGAAGTGGTACTGCCCGGCCTGGTACAGCGCTTCCTCGGCATCGCCTACGGCCTCGACCACATGGCCGCTTTCGCCCAGGCGGGTAAAGAGGTGATGGCGAAGCAGGGCTTCGTCCTCGACCACCAGCAGTTTCATGTGCAGCTCCTTGATGTGTATTGCCTGTACCGGCCCTTTCGCGGGCACGCCCGCTCCCACAGGTGCTGCACAAGCCTCGGCAGTTGTGCAATCGCTGTGGGAGCGGGCGTGCCCGCGAAAGGGCCGGTACAGGATAACCCGGCTCGCCCGTCAGAACTTGTAGGAAGCCGCCAGGTAGGTCTGCGCACTGCTGGTCAGGCGCAGGGTGCCGTCCTTCGGCCCGCCATGTGCGCCCACTTCGGTGGCGGCATTGCTGCGCAGGTAACGATAGCCCAGCTCGACCGAAGCCTTGTCGGTGATGTCCTGGATGACACCGGCCTGCAGGCCGTAAGCATAGCCGTAGTCGGTATCGCGGCTCGCACCTGGCGAGTCCTGGGTCAGCTTGGTGACGCCCAGGCTGCCACCGCCGAACAGCTTGGTGGTGTCGCCTACCGGCAGGAACAGGTCATAGCTGCCCAGCAGGTTCTCCTGGCGCAGCTTGAGGCCGCTGTGGTCGCCCGAGACGTTGTCATAGGTCATGTAGTAGCGGCCCTGGTCATTGATCTTGCCCAGGCGCACGCCCCAGGTGTCATCCTTGCCGATGATGCCGTCGGCGTTGAGGTGGTCGGTGTTGCGCTGCAGCAGGCCGGACTTGCGAACCTTGTCGCTGGTCTGGCCATAGGTCAGGCTGGCGAAGTTGTCGTCGGCGGCCTGGGCCGAGGTGATGCCAGCGGCGCAGACGGCCATGGCGGCGAGCAGGGTATTGAAGGTTTTCATGGCTGGATACTCCAGTTGGGTGCGCTGTTACTGTCTGGAAGCTAGAGTAAGCAGGGCACCCTGAACCGCGACTGAACCCTGGCTGAACACCGGCTGAACGAACCGTTTGCAAGAACAAGGAGTA
Source organism: Pseudomonas sp. LAM2023 (assembly GCF_016620375.1). Lineage (NCBI taxonomy): Bacteria > Pseudomonadati > Pseudomonadota > Gammaproteobacteria > Pseudomonadales > Pseudomonadaceae > Pseudomonas > Pseudomonas sp. LAM2023. The sequence continues at coordinate 67,434 of NZ_JAENHV010000036.1, read as the reverse complement.
GTGACCATGCGCGCCCTGCTGGCCCTGACCCTGATGTGCAGCGCCGCCCTCGCCCAAGCGGCGGTACAAACCCGCGAGATCCCCTACCAGGACGCCGATGGCAATCGCCTGGTTGGCTACTACGCCTATGACGACGCCGTCGAAGGCAAACGCCCCGGCATCGTCGTGGTGCATGAATGGTGGGGGCTCAACGACTACGCCAAACGCCGTGCCCGCGACCTGGCGGCGCTGGGCTACAACGCGCTGGCCATCGACATGTATGGCGATGGCAAGCACACCGAGCACCCCGCCGATGCCCAGGCGTTCATGGCCGAGGCGCTGAAGGACCCGAAAGCTGCCGAGCGCCGCTTCGACGCCGGGCTTGAACTGCTGAAACTGCAGCCCAATACCAACAAGCATCAACTGGGGGCGGTAGGCTACTGCTTCGGTGGCAAGGTGGTGCTGGATGCCGCGCGGCGCGGTGAGAAGCTGGATGGCGTGGTGAGCTTCCACGGCGCGCTGGCCACGCAGACTCCGGCCAGGCCCGGGGTGGTACGGGCGGATATCCTGGTCGAACACGGTGCGGCGGACAGCATGGTGACCCCGCAGCAGGTAGCCGCGTTCAAGGCCGAAATGGATGCGGCGAAGGTCAACTACCAGTTCGTCAGCATCGACGGGGCCAAGCACGGGTTTACCAACCCGGACGCAGACCGCTTGAGCCATGGCGAGCATGGTGGGCCGGATATCGGCTACAACAAGGCAGCGGATGAAAGCTCCTGGGCGGACATGCAGGCGTTCTTCAAGAAGGTCTTCAAGTAAACCACGCGAGGGGCCGCTTTGCGGCCCCATCTCCCACGCCGCCGCCTCGGCTGGCACAATAGCCCCATGAATACACTCCCTGCCTGCTGCGCCCCTCTCCAGCATCACTGGCCCCTACCCCGCCCATTACCCGGCGCGGTGCTGGTCAGTTGCGCCTTCGACCCCAGCCGCCTGGCCCCCGACGACTTCCAGCGTGCCGGGGTGGTGCCAAGCGCCAGCCTGCAGCGCTCGGTAGCCAAGCGCCAGGCCGAGTACCTGGCCGGCCGGGTCTGCGCCCGCGCTGCACTGCAGCGCCTGGACGGCCGGGACTACGTGCCCGGCACCCACGAAGACCGCTCGCCGATCTGGCCCGCCGGCATCCACGGCTCAATCACCCATGGCAAGGGCTGGGCCGCCGCCGTGGTCGCCGCCGAGGGCAGTTGCCAGGGCCTGGGCCTGGATCAGGAAACGCTGCTGGACGATGAACGCGGCGAACGGCTGATGGGCGAAATCCTCACCCCGGCCGAGCTCGAACGCCTGGACCGCAACCAGCTCGGCCTTGCCGTGACCCTGACCTTCTCGCTGAAGGAAAGCCTGTTCAAGACCCTCTACCCGCTGACCCAGCAACGCTTCTATTTCGAGCACGCCGAAGTGCTGGAATGGTCCAGCGAAGGCCTGGCCCGCCTGCGCCTGCTCACCGACCTGTCGCCGCAGTGGCGGCATGGTGCCGAGCTGCAGGGCCAGTTCTGCCTGCAGGACGGCCACCTGCTGAGCCTGGTCAGCGTCTGATCGTCATGCCGGTGGCTGCTGGCGTGGCCAGTTCAGGCTGAAGCAGGCACCTCCCAGCGCGGCACTGCGCCCCACCGTAGCCCGGCCGGCGTGCCAGTAGATGATCCGCCGTACGATCGACAGGCCCAGGCCATGCCCGCCCGAGGCGCGGGTACGGCTGTCATCGAGCCGGGTGAACGGCGTGAAGATGCGGTCCCAGACGCCCTCCGGAATCCCCGGGCCGTCGTCTTCCACATCGATGCGACAGCGCTGTTGCCCCAACTGGTAGCTCAGGCGCACCTCGCCCTCGGCATGGCGCATGGCGTTGCCCACCAGGTTCTGCAGGGCCCGGTGCAGGTAACGCGGCTCGGCCTCGACCCAGGCGCCTTCGGCATCGGCGCCCTGGCATTCACCGCGCAATACGCGTACCCCGGCCCGCAGCGGCGCCAGTTCTGCGATCACCCGCTCGAACAAGGCATCCAGGTCGACCCGCTCGAACTTCAGCGCAGGTGCCCCCTGCTCCAGGCGGGCATAGGTGAGCATTTCGTCGACCAGCTTGTCGAGGTCCTGGATATCCCCGTCCATGCCAGCCAGGTGCTTGGCCCGGGCCTGCTCGGTAGTCGCGCTTTCGATCATCTCCAGGCCAAAGCGCAGGCGTGCCACTGGCGTGCGCAGCTCGTGGGAAACCGCACGCACCAGCTCGCGCTGCATGCTCAGCGAGCGCTGCAGGTGCTCGGCCATGCCGTTGAACGCTGCCGCCAGGCGCCCTACCGAGTCGGCATCGTCGGCTGGCACGCGGGTGTCCAGGCTGCCCTGGGCGATGCGCGTAGCCGCCACCTCCAGGCCCGACACGCGGCGCTCCAGCTGGCGCACCAGCAGGTACACCACCAGGCCGATCAGGCACAGGCCGAGGAAGGCGATCAGGATCAACAGCTGCGGCGGATAAGGATTGAGCTGGTACAGCGGGCCGATTTCCAGTACCCAGGGCGAACCGGCCAAGCCGGCGAAGACGCGGATCGAGTCGCCATCCTTGCCCAGCGCCATGACCGTGTCGCCCTCCTCGACCCGGCGCCGCTGGTCGTCGTCCAGGCTCACCCGCTCGATGCGCTGCAGGGCCACGCCAAAGCCAAAGCCCTTGTCGCGCTTGAGCTGCTCCAGGCGCTGCTGCTGTTCTGTCACCGGGTAGCGCACCAGCTCGTCGGCCAGCAGGTACAGGGTGGCCCGCGCCAGCTGCTCGCTGACCTGCCGGACCTCGGCGACCAGCAGCACATCCTGCTGGCCAACCTTGCGCAATACCTGGGCGGCGTGCGGGCCGGTCTTTTCGACGACCACCAGGCCGCGGCCCAGACGCGCCCGCTGGCCGCCATCCAGCGCCCGCGCGGTGATTGGCTGCAAGGTCAGCGGCACCCCGAGCAGGCGCTCCCACATCAGCAGCGAGCGCTTGCGCTCGGTGTCGTTCTGCAGGGCCAGGTTGTCGGCCATCAGGCTGAAGGTACCCTGGGCCAGGCGCTCGCGATGCTGGGCGGCACGCACCTCGTTGACCAGGTGCAGGCTCAGCGCCCCGAGCAGGGCCACCAGCACCAGCACGGCCAGCATGCCGCCGTAGATGCGCAGGAAGATCGAGTTGTTCATGACGCCTCGCCGACGAACAGGTAGCCCTTGCTGCGCAGGGTCTTGATCAACCTTGGCTGGAGCGGGTCGTCGCCGATCTTGGGGCGAATCTTCGAAATGCGGATGTCGATGGAACGGTCTTGGCCGTCGTAGCCGACGCCGCGCAACGCGGTGAAGATCTGCTCGCGGGTCAGCACCCGGCCGGCGTTGCTGGCCAGCAACCAGAGCAGGTCGAATTCGGCGCCGGTCAGTTCGATCAGCTGTTCGCCCAGGCGCGCCTCGCGCAGGCGGTTGTCGATGCGCAGGGCACCGAAGGCCAGCGCCTGGGCTTTGCTGTCCGCTGCCTCGCTGCGGCGCAGCAGGGCCTGGATGCGCGCCAGCAGCAGGCGTGGGCGCACCGGTTTGCACACGTAGTCATCGGCCCCCAGGTCCAGGCCCTGGACCTGGTCGAGCTCGTCGCTGCGGGCGGTGAGCATGAGGATCGGCCCGGAGTACTGGCTGCGCACCCGCCGGCAGATGCTCAGGCCATCCTCGCCGGGCAGCATGAGGTCGAGGATGACCAGGTCGGGCTGGCCGTCGACGATGCGCCGCGCGGCACGCGCGCCATCGCCTTCGACGCTGACCTCGAAGCCGTTGGCCTGCAGGTACTCGGCGGTGAGCTCGGCCAGGCGCTGGTCGTCTTCGACGATGAGGATGCGGGGTGCGAGGTGGTCCATGGCTTGTGCCTATGTTTGTTGTTTTTCTATGGCCTGCGCCGGCCTTTTCGCGGGTGAACCCGCTCCCACAAGGACCGCACCGCTTTCGAACCCTGTGCAGTACCTGTGGCGGGTTCACCCGCGAAAGGGCCAGCACAGGCAACATAACCCTTTAACCAAAAAGCAACATCCCCTCGGAATACTACGGCTGTCATCCGGTACTGCCAACCTGCCAGCACCCCCCCGACTGAACCGTTTTTTGTGATAGGGTTCGCGCCCGAAAAATTCTGCCCAGAGGCAGCAGAACGCAGAAAAATACTGCAAACCACTTGGCACAAGGCCTACAGCGAATACCCACCATTCACTCACAAAGTACGCACAAGTTATCCACAGGCGATCGCCTTGCAAAGCCCCCGATACCGCATTATCTTGTATCCCGATCGCAGCGAACCACTAGATATTGGGGTTCGTGCAAAATCACACACAAAAGTCAACCCGCAAAATCAAGCGATTTTTCGGCTGAGCTTCAAGTGATTTCAGCAGCCAAACCGCTCCTGCGGAGGCGACCGAGGCAAGCCCTTCCAGGGCCTTGTTCGGGTATGGGTGTGGCAGGCCAGGCCTGGCATCCATCAGCAACAGTTTTTGGGCACGGCCCAGAACCTTTGACTTCGGCCAGGGAGCGGCAAGCCATTGCCCCTTATTCCTGAGTCTGTCCCGAAGTCGGTACGCCCGTGCGGGCGGATGCGCATGCCTTTGCGCAACCCCCGCCAGGCCATCGGGCAAGTGGACGGAACGGTGGGCGCCCAAAAGGCGCCTGAACAATATAGAAACTGTGGAGACACCCACCCATGCAAACCGATACGACTCGCGAGAACCCGCAGGCCAAGGTGCCGCAGGCCGCCGATTCCACCCAGGATCTGGCTGCCACCGCCCCCGGCCAACTGCGCGTGATCAAGCGTAACGGCACTGTCGTCCCCTACACCGACGACAAGATCACCGTGGCCATCACCAAGGCGTTCCTCGCAGTTGAAGGCGGTACCGCCGCCGCTTCGTCGCGCATCCACGACACCGTTGCACGCCTGACCGAGCAGGTCACCGCCACGTTCAAGCGTCGCATGCCATCGGGTGGCACCATCCACATCGAAGAAATCCAGGACCAGGTCGAACTGGCCCTGATGCGCGCCGGCGAGCAGAAAGTCGCCCGTGACTACGTGATCTACCGCGAGCAGCGCGCCAAGGAGCGTGCCACCCGCGTCAACACCGATGCCGTGGTCGAGCCGCACCCAAGCATTCGCATCACCCTGGCCGACGGCAGCCTGGCGCCGCTCGACATGGCCCGCCTGAACACCATCATCAGCGAAGCCTGCGAAGGCCTGGCCGAGGTCGATGGCGACCTGATCCAGCGCGACACCCTGAAGAACCTGTACGACGGCGTGGCCATCAAGGACGTCAACACCGCCCTGGTGATGACCGCCCGTACCCTGGTCGAGCGCGAACCGAACTACTCGTTCGTCACCGCCCGCCTGCTGATGGACACCCTGCGCGCCGAAGGCCTGGGCTTCCTCGGCGTCGCCGAGAGCGCCACCCACCACGAAATGGCCGAGCTGTACGCCAAGGCCCTGCCGGCCTACGTCGAGAAAGGCGTCGAGTTCGAGCTGCTGGACCCGGCCCTGAAAGGCTACGACCTGGAGCGCCTGGGCAAGGCCATCGACCACGAGCGTGACCAGCAATTCACCTACCTGGGCCTGCAGACCCTGTACGACCGCTACTTCATCCACAAGGATGGCGTGCGCTTCGAGCTGCCGCAGGTATTCTTCATGCGTGTGGCCATGGGCCTGGCGCTGGCAGAGAAAGACAAGGAAGCCCGCGCAATCGAGTTCTACAACCTGTTGTCGTCCTTCGACTACATGGCCTCGACCCCGACCCTGTTCAACGCCGGTACCCTGCGCCCGCAGCTGTCCAGCTGCTACCTGACCACCGTGCCGGATGACTTGTCGGGCATCTACCACGCGATCCACGACAATGCCATGCTGTCGAAATTCGCCGGTGGCCTGGGCAACGACTGGACCCCGGTACGTGCACTGGGCTCGTACATCAAGGGCACCAACGGCAAGTCGCAAGGCGTCGTGCCGTTCCTGAAAGTGGTCAACGACACCGCCGTTGCCGTGAACCAGGGTGGCAAGCGCAAGGGCGCCGTGTGTGCCTACCTGGAAACCTGGCACCTGGACATCGAAGAATTCATCGAGCTGCGCAAGAACACCGGTGATGACCGCCGTCGTACCCACGACATGAACACCGCCAACTGGATCCCTGACCTGTTCATGAAGCGTGTCTTCGATGACGGCAAGTGGACCCTGTTCTCGCCCTCGGAAGTGCCAGACCTGCACGACCTGACCGGCAAGGCTTTCGAAGAGCGCTACGAGTACTACGAAGCCCTGACCGAGTACAACAAGATCAAGGTGTTCAAGACCGTCCAGGCCAAAGACCTGTGGCGCAAGATGCTGTCGATGCTGTTCGAGACCGGCCACCCGTGGCTGACCTTCAAGGACCCGTGCAACCTGCGTTCGCCGCAGCAGCACGTGGGCGTGGTGCACAGCTCGAACCTGTGCACCGAGATCACCCTGAACACCAACAAGGACGAGATCGCGGTCTGCAACCTGGGCTCGATCAACCTGCCGAACCACATCGTCGACGGCAAGCTGGACACCGCCAAGCTGCAACGCACCGTGAACACCGCCGTGCGCATGCTCGACAACGTGATCGACATCAACTACTACTCGGTGCCGCAAGCGCGCAACTCGAACTTCAAGCACCGCCCGGTCGGCCTGGGCATCATGGGCTTCCAGGATGCGCTGTACCTGCAGCACATTCCGTACGGTTCCGATGCTGCCGTCGAGTTCGCCGACAAGTCGATGGAAGCGGTCAGCTACTATGCGATCCAGGCGTCCTGCGACCTGGCCGACGAGCGCGGTGCCTACGAGACCTTCCAGGGTTCGCTGTGGTCCAAGGGCATCCTGCCGCTGGATTCGCAACAGATCCTGATCGAGGCCCGTGGCGCCAAGTACATCGACGTCAACCTGGAAGAGTCCCTGGACTGGGGCCCGGTACGCGAGCGCGTCAAGAAAGGTATTCGTAACTCGAACATCATGGCCATCGCGCCGACCGCGACCATCGCCAACATCACCGGCGTATCGCAGTCGATCGAACCGACCTACCAGAACCTGTACGTGAAATCGAACCTGTCGGGCGAGTTCACCGTGATCAACCCGTACCTGGTCCGCGACCTGAAGGCCCGTGGCCTGTGGGACTCGGTGATGATCAACGACCTGAAGTACTACGACGGTTCGGTGCAGCAGATCGAGCGTATCCCGCAAGAGCTGAAGGACCTGTACGCCACCGCGTTCGAAGTCGAGACCAAGTGGATCGTCGATGCCGCCTCGCGTCGCCAGAAGTGGATCGACCAGGCTCAGTCGCTGAACCTCTACATCGCCGGCGCTTCGGGCAAGAAGCTCGACGTGACCTACCGCATGGCCTGGTACCGTGGTCTGAAGACCACCTACTACCTCCGTGCCCTGGCCGCGACCAGCACCGAGAAGTCGACCATCAACACCGGCAAGCTCAACGCCGTTTCCAGCGGTGGCGACAGCGCCCCGGTCCAGGCAGCCGGCCCTGCGCCAGTGCCGAAGGCCTGCGCGATCGACGAGCCTGACTGCGAAGCCTGCCAGTAAGGCTTGGCTGAGGCTTCCCCCGGGAAGCCTCTTTTCCGTGTAGCCACACGGAACCCTGTGGGAGCGGGTTTACCCGCGAAGAGGCCGGCACTGCCGCCTCCCGCCCCACAGCCAAACACAATAGGCCCGGGCGCCAATGCCCAGGCCAGCCCCTAAAAGGGCACTCAGATTTGCGTGCACTGCTGTACCCCCTCCGGGGCCAAAGCAACGCAACCAAGATCCACCGGCCATACTTCACAGATGGCCCTCAAGCAGGAGAATCTCACCATGCTGAGCTGGGACGAATTCGATAAAGAAGACGGCGAAGTCGCCGCCAAAGGCAATACCCCTGCGCAGGCCGCTGCCGCCGCCACCCTCGACAAGCTCGACAGCGCCGGTGGTGCCGCTGCCCTGGAAGCCCGTGCCGCCAGTGCCGACGACTCCGACGCGGTCAAGCGCGCCAAGGCTGCCCTGAACGACCTCGACATCGCCGAAGGCCTGGCCGAGCTGGAAGGCTCCAGCGCCCGCGTGCGCGTTGACGAAAAGCGCATGATCAACTGCCGCGCCGACCTCAACCAGCTGGTCCCGTTCAAGTACGACTGGGCCTGGCAGAAGTACCTCGACGGCTGCGCCAACCACTGGATGCCGCAAGAGGTCAACATGACCGCCGACATCGCCCTGTGGAAGAGCATGGACGGCCTGACCGAAGACGAGCGTCGCATCGTCATGCGCAACCTCGGCTTCTTCTCCACCGCCGACTCGCTGGTGGCCAACAACCTGGCCCTGGCCGTGTACCGCCTGATCACCAACCCGGAGTGCCGCCAGTACATCCTGCGCCAGGCCTTCGAAGAGGCGATCCACACCCACGCCTACCAGTACTGCATCGAGTCGCTGGGCATGGATGAAGGCGAGATCTTCAACATGTACCACGAGATCCCGTCGGTGGCGAAGAAAGCCGCTTGGGGCCTGAAGTACACCCGCGCCATCTCCGACCCGGAATTCAACACCGGCACCGTCGAAACCGACAAGGAGCTGCTGCGCAACCTGATCGCCTACTACTGCGTGCTGGAAGGCATCTTCTTCTACTGCGGCTTCACCCAGATCCTGTCCATGGGCCGCCGCAACAAGATGACCGGCGTCGCCGAGCAGTTCCAGTACATCCTGCGTGACGAGTCGATGCACCTGAACTTCGGTATCGACGTGATCAACCAGATCAAGATCGAGAACCCGCACCTGTGGGACGCGGCGATGAAGGAAGAAGCGACCCAGATGATCCTGCAAGGGACCCAGCTGGAGATCGAATACGCCCGTGACACCATGCCACGCGGCGTGCTGGGCATGAACGCGGCGATGATGGAGGACTACCTCAAGTTCATCGCCAACCGTCGCCTGACCCAGATTGGCCTGAAGGAAGAGTACCCGGGGACTACCAACCCGTTCCCGTGGATGAGCGAGATCATGGACTTGAAGAAAGAGAAGAACTTCTTCGAGACTCGTGTAATCGAGTATCAGACTGGTGGGGCGTTGAGCTGGGACTGATAGTTCGGGCGAAGCATAGAGAAGGCTGCCGATTGGCAGCCTTTTTTTCGCCTGGATCCACCGCGTCGTCTGTTTCGCGGGCTTGCCCGCTCCCACAGGTAATGCGCTGGCTTTGAGTTCACGCTGTACCTGTGGGAGCGGCCGTGGCCGCGAACACCGGCGCAGCCGGTGCCATGCACCGCGTCGCCTGCTTCGCGGGCTTGCCCGCGCCCACAAATGCCGGTGACACCCACAGCTAGTTCATTTGCCTGCCTACAACACCACCGCCCTGCTACTTCCCTTCACCAACCGGCTCGACCCGCTGCACCACGATCTGCATATGGCTCGCCATGTCAGTCAGTATCACCTCCCCCTCCTTGTACTCCGGGGTGATCATCAGCGAGCGGACAAAATGCTCGTTACCACCTTCGCGCTTTTGCACGTTCTCGAACGCCACGATGATCGTGTCGTTGCGCCAGTTGCTGATGTCGAAACCGCCCGCAGCAACGAACTCACTAATGTCGCGCTCGTCGTTGAACACATTGGCCGGCAGGATCAGCAGGCGTTCCTTGAGAAACACCTGATAATATTGGCGAGGCCCCACCGGCCAGTTCTGCTCCACCACGTGCTCGATGCGCCAGTGATGGACGTTGTTCTCATAAACCACGACGCGCTCGACCTTGTGCCCGTTGCAAGCAACGAGCAAGGGCAATAGCAAACCACCGAGCCAGGTACGCTTTCGGCGCAAACTCATCCCGATCCCCTCGTTACATCAGAGACAGGTGTCATTTAGAGGTTTTAGCCGCGCGACGGTTGAATTTACGGATGTCCCGATACTCCACCAGGCGCACGCGCATCTCCCGGTAACGCTGGCTGTTGATGATCAGCAGAGCCAGCAAACCGAACACCAGGACGGAAATATACCCCCCCATGTGCGGGCGATAACCGTAGCTGGGCAATGCGGCGAGCAAGGCAACCACGAGGATGCCGATCACACCGCGCACGCCCCAGGCAAAGCCACGCACCATGGCGATATGCGAGGCGGCGCTCACTACACCGGCTGCCGCCAGCACCATCACCGAGTGTTCAGGGTCTGAACTGCGCATATAGGTGGAGAACACCAGCGAGACGGTGCCGCCCAGCGCCATGCAGGAAAAGAAAAACTCGGCAATGAACACGCCGAAATAACGGGAAAGGAATGCTTGCAGTTCCTGGCCATGGGTCATTCGTCAATTTCCTCGTAAAGCCCCACGGCAACCGACTGCACGAAGCTACTGCTAGCAAAACCCGACAAGCCGCCAATCGAGTCCTTGATCAAGGTACGCGTGGCGTGCTGGATTTGGGTAGGGGTGAAACGTTTGATCGCGGTACCCGCCGCCTGCTTCAGCTTCAGCTGCTTGGCGGTGAGCGACGGGTGCTTGATCTGCAGAAGTTCCTCGGCCAGGGCCTTGCGCTGCTGCCGCGACAGGCTTTGGAACAGCTCTCTCCAGCCCTTGCCGGTCGCCGCTTTGCGTGCCTGCAGGAAACGCACGGTGTTCAGGCTCGATGCGCCCACACCGGCCAGCGCTACGCCGTCGAGTATGCTCATTACCGTCTGGACCGTGTCATTACTGTCGAGCCAGTCGTTCTGCCCAGGGTCGAACACTTCGTTGAACACCCGGTACCCGCCCATCATGCACTGCCCGGTCCCTGCCGCTGCGGCGGCATAACCGACCGCCGTCAACACCATGCTGGCGCCGCCAGTGAAAGGTACGGCAATGGTGCCGCTGAACATGACGACCCAACCCAGATAGGCCGACAGGCAACTCAAACTGGCGTTCACGGCCTCTGCCATCACCTTGCGCTCACGAGCGCCGGTCTGCAGCTGGGTCATGAACTGTTCAGGTGACTTGTAAGGTGGCGCCTCCTGCAAAATCACGCGCTTGGGCGCGATGCTGCAGATCGGCTTGAATTCGCGCAGGACGATCACGTTGTACTGGGCATCGATGTAGACAACACCCGCGCCAACGATACCCGGGTCGGAATCGATGGCCCTGAACAACTTCTGCTGGTCGACGGTCAACAGCAGCCGCTGGCGGGCCATTTGCTGCTGGTAGCCGCCGAGCACGCCGGACATCAGGTCGGTCACGACAACTCTCCTTGATTCGAAAAGCCGCTGCGCCGGCCCACGCACGCCCCGTGCAGGTCAGGCGACCTGCCTGGGGCGGCACGTGCACCGGCGCAAGCGCAACGGAGCGTGGGTTACACGTTCGGGCAAGGCACCGGCGCCCAGTCACCCATGTCGGGGCTGCGGCACATCTTGTTGACCTGGTCGACGCCAGCATTGGCCACCTGCTGGGCCTCGGCTTTCTTGGTCGTGGCCTTCTGCAGGGTCTTCTCGGTGGCGACCGCCTCTTGCGGCACGTTCTTGTTCACCTTCACGGCCTGGGTCTTCTTCTTGCCAGTGGTGGTCTTCGGCGGTTCAGCCACGGTCGCTACGTCGGTACGGGCCACACCCACCTGCTTGAGGTCCTGCTCGTAGGCCTGGGTATAGTTGTCGAGGTTTTCCGCGACGCGGCCGTTGACGGTGGCCAGCAGCTTGTTCGACTCCTGCAGGCCGGAGACGATCTCGGCCAGGCGCTTGCGCCCTTCGGTGTCGTTGATGCGGTTGGCCTTGCGGCCTTCGATCAGGCTGGTGAATTCACGCTGGTAGCAGCTCTGCGAAGCCTTGGCATAGGCCGTGGTGCGGTCCAGGTCGGCAGCGCTCTTGTCGATGTCGGTGGCGTACGAGGCAATGCGCTGCTTGTCGTCGCTGATCTGCTTCTGGCGCTCGGTGTAGTAACCGGCCGCGCCGCCCACCAGGGCACCGCCCGCCGCACCGATGGCAGCGTTGCGGCCGCGGTTGTCGCCGTCGACCAAGGCACCGGTCAGGGCACCGCCGAGGGCACCGATGACCGCGCCGGTCGCTACCGAGCGGGTCATGTCGCCGTCGGTGGCGCGCAGGTGCTGCACCGGCTCGTAGCAGCTCGGGTAGTACTCGACCTTGGTCGTGGCACCCACCTTGGACACGGGTGAGCTGGAGCAGCCCGCCATCAGGACAGTGCTGAAACCTGCGGCGAGCAGCAGGGCGGAACGGGCATGGGAAGCCGTGAAGATGGTCTTGAACATGTCACTCTCTCACGTGGGTGGTTAAAACGGGGGGCCTCATGCCACCCCGCGCTTGCGTCAGGCAGAAGCCACTACGAAGGCCGCGCGGCGGCCGATGCCAGGAGCTCCTTGAGGATCGTCGCCGGGTCGGCCCGCCGGTTCTGGCGGTACTCCCCAACGTGGCGAACGAACAGGGTCGCGCGGCTCACCAGGCTCTGGCCCAGGACCGGCTTGCGATTGAGTTCTTCCTTGACCCGCTGGAACTGCGCCTGGATCACCGCATCGGTGTAGCGCGTGCCGCTGGCCAGGTTGTCGATGTAGATCGCCACCGCGCCATCGAGCGCAGCGCGGCCGTTGCTGATGGCCGCGGCATACATGCGCACGCTGGTCTGGTCGCCACGCGCCTGGGCCTCGGCCTGGGTGTTGCGCAGGTTGGTCAGGCGGATGTTGTAGTTGTTGATGGTCTCGGCCACCAGGGCGGCGGACTGGATCAGGTTGCCGGCCGCCTCTTCGCGCTGGCGGCCGATCAGCGACACGCTGCGCTTGAGCTCTTCGTTGACCAGCCCCAGCTCGGCCTGCTGGCGCGGGTCGGTGGTGGCGGCGATGAGGCTGTCCAGGCGCTTGGTCGGGTCCTCGGCGGCATCGATGTCGTCGGTCAGGCTGGCCAGGCGCCCTTGCTTCTGCCACTGCTCGAACAGTTCCTGGTAACGCGAACGGGGCGCCGACAGGGCCCCGATGGCCACCCGGAAGCCGGTGGTCTCGTTGCGCTGCTCGGTACCGTCAGCACCAAACAGCGGGTACTCGCGGCGCATGCCGGTGAACAGCGTGCCCTCGCCTTCCAGGTAGTTGCCGCCCTTGACCACGAAGCCGCCATAGGCGCCCTGCAGGCGCCCAGCGTGCACCAGCTGGAACGACTCCTGGACCATTTCCGCAGCATTGCCGATCACATCGAACAGCCCCAGCGGGTTCGGCAGCCGGGTGCCGATGGGCATCAGCCGTGCCGCCTGGCCGCTGCCGCCAGCCACCTGGTTGTACACCGCCCAGTCGCTGAGCGGCCCGTCGCTGTCACTGCCCTGGACCTTGCGCGGGAACAGCCGCCCTTCGAGTTCCTGGCGGCTTACCGCAGAACCGCCACGGGCAGCGAACTCCCACTCCACTTCAGTGGGCAGGCGCACGAAACCGATCCCGCCGTCCTCGGCCTTGCTGCCCCGGCCACTGACCGGCAGCAGGTCGCGGTGATACTTGAGCAGCCAGGCACTGTAGACCGCGACAAAGCGTTCGGCCTCGAAGCGCGACAGCTTGACCTTGGGCAGGCGCCCGGCCGCCGAGGTCTCGGGCTGGCAGGCCGGCGCCGCCTCGCCGCTGGCCAGCGACTGGGCCTGGGCCATTACCTGGGCATACTGGCGGGCGCTGACCTCGTACTTGCCAATGAAATACATCATTGGCTTGAGCGGGCCGGCCTGGTCGAGCTTGGGCAGGCTGGGGGCGACCGCCTTCTGCCACTCGGGCGACAGGTCCTGGAGGCTGAACTGGCCATTGATGAAGTCACGCCGGTAACCGGAAATGAACGACTGCTGGTAGCCGGCCTCGCCTTCGCTGAACGGGTAGCCAAGGTTGACCTCGCGGTCGTCCAGGCTGCCCTGGGCCAGTACGTAGACGCTGCGCAGCACCAGCTCGCCGCCGCACGGCAGCGGCAGGCTGACGTCACCGGGCAAGGGCTTGGGGTTGTCCAGCTTGCTGGTATCCACCGCCGCTGCCGGGGCGCTGGCCGCAGCGCTGTCGACTGGCTTGGCCGGCTTGGCCGGCAGCTCCTCGGCGCCCGGCGAACAAGCCGCCAGGCCCAGCGTGGTCAGAAGCAGGGCCGCAGCCCCGAGGCGAAGTTCAGACATCACGGATTCCTTGGCTGGCATCGATGCGTGTCACCCGCCAGCCGCCCACGGCAGCAGCGGCGGCGCTGGCCAGCAGCACCGCAGACAACGCAACGAAGTAATGCATCGGCAACAGGTGGCTGGCGTACTCGCCGGGCACCTGGGTGAAGATCCGGTTGAGGCCCTGCTCGGCCAGCAGGTACAGGCCGCCGGCAACGGCCGCCGCCAGCACGCCGCTGTACAGCGCCTGTAGCACCACGAACAGCAGCAGCGCGGCCGTACCGAACCCCAGCAGGCGCAGCACCGCCAGCTCGCGCTGCTTGCGCTGCACTGCCGCCACTGCGCCAGCGGCGATGGCAGCCACGGCGCCGGCCACGGCCAGGCTGGTGATGACCCAGAACACCAGGTCGAGGTTGCGGCTCAGGGCCTGCACCTGGGCGATCTGCGCCGCCTGGGTCGATACCAGCCATTTGCGTTCGGCAAAATAGGCGCGCAGCGGCTCGACATCGGCCAGCCCCCGGGCATACAGACGAAACGCCGGGTAGATCCGCCCGGCATCGCTGCCTGCGGCCTCGCCCGGCCAGCCCAGCGCCGGCACAGCGCGCCCGTCGCGGTAATCCTCGACCGCTTCGAGCAGGGCCAGCGAAGCGAACAGGCCATCGCGTTCGAACGCCGCCAGCGGCAGCACCGCGGCCACCTGCAAGCGCGTCTGGCGCCACTGCAGCTGGCCGGCCTGCTGGCGGCTGAAGCTGGCCTGCAACTCATCACCGGCAGCGGCACCGAGCTTCTCGGCAGCGGTAAAGCTCAATACCACCTGTTGCAGGCCCTGCGGTGGCGGCACCTGTTGCAACAACGGGTCACCGGCAGCGGTCGGCAGCATCTCGACGGTCACCGCGCGCCCTTGGGCCGGCAGCAACAGCTCGGCGGTGGCAGCGATCTGCCGGGTGCGCGCAATGGCGAAGGCAACGTCCGGTCGCTGGGCCAGGGCCTGGATGAAATCGGCATGGAAACGGCCACCGCCCAGGGGAATGATTTCGCGCACGCTCGGGTCGCGTTGCAGCCGCTCGGTCAGGCTGCCGACCAGGCCGAACTTGAGCCCGAACAGCACCAGCAAGGGTGCGATCACCGCAACCAGCGCCAGCACGCTGCACGCCGACAGCCGCGCATCGTTGCGGTAGTCCTGCCAGGCCAGGCCGGCGATCAGCCACGGGCGCATCAGACGGCCTGCACCAGGCTGGCGGTGACGCCGCCGTCGGCATCGCGCCGGCAGGCCATGCGCAGCACGTCCAGCCCGGCCCGGCGCGCCAGCGCTTCGTCATGGGTGGCGAGCACGCAGGTTACCTGGCGCGCCTGGGCCTCGCGCAGCAGCAACTGCATGACCCGCTCGGCGTTCACCGGGTCCAGCGCCGCGGTAGGCTCGTCGGCCAGCAGCAACGCCGGCGCATGCGCCAAGGCCCGGGCGCAGCTGACCCGCTGGCGTTGCCCCAGCGACAACGCGGCAGGCTTCTTGGCCAGCTGGTCATGCACATCCAGCGCCTCGGCCAGGCGTTCGACGCTGCCGTCCTCGCCCAGCCCCAACAGCTGCCGCGGCAGGCGGATATTGCCCCGCACATCGAGGAAGCCGAGCAAGCCGCCGGCCTGCAGCACATAGCCCAGCTGGCGGCTGCGCAGCGCCGCCAGCTGGTCGAGACGGCGCTGGCGCCACAGGCCAGCCACATCGGCGCCAGCAAAGACGAAACCCTCGGCGGCATCCGGCGCCAGCACCAGCGCCAGCAGGTCGAGCAAGGTACTCTTGCCACAGCCGCTGGGGCCGACCAGCGCCACCCGTGCCCCAGCCGCCAGCTGCAGCCGGTCGATCTGCAGGCTGTAGCGCTGGGCACCCTGCCCGCGCGTCTTGCGCACCCCGTGCAGGCTGATCATCACGGCAGCGTCGACAGTGGTACACGGTACAGGGCGTCGCCCGGCTCGGCCTTGCCGAAGCGCACCCAGTTGGCCATGTCGTTGTGGAAGGTTTCGTACAGGCGGATCTTCGAGTCCAGTTCGTCGATGAAGTCCTCTTGTTCGGCCACCGACAGCGACAACCACAGGTCCTCGGTCATGCTCAGCGACTTGCTGCGGTATGGCAGGCCTTCGAGGTATTCGCCCAGCACCCCGCCCTGGGCCAGGTTGGCGCCTTTGCGCAAGGCCCCCGGATCGCGGCTCATGTAGGCACTGGCGCTGGCGATCTCGTTGAAGAAATCACCGGGCGAACTGCGGGTCTTGCGTGCGGCGTCGACGATCAGCTTCAGCGACTGCTGCAGGTCATTGAGCTGCAACTTGGTCAGCATCACGCACACCTGCAGGCTCGGCAGTGCCGGGTTGGTCAGGTCGCGGTCGGCGGCCCAGGCGCTGACCAGCTGCGGCGCCTGGCTGGCAGCGTGCCGGCCGAGGAAGTCCATGTGCATGGCGTAACCGATCGCCTGCGACTTGGCCGCCAGGCTCGCGCCCGTGGCCAACTGCGGTACTGGCTGTGGCTGTTGTTCACGCACCTGGTGCGCCAGCTCGGCGAAGGTCGAGCCGATCTCGCGCACGCGCTCGCCAAAGGCGCCCACATCGCCGCCCGGCACGCCCACGTACAGGTCGCCGATCTGCGGGTTGCTGTCGGCGGTGAGCACGCGGTACTGGCTTTCGGCCGAGCCATGGTTGTTCACCCCGGCGGGGGTGCGCAGGTGCAGGGCGTAGATCTTGATCTGCTTGCTCAGCGCGGCCTGGCGAACCTCGGCCTCGTTCATCTGGGTGCTGCTGTACGGGTCGTTCTTGCGCAGGGCGCCAGCATCGCTGACCAGCAGGACGATGCGCCCGCCATAGCCCGACCAGTCCATGCCTTCCACGGCCTGCATCACCCCGGCAAAGGCATCCTCATTGAACGAGTGGCTGGAAACGCTGGTGGCCTTGACCTGCGCCGCGGCCTTGAGGAAGCGCGCCGGGTCGCGGCCCTCCTCCAGGCTGACCAGGGTCTTGCTCAGGTAGTCCAGGCCCGGTGTGCGCTTGACGCTGTTGCGAAAGCCCACCAAGCCGAAGCTGACGTTGTCCAGTTCGCCGCGTGCGGCCAGTTGCGCCTGCAGTTCGCTGACCACCTGGCGCACGCGGTCGATGTAGGGTTGCATCGATACCGAAGTGTCGACCACCAGGACGATGCCGGTACGGAAGCGGTTGTCCGTCGCCACCGCCGCGCCGGCAGCCGTGGCCGCCTGGCTGCGGGAGCTGCTGCCGGGGTCGATGGAGGCGACGTTGAGCAACTGCACCGGCTGGCCGTCGGCGCCGAAGCTTTCACGGTAGTCGAAGATCGGCATCAGGTAGAACTGGTTCTGCGGCACCGCGCTGGCGGCCGGCTCCAGGGCCAGCACCTGGGGTACCTGGTCGGGCTGGTTCTGCGCCTTGAGCAAGTCGGCGCGGGCCTTGCCGGTGTCGTCGAGCAGTTGCTGCAGGTCTTCGGCCTGGCGCATGAACATCACTGGCGAACGGCCGGAACGCTCGGTGAATTTCAGCACCAGGCTTTGCTTCCAGTCGCTGGTTTGTGCCGCCGGCAACCAGCCGTCGCGCTGGCCGCTGCTGGAGGCACCCACTTCCAGCCAGGGCTGGCCGTCGATGTCCTTGCGCTGGTACACGTACAGCACCGAGAACGCCGGCAGCGGCTCACCCGCGCCGTCGCCGGGCTGGGCCAGCAATTGCGCTTCGGGCTTGCTCAGCACGCGTTGGAACAGGGTTTTCTTGCCTGGCATCAACAACGGCCGGCCGTCTTCGCTGGCAGCTGGTGGCGGCGCGGTCGGCGCCAGCGGGTCACTCGCGGTTTGTGCCAGCGGTGGTTGCGCAACCGGCTGCTCATTGCCAGAGCGCAACCAGAAGAAGGTCGCGCCCAGGCCCAGCGCTGCGGCAATGGCCACGGCCAGTATGGCCTTGGCCGGCTTGCCCGAGGCGGGTTGCGGCGGCGCAGCGGGCCGGGTCGGCTGCGGCTTTGGCGCAGGTGCAGGTGCGGCGACCGGCTTGGCCGTGGCCTGCGGGATATCGATGGACACCGGTGTCAGCCCACCCAGCTCGGCCTTGCCCGGCAGCGCGACCGGCAATGGGCGGATCACCGTGCTGTCCGCGCTGTCGGCTGGCAGGCGGTCGAGTGCAGCCAGCAACGCCGCGGCATCGGCGAAGCGTTGCTCAGGGTCCTTGGCCAGCAGCCCGCGCAGGATATCCTGATAGCGCCCATGCTCGATGGGCAGTTCCGGCAGCGGCTCGGTCAGGTGGGCCAGCGCAGTCGACAAGGCATCGGTGCCCCGGTAGGGCAGCTCGCCGACGAGGATCTCGTACAGCACCACCCCGAGCGCATAGAGGTCGGCGCGGCCATCGATGTCCATGCCCCGCGCCTGCTCCGGGCTCATGTAGCTGGGGGTGCCGACGGCGAAGCCGGCCTGGGTGAACTGGGTGCGGTCATCCAGCGACTTGGCGATGCCGAAGTCGGAGAGCACCGCCGTGCCGTCGGCACGGAACAGGATGTTGGCCGGTTTCACGTCGCGGTGCACCAGCCCCTGGGCGTGGGCATAGCCCAGCGCCTGGGCGATCTGCCGCACGTACAGCAAGCCCTGCTCAGGGGTAAGCCCGGCAGCGATGCGCTCCTTGAGGGTCCCGCTGGGCAGGTACTCCATGGCCATGTAGTACAGCTCGCCGACATTACCGATGTCGTGGATGGTGGCAATGTGCGGATGCGCCAACCGCGCCAGGGTGCGCCCTTCGCGCAGGAAGCGCTCGCAGAAGGTAGGGTCGGCGGCAAGGCTCGCGGCCATCACCTTCAGCGCCACCTTGCGCTGCAGCGAGCGCTGGGTCGCCAGGTAGACACTGGCCATGGCGCCTTGGCCAATCTCGCTGTCGATGTCGAATCCGGGGATCTGCATGTTCAGGGTGCTCTTCAATTCGCCTTCACCACCACGGCGGTAATGTTGTCGGGGGCGCCACGGGTCAGCCCCAGGTGCACCAGGCTGCGGACCACCTGGTAGGGGTCGGCGTGGCCGAGCACGTCGGCGATCTCGTGGTCTTCGGCAGTCTTGTTCAAGCCGTCGCTGCACAGCAGGTAGGTATCGCCGGGCTGTACCTGCACGTTCACCGCCTGCAGTTCGAGCTGGTCCTCCACGCCGATGGCGCGGGTGACGATGTTGCCGCGCGGGTGCACCCGCGCTTCGGCCTCGTTGAGCAGGCCGCTGTCCTGCAGTTCCTGGACATAGCTGTGGTCATGCGACAGGCGTTCGATGCGGCCATCGCGCAGGCGATACAGGCGGCTGTCACCGGCCCACAAGCCCACGGCCCGGTCGCCGCGTGCGGCCAGCAGCACCACCGTGCTGCCCATCATCGCCACGCCCCGGCGCAGGGTTTCCTCACGCACCACGCGGTTGACCCGGGCCAGGGTGTCGCGCAAGGCCTGGGCGAAATCCTCCAGCCCATCGATGAGCGGCAACTGGCGCAGGCTGTCCACCGCCAGGCTGCTCACGTAGTCACCGGCGGCGTGCCCGCCCATGCCATCGGCAACGGCCCACAGGCCATCCCAGGTCAACTCCAGGCAGGCGTCTTCGTTGATCTTGCGGACCATGCCCACATGGCTGTAGCTGGCCGCGCTGTAGTGCACACGGTTCATGCGGGTTGCGCCTCGCTGCCGAGCAGGAACGCGGCGAACTGGTCGCTGCGCGGCAGGCCCTGGCTACGCAGCAGGCCAGGGGCGATTCGCTCGCTGCCCTGCCCCCACCACAGGCTCATGCCTTGGCAGGCGCATTCGGCCAGGGCCAGTGCCCGGCCCTGCGGGGTAACGCCGTCCAGCCGCTGCAACCCGCCCACGGTCACCCGGGGCCCCTGCAACAGCGGCCTGGCCTGGCTGAACGGCTGCAAGGCCGCCTCGAAACGCTCGAACGACGCATCCGCGTCAAGCGTGCCCAGCAACGCCGCCTCGACCGCTTCGAACCAGTCATCGGCACCGCCGACGATGCCTGCGAGCGCCACGCCGGGTTCCAGTACCTGCGCCACACTCAGCGGAAAATACCGCCCGACCCGGTCGATGCTCGGCATCAGTACGCCGACCACCGCCTCCGGGCCACACACCCCGGGTGCCAGGGCAAAGCGCCACAACGGGCTGACCAGGTAGGCCTGTAGCCAACCCTCGCCAAGCGCCTGCTGGCTGGCCTGGATACCGGCGGCCAGCCACTGGTCCCAGGGCTGGATGAAGGTCTGCGGCAAGCCGCGGCTGACGAAGTCGCCGCGGCAGGCCAGTTTTCCGTAGAAACCGACGTCGTTCACAGATGCTCCGGCAGGCTGAAACCGCTGACCACTCGGCTGCGGAACGGGTTGAAGGCACTGCTGGCGCGCAGCTCGTAGGACACGCTGGCGCCATCCACGCGCAAGCGCAGGTTGAAGCGCTCTGGCGAGCTGCCGGCCACCAGGTCGGACTGGTCGAGCAGGCGGAACCACGCCCATGGGCCTTCCACCGTCAGCCCCGAACGGCCGCTGGCCGCGGGCGGCGCGATCGACAGGCGGACCACGCCGATGCTGTTGGGGTTGGGCCACTGCAGCGCCACCGGGCGGCTCGGGCCGTGGTCGTAACTGACTTGCTGGCCGTCGAGGTCGAGCAGGAACTGGGTGATGCTCGCGTCCATCGCCACCGGCTTGAGTTCGAACCGCACGCTTGGCTGCAGGCCGTTGCCACTGCGGAAGAACGCATCGCGGATGGTCGCCGCGCGCTGGAAGGTGTACAGCACGTTGCTGCCGATGCCCAGCTTCTGCGCCGCGCCCGGCTGCCAGCTCCACGGTGTGCTGGAGGTATTGACGTAGGGTTGCAGGTACTTGCGGAAGTAGTTGTCCATCACCCCGCCGACGCCGAAGAACTGGCCGAAGTCTTCCAGCGTGGCGTCACGCGCACTGCCGGCCACCATCGGGTAGCGGCCACTGAGCGACTGGCGGTAGACATTCAGCACTTCGCTGGCCCAGGCGGCATTGAGCTGGTTGCGCACCCCGCCCATGACGATACCGTGGGTCGAGCCAAGTACCGAGCTGACCAGGTTCTGTACCACCTTGGGCTGGCGTGCCGCGCCCAGGGCCACCCGTTGCGCCGCGGCCTGGGCCTGGTTCTTGGCCTCGCCGAGCAAGGCGTCGCCACTGGCCCCGACCATGGCGCTAACCTGCACGTAGAGCGCATTGAGGTCGGTGAGCAAGCCGTCGATGGCGGCGGGCTGGCCTTCGCCGCTGCCGACCAGCGTGGCCAGCTCGGCGAAGTGCGCGGTCACCGGGTCCTGCGTGCGTGCAGCGGGGCTGTCGACCGGCAGCGGCGCGTCGCCGAGCAGCCCGCCAAGGCGCTGGCGCAGCTGGTCGACACCGGCCTGCTGGGCCTTGTCCTGGGCCTTGTCGAGGGTGGTCGGCTGCGCCAGGTTGGTTTCACGGGCGGCCGCCTGCAGCAACTGCTTCATCGGCGAGGTCGGCCCGGACAACACGCGCAACACGTCAGCGGCCTGGCCGACACTGGTGATCGGCACGAAGTCCAGGTCGTCGAGCAGGGCATCCCAATGACGGATGTAATCCTGGTAGTAGAGCTGCTGCACATCGTCGGCCAGGCGCCGGGCATCGCCCGCATCGCCCGGCGCGCGGCCCAGTACCCAGCGTTCCTCGGCCAGGGTGGTGCTCTGCGCCAGGCTGGCGGCGAGGAATACCTGGCGGTAGCCCTGCACGGTGAACAGCCCCGGCAGCGGCTCGCTCAGCGGCTTGCCGCTCTTGAAGCGAAACACCAGGGCGGCATCGCGCCCGGCAGCGTCGCTGACGCGGAAGTCGTCGACCCCGCTGGGCAGCTTCTGGCGCTTGACCCGGTCGTACACCCGCTGGGCTACCGGCAGTTGCTGCAACTGGCGACGGGTATCGTCGATCAGGCGCTGGTCCAGGCGTGCATTCGGCGGGCGTTTCTCGAACAGCGCCGCCAGGTGCTGCTCCAGGGCCTGACGCAGGTCAGGCGCCAGGTCGCGAGGCAACTGGCGCTCCCAGTCGAGGGTGATCCAGGCCTTGATGAAGTCCGGGTCGTAGTGCTCGGCATCGGCCAGCATCAGGTAGGCCTTGAGGCCTTCGTAAAGGTAATCGGATGGCCCGCCGGCATACAGCTGCTCCTCGATGCGGGTGACCAGGCGCGGGGCGAAGATGGCGATCAGCAGCTTGCGGTACAGGCTCTGCGATTCGCTATCGAGCATGTCGCCCTGGTACAGGCCCAGGCCCTCGGCCCAGCTGGGTGGGTCGTCGGCCAGGTGGCGCACGGCGTTGAGCAGCGGCAGCACGTCGACCACGTTGCGCTGCGCGGGGCTCAGGCCTTGCACGCTTTTGCCCAGCGGCTGCAGGCGGCTGTCGACCTCGGCGATGTATTGCTGGTTGGCGCGGTAACTGAGGGTCCACAAGGTGCCGACCAACAGCACCAGAGCCACGCTCAGGGCCAGCGCGCCCCGGGCGATCCAGCGGCGCCGCTGCTCCACCTTGGGGTTGCTGCCAACCAGGCCGCGCTCGGCGAAGGCCACCGCGGTGAACAGCCGCTCGATGAAATAGCTGCGCCCGCTACCGCTCTGGCGTGCCAGGTGCGCACGGTCCAGGCCCATGCTCTGGGCCATGCTGCCGATCAGCCGGTCGATCGGGCTGCCTTCCTGGGTGCCGCTGGTGAAGTACACACCGCGCAGCAACGCCCGCGCCTCGAAGGCGTTGGGCTTGAAGATGCCGTCGAGGAACAGCTTGAGGTTGCCACGCAGGGCGGCGAACTGCTGCACGAAGCCGTAGATCAGGTCGCGCCGGGCCGGGTCGCGTTCCTGTTGCAGGCGCTCGACCAGGCGCTCGCCGAGGCGCTGTTCGAGCAACCCGAACTCGTTGTCGAACTGTGCCAACGGGCCGTCACCGCCCTGTTCGAGGGTATCCAGCGGGAACGTCATGCCCCACACCTGGGCACGCTCGTCCTTGCCCAGGTTGTCGAAGAACTCCATGAAGCCCGGCACCAGGTCGAGCTTGGTCAGCATCAGGTACACGGGGAAGCGCACACCCAGCTGGCTGTACAGTTCCTGGATGCGCGCACGGATCGCCGCGGCATGCGCGGCGCGCTCGGCATCGCTGCCCAGCAGCAGGTCGGACAGGCTGATGGCGATGAACGCGCCGTCGATCGGGCGGCGCGAGCGCTGGGTCTTGAGCAGGTCGAGAAAGCCCAGCCAGGCCGCCTTGTCGACCTGGGCGTGGCTATCCTGGGTGGTGTAGCGGCCGGCGGTGTCGAGCAGCACGGCCTGGTCGGTGAACCACCAGTCGCAGTTGCGCGTGCCGCCGACACCACGGATGGCACCCTCGCCCAGTTGCGCGGCCAGCGGGAAGTGCAGGCCCGAATTGACCAGCGCGGTGGTCTTGCCCGAGCCGGGCGGGCCGATTATCACGTACCACGGCAGCTCGTACAGGTTGCGCCGTTCGTCACCGCCCAGGCGGGCTTTCTTCAGCAGGGCCAGGGCTTCGTCCATGCGCTGGCGCAGCGCCGCCAGCTCTTCGCTGGTGGCCACGCTGGCAGGGTCCGGGGCGGTCTCTGCGGCCAGGCTCTGCATGACCTTGGCCGCCTGTCGGCGTGCCTGCACGATGCGCCAGGCGCGGTAGCCGCCCCACAGGGCGAACAGCAGGATGATCAGCAACCAGCGTGGCGTCGGCGGCGCCAGCATTTCCAGCAACGGCCCGACGAACCAGATGATCAGGCTGAGGGCGATCAGGCCCAGCAGCGGGATTACCCAGCGAATGACAAAACTGAAAAACGCCTTCACTCGACGCCCTCCGCCAGAACGGTGATTTCAACCCGGCGATTCTTCGCCCGGCCCTGCGCGGTGTCGTTCGACGCCAGCGGCTCGGTGTCGCTCAACCCTTGGGCACTGAAGCGCTCGGGTTGCCCGGTGCGCGCGGCGAGGATGCCCTTGACCTCTTCGGCGCGCGCCTGCGACAACGCCCAGTTGGACGGGAAGCGCAGCGTGGCGATGCGCTGGTTGTCGCTGTGCCCGGTGACCCGGACGTTGCCCTTGACCTTGGCCAGCGCCTCGGCAACGCGCAGCATCAGCGGCTGGAAATCGCCCTTGATGCTGGCGCTGGCGCTGGCGAACAGTTCGTCGCCGCGAATGGTCACCACCGAGCGGTCGACCGCGTCTTCGACGGCGACCCGGCCGGCCTTGATGTCCTCGGCGAGGAACCCGGCCAGGCGCGGGCGCTCCACCGGCTTGGGCTGCAGCACCGGGCGGTCCATGGCCTGCACCGGGATTTCACCCAGCGCGTGGATACCGCGGAACACCGGCTCGGCATCGGCGGCCAGCTTCAGGCGCAGGCCGAACAACAACAGCAACAGCAGCGCCACGGCCACCGCCAGGCCCACCCAGGGCGGCACGAACTGGGCCAGGCGGTCACGGCTGACCGCCACCCCGCGCCAGTGTGGCGAGAGTTCACGCTCACGCTCGCCACGGGCGCTGCGGATCGCCGCCGCGGTGCGCTCGCGCAGCGCTTCGAGCTGGGCACGGCCATCTTTCATGACCCGGTAGCGGCCCTCGAAGCCGAGGCTGGTGCACAGGTACAACAGCTCCAGCAGGTTGAGGCGTTCGCGCGGGCTTTGCAGGCAGTGCTCCATCAGCTGGAACACCTTCTCACCGCCCCAGGCCTCGTTGTGCACGGTGATCAGCAAGCTCTGCCGACTCCAGTCGCTGGCACTGCCCCACGGTGTGCTGAGCACCGCCTCGTCCAGCGCGGTACACAGCGCATAGCGCGCCAGCAGCACCTCGTTGCGCACCACCCCGGCAGCTTCGGCGCGGGTTTCGAACTGGCGCAGATAGGCCAGCAACTGCGCGCGCAGGCTGGCCGGCGCCGAGTGGGCGATGGTGTTGCGCAGGCGGGTAAGCAAGGCCAGCAACGGCCCGGCCGCCTGCTCCAGCGGGTTGAGGCCGACGCCCTGGCCTGGCGCCAGGGGCTCGGCCGGCACCTGCAAGGGCGGCTGCTGCGGGGCCGCCGCGGCAGGCTGCGGGGCCGCGCGGCCACCGGGGCGCGGCATGAACTGGGTACGGTCGTTGGCCTGCGGATCGTCCGGGTGCATCGCGGGTTATCCTCGAATGGCCCAGAAGGCCAGGCTCAGGCCGGGGAACTCACCGGCGACGTAAAAGGCAAAGCCACCCGAGTGCTGCAACTGCTTCCAGTGCTCGCTGCCCCGGTCGAGCTCGAAGTAGGTGGAACCGGCATGGAACGGAATCTGCCGTGGCGCCACCGGCAACGGCAGCAGGCCGATGCCCGGCAGCTGCAGGTTGACCAGGTCGCGGATGTGCTCCACCGAACCGATCTTGCTCTGTTGGCCGAAGCGGCTGCGCAGGGTCTCGCTGGGGACGTCGGCGCGCACCACCAGGATGAAGCTGGCGCTATCGAGCAGGCTGCGGTCGGCGAGCATGCCGACGTGGATGCCGTAGGCCTTCTCGACGATGGGAATAGCCACCGCCTTGCTGTCGATCAGGGTCGACAAGGCTTCGCGCAAGGCGGCCATCACCGGCGCGAAGGTCGCCGCCAGGTCGTCGTGCTGATAGACCGGAAAGCTGTGCGGGCGCCGGCCATCGCGGGTGAAGGTGGCGAACTCGCCGGCCAGCGCCACCAGCTCGCTGTACAGCCGCTCGGGGTGCAACGGGCTCAGCTGGTTGAGGTGCTCGACCAGCGGCTGGGCGCGGTTGACCAGTTGCAGCAGCATGAAGTCGGCAATCTCCGACGCGCCGCCATTGGCCGAGGCAACCACCCTGCCAGCCAGTGCTTCGCCACGCTGGTGCAACAGGCCCAGCAACTCGCCGCAGAAACCGGACAGCTGCTGGCTGGCCGCCACGTCGAGTACCGGCGGGATGTAGCTGTCATCCACCACCAGCGCGCGGTCGGCGCGTTTTTCGCGGATGCGCAGCATGCCGAGGGCGGCGTAGTCGCTCAGGCCGTCCTCGCTGCGCAACAGGCGCAGGGCGCGGCTGCCGAGCGCCAGCGGGGCACGGTTCTCGAACGGCGCGTTGTCGTCACGCACTTCGCTGACCCGGCTGATGTAGCGGGCGCCAGCCACGGCCTCGCCTTCGTCGACGGTGTCGCGGGCCCCGGCCCGCTTGAGCGGCAGCCCCAGGTAAAGCACGCCGTCGCGCAGCTCGTCGGGCACTTCCAGCGGTGCCGGCGGCAGGTCGTCACGGGGGATGTCGAACGGCGTGCCGTCGGGCAGCAAACCGCGGGCGCTGAGAATCGCCACCTTGCCCTGGGCCAGCAGGCCCTGGTCGAGCAGCAGCTCGGAAAAGCCCCAGGCGGCTACGTTCAACGGGCGGCTGCGGGTATCGACCAAGTGTTCGAGGTAGCGATCATGCTGTTGGAAGTGCTGGGTCGTGATGAACATGCCTTCCGACCAGACCACGCGATTGTTCCAGGACATGGGGACTCCGATTGCCTAGCGGGCAGGTTCAGGTTGGGGGGTGGCCACGGCGCTGCGCACGGCGCGCACATCGAGGCTGATCTGATAGTCGCGCGGCGGCACTGGCAGCACGCTGCGCCACTGGGCCTGGTCGATCTCGCGATAGCCGACCACCAGGCCGACCTGGCGAGTGGCGGGATCGAGCGGGCGTTCGAGGCGCAATTGCCCGCCCGGCTGCAACAGCACTTCGTCCTGGTCGATCAGGTCGGCGCCGAGGGTGGCCTGGGCGCGCTCGGCCAATGCGAAGTAATCGGCACGGGCGAAGGCCGCGCTGTTCTTCAGCTCGTACAGGCGCACCCGTACCGGCGCAGGCGCGCCGCCAGGGCCCGGGTTGAGCCCGGCGGCGGCACTGAAATACAGGGTCACGGCCGGGCTGGCCGGGGCCTTGTCGGCGACGGGGGCAACGGCCTCGTCCTTGCTGCAGGCACCGAGCAGCACCAGGCTCAGGGCCGCGACCAGTCGTATTGCTTTCATCCTTGTCCTCATGACGTACCGTGGTCTTCCCGGGCGTGCTCAGCTACGTTGCGAACGGCTGCTGTGGGCCTCGTAGGCGCGGGCGAATTCGCGGCCGAACAGCTCCTGGAAATCATCTTCGGCTTCGCGGGAGATTTGCCCGTAAAGCTCGGTGAACTGCTGCCAGCAGTGCGCCTGGCGCGAACCGCCGAACAGCTTGGCCAGCCCGGCCGCAGGTGCCAGGCGCTGCTCCAGGCGCGCCGGCTGGAAACAGCCGAGCAGGTGCTTGATCGCCGCCTGCACGCCCGCCATCACCGCCAGCTGGTGGGCGCGCAGGTCATCGAAGCTCTCGCGCACGGCCTGGTCCGGCGCCAGGAACGCTTGGTTGCCGTGACGCAGCAACAGCAGCAAGGCCTCGTCGGCATTGGGGGCGAATTTCAACGGGTTGTTCTGCACCGGGGCGATGGTCGTCTGCTGCATGCGAAACTCGCCCTTCAGGCTGCTGCGCGCACGCAGTACGTCGATCAGGCCTTCGACCATCAAGCGGTAGCTGCGGCCGATGGCCTCCATTTGGGCGGCGGCATCGGCGGCGTCGATACGCAGGTGCTCGATACCAGCGCCACGCAGGAATGCCTGCAGCAATGCGTCGCTGGTCGCGGCCGCTACAGGTGCAACAGGCGCTGGCGCGACTGCTGCGCTCGCCGCCGGCTGTGCAGGAACTGCCGGAGCAGCTGGTACAGGTGGCGCTGTCGGTATCGGTGGCAGTGTCGGCGCTGGCGTTGGCACTGGCTCAGGTGCCACGGCTGGCGCGGGTGCCGGGGTCGAGCCAAGCAGGTCCCAGTCTTCCGGGATCATCCCTGGCGCTGCGGCGGCGGCCGGCGCAGCCGGGATCACCGGGGTTGGCGGGATCACCGGGGTTGGCGGGATCACCGGGGTTGGCGGGATCACCGGGGTTGGCGGACGAAAGTCGTGCTGCTGGGCCGGTACATGGTCGGGCTGGCTGACTGGCGGCACGCTCGCGGGGCCGAGGAAGTCGAACAGGTCAGGCAGCGTGTCGTGGTTCGACGCGCCTTGCAGGAATGCTGCCGGCGCACCGGATATCGCCGGGGCGGGGACGGCCGGAGCCGCTACCTGGTTGGCCATCAGCGCTTCGAAACTGTGCGCCTGGGGCTGGCCATCGAGGCTGCCGGGCAAGCTCGCGTCGATGCGCGCCTGGATCTCGTATTCACCAATGCGGATAACTTCGCCATCCATCAGCGGCTCACTGTTACCGCGACGCAGGCGAATACCGGCGCGAACTAATTCCACACCGTTCGTACTGTCATCGGTTAAATAATACCGCCCATCCTTGAACTGGATCATGCAATGCCTGGCCGATACCAACCGCTCCGGGTCGGGAAGTACCCAGTCGTTGTCCGCCGAACGGCCAAGCGTGATGGCACCGGTTTCCAGCCGCATCTCCGGGCATTGCCCCGGGGTAATCTTGTGGTAACTGGTGATAGTTAGGCAAAGTGCCATCATGCCTCCTTGCATCCGTTTTAAACGTCGATCCATCCATTCGAGTTATTTACCGCAGCCACTCAAATATTGCTGCACCCCTTGATTACCGGGGGTCTCGCGCAAAGCACCGACTATACGACGGGTATGCAACGCCACTGCCGAGGCCAGCCGAAGGGAACCGGACGAGTGGTGCTCGGTTACTGCCAACGAAGTCACAAGTGACACTCGGGGGCGCGTAGCTTACCTTGACACTCGCGAATAAATAAACCATAAATGCGCAACTTCGAAGTGCCAAAACAATATCATTGTGATATCACGCCGGCACTCTTTGGAAAGTTTGTGCGCCAGTTCACACTTGCAACTTCGCACAACAACACGCCCTCACCAAGGGCCGATAGGGAGATCGAATTCTGGTGAACGCATCGCCGTTGCTCGCCGCTGTTTCCGCTGACTTCCCCTGCGGCGATGACCTCGAATATGACGCCGAGTTTCTGCAACTGGAGCGTGACGCCCAGGGCCGCCCCGAGCGCGTCATGGGCGATGCCATCCAGCCTGCCGAACCGCCGCAGTGGCGCGATATCGAGCAAGCCAGCACGACCTTGCTGCAACGCAGCAAGGACCTGCGCATCACCCATTTCCTGCTGCAGGCCAACCTGGCCCTGCACGGCCTCCCGGGGCTGGCCGCCAGCCTGGAGCTGATCCGCGACCTGCTCGGCGAGTATTGGCTGCACCTGCACCCGCAACTGGACGCCGCTGACGACAACGACCCCACGGTACGCGTCAATGCCCTGGCCGGCCTCACCTGCGACACCAACATCGCGCTGCTGCGCGATGCCGTGCTGGTGCGTTCGCGCGCCTTCGGCCCGGTCACCCTGCGCGCGGCCCTGCACGCCGCAGGCGTACAGCATTTCGCCAGCGAACAGCTCAGCGCCGAGGAACTGGCCGCCGCCCTGCGTGACGCCGACGCCGACCAGTTGCACCAGTGCCAGGAGGCGCTGCGGCTGGCCCGCGAGGCGGTGGACGCCATCGAAAGCCGGGTCAACGACCAGGTCGGGTCGGAGCGTGGCATCGACCTGTCGGCCCTGCGCCAGCCGCTGCGCCAGGTGCAGCAGGTGCTGGCTGACTACTGCCCCGACGGTGCCGGCACGGCCGCGCAAGCCGTTGACGCGCCACTCGCCGAGCACGATGACCCGCAGCCGCTGATCGCCAGTGTCACCCCTACCGCACGGCCCGCTGCCCGCCCAGGCGAAGTCAACAGCCGCGAAGACGTGCAGCAGAGCCTTGACCGCCTGCTGCAGTACTACGCCCGCCACGAGCCATCGAGCCCGCTGCCGGTGCTGCTGCACCGGGCGAAGAAACTGGTCAATGCCGATTTCGCAACCATTGTTCGCGACCTGATCCCCGATGGCTGGTCGCAATTCGAGAACCTGCGCGGCCCCGAGGACAACTGACGTCCTCGGCCCGCATCAACACCGACGCCCGCAACGAACAGCGCCGCCACACCGGCGACCAGGAGGAACAACGTGGCGAAAGACAGCTCCCAGAAATTCATCGCGCGCAACCGTGCGCCACGGGTGCAGATCGAATATGACGTCGAACTCTACGGCGCCGAGAAGAAAGTCCAGTTGCCGTTCGTCATGGGCGTGCTTTCGGACCTGGCCGGCAAGCCGGCCGAGCCGCTGCCAGCAGTGGCCGAGCGCAAGTTCCTGGAAATCGACGTCGACAACTTCGACTCGCGCCTGAAGGCGATGAAGCCCCGCGTGGCCTTCAACGTGCCCAACGAACTGACCGGCGAAGGCAACCTGAGCCTGGACATCACCTTCGAGAGCATGGACGACTTCAGCCCGGCCGCCGTGGCACGCAAGGTCGATGCCCTGAACCAGCTGCTGGAAGCCCGCACCCAGCTGGCCAACCTGCTGACCTACATGGACGGCAAGACCGGTGCCGAGGACATCATCCTCAAAGCGATCAAGGACCCGGCCCTGCTGCAGGCCCTGGCCAGCGCGCCGAAACCCGTCGACAACGAGCCCAAGGCCTGAGGAGACAGCCCATGACCGATCCACTGCGCGACGCCCAGGCCCAGCCGGCCGCAGCCACCCAGGACCCGAGCGAGTTCGCCAACCTGCTGCTGCAGGAATTCAAACCCAAGACCGAACGAGCCAAGGAAGCGGTCGAAAGCGCCGTGCGTACCCTGGCCGAGCAGGCCCTGGCGCAGACCAACCTGGTGTCCAACGATGCCATTGGCTCGATCGAGCAGATCATTGCCGCCATCGACGCCAAGCTGACTGCCCAGGTCAACCAGATCATCCATCACAACGACTTCCAGCAGCTGGAAAGTGCCTGGCGCGGCCTGCACTACCTGGTCAACAACACCGAGAGCGACGAGCAGCTGAAGATCCGTGTGCTCAACGTCTCGAAGACCGACCTGCACAAAACCTTGAAGAAATTCAAGGGTACCGCCTGGGACCAGAGCCCGATCTTCAAGAAGCTGTACGAGGAAGAATACGGCCAGTTCGGCGGCGAACCCTACGGCTGCCTGGTCGGCGACTACTACTTCGACCAGTCGCCACCCGACGTCGAGCTGCTGGGCGAAATGTCGAAGATCTGCGCCTCGATGCACGCGCCGTTCATTGCCGCCGCCTCGCCGACCGTGATGGGCATGGGCTCGTGGCAGGAACTGAGCAACCCGCGCGACCTGACCAAGATCTTCACCACCCCGGAATACGCTGGCTGGCGCTCGCTGCGTGAGTCCGAAGACTCGCGCTACATCGGCCTGACCATGCCGCGCTTCCTGGCACGCCTGCCGTACGGCGCCAAGACCGACCCGGTCGAGGCGTTCGCCTTCGAAGAAGACACCGATGGCGCCGACAGCAGCAAGTACACCTGGGCCAACGCCGCCTATGCCATGGCGGTGAACATCAACCGCTCGTTCAAGTACTACGGCTGGTGCTCGCGCATTCGTGGCGTGGAGTCGGGTGGCGAGGTGCAGGGCTTGCCGGCGCACACCTTCCCCACCGACGACGGTGGTGTGGACATGAAGTGCCCGACCGAAATCGCCATTTCCGACCGCCGCGAAGCGGAGCTGGCCAAGAATGGCTTCATGCCGCTGCTGCACAAGAAGAATACCGACTTCGCCGCCTTCATCGGCGCCCAGTCGCTGCAGAAGCCGGCCGAGTACGACGACCCGGACGCCACCGCCAACGCCAACCTGGCCGCGCGCCTGCCGTACCTGTTCGCCACCTGCCGCTTCGCGCATTACCTGAAGTGCATCGTTCGCGACAAGATCGGCTCGTTCAAGGAAAAGGACGAGATGCAGCGTTGGCTGCAGGACTGGATCCTCAACTATGTCGACGGCGACCCGGCGCACTCCACCGAGACCACCAAGGCCCAGCACCCGCTGGCAGCGGCCGAGGTCGTGGTCGAGGACGTCGAAGGCAACCCGGGTTACTACAACTCGCGCTTCTACCTGCGCCCGCACTACCAGCTCGAAGGGCTGACCGTGTCGCTGCGCCTGGTATCGAAGCTGCCTTCGGCCAAAGGGGCGTAACCGCCCCAGGGGCTGCCTGACAGCCCCAACTGCACCCAACCGCCAACCTGACACGTAATACCGAGGACATCATGGCTGTAGATATTTTCATCAAGATCGGCGACATCAAGGGCGAGTCCCACGACAAGGGCCACAAGGACGAAATCGACGTGCTCAACTGGAGCTGGGGCATGTCCCAGTCCGGCAACATGCACATGGGTAGCGGTGGCGGTTCGGGCAAGGTCAACATCCAGGACCTGTCGATCACCAAGTACATCGACAAGTCGACCCCCAACCTGATGGCCCACTGCTCCAGCGGCAAGCACATCGACAAGGTCAAGCTGACCGTGCGCAAGGCCGGCGGCGAGAGCCAGGTCGAGTACCTGATCATCAACCTCGAAGAGGTCATCATCAGCTCGCTGAGCACCGGTGGCTCGGGCAGCGACGACCGCCTGACCGAGAACGTGACCCTGAACTTTGCCAAGGTCACCGTCGATTATCAGCCGCAGAAAGCCGACGGCACCAAGGAAGGCGGCCCGATCAAGTACGGCTGGAACATCCGTTCCAACGTCAAGATCTGACCGACCGCGCCTGCGCCGCCTTGGCTGGCGCAGGCGCCTTCCCCTACCCTCACCCGCTCACGGTGAAACCCATGGCCAAGCCTTCTTTCATCAACCTCTGGAATGCCTACCCAACCGACTCCTCGCCTTGCGACGGCGGCTGGGACAACCAGTGCGCCATCCGCATGAGCATCGCGCTCAATGGCGAACATACCATCAAGGTGAATGCCGGCACCTACAGCGAACCCCGCTGTGCCCATGGCCATGCCCGGGGTGCCGAGTCGCTGGCCAACTGGCTGTGGAAGCACCATCTCGGTGCCCCGCTGCAACTGAGTGGCAGCGCAAGCGACCGCCTCAAGCTCAGCGACAAGCGCGGCATCATCTTCTTCAAGGACTGCTTTGCCCGTGCCGGGCAGGCCTTCGACAACCGTACCGGCGATCACATCGACCTGTGGGACAGAGGCCGGGTCACGGGCTATTTCGCCGACCAGGCGCATCGTTCCAAGGCCGTCTGGTTCTGGGAGCTGAAATGAACCGTGTGTGCAAAGCCCTGCCGGCCCTGCTGGTCGCGTTCGCCCTGAATGCCTGTGCGCAGGCCCCTGCTCCGTCGTCGAGCGCGGCGCCTGAAGTCACCCTTGGCGGCAAACAGCTGGCGCTGGTAAACCACCAGGGCCGCTGCGCGCTGCGCCAGGCCGATGCTTCGCTGCTGCAGCTGGACATGCCCTGGCCCTGCCAGCTCAGCCCCGAGCGCGCGGGCGGCAAGCCTCGCGTGGAGCAGTTCAATGGTGCGCAGATCATCATTGTCAGCCATGTGCAGCCAGACCCGTCGCAGCCCGGCCGTTGCGCTAGCCAGTACCAGGCCGTGCGCCAGCTGGGCGAGCGCCTGGAGCCATCCATCGTGGCCCATGGCGGCAGCTGTGCGAACGGCCCTGTAGACCAGAAGAACTTCGTGGGGCTGTTCGAGTGGTAGCCGATATTGCCGCCCGCGACCGTCTGCAGCCCTCGCTGCTGGACCGTCTGACCGACGACGACCCGGGCAACCCGCAGGAAGCGCCGGACAAGCGCGTACTCAGCCTGCACCAGCTCAAGGCCTCGGTATTGCGCGACCTTGCCTGGTTGCTCAACACCACCTCGCTGCTGGACAGCGCCGCCACCTTGGGCACCCCGGCCGGTGCGTCGGTGATCAACTACGGCCTGCCGGCCCTGGCCGGCAACAGCGCCTCGAACATCGACCTGGCCGCCCTGGAGCGCATCATCCACCAGGCCATCGCCACCTACGAGCCACGTATTCTCGCCCATACCCTCAAGGTGCGTGCCCAGGCCGCCCCCGGCGAGATGAATGCCAACGCCCTGAGTTTCGAGATCGAAGGCGACCTGTGGGCCCAGCCGGCGGCCTTGCCGTTGCTGCTGCAGACCGAGGTGGACCTGGAGTCCGGCCACGTACGCGTGGCCCCGGC
Organism: Pseudomonas sp. LAM2023; assembly: GCF_016620375.1. NCBI lineage: Bacteria > Pseudomonadati > Pseudomonadota > Gammaproteobacteria > Pseudomonadales > Pseudomonadaceae > Pseudomonas > Pseudomonas sp. LAM2023. The sequence continues at coordinate 33,372 of NZ_JAENHV010000036.1, read as the reverse complement.
CGAACGCCGGAGGCGTGCATGAACCCGCGCCTGCTTGAGCTGTACAACCAGGAATTGAAGCACATCCGCGAGAGTGCCGCGGAGTTCGCCAGGGAATACCCGAAGATCGCCGGGCGCCTGACGCTGTCCGGGATCGAGTGTGCCGACCCTTATGTCGAGCGCCTGCTCGAAGGCTTCGCCTACCTCACCGCACGGGTGCAGCTGAAGCTGGACGCCGAATACCCGACCTTCACCCACAACCTGCTGGAAATCGCCTACCCGCACTACCTGGCGCCGACCCCGTCGATGACCGTGGTGCAACTGCAGACCGACCCCGACGAGGGCTCCCTGGCCGCCGGTTTCCGCCTGCCGCGGGACAGCGTGCTGCGTGCCAACCTAGGACGCAACTCGCAAACCCCGTGCGAGTTCCGCAGCACCCAGGACGTTACCCTGTGGCCCTTGCAGGTGGCCCGCGCCGAGTACTTCGGCAACCCCGGCGCGGTGCTCGGGCGCCTGGCCGGCAGCGTGCCCCAGGCCCGCGCCGGCCTGCGCCTGACCCTGCGCAGTGGCGCCGAGGTGCCGTTCTGCAGCTTGCCGCTCAGCCATTTGCCGCTGTACCTCAACGGCGCCGACGAGACGCCGTTCCGCCTCTACGAGCAACTGCTGGGCAGCGCCTGCGCGGTGTTCGTGCGCCAACCTGGCGCCGACTGGGTAGAGCGGATTCCAGTCGAACAGGCGCTGCGCCCGTGTGGCTTCGACGACCGCGAAGCAGCGTTGCCGGTGGTGCCCCAGGCCTTCCAGGGCTACCGCCTGCTGCAGGAATACTTCGCCCTGCCGCAGCGTTTTCTGTTCGTCGATTTCGCCGGGTTGGAGCGAGCGGTCCAGCGCTGCACCGGGCAGACCCTGGAAGTGCTGGTGTTGTTCGAGCGTTTCGAGCAGAGCCTGGAGAGCAGCGTCGGTGCCGACCAGTTCGTGCCGTTCTGCACCCCGGCGATCAACCTGTTCCCGCGGCGGGTCGACCGCCTGCACCTGACCGACCGGGTGCACGAACACCACGTGATCGCCGACCGTACCCGGCCCACCGATTTCGAGATCCATTCGCTGCAACGCGTTACCGGCCACGGCACCGGCCCGGACCAGGAATTCCTGCCGTTCTACGCCGTGCGCGACCCGTCGCGCTATGGCCGCGACCAGGCCTACTACATCGTGCGCCGCGAGCCGCGCGTGTTGTCCAGCGCCCAGCGCCGCAACGGTACGCGCTCCAGCTACATGGGCAGCGAGACGTTCATCAGCCTGGTCGACGGCCAGCAGGCGCCCTACCGCCACGACCTGCGCCAGCTGGGTATCAGCGCCCTGTGCAGCAACCGCGACCTGCCCCTGTTCATGAACGTTGGCGACGGGCGCAGCGACTTCAGCCTGGCCGACAGCGCACCGGTCGCCGGTGTGCGTTGCCTGGCCGGCCCCAGCCGGCCCAAGGCCAGCCATGCCCATGACAACCGTGCCTGGCGCCTGATCAGCCAGCTGTCGCTGAACTACCTGTCGCTGGCCGAGCACGGCCAGGGCGCCGCCGCCCTGCGCGAATTGCTGCGCCTGTATGGCGACCCGCAGGACAGCGCGCTGAACCTGCAGATCGACGGCCTGCGCGAGGTCAGCAGCAAACCCTGCACGCGACGCCTGCCGATGCCCGGGCCGATCGTTTTCGGGCGGGGCCTGGAGATCACCCTGACCTTCGACGAAAACGCCTTCCGCGGCACCGGCGTGTTCCTGCTCGGCGCGGTGTTCGAACGGTTCCTGACCCGCTATGTGTCGATCAACAGCTTCACCGAAACGGTACTGCGCACCAGTGAACGTGGCGAGATCATGCGCTGGGCGGCCAAACCGGGGCGCAGGCCGACCTTATGAATACCTTGCAGGCCATGCAGGACGAGCCCTGGGCGTACGACTTCTTCCAGGCGCTGCGCCGCCTCGAGGCGCAGTACCCCGAGCTGCCACGCTTCGGCCATTCGTTGCGCCTGGCCGACGAGCCGGTGCGCCTGGGCCAGCGCCTGGACTGCGGGTTCGCCCCGGCGACCCTGGCCTCGGTCAGCGCCGACGGCGAGCAGCCGGCGCGCCTGGAGCAGTTCTTCTTCGGCCTCGGTGGCCCCAACGGGCCGTTGCCGCTGCACCTCACCGAATACATGCGCGAGCGCCAGCGCAACCATGCCGACGCCACCAGCAAGGCGTTCCTCGATGTTTTCCATCACCGCCTGCTGAGCCTGTTCTACCGCGCCTGGGCCGAAGCGCGCCCGACGGTCAGCCACGATCGCCCGGGCGACGACTACTGGGCCGCGCGCCTGGCCGCGCTCAGTGGCCGTGGCCAGCCGGAACTGCAGGGCCAGGGCGCGCTGGCCGACACCGCCAAACTGCACTGGTCCGGCCACCTGAGCGCGCAAACCCGCTACCCGGACGGCCTGTGCAGCATCCTCGCCGGGTATTTCGGCGTGCCGGTGCGCCTGGAAGAATACGTCGGCCAGTGGCTTGAACTGCCCGAACGCAGCCAGCTCGGCGTGCGCGCCAACCGCCTGGGCGTGGACCTGTGCCTGGGCCGCTACGTCTGGGACCGCCAGCACAAGTTCCGGCTGTGCCTCGGCCCGCTCAGCCTCGACCAGTACCACGCCCTGCTGCCTGGCGGGCAGGCCTTCGTCGAGCTGGCGGCATGGGTCGCCGAATACCTGGGCCAGGAACTGGACTGGGATCTCAACCTGATCCTCGCGCAGGACCAGGTACCTGCGCTGCAACTCAATGCCGGCCAACGCCTGGGTTTCGATACCTGGCTCGGCCACCCTCCGCACGATGCACGCGACCTGAAGCTGGCCCGCTACTATGCCGACCAGCCGGCCGCCGCCCACCACACAAGGAACCAGGACCATGGGTGAAATCAGCCGCGCCGCGCTGTTCGGCAAACTCAACAGCATTGCCTACAAGGCCATCGAGGCCGCCACGGTGTTCTGCAAGCTGCGGGGCAACCCCTATGTCGAACTGGTGCACTGGTTGCACCAGTTGCTGCAATTGCAGGACAGCGACCTGCACCGCATCGTGCGCCAGTTCGATGTCGAGCCGGCGCGCCTGGCGCGCGACCTGACCGACGCCCTGGACCGGCTGCCGCGCGGTTCGACCTCGATCACCGACCTGTCCTCGCAGGTTGAAGAGGCGGTCGAACGCGGCTGGGTATACGGCAGCCTGATGTTCGGTGAAAGCCAGGTGCGCAGCGGCTACCTGCTGGTCGGCATCCTCAAGACTCCGAGCCTGCGCCATGCCTTGCTGGGGCTGTCGAGCGAGTTCGCCAAGCTCAAGGTCGAGGCGTTGAGCGAACGCTTCAGCGAATACGTCGGCGACTCGCCGGAAAACCATCTGGGCGCCACCGACGGCTTCAGTGCTGCACAGCCTGGCGAAGCCAGCGGCGCCGTGGCGCCGGCAGCGATGGGCAAGCAGGAAGCGCTCAAGCGCTTTACCGTCGACCTGACCGAACAGGCCCGCAGCGGCAAGCTCGACCCGATCGTCGGCCGTGACGAGGAGATCCGCCAGCTGGTCGATATCCTCATGCGCCGCCGGCAGAACAACCCGATCCTCACCGGTGAGGCCGGTGTCGGCAAGACCGCCGTGGTCGAAGGCTTCGCCTTGCGCATCGTCGCCGGCGACGTGCCGCCGGCGCTCAAGGATGTCGAGCTGCGCAGCCTGGACGTCGGCCTGCTGCAGGCCGGCGCCAGCATGAAAGGCGAGTTCGAACAGCGCCTGCGCCAGGTGATCGAGGATGTGCAGGCCTCGCCCAAGCCGATCATCCTGTTCATCGATGAAGCCCATACCCTGGTCGGTGCCGGTGGCGCCGCCGGCACCGGCGATGCGGCCAACCTGCTCAAGCCGGCACTCGCCCGTGGCAGCCTGCGCACGGTGGCGGCAACCACCTGGGCCGAGTACAAGAAGCACATCGAGAAAGACCCGGCCCTGACCCGCCGCTTCCAGGTGGTGCAGGTGGACGAGCCGAGCGAAGCCAAGGCCCTGCTGATGATGCGTGGGGTGGCCTCGACCATGGAGCAGCACCATCAGGTGCAGATCCTCGACGAAGCCCTCGAGGCCGCGGTCAAGCTGTCGCACCGTTACATCCCGGCGCGCCAGCTGCCGGACAAATCGGTGAGCCTGCTCGATACCGCCTGCGCACGCGTGGCCATCAGCCTGCACGCGGTGCCGGCCGAGGTCGACGACAGCCGCCGCCGCATCGAGGCGCTGGAGGTCGAGCAGGCGATCATCGCCCGTGAAGCCGCCATTGGCGTGCCCACCGGGCAGCGCCAGGCCCAGGCCGACAGCCTGCTGGCCGAGGAGCGCCAACGCCTGGCCGCCCTGGAAAGCCGCTGGGCCGAGGAAAAGGCCCTGGTCGACCAACTGCTGGCCACCCGCGCCCAACTGCGCGAGCAAGCCGGGGTGGTCGACCAGGACGCTGCGCTGCCAGGTAACCCTGAGCTGCGCGAAACGCTGGCCGACCTGCAGCAGCGCCTGGGCGCCCTGCAAGGCGAGAGCCCGTTGATCCTGCCGACCGTGGACTACCAGGCCGTCGCCTCGGTGGTGGCCGACTGGACCGGGATTCCGGTGGGGCGCATGGCGCGCAACGAGATCGAGACCGTGCTCAACCTCGACAGCCTGCTGGCCAAGCGCATCATCGGCCAGGACCATGCGCTGAGCATGATCGCCAAGCGCATCCAGACCTCCCGTGCCGGCCTCGACAACCCGAACAAACCGATTGGCGTGTTCATGCTCGCCGGTACCTCCGGGGTGGGCAAGACCGAAACCGCGCTGGCCCTGGCCGAGGCGTTGTACGGCGGTGAGCAGAACCTGATCACCATCAACATGAGCGAGTTCCAGGAGGCGCACACCGTCTCGACCCTCAAGGGCGCCCCGCCCGGCTACGTCGGTTACGGCGAAGGCGGCGTGCTGACCGAGGCCGTGCGCCGCCGGCCATACAGCGTGGTGCTGCTGGACGAGGTGGAAAAGGCCCACCCGGACGTGCACGAGATCTTCTTCCAGGTGTTCGACAAGGGTGTGATGGAGGATGGCGAAGGCCGTCAGATCGACTTCCGCAATACCCTGATCCTGCTCACCACCAACGCCGGCACCGAGCTGATCGCGCGCACCTGCAGCGACCCGCAGGCCCTGCCCGACCCGGAGGCGGTGGCCAGCCAGCTGCGCAAGCCGCTGCTGGACATCTTCCCGCCGGCGCTGCTCGGGCGCCTGGTGACCATCCCCTACTACCCGCTCAGCGACGCCATGCTCAAGGCCATCACCCGCCTGCAGCTGGAGCGCATCCGCAAGCGCGTGGAAGGCACGCACAAGGTCGGCTTTGCCTACGACGACGAGGTGGTGGAGCTGATCGTCTCGCGCTGTACCGAAACCGAAAGCGGTGGCCGCATGATCGACGCTATCCTCACCAACGGCCTGCTGCCGGACATGAGCCGCGAGTTCCTCACCCGCATGCTCGAAGGCAAGCCGCTGGCCAGTGTGCGCATCAGCCGCCGCGACAATGACTTGCACTATGACTTCGGCGCAGCCGACTGACAGGACCGACCATGCTGTTCACGCAGTTCACGCGCCTGGCGCAGATCAACAGCCCGTTGGGGCCGGACAAGCTGATCCTGGCCGAAATGGGCGGCAGCGACGAGCTCGGCCGCCTGTTCGACTATGAGCTGCAGCTGACCAGCGACGACCCGGCCATCGACCTCAATGCCCTGCTGGGCAAGCCGATGAGCCTGAGCGTGCAACTGAGCCTCGGCACCTCACGCTACTTCCACGGCATCGTCGCCCGCTGCAGCCAGTCGGTGGACCAGGGCCAGTTCGCCAGCTACCGGGTCACCCTGCGGCCGTGGCTGTGGCTGCTGACCCGCACCAGCGACTGCCGCATCTTCCAGCACCTGAGCGCGCCGCAGATCATCAAGCAGGTGTTCCGCGACCTGGGCTTTTCCGACTTCGAGGATGCCCTCAGCCGTAGCTACCGCGAACGCGAATACTGCGTGCAGTACCGCGAGACCAGCTTCGACTTCGTCAGCCGGCTGATGGAAGAGGAAGGCATCTACTACTTCTTCCGCCATGAAGCGCAGCGCCACGTGCTGGTGCTGGCCGATGCCTACGGCGCGCACCCGCAGATGCCTGGCTACGAAAGCGTGCCCTACTACCCGCCGGACGGGCAGCACCGCGAGCGTGACCACATCAATGACTGGCACCTGGCCCAGGAAGTGCAGCCAGGGTCGCTGGAGCTCAACGACTACGATTTCCAGCGCCCCAGCGCGCGCATCGACGTGCGCTCGGCCATGCCGCGCCCGCACCAGGCCGGTGATTACCCGTTGTACGACTACCCCGGCGCCTACCAGCAAAGCCAGGACGGCGAGCACTACGCGCGCACGCGCCTGGAGTCGCTGCAGAGCCTGCACGAGCGGGTCGAGCTGCGCGGCAATGCCCGCGGCCTGGGCAGCGGCCACCTGTTCAGCCTCAGCGGTTTCACCCGCCAGGACCAGAACCGCGAATACCTGATCGTCGGCGCACGCTACTACGTGCACCAGGAGCGCCTGGAAAGCGGCACCGGCAGCGGCGCCGCGCAGTTCGAGAGCAACCTCAGCTGCATCGACGCCCAGCAGAGTTTCCGCCCGCAGGGCAGCACCGTGCGGCCGATCGTCAAGGGCCCGCAGACCGCCGTGGTGGTCGGCCCCGCTGGCGAGGAGATCTGGACCGACCAGTATGGCCGGGTGAAGGTGCACTTCCACTGGGACCGCCACGACCAGTCCAACGAGAACAGCTCGTGCTGGATCCGCGTATCGCAGGCCTGGGCGGGCAAGAACTGGGGCTCGATGCAGATCCCGCGGATTGGCCAGGAGGTGATCGTCAGCTTCCTCGAAGGCGACCCCGACCGGCCGATCATCACTGGCCGCGTGTACAACGCCGAACAGAGCGTGCCCTATGACCTGCCCGCCAATGCCACGCAAAGCGGCATGAAGAGCCGTTCGAGCAAGGGCGGCAGCCCGGCCAACTTCAATGAAATCCGCATGGAAGACAAGAAAGGCGCCGAGCAGTTGTACATCCATGCCGAGCGCAACCTGGACACCGTGGTCGAGCAGTGCGAGACGCTGGCGGTCGGCATCAACCGCACCCAGACGGTGGGCATGCTGGAAACCATCACCATCGGCCAGGACCGCATCCGTGCCGTGCGCCGCGACGACATGTTGCTGGTCGGCGCCAGCAAGACCGACAGCGTCAGCACCAGCTACCTGATCGAGGTCGGGGAAAACCTGCGGCTGGTCTGTGGCAAGAGCGTGATCGAGCTCAACGCCAGCGGCCAGATCAACATCAGCTGCGAGCAGTTCAGCTTCCATGCCAAGCAGAACGGCGAGATCAATACCGACGGCACCCTCGACCTGAACGTCGGCAGCGGTGCGCAGACCGCACCCGACAACCAGGGTGTGAAAAAGACCATCGACGACTCGGTGAAGGCGATCTTCTCCGGCTCCGACCAGTAACGAGACCTGTCATGAGTTATCGCGTCAACGAATTCCGCCTGGCCCTGCCCGATGCCGCCGTGCAGGACAGCAGCATCAACATCCTGCGCTTCGAGGCCCTGGCCACCTCGCTGATCGTCAGCCGCAGCCTGCTGGCCGAGGGCGAGACCCTGCAGAGCAATTTCGACGGCCAGTTGCAGCGCCTGCAGCAACAGGTCAAGGACCTGCGCATGCAGCCCGCCCAGGCCGTGCAGGTGGGTGCCGACCAGGCGATCGCCGCCATCGAGCTGAGCAGCCAGTTCAGCAAGGGCCAGGAAAAGGTCCACCAGTACCAGCTGGCCCTGGTGCTGCCCGGCACGCGCAAGATGTTTGCCCTGAGCTACGTCAAGGCCAGCCCGCTGGGCGCGGCCGAAGCAGCGCACTGGGCAGCCATCAAGCAGTCGCTCGACTTCGACAACCTGGGCTGAGCCTGAGCCATGTCCGACGCTTTGTGGGCCGCCCGCGAAGGCGACGCGCTGATGCACACCTCGATATTGGCCGACATTGTCGGGGGGGTGCTAGAAATCGCCGCCACCGTGGCCATCGGTGCCCTGGCCACCGCCGCCGTGGCTGCGGCATTCGGCCTGACCGTGGCCACCGGCGGCCTGGGCTGCTTCGTGCTGGGCGCGGTGGTCGGCCTGGTGGTCGGCGTGGTCATGGCCAAGACCGGTGCCGATACGGGCTTGAGCCGATTATGCGAGGGCATCGGCAACTTCCTGTTCCCGCCATCGGTGCAGGCCACCATCATCAGTGGCTCGTCGGACACCCGCACCAACGGCAAGCGCGCGGCGCGCGCTGCCGGCGTCGTCACTGGCCCGCCGGCAGCGCTGGAGCAAGCCGGCGCGGAAGGCGCCGAGGCCCAGGAGGAAAGCTTCCTGGACATGGCCAAGGGCTTCTTCTCGCAGATGTGGCGGCCGACCGTGGCCACGCCCGCCGCCAATACCTTGCCGGTACCGGACGACAAGATCCTGTGCAGCAAGCACCCGCCGATGCCGCCGCAGTACCTGGCCGAGGGTTCCAGCAAGGTGCTGATCAACGGCCACCCGGCCTGCCGCAGCGGTGACCGCAGCACCTGCGAAGCGGTGATCGTCGATGGCGGCCTGGTGTCGAACAACGTGCGCATCGGCGGCGAACCGATCGTGGTGCGCGAGATTCGCAGCGGCAAGACGCCCGGCATCGGCCTGGCGGTGACCGCATTGATGCTGCTGCGCGGGCGTGGCGGCAAGTTCTACAGCAAGTTCGGCTGCATGTTGGTGGGCGGCGTGAGCAGCGTGGTTACCGGCCAGGTGACCAGCGCCCTCACCCAGGCCATGGCCGGTTCGCCCAACCCGGTACATGCAGCTACCGGCGGCAAGGTCCTGTGTGGCGAGGAAGACCTCGACTTCACCGTGCAAGCCACCCTGCCGATTGCCTGGCAACGCTTCTACAACAGCCACGACGAACGTGTCGATGGCCTGTTCGGCGCGGGTTGGAGCCTGCCCTATGAAGTTTCGGTGCAGGTCGATGCAGACGACCGCCTGGTGTTGGTCGACGAGCAGGCGCGCCGGGTCGATATGGGCATCATTACCCTGGGCGATGCGGTGTTCAGCGTCGGCGAAGGGCTGAGCGTACGCCGAGCGCACAACGGCGAACTGCTGACCGAAAGCCGCGAAGGCGAGTATCGGCTGTTCCAGCCAACCCCGGGGCGGCCTGATCGATTGCGCCTGAGCCAGATCGGCGATCGCAATGACAACCGGATCTATCTGGATTACGACCAGCAGGGCCGCCTCTGCCAGTTGCGCGACACCTTCGACCAGGTGCGTGTCCAGCTCGGCTACAGCGAGCAATGGCCACAGCGTGTGAGCCACATCGACTTCCACGCGGCGAGCGGCGAATCGCAACGCCTGGCCAGCTATGGCTACGACGCCAACGGTGACCTCGCTCAGGTACAGGATGGCGCAGGCCAGCCGCTGCGCAGCTTCGCCTACGACCCCGCCCGACGCATGATCGAACACCGTACCGGCGGCGGCCTGTGTTGCTACTACGAATGGGCGCAGCATGAGGACGGTTGGCGGGTGGTGCGGCACTGGACCAGCGGCGGCGACAGCTACGCCTTCGAATACGACGTCGCCGCCGGCATCACCCGGGTGACCGACAGCCTTGGCCGCGTTGCCGTGCGCCACTGGAACCAGCAGTACCAGATCACCCGTTATACCGATGCCCTTGAGCGCACCTGGCGCTTCGAATGGAATGACGAGCGCCAGCTGCTCGCGGCCAGCGACCCCATGGATGGCCGCTGGCAGTTCTTCTACGATGAGTCGGGCAACCTTGCCGAGACCGTCGACCCGCTGGGGCGTAGCGAGTCGACCGAATGGCTCGAACACTGGTCGCTGCCGCGCAGCCAGACGGACCAGGCAGGGCAGCGCTGGACCTTCGCCTATGACCAACGGGGCAACTGCACGCGCCAGACCGACCCGTTGGGCCAGCACACCCGCTATCGCCATGACAGCCAGGGCAACCCTGTCGAAATCATCGATGCCAACGGTTCCAGCCGCCACCTGCGCTGGAACGAACGGGGCCTGCTGGTCGAACAGCGGGACTGCTCCGGCTACCTGACCCGCCTCACCTACGACCCCTTGGGCCATCTGCAATCGATTACCGACGCCCAGGGCGAGCGCACCGACTACCGGCATGACGACAAAGGCCGCTTGCGCAGCGTGACCTTGCCCGATGGCCGCAGCGAAACATTCGCCCTCGATGCCAGCGGCCTGTTGGCCCAGCACATCGACACGGCAGGTCACGTTACCCAATACCGGCGTAACCGCCGGGGCCAGTTGCAGCTGCGCATCGATGCGCTCGGGCGACAAGTCCGCTACCACCATGACGACTATGGGCGCCTGCTCGCGCTGTACAACGAAAATGGCGAGGCCTATGGTTTCGAATGGGATGCCGGCGACCGGCTGATCGCCGAGCGCGATCTGGACGGTGGCCTGCGGCGCTACCAGTACGACCCGCTGGACAATCTTGTCCAGGTCACCTTCCTGCCTGCGCCGGGCAGCGACGAGGCGCCCATCATTCACCGCATGGCCTATGACGCAGGCGGCCGCCTGCTGACCCGCCATACCGATGAGGGACGCACCGACTACTGCAACGACCCACTGGACAACGTGGTTGCGATCCGTCGTACCACTGTGGATGGCCAGGTCGAGGAACTGGGCTTCGCCTTCGATGCGCTGGGCCAGTTGCTCGAGGAACACAGCGCGCAGGGCAGCGTGCAGTACCAGTATGACCCGCTCGGCAATCTCACCCGCACGCGAGTACCCGACGGCCGCTGGATCAACCGCCTGTACTACGGCAGCGGGCACCTGCACCAGATCAACCTCGATGGCCAGGCGGTGTGCGATTTCGAGCGTGACCGCGTCCACCGGGAGACGCTGCGCCTGCAGGGCAACCTGGCGATTCAACGCCAGTACGACCGTGGCGGACGCTTGCGCACCCTGCTCCGTCGCCCGGCAGCCCAGCCCAGCCGGCTGCCGGCGCCAGACCAGCAGCGGTACCAGTTCGACGCCGCCGACCAATTGGCCGTACGCGAGGTGCAGCACCCCGGCAACGGGTATCTGCAGGTCTATCAGCATGATGGCTGCGGCCATGTCCTGGGCCGTCAGGACAGCCCCGCCGGCCAGCGCGAAGCGTTCCGCTACGACCCGGCCGGGAACCTGCTTGACCCGCAGGCGGCAGGCGCCGGGCTGGTCCGACACAACCGCGTGCTCACTTTCGAGGACAAGCGCTATCGCTACGATGGCTTCGGTCGCCTGGTGGAAAAACGCAGCCGCCGACGCGGTACCCAGCATTTTCGCTACGACGCCGAGCACCGGCTGGTCCAGGTGCGCAACCTGCAACCTGGGCGGGAACGCATCATCGACATGCGCTACGACCCGATGGGCCGGCGCACCGAGAAGATCGAATCGACGCTCGACGGCCAAGTGGTTGGCCGCACCCGCTTCAGCTGGAGTGGCCTGCGCCTGCTCGGCGAGCAGCACAATGGCCGGCAGGCGTTGTACCTGTACGAAGACGATGGCCATGAACCGCTGGCCCGGGTGGATGGCCAGGGTGCTCATCAGCAGGTGCTGCATTACCACAATGACATCAATGGCCTGCCGGAACAGTTGACCGATGACACCGGCGAGGCCGTGTGGTCGGCGCGCTACCTGAGCTGGGGTGCAAGCTGGGATGAACAGCGGGCCAGCCGTCTGCCGGAAGATCAGAACCTGCGCTTCCAGGGCCAGTACCTGGACCGCGAAACCGGCCTGCACTACAACCTGTTCCGCTTCTACGACCCGGAGATAGGCCGCTTTACCCAGCCAGACCCAATCGGTTTGGCCGGTGGTTTGAACCTTTACGAGTATGCACCGAACCCATTCACGTGGATTGACCCATGGGGGCTGCTCAAGGAAGGCGAAACCGCAGGATTCGGCACCGATGCTCATAAAAAAGACGGCCACGATGCCCATGAAATCATGCGTCACAAGTTCATGCAGGAAAAAGGTATCGCCACGACTAACCGGGTAAAAGGCAACCCGGCGATGGCGCTCAAGCGTAGCCACCACAATATGGTTCACGACGAGGAGCGCCGTTTGCGAGCACTACGAGGGCTGGGGCCAAACCAGATGCTCAAGCGCGGCAAACTGGAAATCCGACTGATGTCCTCAGCTATCTACAACACATTGGTGTCCCGTAATATCGTGACCCTGGACCAACTCCGCACCGCCAGGCGGCTCGCCCGGTCGTATGCAAAAAGCAAGGGATGTTATTGACATGCATTCAATGAAAATCGTGTTTACCGACGAAGACAAAGGCTTCGGTCAGGTGGGTGGCAGCGTCCGCATGGACGACCCAGGCTTGTGGCCTCTGGCGCCCGACACCAAGGAGCCGATGACGCCTTTGTGTACGGTCACGGAAAACTTCCTGCCGGCTAAAATCTTTCCGCCCGGCATGGCTGCCACGGTATTCATCACCGCTCGAAAGCAGCGCGCCGGCGGCTTCAAGCAGTCTGTTGTCAGCCGCTACTCACTTCATGAGCAAGCGGAGCTACCCGGTATCCACAATGGTTATGCACGGTTCATTCTCCACCGGCTGTGTAAGGAGGAGTTAACCGCCCCGCCTGGAACGCTCTTGCTGGAGCGCCGTTATATCGACTTCGAGCCGATGACCGAAGAGGAATTCTCCGAAGAGCACGCTGACGAAGACTCCGGTCTGGGCATTAGCAAGCAACTCGGTCGAGCAGCCTGGATGCAAGATCCCATCTATGTTCCAGACCGGTACTTGCTCCTTTTGCAACTGACCGACTATGAAATCAGCCGCTGGGCTCCCGAGCAGGAAGGGATCTTCCTGGATGGCATCGGTTACATCTATCTGGACAAGCAAGCCCGGCGGAAAAACCAAGGCGACGAAGCCGGGTTCTTTTTCGTTCAGTACGCCTGAATGCCCCGTCAAAGCTCAAAGGGCTTGCCATGAACAGGATCGTGCTATCCCAACAAGATCGCGGCTTCGGCCAGATCGGTGGTGCGCCTTTGCTCAAGGACCTTTCCTTGTGGCCGGTCAACCCGCAAACCGGCGGACTGATGACGCCCATCCTGACCCTGACCGAACAGTTCCAACCGGCCCGGTTCGTCCCGCCAGGCATAGCTATCACGGTTTTTCTCGCCGTCGAGCAACAGCAGGACGGTGGCTTCAGCCGCCCGCTCCAGCGTCGCTATACAGTCAATCTGCAGTCTGAACTGGAGAACGTCATCAACGCCGGCTGTGCCCGGGTCATCCTGCATGAGCTCGCCAGCCAGCCACTGGAGCCCAGCAATCCCCCCTTGCTGCTGGAACGAGCGTTCATCGACTTTGAAGAAATGACTGACGAGGAGCATGACGAGGAGCATGAGGACGAGGACAGCGGGATCGGCCTGAGCAAACCCAGCGGCCGCCCCTGCTGGCTGCAGGACCCGATCTACGAACCACCGCGCTACATGTTCATGATGCAACTGGTGGACGCCGACGTGGCCGAAGCCAGCCCGCAGCATGCTGGGCTGTTCGGCGAAGGCATCGGTTATCTGTTCGTGGACATGCAGGCGCGCCGTGGCAAGGAAGGCGACGACGCCGGTTTCTTCTTCATTCAGTTCACCTGAATGGGCTGCCGACTCCAGACGACCGTCCATAAGCAGCAAGGGCCGAGAAGATTCACGTGAACATCTACCATTTCGACAACTCGCCGTCTCCTTGGGGAGACTGGGGCGCGGTACTGCTCCAGGGCATGATCGCCTGGGATGAACATACCGATGTGGACAGCATCAGGCGCGCTGGGCCGTACACGCCGCCTGCGTATATCCGCTCGGGTTCGCTGGTGCTCACCCAGCCGGTCAAGGAAGGCCTGGAACGAAGCGGCCTGAAAGGCATCAGTCGGTATGAGCACCTGGAAAAAACCCACATCGTGCAGCTTGACTGGCTGCACTGGGATACCTGCAAGCCCATCACCGATTACCTCGAGCTGGAAGGTGGGCCGACCTCGATCATCAACTGCCTGCCGCATGACCCTGCGCTTGCCGCAAGCATGCCGGCGTATTGGCAGGCATTCGTCGTAGGCAAGCTCAACCTGCTCAAGGACCCACGGCACGAACCTGCCGACCTCGGCCAGTATCTCCAGGTGCTCAAGGCCGACGAAAAAGCCGATTTCTTCAAAGGGGATGTCTATCGCGGGTACTTCCTCAGTGAAAGAGCCAAAGCGTGGCTGGAACAGCAATGTCCTGGTTGCTTTACATTCACCCTGCTGCACTACGCGGAGCGTTGACAGCCCCGCTGCCGCTTGCTAATAATCGCCCACAGTTGTACGACAACACATAACAAAAACAACAATCCGTGGACGAACCCATGTCGGCACTCACCCCGCTGCATCCCCGCCTGTTGCACCCTCCTCTTTCCCCAGCCAGCGGGCTTACGCCGCTGAGCAGCTAGCGCCCGGTTACCGCATATCCACCCAGGCCCTCACCGGCCCTTCACCTACCCGCCCCGCCGCAGGCCGCCTGCGCGTGCCCGGTGGTCGGGTTGCCACACCCTTAGGGAGTACAACAATAATGAAAATCTGCCAAACCCTGCCCTTCGCCCTGCTGGGTGCCGGGGCCATCGCCAGCCTGCCGGGCACCAGCTTCGCCGCCGGTTTTGTCGACGATGCCAAGGCCACGCTGGGGCTGCGCAACTTCTACATCAACCGCAACTTCACCAACCCTGGCAACCCACAGGGCAAAGCCGAGGAATGGACGCAGAGCTTCATCCTCGATGCCCGCTCGGGGTTCACCGAAGGGCCGGTCGGGTTCGGTGTGGATGTGCTGGGGCTGTGGTCGGTCAAGCTCGACGGCGGCGGTGGCACCTACGGTACGGCGCTGCTGCCGCGCCATGATGATGGCAAGCCGGCGGATGACTATGGCCGCCTGGCGGTGGCGGGCAAGCTGCGGATCTCGAAGACCGAACTGAAGGTAGGCGAATGGATGCCGGTGCTGCCGATACTGCGCTCGGATGACGGGCGCTCGTTGCCGCAGACCTTCCGTGGCGGGCAGGTGACCTCCAACGAGATCGCCGGGCTGACCCTGTACGGCGGGCAATTTCGCGGCAACAGCCCACGCAACGACGCCAGCATGGACGACATGAGCTACGGCGGTGGTGTGTCGGACCGCTTCAACTTTGCCGGCGGCGAGTACAAGTTCAACCAGGACCGTACCCTGGTGGGGTTGTGGAACGCGGTACTCAAGGACGTCTACCAGCAGCAGTACCTGCAACTGAGCCATAGCCAGCCGCTTGGCGCCTGGACCCTGGGCGCCAACCTGGGCTACTTCCATGGCGACGAGGACGGTTCCGAACGCGCGGGCGAACTGGACAACAAGACCTGGTCCGGCATGTTCTCGGCCAAGTACGCCGGCAACACCTTCTGGGTCGGGCTGCAGAAGGTCGACGGCGATGCCTGGATGCGTGTCAACGGCACCAGTGGCGGGACCCTGGCCAACGACAGCTACAACTCCAGCTTCGACAATGCCAACGAGCGTTCATGGCAGGTACGCCATGATTTCAACTTCGTCACCGTGGGGGTGCCGGGGTTGACCTTGATGAACCGCTATATCAGCGGGCGCGATGTTCACAGCGGGGGCGTGACCGACGGCAAGGAGTGGGTGCGCGAGACCGAGCTGGCGTATGTGATCCAGAGCGGGCCGTTCAAGGATTTGAGCGTGAAATGGCGGAACTCGTCGATTCGCCGGGATTACAGCAACAACGAGTTCGATGAGAACCGCTTGATCTTCAACTACCCGTTGTCGCTGCTGTGATGTGATTGACAACCATCACAAGCAACCACAATAATCGGCACAGTCATACGACAACTTACAACAATCACAAAAAGAGCCGGCCATGACCACCACTCCCCTCAATCGCCTGCTGCTCACCGGAGCGGCAGGCGGCCTGGGCAAGGTCCTTCGCGAACGCCTGCAAGGCTACGCAGAGGTCCTGCGCCTTTCCGATATCAAGCCCATGGCACCTGCTGCGGGCCCGCATGAAGAGGTCATCGTCTGTGACCTGGCCGACAAAGCGGCAGTGCATGCCCTGGTCGAGGGCGTGGATGCCATCCTGCACTTTGGCGGCGTTTCCACCGAGCATGCGTTCGAAGACATCCTCGGCCCGAACATCTGCGGTGTGTTCCACGTGTACGAGGCAGCGCGCAAGCACGGCGTCAGGCGCATCATCTTCGCCAGCTCCAACCACACCATCGGTTTCTACCGCCAGGACCAGCGCATCGACGCCCATTCGCCGCGCCGTCCCGACAGCTACTACGGGCTGTCCAAGTGCTACGGCGAAGACCTGGCCAGTTTCTATTACGACCGCTACGGTATCGAGACAGTCAGCATCCGCATCGGCTCCTCGTTCCCGCAGCCACAGAACCCGCGCATGCTCTGCACCTGGCTGAGCTATGACGACCTGGTGCAACTGATCGAGCGCGGGCTGTTCACGCCCGATGTCGGCCACACCATCGTCTATGGCGCATCCGACAACCGCACCGTGTGGTGGGACAACCGCCATGCCGCGCACCTGGGCTACCGGCCCAAGGACAGTTCCGAAACCTTCCGCAGCGTCGTGGAAGCCCAGCCGGCACCTGCCGCCGATGACCCGAGCATGGTCTATCAGGGCGGTGCCTTCACCGCGGCAGGCCCGTTCGACTGACCCTACGCATGCCTGGAGGCAAGGCCATGAACTGCGAACTGATCGTCGACGCCCGCAATGGCACCGGCGAAAGCCCCGTGTGGCACCCTGACGAACAAGCCCTGTACTGGGTCGATATTCCTGCGCGCCAGCTGCACCGCTGGCAGGCGGCTGATGGCGCGCACCAGGTCTGGCAAGGCGATGAGATGCTCGCCTGTATCGCCCGTAGCGGCGACGGCTGGGTGGCCGGCATGGAAAGCGGCATCTTTGCGCTGCGGGCGAAGGCTGACGGCAGCCTGGACAAGCGCCTGCTCGGCGGCGTGCAGCACGCCCAGGCCGGGATGCGCTTCAATGACGGCCGCTGTGACCGCCAAGGCCGCTTCTGGGCCGGCACCATGCTGCTCGACATGCCGCAAGGCGCCCATGTCGGCGCCTTGTACCGGCTTGACGGCGAAGGCCGGCTACAACTGCAGCAGGACGGCATGATCGTGCCCAATGGCTTGGCGTTCAGCCCTGACGGCCGGCGCATGTACCTGTCCGACTCGCACCCCAACGTGCAGAAGATCTGGGTGTTCGATTACGACATCGACAGCGGCACGCCACATGGCAAACGGCTGTTCGTCGACATGCGCGGCTACCCTGGCCGCCCTGATGGTGCCGCGATCGACCAGGACGGTTGCTATTGGATTTGCGGCAATGACGCCGGCCAGATCCACCGTTTCACCCCCGACGGCCGCCTCGACCGCTCGCTCGACGTACCGGTGAAAAAGCCGTCGATGTGCGCCTTTGGCGGTGCCAACCTGGACACCCTGTACGTCACCTCGATCCGCCCCACCGGCATCGACCTCAGCGACCAGCCCCTGGCTGGCGGGGTGTTTGCCCTGAGCCCTGGCACCAAGGGCCTGGAGGAGCCTGCCTACCGGGGTTGAGCCCCACGCCGCAGCCACACTTGCACGCCCGAAACCGGATAATAAAAACCACGGAGTTTCATCATGACGTTCAAACGCAAACTGCTCCTCGCGGTACTCCCTCTCGCCATCAGCCTGCCCCTGCCCGCCTCGGCCCTGGACATCAAGTTCGCCGAGATCCACCCGGCCGGCTACCCGACCGTGGTCGCCGAGCAGAACATGGGCAACAAGCTTGAGCAGGCCAGCAATGGCGAGATCACCTTCAAGATGTTCCCCGGTGGCGTACTGGGTTCGGAAAAGGAGGTCATCGAACAGGCGCAGATCGGCGCCGTGCAGATGACCCGCGTCAGCCTGGGGATCGTCGGCCCGGTGGTGCCGGACGTGAACGTGTTCAACATGCCGTTCGTGTTCCGTGACCATGAGCACATGCGCAAGGTCATCGACGGCGAGATCGGCCAGGAAATCCTCGACAAGATCACCAACTCCGATTTCAACCTGGTAGCCCTGGCCTGGATGGACGGTGGCTCGCGCAGCCTCTACACGAAGAAGCCGGTGCGCAGCCTGGAAGACCTCAAGGGCATGAAGATTCGCGTACAGGGCAACCCGTTGTTCATCGACATGATGAACGCCATGGGCGGCAACGGCATCGCCATGGACACCGGCGAGATCTTCAGTGCCCTGCAGACCGGCGTGATCGACGGTGCCGAGAACAACCCGCCGACCCTGCTCGAGCACAACCACTACCAGAACGCCAAGTACTACACCCTGACCGGCCACCTGATCCTGCCCGAGCCAGTGGTCATGTCCAAGACCACCTGGAACAAGCTCACCCCGGAGCAGCAGGCATTGGTGAAGAAGGTGGCCCGCGAGGCGCAGATGGAAGAGCGCGTGCTGTGGGACGCCAAAACCGCGGCCAGCGAAGAGAAACTCAAGGCCGCCGGTGTCGAGTTCATCAGCGTGGACAAGAAGCCGTTCTACGACGCCACCGCTTCGGTGCGCGAAAAGTACGGTGCACAGTACGCCGACCTGATGAAACGTATCGACGCGGTCCAGTAACCACGGCCCTTTCCCCGAACGACTTCGGCAGTGCGGCCGCCGCCCTGCCGCTTTGGTGATGCCCATGAAAGACCTTGCCCTGCGTGTGAACGACACGCTGTACCGCGGCTGCATCTGGATCGCCGGCCTGTCGATCCTGGCCATGTCGCTGATCATCCCCTGGGGCATCTTCGCCCGTTACGTGCTCGGGGCCGGCTCCAGCTGGCCGGAACCGGTAGCGATCCTGCTGATGGTGGTATTCACCTTCATCGGCGCCGCTGCCAGCTATCGCGCCGGGGCGCACATGGCGGTGGCGATGCTCACCGACCGCCTGCCTGCACAACAGCGCCAGTGGCTGGCCTTGCTGGTACAGGTGTTGATGGTGCTGATCTGCGTGTTCATGACGGTCTACGGCGCCAAGCTGTGCGTCACCACCTGGAACCAGTACCTGGCATCCCTGCCAGGTGTGCGGGTGGGCATGGCCTATGCGCCGATCCCGGTTGGTGGGGTGCTGACCCTGGTGTTCGTGGTGGAAAAACTTCTGTTGGGCGATCAGAGCCAGCGCAAGGTGGTGCGTATCGAGCAGCTTGAAGAAAACGAAGGAGCGGCATAGATGGATGCGTTGATTCTGTTGGGCAGTTTCGTAGCGCTCATCCTGCTCGGCATGCCGGTGGCCTACGCCCTGGGCCTGTCGGCGCTGATCGGCGCCTGGTGGATCGACATCCCGTTGCAGGCGATGATGATCCAGGTGGCCAGCGGGGTGAACAAATTCTCGCTGCTGGCCATTCCGTTCTTCGTGCTGGCCGGTGCGATCATGGCCGAGGGCGGCATGTCGCGACGGCTGGTAGCCTTCGCCGGGGTGCTGGTGGGCTTCGTGCGTGGTGGGCTGTCATTGGTCAACATCATGGCCTCGACCTTCTTCGGGGCGATTTCCGGCTCGTCGGTGGCGGACACGGCGTCGGTGGGCTCGGTGCTGATTCCAGAAATGGAGCGCAAGGGCTACCCGCGCGAATTCTCCACGGCGGTCACCGTCAGCGGCTCGGTGCAGGCGCTGCTGACACCGCCCAGCCACAACTCGGTACTGTACTCGCTGGCCGCCGGCGGCTCGGTGTCGATCGCCTCGCTGTTCATGGCCGGGGTGATGCCAGGGCTGCTGCTGAGCGCGGTGATGATGGGCCTGTGCCTGTTGTTCGCGAAAAAACGCAACTACCCCAAGGGCGAAGTCATACCGCTGCGCCAGGCACTGAAGATTGCCGGTGAGGCGCTGTGGGGGCTGATGGCCATGGTGATCATCCTCGGCGGTATTCTGTCGGGGGTGTTCACCGCGACCGAGTCGGCGGCCGTGGCGGTGGTGTGGTCGTTCTTCGTGACCATGTTCATCTACCGCGACTACAAGTGGCGCGACCTGCCCAAGCTGATGCACCGCACGGTGCGGACCATTTCCATCGTGATGATCCTGATCGGCTTCGCCGCCAGCTTCGGCTACGTGATGACGCTGATGCAGATCCCGTCGAAGATCACCACGGCATTCCTGACCCTGTCGGACAACCGCTACGTGATCCTCATGTGCATCAATTTCATGCTGTTGCTGCTGGGCACGGTAATGGACATGGCACCGCTGATCCTGATCCTTACGCCGATCCTGCTGCCGGTGGTCACCGGTATCGGTGTGGACCCGGTGCACTTCGGCATGATCATGCTGGTCAACCTGGGCATCGGCTTGATCACGCCGCCGGTAGGGGCGGTGCTGTTCGTTGGTTCGGCCATCGGCAAGGTGAGCATCGAGTCGACGGTGAAGGCGCTGCTGCCGTTCTACCTGGCGCTGTTCCTGGTACTGCTGGCCGTGACCTACATCCCGGCCATTTCGCTGTGGCTGCCAGGCCTGCTGCTGTGACCTGGAAGCAGCCGAGGCGCCTGGCATGGTCGTGACCGAACTGCATCTGCACGACCGCCTGACCCGCCTGAGCCTGGCCCCGGAGCTGGGCGCCAGCCTGGTCAACTGGCAGGTGAAGGCGACCGGGCAGGCGTTGCTGCGCCATTCCGGCGCCGACGCGCTGGCCAGCGGTTCGCCACGCCGCCTGGCCTGCTACCCACTGGCGCCTTGGTCCAACCGCATTGCCGAGGGTGGCTTTGCCCGCCCCGGGGGCTGGCAGGCATTGCTACCGAACACCACGCATGATCCGTACCCGATCCATGGCAGTGCCTGGCAGCAGGCCTGGCAGGTCGCCTGGCACAGCGAAGGGCATGCGCGGCTGACGCTGGTCAGCGAAGTCCCCTTCGCCTACCAGGCAACGCTCGATATTCACCTGCATGAAGGTGCACTGGTACTGGGCCTGCAGGTTACCCACCGCGATGCGCGGGCGACCTGGTATGGATTGGGGCTGCACCCGTACTTCCCTCGATACCCCGACACCAGGCTGTATGCGCCAGCGAACAAGGTGTGGCTGGCGGACATGGGGCGGTTGCCTTCGTACCAGGCGCCGGTGCCGCAGCCATGGTGTTTCAATACGATGGGGGTGTTGCCGGAGGCGCTGGTTGACCACGCCTTCAGTGGCTGGCCGGGCGAATGCGTGATCGAACAGCCCAGCGCCGGCTACCGACTGGCATGCCGTGCCAGCGGCGCGGAGCACTTCTTGTTGTTCTGCCCGCAAGGGCAAGGCTTTTTCTGCTTCGAGCCGGTCAGCCATCCGGTCAATGCGCACCACCTGCCGGGGCGCCCGGGGTTGCGCTTGTTACAGCAGGGGGACGCGCTGAACCTGACGTTCACGATGCAGTACCAGGCGCTCTAAGGGTACCGGGGTATCAATCCAGCTGCTGAGCCCTCAGCGCCTGCGCCAGCATGTCGATGAACGCCCGGACCTTGGCCGAACCGTACTTGCTCTCCCGGTGCAGCACATGGATCGGCCAGGGCGCCTCCTCGTACTCGGCCAGCAGCACCTGCAACTGCCCACTGGCCAGTTCATCCGCGACCTGGTACGACAGCAGGCGGGCAATGCCCAACCCGCCACTGGCGGCGGCGATTGCCCCGTCATTGCTGGTGACCGTCAAGCGCGGTTTGACGCGCACCAGGGTCGGTTCCTCGGCCACCCCGAAACGCCAGCCGGCGCGTGGCGACAGGTTGGTGGTGCCGATCACCGCATGCCCGGCCAGGTCGGACGGGTGCTTCGGCACGCCATGGCGCGCCAGGTATTCGGGAGAGGCACACAGCATGCGCCGGACCCTGCCCACGCGCAGTGCTTTCAGCCCGGAGTCCGGCAAGGGTCCGATGCGAACGGCCACGTCCATGCCCTCTTCGACCATGTTGACGATGCGGTCGAGGAAGTAGGCGGAAACGTCAACTTCAGGGTACTGCTGCAGGTAGCGGACGATACACGGCATGACGAACTTCTTGCCGAACAGGATGGGCGCAGTGACGGCCAGGTCGCCCTTGGGCGTCGAGTTGATGCCGGCGGCGGCTTCGTTGGCCTCGTGGATACTGGCGAGGATATGCCGGCTATCTTCCAGGTAGCGGTTACCGGCTTCGGTCAGGCGGACGCTGCGGGTGGTGCGCAGCAGCAACTTGACCCCGAGCTGTTCTTCCAGGGCGCTGACGGCACGGGTAACCGCCGCAGGAGAGATGTCCAGGCGCCGAGCAGCGGCGGCGAAGCTTTCCAGTTCGCCGGTGGCGACGAACACCTTCATCAGGTGGATCTGGTCCATGCGGGCTCCTGGTGGGCATGAGGTGCCGGGATTATCTTTCATCTGGGCGTTTTGTGCTGCTGTTGCGTCCGCGGGCCGCTCCTGCAACAGCCCGCGGAAGAGGCAGGCGAATCACGCATCCAGTACCAACGCTTGCCCGCCTTCTGCCACCTTGGCCGGCACGGCACAACAGATCAGCACCGAACCGGCCTCCGGCAGTTCGGCCGGTGGGTTCGGGTAATGCACCTGGCCACTCACCAGCCGGGTCTTGCAGGTACCGCACGATCCCCCTCGGCAACTGAATTCCGGGGCCAATCCGCGTGCCTCGGCCAGCTCCAGCAACGTGCCGCTACCGGGCGCCCAGCGCGCCTCCTTGGCCGAAGCGGCAAAGTACACGGGCACCGCCTCGCTGGCAGCCGGCGGCTGCTGCAGGCTGGGCTGGCCCGCGTCGGTGTGCCGCCGAAGCGTCGAAGGGCCGAAGGCTTCGGCGTGGATCCGCGCATCCGGTACATGCACCCCGCGCAGCCCCTCATACAACTGCTGGGTAAAACTGCCCGGGCCGCACAGGTAGAAATCGTAGTCACCCAGCGCCAGCGTTGCCTTGACCTGCTCGATCCCCAACCGACCAGCGAATTGGTAATCACGCCCCAGCAACGCCTGCTCTTCCGGCTGGCTCAGGGCACGGTGCACCTGCAGCAGGCCGCCGGCCCGTTGCTGCAAGCCTGCCAGCTCGTCACGAAACGGCAGGTCGGCCAGGCTGCGTGCCCCATGGAACAGGTGGACAGGCCGTGCCTGCTGCGTATTCAACTGTTCGCGCAGCATGGCCAGCAACGGCGTGATACCCACCCCTGCGCCAATCAGCACCAGCGGCCGGGTGCTGTGCGGGTCCAGCACGAAGCTCCCCATGGGCGCACGCACATTCAGCACATCGCCCGCGCTTATGCGCTCATGCAAGTGCCGCGACGCCGGGCCCTGAGCCTTGACGCTGATGCGCAGGTAGCGGTCGGAAGGCGCGCTGGACAAACTGTAGGTGCGGATCAGCGCCGCCTCGCCAGCGCGCTGCACCTGCACCGGTACATGCTGCCCCGCGGCAAAGGTCACCTTGCTGCCGGCAGGCGGTTCAAGGTAGAACGAGCGGATATCGTGGCTTTCCTGTTCTACCCGCAGCACACGCCACGGCTGCCATTGGCGCTGCTGCTGACGTCGCTGCAGGCGCGCTTCGGCTTCTTCCCAGGTGCCGGTCGCCAGGCTGGTGGGCGCATATTCCTTGAACGCCCAGCGCAGGGACACGGCCGCCGGGCGCCACACCACCTGCTCGACGTCCAGCGTCCACAAGCGCTCGGCACCGTCGAAGGCCTGGCTGGCCGGGTTATCCAGCAGAATTTCGCTACGCCCGTAGAGCTGCAGCACATTGCCCGTGGCGAAGTCGATGAACAGCAACCCTGCGCGTGGGTTCACCAACAGGTTGCCCAAGGTGTTGAAGTGCAGGTTGCCGGCATAGTCGGGGATGGTCAGGCGATTGCCTTCGACCTTGATGAAGCCGGGCCGGCCGCCACGGTGGGAGACATCCACCGAGCGCTGGCCAGCGCCATGCTCGATATAGCTGGCGACAAAAAAAGTGTCGGCTGCGCGGATCATGTCGACAGCCGTTGCATCCAGCGTCACCGCATCGACACGCCCCTGGGCGGGTTCGATGACGCGCGTGTATTCGCGCAACTGGATGTACTGCGGGCAGTTGCCGAACGATTGCTCGACCGTGACCTGCAGTTGGCCGTTGACGCCCTGGTGGATCTGCCCGTTGAGGCGGTTGCGCCGACGCGTGTGCAGTTCGATACCCAGCAGGCCGACCGCCTGCCCGGCGCTCAGCCCGGCGGTGGCGGGGTCGTCTGCCGGCAGCTGGGTGTCGATCGTCAGCTGGCGAGGGTCCGGCGAGCTGACAAAGCCTTCCGGCCCTTCCAGTACGGTCGCCCAAGGGCGGCCCAGGGCATCCACGCTGGCGGCGATCATGAACGGCAGCTGATGATAGAAGGTACGGTGCTGCTCGGGCATGTAGTCGCGAATCACCTTCCGCCCGAACGCCTCCATGCGCTCCGCGACACCGACCTTTTCCTGCAGGGTTTTCTCGCCCGCATGCCAGGGCGAGGGGCGGTGGTCCGGGTTCTGTTGCATGGCGGCGTTCCTCGTGCTGAAGAAGTGTCAGGCGCTGGTCTGCAAGCCGATCACGGTGCGCGGCATCGGCACGAAGCCCGGCAGCGCCTCGATCCTGGCCAGCCAGTTGCGTACGTTGGCGTAGGGCTCCAGCGACACGTTGCCTTCTGGTGCATGGGCGATGTACGAGTAGTTGGCGATGTCGGCAATGGTCGGGGTATCACCCGCCAGGAAGGGTGCCTTGGCCAGTTCGGCGTCGATCACCTTGAGCAAGGTGTGGGCACGGGCAATCACTTCATCGGTATTGAACGAAGCACCGAATACCGTCACCAAGCGCGCGGCGGCAGGGCCGAATGCCAGTGGGCCGGCTGCGACCGACAGCCAGCGTTGCACGCGGGCTGCAGCGGCAGGTTCCTCGGGCAGCCAGGTGCCGTTGTCATACTTTTTCGCCAGGTAGACGAGGATGGCGTTGGAATCGGCAATCACCGTGCCGTTGTCATCAATCACCGGCACCTGGCCGAACGGGTTCAGCGCCAGGAAGTCGGGTTGCTTGTGCGCACCTTTGGCCAGGTCGACGAAGACCAGCTCGGTGGGCAGCTTCAGCAGCGCAAGCATCAGCTCGATGCGGTGGGCGTGGCCGGACTTGGGGAAGTTGTAAAGCTTGATCGGGTTCGACATGGGCTTGGCTCCTGGTCAGCTCCGGGGTGGGCTGATGGAGCACATGCTGCACGGGTTCGCCTGGCAACAGAATCAGTGCGCCGGGGAAACCATAATTTCGCCTGGCGCAATAATGCTGACGCAGGTGCCGGCCAGAGCCCCCGCGAGCATCCGCCGCAGGGGCACCCGCAGGATTCAGTGCAGCTTGAAGTAGCGGAATAGCCCGCGTGCTGCCTCGATCACCTGAGGTACGCAAGCCTGGATGTCCTCTTCGCTCATCTGGTCCAGCAGCTCGAAGTTATCCTCCAGCCCATGCAGCGAAATGGCCTTGAGCAACTGATCCTGCTGCGCAGGCAGCGGCTCCCAGCCAGCGACCTGAGTCCCGCGCATGTAGCCAAAGCACCACTCCTCCATGACGATCACCGTGCCCTGCTCGCCTTCGCTTTCCTCGAACAGCGGCTCGAACTGGTCGATGTCATCATTCAGTTCTTCCGCCACCTGGTTGGCATAGCGCAGCATCAACGCCGTATAGGCCTCTTCATGCGCCGGCTTCTTGAATTTCGGCACCTTGCCGCCCGCCACCACGGGCAGCCATTGCTCCGGAGCGACGCTGACCGGCGAGCTGGCCAGCGCCGTGAAAAAACCATTGAGCTCGGCCAGGTTCAGCACCGAGTAATCGTTGCCGTAGGTGATCAGCAGGTCTTCGAGGCGGTCGAGTTCTTTTTCGCTGAGGGCGGGTAGCATGGGGTGGGCATCCTGAGAAGCAAAAGTGTGTGCACCCTAGCACAGAACCGCCCAAGGGCTGCCCGCGGTTGTCGACCCGCGGGCAGTTTGCTCAGCCTGGCAACAGGCTTTGCAGCAGGTGCTGCCTGCCGCTGCCGATCAACAACCACAACAGAATGCGACACTTGCGCGGGCAAAGCTGCCCGGCCATGTGTACACCTTTGCCTTGCAGGTCGATCTCGGCTCCGGCAAACCCATAGGTGGCGCGGGCTGTAGGGCCGCTGCCTGTGCGGGTGGCGACGATTACCGGCAAGGCGGGCACCAGCGTATCCAGCACCTGGGCCCAACAAGCGGAAACATGCCCCGCGCCAAATCCGGCAATGACCAGCCCCTGGTAACCGAGCGTGGCAACGGCCTGCAACATTGCTGTATCCGCGTCAAGGCAGGCTTCCAGCAGTGCAACGCGATGTTCGCTGCGTTGCGGTAGCGGCAGCACCTCCCGCCGTGTAGCCGGTTGGCGATAGACCACCACGCCCTCGACGACATCGCCCAGCGCGCCACCACCGGGCGACTCGAATGCAGCCATCGCCAGGCTGGCGCTCTTGCGCACCCTTGCTGCGCTGTGGACCTGATCATTCATCAGCACCAATACGCCGCGCCCACGGCTGCCCGGCGCCAGCGCAACGTGCGCCGCACCCAGCAGGTTGGCCGGGCCGTCGCAGCCCGGCTGGCTGGCCGCGCGCATGGCACCGGTCATCACGATTGGCGCATCGAACGGCCACAGCAGATCGAGGAAATACGCCGTTTCTTCAAGGCTGTCGGTCCCTTGGGTGAGGATTACCGCCTGCGCTCCACGCTCCACCTCTGCGCGCGCCCAGGCCAACACGTCGAGCAGCGTCGCAAAGCCCAGCGAGGCGCTGGGGAGCAGGCCCAGCGTGGCCATTTCAAGCTGGGCCATCTCGCGCAGTTGCGGCACGCTTGCCAGCAAGGCGTCGCAACCAAGCCTGGGCACCACCGCGCATCCATTGGCGCTTGCCTGCATGCTCACCGTGCCGCCCAGGCTGCCGATCGACAGTTTCGGCAGGTGTGTTTGCGCGCTCATGCAACACCTCCTGCCAGCAGGCCAACCAGCGGCACGATCCCTAGCGTACTGACGGCCATCGACAGCACATTTCCCAGGTAGCCGTGCATATAGGCCGGCAAGCGCTGGGTAATGGCCACTGCCAGCGGGGGCGCCACCAGCGCGCCGAGCACGGCACTGCCCACCACGACTTGCCAGCTACCACCATGGGCAAGCACAGCGGCCGGGACGATCGAGACGATGGGGATGTAGGTGGGGTACCACCCTCGCGCCTGCCATTGACGACGCCAGAACAACACCCCGACCAGTGAAGCCAACGCCTGCCCGGCGACCATCGGCAACAGCAGCAGCGAACCGTAGGCCGGCGCTGCTGGGGCCAGCATGTAAGCCAGGACCACGCCCAGCAGCAGCCCGAGGCTGGCTAACTCATTGCCGAAGAACGGCGCTTCGCTGAAATCGGCCAGGACGCGTCGCAAGGTCCAGACAACGCCGTAATCGGGTTGCGCAGCAACGGGTTCGCGTACCGCGGGTTTGTGGCTGGGCCGCACCCATGACGGAAAGCGCCGGCACAGCATGAACGCCACCAGGCTTGCCAACGCCATGCCGCTGACGTTGCCGACCACCACCGGCAACTGCAGCGGATAACACAGGTAGTTGACCATCAACAGACTGGCCGGGGTGACCAGCACCGCCCCCAGCAGTGCGCCACTGAGCGTGACCCGCCAACCCGCGCCATACAGCAGCACCATGGCTGCCGGCAACGATACGAAGGCGACGAAGGTCGGCTGCCAGGTGCCACTGGCCAAGGTCCAGCCCCAGAACGCGTGGCTGAGCAGCAGGCCCAGCAGCGAGCTGGTGAATACCCATGGCCATAGCCCGCTGCCATAGCAGATGGCAAAACCCTGCCAGCGATACCCGTGCACCTGGGCCAGGTGCGCCAGGCAAGCCCCCAGCAGCAAGCCCAGGGCGGGCAGTTCGTGCTTGTAGAACGCCACCTCACTGATATCCCCGACGATCCAGCGCAACCGGCTCAGTGGCTGGTCGAGTGTCGCCGCCAGTTGCGTGTAGTCCGGCCAGTGGCCGTGGGCGAGGCTGGCAGCCAGCGCCGCCAGCAGGCTGACGAACAGCACCAGGGACAAATGCTTCCGATCCAGAGCATGCAAGGTTTTCATGTGCGACCTCCTCAACGCGGCATCGCGGCATGCAGGCGATAACCCAGGGTCGCGTCATAGAGATCGGTACGGCGGTCCCGTGGCAGGTCGTTGAGGCTGTTCCAGATCGGTGCCGAGCGGGCACTGCTGAGGTCGACATCGGCAAAGACAATGCTCTCCTCTTCGGCACTGGCCACCTCGCCGATGGGCCAGCCATTGGTGCCGGCAATCAACGAACAACCCAGGAAGCGCCCGCCCCGCTCATGGCCTATGCGGTTGGCTGCGGCTATGTAGAGGTTGTTGACGTGTGCCGCGGTCATGGTCAGATAGGAAGCCATGCAGCGCCCCGTGTCATCGAACAACGGTGGTGGGGTCCACACCCAGTTGTTCAGGCTGCAGATAATGTCGGCGCCTTGTGCTGCCATCAGCCGTGGCACTTCAGGGAACCAGATGTCCCAGCAGATCAGCAGGCCGATACGCCCGATCGGTGTCTCGAATACCGGAAAACCCAGGTTGCCGGGGGTGAACCAGAGCTTCTCCTGATTCCACAGGTGGGCCTTGCGATAATGCCCCAGCAGGCCTTCAGGGCCGAACAGTACGGCACTGTCGTAGAGCTTCAGCCCGTCGCGTTCGGCAAAACCTGCAGCCAGGTAGACCTGATATTCCCTGGCGAAATCCGCCCAGGCTTTCAGGCTGACGCCTGCTTCCAGGGTTTCGGCGTGGGCATAGGCCTCGGCGCGGGTGCGGAAGGTGTAGCCGGTGTTGGCCAGCTCTGGTAGCACGATCAGGTTGGCGCCTTCACGCACGGCGCGACGGGCCAATGCCAGGCCTTTGCTGAGGTTGCCGTCGCAATGCTCGAGCCCGACCTGCGGGTCGTACTGGATGACGGCGATGCGTACTGGACTGACGGCGGGACAATGTGCAGACATGGCAGCTTCCTTCTTGTGGTTGTTTTGGAAGGGCGCCAGTAAAGCGGGGTTGGGCTGGGGAGTGACAGTCAGGACACTCCCACCAGCTCGAAGGAAAGAGAAAAGAGATATTGTAGGAATGGCCCTACGATCAACACGCTAACAGCCTTGGATCCTGACTTGATAGTGCGGGTAATGGTCCAGGCTGAAACCACCGTGAAACTGCGCTGATGTTCTATCACAAAGGTTGATCACCACATCCACAGCCGTTCGTAAACACGGCTCGGTCCAGCCGGCGTCAACAGAGAAGGACTCTCCAGCCAGATACAGGCCTGACTGGGCGCTGAAGTCGCGGTTGTATTTCATCAGGTTTACCGCATCGTAATAAGTGCCTGCGCGGTACAGCTTTGCACATCCCAGGGCGTTCTTATCTGTCATCCATCGTTGTATGCGGATGTTGCGAGTGTCAATGTAGGGTGATATGGCCTCGCCTATGTTGCTGCATCGCAGCAGAATTCGATCAAGCTCGCTCACGCATTTCTGCCCCAACTCCTCGTCGGAAAATGCGGCCAGCTTCGTTGCATCGTCCTCCCAGGTATAACTCAGCAGGATGCAGTCTTCTGGATAACTATCGTTGTACCGATAGGCATACACGTCATGGACAAAACTGTCGGTTACCAGAATCTGGGGCACCGCTGACTTACGGTCCAGGAAGCGCTTGTTCAGCGGAGCATAGACCTTGCAGCTCGTCTCCCAGTGGGCATGCTTCCAGGCATCCATGATCGCCTGCGGCAGTATCTGGCGGTTGAAACCGTCAAGACGGATGTTGGTTTCGATCAACCAGGATGGGGTAGTCAAGATCACACTGTCGAAGTCTTGGTATTGCAGGCTCTCTTCAAGCGGATCACTGCAGTGCCAACGATAACCGACCCGCAATTGGCCATTCTCCAGTTTCTGTAGCGAACAGACCGAGGTGTCGGTGAGTAGCCCATGCTCTCGTTGCAACAGGTGCTCGTACAGCGAGGACCCGCCCAGGCCGACGTTCAGAAACAGCAGACTTTCGTCCATCGCCGCGAGCCCGATGTACGCTGGCCCCTGGAACATCAACCCTTTACTGTCAGGCACACGGCTGTCTTCGAGGTGCGGTGCAGCATAGGGCAGCCCCTCTTGATCAACACGCCCATGCACCAACTGCAAGTGGCTACTGAAGCCAAAGATCGCTGTACGTAGCGGATACAGGCAGCAGACGTCATAGAACGCTCCCCAACTGCCATCGCCAATGCCGATCGCATAGAAGATTGCCGATTCGTCGCTGCTCATGCCTAATCCGCCAAAGTCACCAGGGTTTGCAGGATCCCAAGCCGCCAGGGTGGGTAAATGCACGAGTTCTCGGAACGATAATCGGTGATAGCGTTCAACGATGGCCGACCACATCGACTCCCACCCATAAGTGCCATAAACCGTAGCGATACGCTCGGCAAAGCGCGTCGCAAAATGGTGCCACTTGTCATAGACCTGTTGAAGTATCGGGGTGGGCGGAGGTGTCTTGCCTTCCGGGTTACGCCAGATCAGCAGCGCAGGATCGCCACCACCCTCCAACTGGCCATCACGAAGATATATTCCCGTGGCATTGACCCAAGGTGTACCCGGATTCGGAAAATCGGAAATGCGCAGGTCGAACAGCTTGGCGTAGTAGGCCATGAGCGAGCGCCCGTCTTTAGGGGGTTCACCGGTTCTGTTGAAAAACGGCATGCGCATGGCCCCCATCTCGAAAGGAGTTGTCGGCTGCTTGTGAGTTCCAGTGCTATTCACCAAGGTCAGGTGACGCCCGCCAACACGCTGCGACTGCTCGATCAAGGAGATCCGGGTGAAGCCGCAACGCAATAGTTCTCGAGCCGCAGTCAGCCCGGTAATACCGGCACCCACGATGCAAATCCGGTGGTCTGGCTGAGTGGCTCGTGCAACGCCTTTTTCCTGTTCGATCAGACGGCGGTAGTCAAAGCAGAGATCAGGAGGGTTGGGGTAACGCGCGGCCCACGGTTGCATGGGCTGGGAGGGCTCGATGGCGAGGTCTGCAGGATGGTTGTGGGTTGAACCGATGGTCATGTTGTCGTGCTCTTCATGGGTTGAAGAACCGAGCGTGAACATTTCCCAAAGGGGTGAAGGGGTTGTTAATTAGCACCCGCCGGCAGCCACAGGATCGGCAGATACCTGTGGCTGACGGATAGGCGGCAACTGGGCTGTTACGTTTTACACCGCCAGCGCGCGCTCACGCAGCTCGCTGTTGAGGATGCGGTCGTTCTCGCTGTAGTCGACCGGGCAGTCGATCACGTGCACACCTGGGGTCTTGATGCAGTGCTCGAGCAGCGGCAGCAGGCCGTCGGCGCTTTCCACGCGGTGGCCGTTGGCACCGTAGGCTTCGGCATACTTGACGAAGTCCGGGTTGCCGTAGTCCAGGCCGAAATCGGTGAAGCCCATGTTGGCCTGCTTCCAGCGGATCATGCCGTAGCCGTCGTCACGCAGGATCACCACGGTGATGTGCATCCCTAAGCGTACTGCCGTTTCCAGCTCTTGGCTGTTCATCATGAAGCCGCCGTCGCCGCACACCGAGATCACTGGGCGGTCCGGATGCACCAGGTGCGCTGCCATCGCCGATGGCAGGCCGGCGCCCATGGTCGCCAGGGCGTTGTCCAGCAGCACGGTGTTGGGCTTGTGCGCCTTGTAGTTGCGGGCGAACCAGATCTTGTAGATGCCGTTGTCCAGGGCGACGATGCCTTCGGACGGCAGTACGCGACGGATGTCGGCCACCAGGCGCTGCGGGTAGACCGGGAAGCGGTTGTCGTCGGCGCCTTCGGCAATCTGCGCTTCGTTGGCTTCACGGATGGCCATCAGGCGGGTGAAGTCCCAGTGCGAGGTGTCGCTCAGCGCTTCGCCGATCTGCCAGACGGCGTTGGCGATGTCACCGATCACTTCCACCTGCGGGAAGTACACGGCATCCACTTCAGCGGAGCGGAAGTTGATGTGGATGACCTCGGTGCCGCCACGGACCATGAAGAATGGCGGCTTCTCGATCACGTCGTGGCCGATGTTGACGATCAGGTCGGCGGCTTCGACGGCGCGGTGCACGAAGTCACCCGAAGAAAGCGCAGCGTTACCGAGGAAACGCGGATGGCGCTCGTCGACTACACCTTTACCCATCTGCGTGGTGATGAACGGGATGCCAGTCTTGTCGATCAGCTGCTTGAGGACCTTGGCGGTCATCTTGCGGTTGGCGCCGGCACCAATCACCAGGATCGGGTTGCGCGCATTCTGCAGTTTCTCCACCGCAGCTTCGATGGCCTTGTGCTCGGCCAGCGGGCGGCGGTGCAGGCTTGGCGGAATCGGCAGGCTGTCGGTCTGCTCGGCGGCGATGTCTTCTGGCAGTTCCAGGTGGACCGCACCCGGTTTTTCTTCTTCAGCCAGGCGGAAGGCTTCGCGCATGCGGGCCGGGATGTTGTCGGCCGAGGCGAACTGGTGGGTGTACTTGGTGATGGGGTCCATCATGCCGCACACGTCGATGATCTGGAAACGGCCCTGCTTGGACTTCTTGATCGGCTTCTGGCCGGTGATCATCATCATCGGCATGCCGCCCAGGTAGGCATAGGCGCTGGCGGTAACCAGGTTGGTGGCGCCGGGGCCGAGGGTGGACAGACTGACGCCGGTCTTGCCGGTCAGGCGACCGTAGGTGGCAGCCATGAAACCTGCGGACTGCTCGTGACGGGTGAGTACCAGTTTGATCTTCGACTTGCGCAGGGATTCCAGCAGGTCGAGGTTTTCTTCACCGGGAATACCGAATACATACTCGACACCTTCGTTTTCCAGGCATTGCACAACGACATCGGCGGCCTTGGCCATCTTGCTTGCTAC
This sequence comes from Pseudomonas sp. LAM2023, assembly GCF_016620375.1. Lineage (NCBI taxonomy): Bacteria > Pseudomonadati > Pseudomonadota > Gammaproteobacteria > Pseudomonadales > Pseudomonadaceae > Pseudomonas > Pseudomonas sp. LAM2023. Next base: position 447 of record NZ_JAENHV010000036.1, on the reverse strand, counting down.
CTCAAGTGATGGGACGGTGGAAGTCCGGAAATGCGCAGCACGGTACGCTGGCATCGCTTGGCTCAGGGCCAGAAGTGCCCCGAATCAAAGTCTTGACGAAAGGTCGGTACGGAAAAGTCACGCTGATTTGGCGGAATGTTGCCCAGCGCTGTAGGAGCGGCCTTGCGTCGCGATCGGTGTAGGAGCGGCTTTAGCCGCGAAACAGGCGACGCGGTTTGCCAGGTAGATCGGGGTTGCAGGGTGGCGGCCGCTGTGCGGCCGATCGCGACGCAAGGCCGCTCCTACAGGGATCGCGCTTGTTTTGCCGGCGCAAAGACAAAACCCCTACCTGCATGCGCAGATAGGGGTTTTGCGAAATGAATCTTGACGATGACCTACTCTCACATGGGGAAGCCCCACACTACCATCGGCGATGCATCGTTTCACTACTGAGTTCGGGATGGGATC